>JAKFVA010000033.1 GCA_021732385.1 Burkholderiales bacterium | reverse complement strand
AACAACGCAGCGAGCGCTGCATCGTGATGACAGCCTACGGCTCCGCCGACAACGCGGTGGAAGCACTGCGGGCCGGTGCTTTTGACTACCTCACCAAGCCTGTGGATTTGAAACAGTTCCGCTCGGTAGTGGCCTCGGCTGTTCAGGGTCAGGTCGTGCCAAATAAGTCAGGCAAAGTCAAAGATGCCAATCCAATGCGGGGTGAGCCGCGCAATCCGTCTGCCACCGATGTCACGGCATCAGCAGCCAGTGCAGACTCTGCGCTGGCCCGACTGGCAGGCCACTCGGCCGCCATCCAAAGCGTCAAGGAACGCATTGCCAAGGTAGCGCGAAGCATGGCTCCGGTTCTCATTCACGGCGAATCGGGCACCGGCAAAGAATTGGTAGCCCGCGCCATTCACGCATGCAGCCACCGCACCAAAGCGGCCTTTGTTGCCGTTAACTGCGGCGCGATTCCTGAAAACTTGCTGGAGGCCGAGTTCTTTGGCAGTAAAAAAGGCGCCTACACCGGTGCCGCGCAAGACCGCGAGGGGTATTTTCAGGTAGCGCGTGGTGGCACCCTGTTTCTTGACGAGATTGGCGACCTGCCGCTCGCCATGCAGTCCAAACTGTTGCGTGCCATCCAGGAGCGGCGCGTGCGAGCGTTGGGTTCAACGCAGGAAGACAACGTCGATGTGCGCATCGTTAGCGCCAGCCACAAAAACCTTGCCCTTGAAACCCGCGCCGGGCGCTTTAGGCAAGACCTTTATTACCGGCTAAACGTGATTGATATCGTAATACCCCCGCTGCGCGAGCGCCGCGGCGACTTGCCAGCGCTGTGCACCGCGCTGCTGACGCGCATTGCGCAAGAGTCCGGTGTGCCCACACCCCAACTGGCCCCCGAGGCGCTGACACGCCTAGCCAATTTGCCATTACAAGGCAATGTGCGTGAATTGGAGAATTTGCTGCACCGCGCCATGGCCCTGAATGATGGCGGCCCGCTGCAACTTGACCTGGAACAAACTGCCTCCAAGCCACCCGAACGGCATTTGTCGACCGGCAATGCACCAACAGATCATCAACTGGAATCAGCCAGCGGCTTGTCAAGCCTGCCGCGTGATTTGCAAGCCTACCTTGACCATGAAGAGCGCAAGATTTTGGTGCAAACTTTACACGACACCCACTTCAACCGTACGGCTGCGGCGGCACAGCTGGGCCTCAGCCTGCGGCAGATCCGCTACCGAATTGCGCGCCTGAACATTGCCACCCCGCAAAGCGATGAAACTGGTGACGAAGCCACGGCCTGAGATGCCCGCTGATGCACTGTGGCAACGTGGCTGGTACCGCCACGCGCGGCATGAGCCATCACCCAATTTTGGCCCGCGGCCAGCAGATGCCTGTGTGGACCTGCTGGTACTGCACTCGATCAGCCTGCCACCGGGTCACTATGGTGGTGACGCCGTGCAGCAATTGTTCACCAACACGCTGGACTGGGAGCGTGACCCTTACTTTGACACCATCCGCGGCATTGCAGTGTCAGCGCACTTTTATATTTGCCGCACTGGCGCGCTCTGGCAGTTTGTCAGCTGCTACGACCGCGCCTGGCACGCGGGCACGTCATATTACCGAGGCCGTGACAACTGCAATGACGATTCCGTCGGCATTGAGCTTGAGGGCTTGGAAGGTGGGCCTTTTGAGGCAGCGCAATACGAAAGCCTAGCGAGCCTTTGTGCTGCCCTGACGCAAGCTCACCCGATTGCTCACATTGCGGGGCACGAACACATTGCCCCCGGAAGAAAGCAAGATCCGGGGCCTGGTTTCGACTGGCGGCGCTTGCGTAATGCGCTGGCCTGGCCAGCCACCTGTTTTCCACCAGACTGACTTGGGCTGGCGACTTGTAGCCCATTGGCCTGCCAGCAATCAGCGGCCTAAAAGCAGTCATATTGCAAGCAGCTTTTTACCGCTTTTTTGAAAAAAGTTTGGTCTTCAAGTTGACGCTTGTGAAGTTGCCTTGTAACTGGCTGAAACACTACCCCTAGTAGTACAGATTTATGCGTACACTACATCTAGTGTCTACGACCAACGCCTCCAGACACAAAATTCATTTAGTTGACTTCTGAAAATTGAATGCCTTTAGCGCCTCTGACCGCCTGTGTATTGCGAATCCGGACAACGCCCGCCCTGCCTAACAAAACAAGTCAAAGACTCTGCCATGCAAATCGCCGTGACCCCAGCCATTAACCCCGGCATTACAACCCCTGCTGCACGCCCAACAGGCTCGGCTGCCGCGGTTAACCCATTGGCCAACTACCAGATCATCCGGCGCAACGGCGCTGTGGTGCCGTTTGAACCCAACAAAATTGCCGTGGCCATGATGAAGGCTTTTCTGGCTGTGCATGGCACTCAGGGCGCGGCATCGGCTAGCGTGCGTGAAACCGTTGACGGCCTGACGCAGGCGGTAATGCGCGCGCTGATGCGTTCGCGGCCAGGCGGCGGCACCTTCCAAATTGAAGACGTGCAAGACCATGTGGAACTGGCGCTGATGCGCAGCAGCCACCACGAAATTGCCCGCGCCTATGTGCTGTACCGCGAAAAGCGCACACAAGAGCGCGCCAAGCAGTCGGCCCCCACCG
>JAKFVA010000060.1 GCA_021732385.1 Burkholderiales bacterium | reverse complement strand
AACTTGCGCGACTCGCTGTTGTTCATCTTCAACCGTAAACTCAATTGCCCGCTCAAACCTTTGAACAGTTGGGCTGTCAATTATCGACTTTGGAATTCGTCTGTTTCAATACCTGTTTAGCAATCCCCTATTTGGCACGCAAAAAACGGCTTGGTTATTTATTTTTTAGCTTTCCACGCGGCACAACGGTGGTTGTGGGCTGTGTGGGCCGGTCTGAAGTGCCCTCTTTGGGTGGTGAGGTGTCTTTCTTGGGCTTTTTTGCCATTTTGTTGCTTTTTTGGTCGCCTTTTGCCATGTGGCCTCCGTGAGTGGTTGGGTGGGAGAGAACGCTGAGATGGTAAGCCAGTTCAGGGCGTTTTTGCTACGCTCTGTGCATGACACCCCACACACCATCCAAGCCGCCGCCTTGCCTAAAAATTGCCGTCATGGGCGCAGGCGCTGTGGGCTGCTACTACGGCGGCATGCTGGCGCGCGCCGGGCATGCGGTCACGCTGATTGGCCGCGCATCGCATGTGGCGGCCATTGCCGCCAATGGCCTGCGCCTGCAAACCCAAAGCTTTGACGCGCAGGTGCCGCTGGCTGCCAGCACCGAGCCCAGCGCGGCGCAAGGCGCAGATGTAGTGCTGTTTTGCGTCAAGTCCACCGACACGGCATCGGCTGCGGCCAGCCTGCTGCCGCACTTGGCCGCTGGCACCGTGCTGCTGAGCCTGCAAAACGGGGTAGACAACGCCGAGCGCCTGCGCCCCCTGCTGGCCCACCACATGGTGGCCGCTGCTGTGGTGTATGTGGCCACTGAAATGGCCGGCCCTGGCCATGTGCGCCACCACGGGCGCGGGGAATTGGTGCTGGAACCCTGGGGCGCGGCTGCACAAGGCGCATCTGGCTGTGCAAGCCTTGGCAGTCAAGGGCTGGCGCAGCAGTTTGCTGCTGCGGGCATTCCCACTGAAATTTCAAACAATGTGCGCGGTGCACTGTGGGCCAAGCTGGTGTTGAACTGCGCTTACAACGCGCTCTCGGCCATTGCACAAATACCGTATGGGCCAATGGTGTTGGCCCCCGGTGTGCAGGCGGTGATGCGCGACGTGGTGGCCGAGTGCCTGGCCGTGGCGCAGGCCGACGGCGTGCAGATTCCGGGCGGCGCGGCAGCAGTTGACGCCGCCGTGCGCCGCATTGCCGAAACCATGCAGGGCCAGTTTTCATCCACCGCGCAAGACCTGGCGCGCGGCAAACCCAGCGAAATCGACCACCTCAACGGCTATGTGGTGGCGCGCGGTGAGGCGCTGGGCGTGCCCACCCCCGCCAACCGCGTGCTGCACACGCTGGTGAAATTGCTGGAAACGAAGCTGGTGGAAAATCAGACCAAAGGAATGCTATGAACGAAGCTCACAACCCAACCACCACTGTCCCAGATACGGCTCCAGCCGCCACCGCGCCTGCGCTGCCCGCAGCCCCCACGCTGCCCGACCGCCTGAGCACCGACCCGCGCAGCCCGCACTACCACCCCACAGTGTTCGAGCGCGAAATCGGCATCACCTTCAACGGCAAGGCGCGTTTTGATGTGGACGAATACTGCATCAGCGAAGGCTGGATCAAAGTGGCCGCAGGCAAAACGCTGGACCGCAAGGGCAAGCCGCTGCTGATTACGCTGAAGGGACGGGTGGAGGCGTTTTATCGGTGAGGCGGCACGCGACGGGTTTCAGCGCAACGCCGAAACTTGCGTTTTAAGCAAAGGCAGATCATTCTGAATGGTTTGCCACACGATGGCCAGGTCCACCGTGAAGTAGCCATGCGCCAAGGCATTGCGCATTTCGTACGCAAACCCCCATGGCACTGTGCCATGCTGCCCCGCAAAGTCAGGGTGATTCTTGACGACGTTGTTGCAAGCCTCGCCAATCACTTCCAGGTTGCGAATCACGGCGTCGCAGGTTTTGCGGTCAGCCATGAAGTCATCCATGGTCATGCCAGCCGTGTAATCCTGAATGTTGCCAACGGCCTCCAGAATGTGCCCAAGGTAGTCCGCCACCCGGAGCGGGTGCGCACGGCTCATACCGCTTGGGCCTCGTGCAGCACCTGCGCGCGAAAACTGGCTGGCAGGCTGTTGGGCGTCAGCACATCCACATCCATTCCCAGCAGCTGCTTCAACTCAAAGCGAATGGCGCCAATGTCCATCAGCGTGGTCTGCGCAGTGGGCTCCACCAGCAAGTCCAGATCGCTGCCATCAACGTCGTCACCATGTAGAGCCGAGCCAAACACCCGCACATCGCGCACGCGGTGGCGCAGCGCAATCTCGCGGATTTGCGTGCGGTGCAGGGACAGGGCTTGTGAGGGACGCATGGGAAGAAGTTTAACGGGGCACGCTGCTTTTATGTCAATTCGGCATCTGATCAGCGTCGCATGTACATGAAATGCTATGAAAAGCATATCGATCGCTAGCTACCTTTGGCCCATCGATCCGAATCATGGCGAGGTGTTGCGAGGAACTGGTGAGCATTCTCATTGAAGTACGCAGCGAGCCTGTCCAGTGCTTCCAGACGAAGATTGCTGTTGAGTCGCGCTTCTTGGCCCTGCGGGTACCACATCGCGCGGTTGGGATCATCGATATTCCTGACAAATGCACTGATCAGGCCGATTTGATCGTTAGTGCGCCGAGCAAGAAGCCTACCAAAGCACCGCTCTATCAGTTTGGAAGGCAAGGTGTCGATCAAGATGTCTTGAAAATCACCAAGCATGTCGTCTTCCATTACCTTGGCTTGCTGGACTTCACCCGCTTCAATAGACACCTGTTAAGGTCTAAATTGAACTGGAGTGATAGCCATGAAGACAGTGAGATACCCGGCCGAATTCAAGGCTGAAGCGGTGCGTCAAGTAACCGAGCGTGGGC
>JAKFVA010000007.1 GCA_021732385.1 Burkholderiales bacterium | reverse complement strand
CGCCCGGCGAGTTTGACGGCGAGCCGCTGCGGCCCTACAACGCCGCGCCCGATGCGCTGCTGCTCAATTTCAAATCGGTGCTGATGACCTTCACGCCCGACCGTGCCAATGGCTTTGCCAGCATCAGCTACGAGCCCGCGCTGGCCGGTGTGCAGGCCCCTGCGCGGATACCCCTGAATGCACTCGACTGCGGCGACTGGCGCGCCGCCCTCAAGGCCGATTTCAGCGATCCGGCGCGCATCCAATTGGGCGGCAGCCTGGGCGCCAATTGCGGTGAAAAAGTCTGGCCAGTAGCCTATGCCGACCCCAAGAGCTATGCCGCGCGCGCCGTACAAAGCCTGTGGCAAGAGATGGGTGGCAAATTAAGCGGCAAAGTGCGTGATGGCCGTGTCCCGCCTGGCCTGACGCCCGCTTTTCAGCACGCCTCTCCCGCACTTGCCGAGCTTATTCGCGACATCAACAAGTTCAGCAACAACGTGATGGCGCAGCAGCTGTTTCTCACGCTCAGCTTGCAAGCCAAAGGCCTGGGCACGCTGACGGGCTCGCGCGAAGTGCTGGGTGCGTGGTGGAAAAACCGCCTGCCTGATGCGCCGCCGCCCACGCTGGACAACGGCTCGGGCCTGTCGCGCAGCGAACGCATCAGCGCCCAGGCACTGGCCGCGCTGCTGCAACACGCCTGGGCCTCGCCGCTGATGCCCGACTTGGTGTCGTCGTTGCCGATTGCGGGGGTAGACGGCACGTTGCGCCGCATCAAGGGCCAAAGCGCCACTGGGCAAGCACACCTGAAAACGGGCAGCCTGCGCAACGTCACGGGCATTGCCGGCTATGTGCATGCCGCCAGCGGCAGGCGCTATGTGCTGGTGGCCATTGCCAACCACCCCAACGCCGCAGCGGCACGCCCCGCGCTGGAGGCGCTGGTCAACTGGGCCACGCAAGACCTGGGCGCTGCGCCCACCCCACCCACCCAGCGCCCTTGAGCGCCGCACTGGAGCCGCCATGCTGTCACAAGAACTGATTGGCTACCTGGCCGCCAGCCTGACCACCCTGAGTTTTGTGCCGCAGGCGCTGCACACCTTTAAAACCCGCGATGTGTCGGGCATTTCACTGGCCATGTACGGCTGTTTTACCGTCGGCGTAGCGCTTTGGCTGGTCTATGGCTGGCTGCTGGGTGCCTGGCCGATTGTGCTGGCCAACGCCATTACGCTGGCGCTGGCGCTGGCAATTTTGCTGATGAAATTGCGCTACCGCTGAAAGCACGGGTGCTGGGGCGCAAACGCACGGCATCGCACCGCCCTGGCAGCATGCCAACAAAAACTTACTGGTGTTAACCCCGTCGCAGTTTTGCCCTGCTGCTCCTAAGATGGTCAGCCGAAACGAACGGTCGTTCTATTTCGACGTTTTCACACACACCAGAATTCAGGAGACAGGCATGCAAAAAATTCTTCCTTTCGCGCTCACAGGCGTGGCCGCATTGTTGGCGGGCTGCGGCGGCGGCGGCAGCGCTGAAGCCCAGCGTGGCGGCTTGATTGGCCCCCCCACGGTCAGCGTGGCCTTGACCGCCGCCCAGTTCAGCGCCAGCCTGGCGGCTTCGCCCGCTTCGGCACCGCTGTTGCAAGTAGCCGGTACGCCGGTTTGCGGCATTGATGTGCGCCGCATTCAATACCGCACCGTCGGCGGCACAGGCGAGTCTGTCACGGCCAGCGCCGCCGTCATGGTGCCCACTGGCAGCGACGCCGCATGCACTGGTGCGCGCCCCATCGTGCTGTATGCCCACGGCACCACCACCGACCGCAACTTCAACATGGCCAGCTTCAGCGCCACCAACGCGGCCACCGGCGAGGCCACGCTGGTAGCTGCCATGTATGCCGCGCAGGGATTCATTGTGGTTGCACCCAACTATGCCGGCCATGACGGCTCGTCTTCCAGCCACCACCCCTACCTGAACGCCAACCAGCAAAGCGCCGACATGATTGACGCGCTGGCGGCGGCACGCTCGACCCTGGGCAGCATTACCGCGCTGCCCGACAGCGGGCGGCTGTTCATCAGCGGCTATTCGCAGGGCGGCTATGTGGCCATGGCCACGCACCGCGCCATGCAGGCAGCCGGCCAAACCGTCACGGCATCAGCCCCGCTGTCGGCACCATCGGCTATTTCAATGCTGGTGGACTTCAGTTTCTCAGGTGCACCCGCGCTGGGCGGCACCACCTTCACGCCCTTGCTGAGCACCAGTTGGCAGCGCCAGTTTGGCAATGTGTACGCCAACATCAACGATATTTATGAAGCCCAGTATTCGGCCACCATCGACAACCTGCTGCCCAGCACCGAGTCGCTGACCGCGCTGGTCAACAGCGGGCGCTTCCCGGCCACGCAGGCGCTGTACCCGACCGGTGCCACGCCCGGCCTGGCCGTGCCCGCGCTGGCACCATTTGGTTTTTATGGGCCCAACAACCTGATTCGCGCCAGTTACCTCGCCTCTACCGCCGCCGACATTGCAGCCAATCGCTGCCCCGGCAACGCTTTCCCGCCCACGGCTGCATCACTGACCACGGCCACACCGCTGGCCTGCACACCGGCCAACGGGTTTCGCCGTGCCGCAGTGGCCAACGACCTGCGCAACTGGACACCGACTCGCCCTATGCTGCTGTGCGGTGGCCGCGATGACCCGACCGTGAACTTCGCCAGCACGCAAGCCACAGCCGGTTACTTCGGCACGCAGTTCGCCGCGCGCGGCGTGCCGGCAAGCTTGCTCACCGTGCTTGATTTGGCCGCCGCCAGCCCTGGCGCAGGCGATCCATTTGCCGCTGCACGAGCCGGCTTTGCCCAGGCAGTGGCAGCCACTGCCGCGGGCCCGGGCGGCGCCGCTGCCGTTTTGCAGTGCCGCTGCGCGTGGCTTCTTTCAAGGGGTGCTGGCAACTGGGGGGTGAACACCCATCTGCTTGACAACAAAAAACCGGCTTAAGGCCGGTTTTTTGTTGCACAGCGTATTGGCACCTGTGCATACGCAGATGCACTCGCGCCTAGCTGGCTCAAAAACGTTCAATCACGCGGCTGTAAGCA
>JAKFVA010000023.1 GCA_021732385.1 Burkholderiales bacterium | reverse complement strand
TGATGTGTGGGGGTGATCAGGCTGCATTTGATGCGGCCCGTCCGGTGGCTATGGCGTTTTCCAAAGCCTTCACGTTGATGGGGGCCAGTGGCAGCGGCCAGCTCACCAAAATGGTCAACCAGATTTGTATTGCTGGGCTGGTGCAGGCCTTGGCAGAAGGCATTGCCTTTGGCCAAAACGCGGGGCTGGACGTGCAGCAGGTGCTTGAGGTGATTGGCAAGGGCGCTGCACAAAGCTGGCAGCTCGACAACCGCGGCAAGACCATGGTGCAGGACAAGTTTGATTTTGGCTTTGCGGTGGACTGGATGCGCAAGGATCTGGGTCTGGTGCTCGATGAAGCCAAACGCAACGGCGCACGCCTGCCAGTGACCGCACTGGTGGACCAGTTCTACGCCGATGTGCAAAAAATGGGCGGTCAGCGCTGGGACACGTCCAGCTTGATCAAGCGGCTGAAGTAGCCCCCTTGGTCAGCGCAGCAGTGCCGCTTTATCAACTAGGCCTGATCGAGGCCACAACCTCTATTGCCCAAGGCCGTTTGAGTGCGGCCGACTACCTGGAAAGCTGCATCGCCCGCACGCTGGCGGTGGCACCCTCAGTCAAGCCATTTGCCTATTTTGACGCGTCAGCCGTGCGCGCGGCAAAAGCAAGCCCAGGCCCCCTGGCGGGCATGCCCATTGGCTTCAAGGACATCATGGCGACCCGGGGCATCCCCACCGAAATGGGCTCAGCCGCGTTTGAAGGCCATGTGCCCGCGCAATCCGCCTGGGTGGTCGATGCACTGCAAGGTGCGGGTGCGCTGGTATTTGGCAAGACAGTGACCACAGAGTTCGCCTGGCGGCACCCCGGTAAAACACACAATCCCTGGAGCTTGGCACACACGCCAGGGGGTTCGTCCAGCGGCTCGGCCGCGGCGGTGGCATGCGGCTGCGTACCGGCGGCCTTGGGTACCCAAACAGTGGGCTCGGTTTTGCGGCCCGCGGCCTACTGTGGCGTGGTGGGATACAAACCGAGCTTTGGCATAACGCCGCGCACCGGCATCCATGCGTTCTCACCCAGCCTGGATCATGTCGGCGTTTTTGCACGCTGCGTGGCCGACGCTGCCTGGCTGGCCTCGTTCATGACAGGCCGTGACGGCATTGACTTTTGGGGCACACCCGCGCCAACGCCCGCTTGGCCGCTGGCGCAATCCGGCCCCGCACCGCGCATTGCCTTGTTGCGCAGCACAGTCTGGCAGCGCATTAGCCCGGAGCAGCAGCAGCTGGTTGAATCCACGGCGCAGCGTCTGGTGGCTTGCGGCGCCAGTGTGACATCCGTTGAATTGCCGCCTTCTCTTGAAGCTTTGTGGGCGTGTGTGGATACCTTGGTGGATGTCGAAGGCGGTGCCTCCAATGCCGCGTTGGCCGACGCAATGCCGCAGCGCATCAGTCCCGTTTCTTTGGCACTGGTGGAGCGTGGACGCAAAGTGCTGGCCGCAGACTACTTTGCAGCCAGGCAGCTGCAGCAGGCCCTGATTCGCGCATTTGCCGCTTGGCTGGCGCCGTTTGACGTGGCACTGATGGCCCCCGCCCTGGGTGAGGCACCGGTGGGCTTGGCCAATACGGGTGACGCCAGCCTGTGCGCACTCGCCTCTTTGGTTGGCGCACCAGCGATTGCTTTGCCAGCCGGTATCTCGGGCAATCAATTGCCGCTGGGCATTCAACTGGTAGGCCGTTGGGGCAATGACCGCGGGCTACTAGAAGCCGCCATATGGGTAGAGCAGCAACTGGCCTACCGCTCGGGTTTTCCGCTGCCTTGACAAAGCCCACCGAGCAAACCGGGCGCAAGCACCCGGCCTGAATCAGGCGCCCCGCTTATTTCGGTTGCTGCGCGGGTTTGCCGGATTGCCCGGCAATACGCTGCAAATCTTGCTCGCTGATGGTTTCAAAAATCCGCACCACGCGCTGTACGCCTGAGGTGGAGCGGGCGATCTCGGTGGCCTTGTCGGCCTCCCGCTGCGTCACCAGGCCCATCAGATACACCGTGCTGCGCTCGGTGACGACCCGAAAGGCGTTGGCGGACAGTTCCTTGGCATCCACAAAACCGGCGCGTACCTTGCCCGAAATAAACACGTCGTTGCCGCGCGCCGCAACCGATGAATTGCCCAGCACCGCCAGCTCATTGACGACGGCACGCACGTTTTCCACCTTCGCCAGCGTCTGCTCGGCCAACTGTTTGTCGGCTTCGGTGGGCACCTCGCCCGTCATCAGCACTTGGCGGTTGTAGGCCGAGAGATTGATATGGCCGCGCTCGCCCAAGGCCTGGCTCAGGCGGCTGGCGCCGCGCAACTCAAGCCCCTCGTCTTCCAGCTGTGTGCCCGAGGTGCGGCGGTCGGTGGCTACCAGACCACCCGTCAGCACCGCGCCGCCCAACACCACGGCACAGCCACTTAAAGTGCCCAGGGCTGCGCACACGCTGGCCAGCAGCAGCCAACGCGCACCAGTGCGAGGTAGGCTCAATGTAGAAAATCCAGGGGTTTTCATTCGGCAATCTCCTGTTCGCCAAGTAATTGGGTATCCACGCCATCGCACAGGCAATGCAGGGTCAAAAGATGCACCTCCTGAATGCGGGCGGTGCGTTCATGGGGAACACAAATATGCACATCGGTCTCGCGTAGCGCCTGGGCCATTTTGCCGCCGCCGCGTCCGGTCAGGGCAATTATGGTCATGTCGCGCTCATGCGCGGCTTGTACCGCGGCAAGCACGTTGGCCGAGTTGCCGCTGGTGCTGATGGCAAGCAGCACATCACCAGGCGTGCCCAGCGCACGTACCTGCTTGGAAAAAATCACGTCAAAGTTGTAGTCATTGGCAATGGCAGTGAGTATTGAGCTGTCGGTGCTGAGCGCAATGGCCGCCAGCTCGGGTCGCTCGCGCTCAAAACGGCCAACAAATTCGGCTGCAAAATGCTGCGCGTCGGCCGCAGAGCCGCCATTGCCGCAGGCCAGCACCTTGCCGCCGCTGGTCACACAAGCCAGCAGCGCCGCAATGCCTTCTGCAATCGGTTTGGACAACATTTGGGCGGCCTTGTATTTCAGGTCGGCGCTGTCAATAAAGTGCTGTTGTATGCGTAGTTCTTGCATGGTGTGGATGATAGCGTCCCTAATAACCGCCTGCATCAAAAGCCGCTTGCAGCCACTGCAAACCGCCTTGCTCCACCAGCACCACATCAAAGCGGCATGGTGGCAACTGGCGCAGACGAAGCAGGTAATGGCGTGCTGCCAGCACAATGCGCCGCTGTTTGGTGGCGGTAATGCTGGCACCCGCACCGCCGTACGATCGGCTGGCGCGCTGGCGTACCTCGACAAATACCAGCGTGCCATCGGCAGTCTGCATCA
>JAKFVA010000038.1 GCA_021732385.1 Burkholderiales bacterium | reverse complement strand
GCGCTGGCGGGTGCCTGGACGCCCAAGGCAGGCAGTTCGTACCACAAGTTCGCCATCAACTCGTTTTCCAGCGAATCGTTTTTTGACACGCCCGCACCCGGCTTTCGCCGCTTCACTGACCGCAATTTCACCTACTACCTGGAATACGGCATCAGCGACCGGCTGGCGTTTTATGGCGCGCTGCCGCTCAAGCGGCTGGCCAACGACAGCGGCCAGGTGGCCCGCAGCAGCGGCGTGGGCGACATCGATGTCGGCCTGCGCTACAACTTTCTGAGCGGCCCCACCGTGGTGTCGGGATCGCTTTTGTTCAAGGCACCCTACGCCTACAGCCGGGGCGATGCCGTGCCGCTGGGCAATGGCCAGGAAGACGTGGAAGCACGAATTTTGTTAGGCCGCTCGCTGGGCAGCGCAGGCTATTTTGGGCTGGAAGCTGGTTTGCGCAAACGCTTTGGCGCACCTGCCGACGAATTTCGTTACCTGCTTGAATACGGCTTTGACGCCGCGCCCACCCTGTACCTGCGCGCCAAGCTTGATGGCATTGCCGGTTTAGGCAACAGCAGCCCGCAGGTGACGCTGGCGGGCAACCCCACACTCAATCTGGAGTTTGACCTGGCCAAGCTGGAAGCCACCGCTGGTTACCGGCTGGACAAATCACGTGCGGTCGAATTTACCGTCACGCGTGATTTGTACGGCAGCAACACGCTGCGCGGCACCACTTATTCGCTGGCGCTGGTCTTTGCCTACTGACGCCTTGCCGCTTTGACCTCCACCGTGCCCACCTGGCTGGCCAGTGTTGTCCTTGTTGGCCATTTCGGGCTGCTGCTGGTGCTGTGCATCTACGGCACGCACCGGCTTTACCTGACCTGGCAGGTGCTGCGTTGGCGGAGCCGCCAAGCACTGCCCGGGGTGCAGCCCGCAGTGCCGCAGGCACCCCTGTGGCCGCTACCCGTGGTCACGGTGCAGTTGCCCATCTACAACGAAAAATTTGTCGTCGAGCGGCTGATTGATGCGGTCGCCGCCCTGCGCTATCCGCCAGATCGGCTGCAAATTCAGGTGCTTGATGATTCCACCGACGACACCGTGGCGCTAGCTCAGGCTAGAGTGGCCTGGCACCGTGCGCGTGGCGTCTGGATTGAGCACTTGCACCGCACCGACCGCACCGGCTACAAGGCCGGTGCGCTAGCCGCTGCGCTGCCGCGCGCGGCGGGCGAATTGATTGCCATCTTTGACGCTGATTTTGTGCCCGGCCCCGAGTTGCTGCACAACGCGCTGGCCCCGTTTGCCGACCCACGGGTGGGCATGGTGCAAACCCGCTGGGAGCACCTTAACCGCGGCTACAACGCGCTCACCCAAGTGCAGGCCATCATGCTGGACGCGCACTTTGCCATTGACCAGCCCGCCCGCCACCGCGCCGGTGTGTTCTTCAATTTCAACGGTACCGCCGGCATCTGGCGTGCGCAGGCGATTCGCGACGCGGGCGGCTGGCACTGGGACACCATCACCGAAGACCTGGACCTGAGCTACCGCGCCCAGCTGCATGGCTGGCGCTTTGCCTATTTGCAGCAGGTGGGTTGCCCCAGCGAGCTGCCGGTGGAGATGAATGCGTTCAAGAGCCAGCAGCACCGCTGGGCCAAAGGGGCGATTCAGGTCATGCGCAAAACCCTGCCGCAAGTCTGGCGCGCGCCACTGCCGCTGCACCACAAGCTCGAAGCCACGCTGCACCTGTCGAGCAACCTGGCGTATTTGCTCATGCTGCTGCACAGCGCGGTGTTTTTGTTGCCCAGCATTCTGGTTCGCGAGCAGTTGGGTTGGGGCTTGTCGCTGTGGTGGCTCGACTTGCCACTGCTGGTGTTGGCCACCGGCAGCCATCTGCTGTTTTTTCTGGTGGGGCAGCGCCAGTTGTTTGGCCGCATTGGTGCGCGCTGGGTTTATGTGCCGGCGCTGCTGGCCACTTCGGTCGGGCTGGGGCTGAACAATGGCCGCGCCGTGCTGGAGGCGCTGCTGGGTCGCCAAAGCGCTTTTGTGCGCACCCCCAAGTTGGGCGCGCATGCGCTACAAAACCACGGCATTGCCGCGCGCCCGCGCAGTTATGCGCCGCGCCTGGGCGGCTATGAGCTGCTGGAGATTGCGCTTGCCGCCCTTTACGCGGCCTACACCGCCTGGGCCGTGTGGCAGGGCTTTTGGACATTGGTGCCGTTTTTGCTGCTGTTTGTCTGGGGGCTGCTGTTCTCGGGCGTGCAAAGCCTGCGCGAGCGCAACGCCCGCAGCCTGCTGGCCCCGGCGGCCTGAGTACGCCATGCGCAAACCCGCTGGCGATTTGACGCAGACGCTGGCACCAACGTTGGCGCACACACCGGCGCATATGGTGGGGCACATGGAGGCACATACAGCGGCGCTGCGGCAAACCTGCGCGGCTTTTGTGCTGGTGGCTGCGCTGGGCTGGTGGGTGGCGTTTGTTGACCCGCGCTGGCTGGGCAGCGCCTATCTGGCCTGGCATGGCGCTTTGACGCTTTTGATGCTGCGGGCCTGGCAACTCAGCCAGCACGCGCCGCTTGCGGCCCAGCGCATCACACTGACTGCCAGTGCGCTGGCCTGGCTTTTGGTGCTGGGGTTGCCCGTATTTACCACCCACGATGCCGAGCGCTATTTGTGGGATGGTGCGGTGGCCCTGGCCGGGCTCGACCCATACCGGTTGGCCCCCGATGCAGCGCCCGTAGCAGCGCTTCGCGCCATTTGGCCCACGCCCGCCGAGCACACCGCCTACCCCACGCTCTACCCGCCAGGTGCGTTGGCGCTGTTTGCGCTGGCGGCAGCGGCAGGTCCGCAGGTGGGGCCCTGGGTGTGGAAACTGCTGGCCTGCACGGCTGGGTTTGCTACGGTGCTGCTGGTGCGCTCTTTGCTGGCGCGCCGGGGCAGTCTGCAGCACCTGCCGCTGGTGGCGCTGTCGCCCTTGCTGCTGCTCGAGTCAGGCGTGGGCGCTCATGTGGATGCCGTGTCTGCGCTGGCCCTGGTGGCGGCGCTGTGGTGCCTGGAGCTGGGTAAAACCCGTTGGGCGGGTATCTGGGGCGGCCTGTTTTTGGGACTGGGCGGCCTGCTCAAGCTGGCCCCGGTGCTGGCTTGGCTGGCGCTGGCGGCCCCGCGCGGCTGGCCCCGGCGGGCGCAACTGACACTGGGCCTGCTGCTGGCACTGGCGGTTGGCTACGGGTTGGCGTTGGCGCTGGGGCTGCGCCCGGTGGGCAGCTTGGGCGTGTTTTTTGAGAAGTGGCGCTTTGGTTCGCCCGTGGTGTCGGCACTGGGTTATTTGCTGGCACCGCGCGCTGCGCTGTTGGCCAGTGCGGCGCTGGCGCTGGTGTGGCTGGCGCTGGCAGCTTGGCGCGCGCGCAGCGCACCGCTTTCGGGTTTGCAGTGGGTGCTGGCAGCGCCGCTGCTGTTCAGCCCGGTAGTTTTCCCGTGGTATTTGTGTTTGCTGGTGCCCTTGATTGCGCTGCAACCACGCGCCTGGCTGTTAGCCTGGGTCAGCGTGGTTCCGCTGAGCTATGAAGTGCTCAACCGCTTTGCGGGCGAGGGCGTGTGGGCACCTGCGGCCTGGCCGTTGCTGGCGATTGCGGCGGCCTGGCTTTTTGGGGCCGTAGTGGACGGTTGGATTTTGCGTGGCGGTAAGCATGGCCGCTGAGGTATTGGCTACGGCATTGGCAGACGCACAACCTGACGTGCTGGCCGATGCGCGCTTGCGGCCTTGTGTGGCGGTAATTCCGGCCTTCAATGAAGCCGCTGCAATTAGCCAGGTGGTGCGCCAGGCGCTGGCCCAGCAAATCAATGGTTGGCCGGTATTTGATGCGGTGCTGGTAGCCGACAACGCCTCGCAAGACGCTACCGCCGACTGCGCCCGCGAAGCTGGCGCGCGCGTGGTGCATCAGCCCGAGCGCGGCTACGGCGCGGCTTGCCTGGCCGGCATTGCCGCCGCCTTGGCAGCCAGCCAAAGCGCGCCGAGCGCGACACGGGTGTCGCTGCCCGCGCGCTGCATCGTGTTCATTGACGGCGATGCGTCGGTAGACCTGCGCGATACCGCCCGCCTTTTGGCGCCGCTGATTGCCGGGGCCGACCTGGCCATTGGCGCGCGCCACAACCCGCCGCCTCTGGCGATGGGACTGCCGCAGCGCTTTGGCAACTGGCTGGCCAGCGCGCTGATTCGCCTGCTGTGGGGTGTGGCGGTGACGGATCTTGGGCCGTTTCGCGCCGTGCGGGTCGACGCGCTGCAACGCATTGGCATGCGTGACCGCCGCTTTGGCTGGACAACGGAAATGCAGGTGCGCGCCATCCAATTGGGGCTGCGCATGCAGGAGGTGCCGGTGGCGCTGCTGCCGCGGGTGGGTCACTCCAAAATCAGCGGCACTTGGCGCGGCGTGCTGGGCGCGGCGCATGGCATTTTCAGCACCATAGGCGCGCTGTGGTGGGCTGGCCGGCAGCGCAAACAAGTGGGCAAACTACCGAAAACGCTACTTAAAAAATAGCGTTATATGCAAAGCTACATTGACTAAAACACTGAGCGGTCTCAAATCTGAAGTGCAACACCCTGCGATTAAACCCAGTAAGGTGTTCACATGAAACTAACCAACCGTTCTTATCAGCAACTGAACTACCAGGAGCGTCAAAGTATTGCGTTCGGGTTGGA
>JAKFVA010000045.1 GCA_021732385.1 Burkholderiales bacterium | reverse complement strand
AAGTCGCCCACGGCCAAATCGCACTGCTGCGCCACCATGTGCGTGAGCAGCGCGTAGCTGGCAATGTTGAACGGCACACCCAGAAAAATGTCGGCGCTGCGCTGGTAGAGCTGGCAGCTCAAGCGGCCTTTTTCCCCGACCGCTTGCGCTGGCGCCACGTAAAACTGGAAGAACGCGTGACAGGGCATGAGCGCCATTTTGGACAGCTCGGCCACGTTCCAGGCGCTTACGATCATGCGGCGCGAATCGGGGTTGGTCTTGAGGGTGTTAATTAGCTCGGCGATCTGGTCAATGTGCCCGCCATCGGGTGTGGGCCAGCTGCGCCACTGCACGCCGTACACCGGGCCCAGGTCGCCATCGGGCTTGGCCCATTCGTTCCAAATGGTTACGCCGCGTTCGGTCAACCAGTTGTTGTCGCTGGAGCCTTTTAGAAACCACAGCAACTCCAGAATGATGGACTTGAGGTGCACTTTCTTGGTGGTGATCAGCGGAAAGCCTTCATTCAAATCAAAGCGCATCTGGTGGCCAAACACGCTGGTGGTGCCCGTGCCGGTGCGGTCCATCTTGAGCACGCCATGCGTGGCCACGTGGCGCATGAAATCTTCGTACTGAGAACGTATGGGTTGCATGAAATTAAAGCCAAAAATAACAGCAAGAAATAATGAGCGTCAGTGGAAGTGAAATTGCTGTAATGAGTTCAAGGTGGCAATTTCAATGACGCACTTTACTCAGAGTTGAAGGATTGTCACAGGTAGCCAGCCACTGGAAGGTTCAGCCTTCTTGTTATTTCTCAGCATGTTGACTAATTGAGCAGCGCCATTTGCAAAACCAGTCAAAGACCTTAGCAGTAAAGAAGCACACTGGTGTGCGTTTCTTTTGATTGATGCCAAGCAAAATATCTTAATGCTTTGTGCCATTAGTCCAAAACCCGTCCCGGATTCATTAAACCCAGCGGATCAAGTGCCTGTTTGATAGCCCGCATCATGGCCAGGGCTTCAGGCGATTTGTAGTGCGCCAGTTCATGCACCTTCAACGCGCCGACGCCGTGCTCAGCTGAAAAACTGCCCCCGTGCCGTGCTACCGCGTCGTAGACCAAAGCGTTCACGCGCTGCTCTTGGGCTTGCAAAAACGCGGCTGGATCAAGACCCACAGGCGCCTGTACGTTGTAGTGCAGGTTGCCGTCGCCCAAGTGGCCAAAATTCACCAACCGCGCGCCAGGCACGGCTTGCGCCAGCAGCGCATCAGTCTCGATACAAAACGTGGGGATGGCCGAGATGGGCAGGGCAATGTCGTGCTTGATGTTCAGGCCCTCCTTGGCCTGCGCCAGCGGAATGCTCTCGCGGACATGCCACAACTTACGGGCTTGCGTCAGGCTGCTCGCTACTACAGCATTGCTAACGCAACCCGCCTCAAAAGCAGTTTGCATCAGCGCCTCAAAGCGGCTGCGCGCATGGGCTTCGGATTCGCTGTCGGCGTTTTCAAGCAGCACGCACCAGGGTGAGTCACCAGCGGTTTCACCGAGCGCGGTTCCCTCACCCGTAAATGGCACATGTAACTGCGGCATATGCTGTCGCACCAATGCCAGCGCGCCCCGGCCCATCACTTCAAAACCGGTGAGTGCGGAGCTTAAAAACTGCTGCGCCATCCCCAGCAATTGAACGGCAGCCGTCAGCGACGGCACGGCGGCCCAAGCCGTTAGGCTGGCGGCGGGTTGTGGAAACAGTTTGAGCGTGGTGGCGGTGATGATGCCCAGCGTGCCTTCGCTCCCAATCAGCAGATGCCGCAAGTCGTAGCCGGTATTGTCCTTGCGCAGGCCGCCCAAGCCCTGCCATACCGCGCCTTGTGGCGTGACTACCTCCAGCCCCAGGCACAAGTCGCGCGCATTGCCCCAGCGCAGCACCTGCGTGCCGCCCGCGTTGGTCGCCAGGTTGCCGCCGATAGTGCAACTCCCCTCAGCCGCCAAGCTAAGTGGAAAAAGCAGGCCAACATTGGCCGCGGCTTGTTGCACGCTTTGCAAAATGCAGCCGGCTTCTGCGGTGATGGTGAAGTTGGCGGTGTCGATGCTGCGGATGGCGTTCATGCGCTGCAAGCTGAGCACGATTTGTGTGCCGCTGGCATCGGGAACCCCGCCCCCCACCAGACCGGTATTGCCACCTTGCGGCACGATGCTTGCGCCATGCTGAATACAGGCTTGCACCACAGCTGCCACCTCGCTGGTGCTGCCGGGCCGCACCACAGCCAGCGCCCTGCCGTGATAGCGCCCGCGCCAGTCTTGTTCATAAGCCGTCAGGCCGGCAGGGCTATCGCCACCGGTCAACACATGGGTACTACCCAGCAGGCTGCGCAGTTGCGTCAGCAGTGTCATGGCGGGGCCAGTGTCCCTGCGCTGGCGGCTGCCTCGCTGCCTTGCGCGCTGGCCTTGGCGGCCTTGAGCCGCAGCCGCACATGCAGTGCGCAGGCGGCAAACAGGAGCACGCACAAGACTACTTCAAGCAGTGCTAGGGCATTACTGGGCCAGCGGTCGCTCCAGGCGCGCACTACACCTTCGGTGAAGTAGATCCAGACCATCAAACTCAGCCAGCGGTAGGTGTACATTCGGTGCTTGAGCAGCCCGGCCAGGGGGATGCACAGCGGCAAAACTTTCAGCGCCAGTGCGCCGCTGCCAGAGGGCAAGGGCGCCAAAAAAAGTTCCCAGGCCAGGCCCAACACAATCAGTCCCAGCAAACAGCCGACTGCGAGTGCGCGGGTGTATTGCACGGCACGTAAAACCTCCGGGGCAGGCGAGAGGGCGGGGGTGCTGGATGCAGGGTTGGGCGTGGTGATTTTCATTGCATTCATGATAGTGGCTATGAACCTTTCTTCTGTACTGACCGATTTGCGCCAGCTCACCGGCCGCCAGACCTGGCGCACACTGCGCAGCCGCTTTAGGGAAGACCGCCTGGGCGTTACTGCCGGCAGCCTAACCTTCACCACCACGCTTGCGCTGGTGCCCTTTTTCACGCTGATGCTGGCGGTGTTCACGGCGTTCCCAGTGTTTGCCAAATTGCAGGCGGGTTTGCAAGTGTGGCTGGTAGACAGCCTGGTGCCCGAGAACATTGCCCGCCAGGTGGTGGGCTACATGACGCAGTTTGCCTCCAAGGCCAACAAGCTGGGCGCGGCGGGGTTTGCGATTGTGTTGGTGACCGCGCTGGCCCTGATGCTCACCATGGACCGCACGCTGAATGCCATCTGGCGGGTTAAAAAGCCACGCCCGCTGGCACAGCGCGTGCTGGTGTACTGGGCCGCCATGACGCTCGGGCCGCTGCTGCTGGCTGCCAGCCTGGCCACCACTTCGTATGTCATTTCGGCCTCGCGCGGGGTGGTGGGCAGCTTGCCCGGCGGCGTGAAATGGTTGCTTGACGCGGTGGAGTTTGCGCTGCTGGTGCTGGGCATGACGGCGCTGTACCGCTATGTGCCCAACACCTATGTGAAATGGTCGCACGCGGCGGCCGGTGGCGTGTTTGTGGCGGTGGCCATGGCCATCACGCAAAAGGGCCTGGCGCTGTATCTGGGTAAGGTGCCTGCCTACTCGGCCATCTACGGCGCGTTTGCCACGGTGCCGATTTTGTTGGTGTGGATTTACCTGGCCTGGGTGATTGTGCTGCTGGGCGCGGTGATTGCGGCGTATTTGCCCAGCCTGCTGCAAGGCGTGGAGCGCCACGAAGACGGGCCCGGCTGGCGCTTTCAATTGGCACTAGAGGCCATGCAGCGGTTGCAGCAGGCGCGTTCCAGCCCGGCCAAGGGGTTGAGCCTGGCGCAACTGGCCCTGGCCTTGCGGGTTGACACGCTGCAACTGGAGCCGGTGGTCAGCGTGCTGTGCGAGCTCGACTGGCTGGGCCGCATCGACGAGCAACAAGCGGACGGCCAGGCCCGCCTGGTGCTGCTGGTGGAGCCCGCCAGCACGCCTTTGCAGCCGCTGATGCAGGCGCTGCTGCTGGCCCCCGGCCACGCGCTGGACGGCTTGTGGCAGCACGACGGCCTGCGCCGCCTGGTGCTGCAAGACGCCTGGCAAGTTGTGGCGGCACAAGCCGCGGTTGAAGCGGCGGCGCAAGCAGCGGGGCCAACGGTGGAAGCCGCAATCGAGTCCAGGCTGGCGCCAGCGCCAGAACCGGCTGACCAGCCGCCCGCGCAGCAAGCCCTGCGGCAACCCGCCCGCGCTGCCTGAGCTGCGCCCCCATAGCCCTTTTCTTTTGAGCACGTCACCATGCAACGCTTTACTATTTCTTTGGACGAACCGCTGGCCGAGGCCTTTGACCAACTGATTGCCGCCCAGGGCTACAGCAACCGCTCGGAGGCCGTGCGCGATTTGATTCGCCAGCAGATCGGCCATCAAACCCTGGCAGCGCAAACCTCGCCCTGGTGCGTGGCCAGCCTGAGCTACGTGTACGACCACCACGACCACACCGTCTCGCAGCGCGTTATGGACTTGCAGCACCAGCAGCACGATGTGGTGGTCTCCAGCCTGCACACCCACCTGAACCACGACCATTGCCTGGAAACTGTGGTGCTGCGCGGCCCCACGGCGGTGGTGCAGCGTTTGTCAGCGCAGTTGATGGCGCTGCGTGGCGTGCGCCATGGCCAACTCAATCTCGTGCCGCTGCGCCAAGCCGATGTTGTGCACAGCCATGCGCCGCACGCTCATGCCCATACGCATCCGGCCCAAGCCGCGCCCCAGCACAGTCATTTCAAACCGCTGACCTGATTGCTATTGAAATTATAGTAAAAAAGCATAGCGGCACCCGAACGCCTGTAATAGCAAAAACCATTTTTAATGCCTTGGCGGTCTCAACTTCAAGCGCAACACGTGGAGGTTACTGCAAGACATCTGGCTGGCTCTGAAGGCGAGCCAGATGTTGGCTATACACCTCAAGTGGAGACAGCCAGCCCAAAGTCTTTCGGGGTCTG
>JAKFVA010000014.1 GCA_021732385.1 Burkholderiales bacterium | reverse complement strand
CTCTTTTGTGCTGGTGGAAGAAAACCTGCGTATCCCGCCCGACACCCAGGAGTTCGCCATCAACATGAGTAACCAGCGCCATTGGGCACCGCCCATTACCCGCTACATCAATGAATGCCTGCAGGGCGAAGACGGCCCACGCGGCAAGAATTTCAACATGCGCTGGGTGGCCAGCATGGTGGCCGATGTGCACCGCATTTTGATGCGCGGCGGCATCTTCATGTACCCCTGGGACGCGCGCGAACCCGGCAAACCCGGCAAGCTGCGCCTGATGTACGAAGCCAACCCCATGGGCTGGCTGGTGGAGCAAGCTGGCGGCATGGCCACTAACGGAGCGCAGCGCATTCTGGACATTCAGCCTGGCCAACTGCACGAGCGCGTGAGCGTGATTCTGGGCTCCAAAAACGAGGTCGAGCGCGCCACGGCTTACCACGCGCAAAACTCCAACTGACCGCGCTGGCGCAGGCACGCAGCTTGGGCCATCACAAGCGGTTCACGGCCTGCTAAAATATGAGGCTAGCCGGTGTAGCTCAGTCGGTAGAGCAGCTCATTCGTAATGAGAAGGTCGGGTGTTCGATTCATCTCTCCGGCACCAAACTGTAAAAGGGCTCACTGCACCCCATTGGTCGTGAGCCCTTCTTGTTTTCCGTTCATGCGGTAAAAAATGAAGGCCATTTGGATCCGTTCTGGATCCAGCCTTGTCATGCCTTGCTGCCGCGTTGTATCAAGAAACCAGGTTGCTTACTTGACTGGCTTGGGCGCTTTTTGCGTCGGCAGCAAACGCTCGCATTCGAGCTTGATCGCCATATAACACTCACAAACTCGCGCTTCCAACTTGGGCCGGTCAACCAGCGCAATACACCCCCGGGTGCAGACAATCAAACCATCCTTTTGCAGATTGCCCGCTGTCAGCGTGACCGTTTCCCGGCGCACCCCCAACAGGTGCGAAATCTGTTCTTGCGTGATGGCGATCTTGTCACTGTGCAAGCGGTCAACCGTCATGAGTATCCAGCGGCAAAACTGCTGGTCAACCGAGTGATGCTGGTTGCACACGGCCATTTGGGAGGTTTGGGCAATCAGTGCTTGTGTATACAGCAGCGCCAGATGCTGCAACTCGCCGCCCAGCGCAAACTCGTGCTGCATTACCTTGCGGGTCAACCGGTAGGCTTGCCCGGCGCTTTGCACTTCGGTGCTGGTGGGCAAGCTTTCGCCGCCCATATAAATTGAAATGCCGATCATCCCCTCGGTACCCACCAACGCAATTTCGCTGGCGGAACCGTCTTCCAGTTGATAAATGAGCGAGACAATGCCCGATGTCGGAAAATGCAGATGCCGCACATGGTCGCCTGACTGCGACATGGTCCAGCCCCGCGGCATAGCCACCAGCTCCAGGTCGGGCAACAAGCTGGCATATTCCTCAGTCGGCAGCGCAGCAAGAATTTGATTGAGCCGCGGATCGGGGTTGGTGTGATGAGGTGATTGGGCCAAGAACGCTTTCTAGATGTGAAAAAGGTCAATTAGCTTACCGTCGACAGGGCAATTATTTCTGTTCGCTCGCTCACAGACAACCCACAATTTTTTAAGACTCAGTACCCGTTGATTTGGGTTGCAAGCAGACTCAAGTCACCAAGGCAGTTGTCCTACGGCAAGATGCGCCACCCACAGCTTTCCGCTTTGCGCGCGATGCACCAGCATTAGCCCCACACGACGAATTCTGCTGCCCGACAACCGTGCCACCCAATCGACCCAATCTGTGGACCTTATCGATCACCTTCAATGGCCGGCCATGGCATTCACTTTGCTCGCAGCTTGGCTGGTGGCTTCTTCGCAGGTCAAGCGGCGTAACTGGGGGTTTTGGGTATTTTTGCTCAGCAATGTACTGTGGGTGGTGTGGGCTGTGTATGACAACGCCGTCGCCCTGATTGCGATGCAAGTGGGCCTGGCGGCCATGAACATCCGGGGCGCTCTGAAAACCGAGAAGGTAGCTCACAAGGGCTGATGTCTGACACGCAAGCAGCGCGTCCGCCCGTTGTGAAGTAGGGTGGGCATTCTTAGCATTTGAGTGAGCTGTCAACAGGTACACAGGCAACCGCGTACGCACGCCAGCCTGCGAAAAGGCACCAGCACCAGCTGGTACCTGTAATTGTCAATTTTTGCCACCAATCCGTTTAGACACACCATGCTTACCAGTACTCACCATTCAATTGCCCCGCCTCCGATTAGCCACCGAATTTTGTGGGTGTTGATTGCCGTCGCTTCTCTTTGTGCCTGTGGTGAAACCGCCAAGCTGCCAATTTCAGCTGGCACCGGGTCCAACCCGTCGTTGCCCGAGCCGCAGCGCACACTGATTCCTACCGTCAATATTGCCCCGGCCAAAGGCTGGCCTGAAGGCGGCAAACCTGTCGCAGCGCCCGGCACGCAAGCGGGCGTTTTTGCCAGCGGCCTAGACCACCCGCGCTGGATTTATGTGCTGCCCAACGGTGACGTGCTGGTGGCAGAAACCAATGCCCCGCCCAAACCCGACGACAACAAAGGCATCAAAGGTTGGGTCATGGGGCTGGTGATGAAACGCGCTGGTGCCGCGGTGCCCAGCGCCAACCGCATCACGCTGCTGCGCGACGCTGATGGCGATGGTGTGGCTGAACTGCGCACACCGCTGCTGCAAGGGTTGAATTCACCATTTGGCATGGCTCTGGTGGGCAACACGCTGTATGTGGCCAATGCCGACGCGGTGGTGCGCTTTCCCTACGCAGTGGGCGACACCCAGATCACAACAGCACCCACGCAGGTTGTGGCCCTGCCGGGCGGACCAATCAATCACCATTGGACAAAAAATCTGATTGCCAGCGCGGATGGCCAACAGTTGTACGTCAGTGTGGGCTCCAACAGCAATGTGGCCGAACGCGGCATGGAGGCCGAAGCACAGCGCGCTGCGATCTGGATGGTGGACGCCCAGACCGGGGCGCACCAAGTCTTTGCGTCGGGCCTGCGCAACCCGGTGGGCATGGCCTGGGAAGCGGCCAGCAACACCTTGTGGACCGTGGTGAACGAGCGTGATGAGCTGGGCAGCGACCTGGTGCCCGATTACATGACCTCAGTCAGAAAAGGCGGCTTTTACGGCTGGCCCTACAGCTATTACGGCCAGACGGTGGACACCCGCGTGTCACCACCCCGGCCCGATCTGGTTGCCACCGCCATCAAACCCGACTACGCCCTGGGCGCACACACCGCCTCATTAGGTCTGGCGTCTTCCGTTGGCACTACACTGCCCGCCGTGTTTGCCAATGGCATGTTTATTGGCCAGCACGGTTCCTGGAACCGGCAACCACACAGCGGCTACAAGGTGATTTATGTGCCGTTCCAAAACAGCAAGCCCTCAGGCACACCGATTGATGTGCTCACAGGTTTTCTCAGCGCGGAGGGTAACGCCTATGGCAGGCCGGTAGGCGTTGCTCTGGACAAAAAAGGTGCGCTACTGGTGGCTGACGACGTGGGCAATGTGATCTGGCGCGTGAGCGCGGCGCGTTGAGCGCGCCGTTTGCCGCTACGCCAAGCGTTCGCATTCAAGCTTGATCGCTATATAACATTCACAAACTCGTGCTTCCAGCTTGGACCGGTCGACCAGCGCAATACACCACCGAGTGTAGACAATCAATCTGCAAACCCTGCACCACCGTGGGGTAGCGCAGTCGCAGCCGCAGCTCGCGCTTGAGCCGCGTGTTGTCCATCTGCCTTGACTCACCCATAAAGCTCAGTTGCATTGCAGGCAATTGGGTTTGTGCAGCTTCGCGCGTGATGCGCGGGGGGCGCGGCAGGCCGTACAGGTCAGCGGCCCAATCAAAATAGTCGCCCATCTTCAGGCGGGTATCGTCATTCACATTCACCGTACGCTGCAGTTTGCCGCGCCACAGGGCGGCAATGCAGGCACGCGCCAGGTCGTCGGCATGGATGTGATTGGTAAATACATCGTCGTGCGCCGCCAGCACCGGCGTGCCTTTGCGCAAACGGCCTTGGGGCGTGCCGTCTGCCCGGTCACCCGCGTAAATACCGGGGATGCGCAAAATGCTGATGCGCACCGGCTGCCCACCACCCAGCGACGAGCGGCCCCACCAGCGCACGTTGCGCTCGGCGTCGATGCGGCGCAGCGCGCGCGGTGTGGCGCTGTGCAGGGTGCTGGTCTCACGCACCAGCGCGCCATGGTGGTTGCCGTAAACGCCGCTGGTAGACCCATAAACCAGCGCCAGTGGCGCGCTGCGCAAACGCAGGGCATGCAACAAATTGCGAGTGCGCGGATCAGTGGGGCCAGTGCCCAGCGGCGGTGCCAGGTGCAGCACCCGCTGCGCCAGGCCCGCCAGGCGGCGCAGGCTGTGGGCGTCGTCCAGGTTGGCCAGCAGCGGCGTTGCGCCTTGCGCGCGCAACACGGCCACTCGCTCGGCCGAAGAGGTGAGTGCCAGCACCCGCATTTGCGGCCCTGGCTTCAAACCGGCAGCCGCCGGCAGCTCGCGCAGTACGCGCAGGCCCACATCGCCGCAGCCCACCACCAAAAGCCGGGGGCGGCGAAAGCGCGCAGGCAGCGCGCCGAGGGGGGATTGGTTTGAAGGCAAAATTGGGCTGCAAAGTGCAATGCCTCTGAGGATAACCAACTAATGACCCCCACTACTGACGCCACGTCCATCGCCTCACCTACCACGAGCGCTTGGCGCATCAGCATCCAGCCCAGCGGACGCGAATTTACCGCTGGCGCCGACGAAGCCATTCTGAACGCCGGCATCCGCCAGGGTATTGGCCTGCCCTATGGCTGCAAAGACGGCGCCTGCGGCTCGTGCAAATGCAAGCTCGTGTCGGGCCAGGTCAAGCACGGGCCGCACCAGAGCAAGGCCTTGAGCGTTGAAGAAGAAGCCGCCGGCTTTGTGCTGACCTGCAGCGCCACCGCGCTGACCGATGTGGTGCTGGAGTCGCGCCAGGTCACGCAGGCGGGGGCGTTTCCCATCAAGAAAATGCCCGCACGCGTGACGCTGCTGGACAAAAAATCACCCGACGTCATGCTGCTGCGCCTGCAACTGCCCGCCAACGACGCGCTGCAATACCACGCGGGCCAGTATGTGGAATTCATCCTGCGCGACGGCGCGCGGCGCAGCTACTCCATGGCCACTGCCCCGC
>JAKFVA010000052.1 GCA_021732385.1 Burkholderiales bacterium | reverse complement strand
GGCCGTCTTGGGTGAGTAACTGGGCGGGCGCAGCAGCCAGCACCAGCGTGGCGGCGCGGCTGCCGTCCTGGGTGGTGTAGCCCGTGGTGCCAAGGTCAGTGGCGCTGGCGTCCACCACAAACAAGGCCAACTGGCCGCTTGCCATGGCTGGCACGATAAAAGCCTGCGCCCTGTCGCCAGCGGGCACAACATGTTTGGTGGCGTTTAGCAGCCAACCTTGCGCGGTTTGCGTTGCGCTGGCGGTGCACGCACTGGTGTTGTAGCGGGCTGTGCGCTCCTGGTGCGCCAGCACCACCAGTGCCTCGCCGGTGGCCATGGCGGGCAGCCATTTTTCTTGCAGCGCAGCGTCTGCATAGTGGCCCAGCAAGGCGCTGGCTATCAGGGTTTGGGTCAAGGGCTCCAGCACCATGCCGCGGCCCAGCTCTTCCATGACCACCATGGCTTCCACCGGCCCCATGTTCAGGCCGCCATGCGCGTCGGCAATGGCCAAACCGCACAGGCCCAGTTCAGCCAACTCAGCATAGGCCTTGCCATCAAAACCACCAGCTTTCACAATGCCGTTACGGCGTTCAAAGGTGTAGGCTTTGTCAACCCAGCGGCGCACCGCGTCGCGCAGTTGTTCCTGGTCTTCAGTGAAGTCAAAATTCATGTTCTTGTCCTTTGGGTGGTTTAGCCCAGCACAAATTGCGAAACGATATTGCGCTGCACTTCATTGCTGCCGCCATAAATCGTGGTTTTGCGCATGTTGAAATAGGTGGATGCCAGCGGTGCGCAGTGTGTGGCGCCTTCAGGCCAAATATGGTGCGCCTGGTCGCCCTGCCAGCCCGCTTCCATGGCCTCAAAGACAAACGGCAGGGCATAGGGCCCGGCGGCCAACATCATCAGCTCGCTGTAGCGTTGCTGAATTTCACTGCCCTTGATTTTTAAAAGGCCGGCAATGTCCAGGCTTTGCTTGCCCGATTTTTCTGCGCTGAGCACGCGCAACACCAGCATTTCCAACGCCACCACGTCGACCTCCAGCTTGGCAATTTCGTCGCGAAAGCGGCTGTCGCTGTACACGCCCTCGGCCTTGGCAATGCGCTTGACGCGCTCCAGCTCGCGTTTGGCGCGGTTTACGTCGGCGATGTTGGTGCGCTCATGGGCCAGCAGGTGCTTGGCGTAGTTCCAGCCCTTGTTTTCCTCGCCAATCAGGTTCTCGGCAGGTACTTCGACATTGTCAAACCACACCTCATTGACCTCGGCCTCGCCGTCGAGCAGCACAATGGGGCGCACGCTGACGCCGGGGCTCTTCATGTCGATCAGCAAGAAACTGATGCCAGTTTGCGGCTTTCCCTCGTTGCTGGTGCGCACCAGGCAAAAAATCCACTCGCCATACTGGCCCAGCGTAGTCCAAGTTTTTTGGCCGTTAACGATGTATTTGTTGCCTACCCGTTCGGCCTTGCATTTGAGCGAGGCCAAATCCGAGCCCGAACCAGGCTCCGAATACCCTTGGCTCCACCATACCTCGCCGCTGGCAATGCCGGGCAAAAAGCGCTTTTGCTGCTCGGCGTTGCCAAAGGCCATGATGACGGGGGCGACCATGACCGGGCCAAACGGAATTACGCGTGGCGCACCGGCCAGCGCGCATTCTTCTTCAAAGAGGTGCTTTTGAATGGCGTCCCAGCCGGGGCCGCCAAATTGCGTGGGCCAGGCCCAGCCGAGCCAGCCTTTTTTGCCCAAAATCTGGCCCCAGCGCTGGTGGTCGTCGCGCGAGAGGCGCAGGGCGTTGTGCACCTTGTGCGAAATGTCGGCGGGCAAATTGCTGCGCACCCAGCCGCGGATGGTTTCGCGAAACTGCTGCTCTTCAGGGGTAAAAGTCAAATCCATGGGCGGGTCTCCAAAACGGCGCTTGCACAATGGCTTTGGCGCAATCCCGGTTTTAGCATGCCGCGCGCCGGGGCTGTGTCGAGACCGTGACAGCGTGTAGGCGCAGTCCTGCAAAACCTCGCGCAAGACACTGGCAAATTAGCCGCACAAACGCAAATACATTCAGACACAATACCTGTAGACCGCACTTAGTGCTTAAAAATATGAAAGACAACTTGGGCCTGAGAACCTTCATCATTGAAGACAACCCCACCATCCGAGAAAACTTGGTGGCGGCGTTGGAGGAACTCGCCGGTATTGAGCCCGTGGGTGCGGCCGACACTGAAGAGGCGGGTGTTCGTTGGCTGAAAGACAATCCGCAACACTGGGACTTGGCTATTGTGGATATCTTCCTCAAGCAAGGCAACGGCATTGGCGTGATAAGCGCCTGCCGCCAGCGGCTTGAATCGCAAAAAGTGGTGGTACTGAGTAATTACGCTACGCCCGACATCAGAAAGCGCTGTGCGCTGCTGGATGTGGACGCGGTGTTTGACAAGTCCAATGAAATCGACGCACTAATCGACTTTTGCGTTACCCAGCAAACCGACCTGGACAACGCCAAGCGGCTCAGTCAATGAGCTTACTTTTTAATGCGTAGTAGGTCAAGTCACTGTTGGTGGACAAATTGAGCTTTTCCATAACGCGGGTGCGGTAGGTGCTCACGGTTTTTATGGACAGCGACAAGGCCAATGCAATGTCGCTGGCAGTCTCGCCCTTGGCCAAACGCAAAAACACTTGAAACTCACGTTCGGACAATAGTTCATGCGGTGCCTTGTCACTCTTGCGGTTGAGCTGCTCGGCCAGCAGTTCGCCCACAGCCGCGCTGAGGTAGCGCTTGCCCAGGGAAATCACACGGATGGCCTCCACAATCACGGCTGGGTCGCAGTCTTTGTTGAGGTAGCCGCTGGCACCTTGGCGAATCAGGTTCACGGCGTAATGCTCCTCGGGGTAGCCGCTCAAAATCAGCACGCCCACATCGGGCGCCTTGGCGCGAATCATGGCCAGCGCGTCGATGCCGCTTTGGCCGGGCATGGAGATGTCCATGACCAGCACGTCCATCTCGGTGGTGCGCACCAGATCAATCGCCTCGCGGCCATTGCCAGCCTCACCCACTACGCGCAAATCGACATGGTCGGCAAAATAGTTTCTGAGGCCCGAGCGCACAATGGCGTGGTCGTCAACGATGCCGATTTTTATCATCTGGGTACTGGTGGTTTTGGCTTGGGCGGCATGTCAACACAATGCAGACACCGCGCCCGACCATCCGATTATTCACCAAGCGCCAGACGGCGCACACCGGGGAGACGCTCATGAAGTGGTTTGCCATGCCCAAAATGGCGATTGCCCTGCCGCTGGCCTTGCTGGCAGCGCTGGCCATGGTTGCCATCAATGAGGTGGGTTTTCAGCGCTCCACGCGGGCGGCCAAGGAGATTGCCCACGTGCTGGACATTCAAAGCTCGGTCAACACGCTGCTTCAGCATGTACTGGATGCCGAAACCGGCCAGCGCGGCTACCTGCTCACCGGCGACGAGCAATATTTGGAGCCCTACAACAGAGCCAGCGCCGACATCAACCGCAGCCTGGAGCGCCTGCGCAGCCTCTACGAAGACCAGCCCCTGCCACTGGCGCAGTACGACATGCTGTCTGGCAATGTGCTGCGCAAAATGACCGAGCTTGAATTGGCCCTGCGTCTGCGCCGCAAAGGCAATGCCGATGCCAGCCAGTTCATTATTTCCACTGATGTGGGCAAGCAGCACATGGACGCCATTCGCAGTCAGGCGGGCAAGCTGCTGGCGCTAAATGGCCAGCGCATTGAGGTGGCCAAGGCGCAGATTGACCAGTCGCTGCTGTTCTCGCGCATTGGCATTACCCTGGTGGCGCTGGGTGGGTTGCTGGCGTTTTATTTGTACCTGCGGCAAACCCTGGCGCTTGATCTGGCCGGGCTGCGCGAGCAGGAATCGCTGAAAAAAGAGCGCGACCAGCTCGATGCCCAGGTGCGCGAACGCACCGCCAGCTTGGCTGAGCTGGCCACCCATCTGCAAATTGTGCGCGAGCAAGAGCGCGAGCATTTGGCGCGTGAGCTGCACGATGAATTGGGTTCCCTGCTGACGGCGGCCAAGCTGGATGTGGCGCGGCTGAAATCACGGCTGCCAATCGACGCCAGCGTGGCGCTAGAGCGCTTGCAGCATCTGACGGAGACGCTGAACCACGGCATTGCGCTCAAGCGCCGCATTATTGAAAACCTGCGGCCTTCGTCGCTGACCAACCTGGGGCTGGTGGATGCGCTTGAAATCTTAGCGCGCGAGTTTGCCGATGCCTCGGGCCTGGAGGTGGTGACTGACCTGGAGACCGTACAAATAGACGAGGCCAAGCAACTGAGTATTTACCGCCTAGTGCAAGAGTCACTCACCAACATTGGCAAGTACGCGCAGGCGCACAAAATCACCATTGATATGCACAACCATGGCAGCTATATCGCTGTCAGCGTCAAGGACGATGGCAAGGGGTTTGATCCTGCCCAGCCCAATCATTCAAGCCACGGCCTGACGGGCATGCGCCACCGCATTGAAGCCACGCGCGGGCGCTTTACGGTAAGCGCCGCGCCTGGCAAAGGTACGCAGATTGCGGCCGTGATACCCGTTAGCCTGGCGCTTGCCTGAAGCCTGGGTGCCTGCCCTGGGCCTCGGCGCTTACTTGACCAGGCTCTGAAAGCCGTTCTTGGCTTTTTCTTTCAGGTCACCCAGATTCGCCTGAACTTTGCCCACGGCTTGGTTAACCTTGCCTTCGGTGGCCAACTCGTCGTCGCCCAGCAGCTTGCCTGTGACTTGCTTGATCTTGCCCTTGGCTTGGTCCATGCGGCCTTTGATTTGGTCTTGGTTCATAACGACTCCTGAAAAAATGATGGAAGTAAAAGACATGGCAACTGCCAATGCAGCATCTGCATTTGCCATGAATTCACTGTAGGCAGGCGGGGCTTTGCGGTCTGTCAGCACAGACCGTAGTTTTTGTAGGAATAGGCCGATTGCGGCGCGCGGCTTGCGCACACCAGGCACGCGCACCCAAGGCAAAACCCGGGCGCGATAATGCGCCGCATGCCAGTGCTGCCCGCTCAAAACATTGTGGTTCTTATCTCCGGCACGGGCTCCAACCTGGCGGCTATTTTGCAAGCCGCCGAGCGCGGGCAGTGGCGGCAGCGCTATGGCGCGCAAGTGGTGGCCGTTATCAGCAGCCGGGCCGACGCCACTGGCTTGCACGTGGCGCGCCAGCACGGCATTGCCACGGCGCTGGTGGCGCATGCGGCCTTTGCCGAAAGCAGCGACCCGCGCACCGCGTTTGACGCCGCCCTGCAAAGCGAAATTGACCGCCACCAGCCCGCCCTGGTGGTGCTGGCCGGTTTCATGCGCATCCTCACATCCGGCTTTGTGGCGCACTACGCCGGCCGGCTGATGAACATTCACCCTTCACTGTTGCCCGCCTTCGCCGGGCTGAACACCCATGCGCGCGCGCTGGCGGCGGGTTGCCAGTTTGCTGGTGCCACGGTGCATTGGGTCAGCGCCGAGGTTGACGCGGGCGGCATTTTGGCGCAGGCGGTGGTACCGGTTCTGCCAGGTGACACGCCCGCGCAATTGGCAGCACGGGTGCTGCTGCAGGAACACCAGATTTACCCCGCGGCGATTGAGAAACTGTTGCAGGCACGCGTGGCGCTGGGCGAACAGCAAACACCCACGCAGTGGATCTTTCAAGAAAACACTATCAAATAGATAGTAAAAAAGCATAGCGCTACCCGCACGTCAATGCAGGGCGGTCTCAACTTCAAGCGCAACACGTGGAGGTTACTGCAAGACATCTGGCTGGCTCTGAAGGCGAGCCAGATGTTGGCTATACACCTCAAGTGGAGACAGCCAGCCCAAAGTCTTTCGGGGTCTG
>JAKFVA010000029.1 GCA_021732385.1 Burkholderiales bacterium | reverse complement strand
TCCAACCCGAACGCAATACTTTGACGCTCCTGGTAGTTCAGTTGCTGATAAGAACGGTTGGTTAGTTTCATGTGAACACCTTACTGGGTTTAATCGCAGGGTGTTGCACTTCAGATTTGAGACCGCTGCCTCATGTCGCGGTAGACTTCAGGCATGGAACTGCTGAAATGACCCAACTGCCAGCCACGGCGTTTGCCGCGTGTCCTGGCCTGTGCCTGCCCAATCCCGGTTGGCGGCGCGCTGCTTCGTCCTGGCGGGCGTGAAGCCGCCCGGATTTCCACCCAAGCGCCGCCGCGCGCTACCCGGCCCGATGGAAGCACCCCAGCCCAATAACAGAGCACCATGATTACAGAGAAAGAATTTGCCGCCCTGGCCAGCCAGGGCTACAACCGGATTGCGTTGGTTAAAGAAACCTTTGCCGACCTGGAAACGCCGCTGTCGCTGTACCTCAAGCTGGCGCAGGCCGAAGGTCAGGGCCGCTACAGTTTTTTGCTGGAGTCGGTGGTGGGCGGCGAACGCTTTGGCCGCTACAGCTTCATAGGCCTGCCGGCGCGCACCTTGCTGCGTTCGCGCGGCTTTGGCGCAGCGGCCGTGACCGATGTGGTGACCGATGGCCAGGTGGTGGAGCGCGCCAGCCAGAACCCACTGGCTTTTATTGCCAGCTACCAGCAGCGCTTCAAGGTAGTGTTACGCTCCGGCATGCCGCGGTTTTGCGGCGGCTTAGCTGGGTACTTTGGCTACGACGCGGTACGCCATATTGAAAAAAAGCTGGTGCACTCGTGCCCGCCCGATACGCTGGGCTGCCCCGACATCCTGCTGCTGCAGTGCGAAGAACTGGCGGTCATTGACAACCTCTCGGGCAAGCTGTCGCTGATGGTTTATGTCAACCCTGCTTTGCCCGCTGCCTATGCCCAGGGCGTGCAACGGCTGGACGAATTGGCGCAGCGGCTCAAGCGCCCGGTGCCCGCCCCGGTACCTGGCGCCATCAAGCTGCCTGCGCAAGCTGTGCAGCGCGAATTTGCCAAGGCCGACTACCTGGCTGCGGTGGCGCGGGCCAAGGCGTTGATTGAGGCGGGCGATTTCATGCAGGTGCAAATTGGCCAGCGCTTGTCTCGGCCATTCACCGATTCGCCGCTGTCTTTGTACCGGGCACTGCGCACACTCAATCCCAGCCCCTACATGTATTTTTACGACTTTGGCGACTTTTCTGTCGTCGGTGCCAGCCCGGAAATTCTGGTGCGCCAGGAGGCCGTGGCTGCCACAGCGCAACGCCCGGCAGGCCAGCAAATCACCATCCGGCCATTGGCAGGCACGCGTCCACGTGGAGCCACCAATGAGGCTGATGTGGCGGCCGAGCACGAGCTCATCAATGACCCCAAGGAGCGCGCCGAGCATGTGATGCTGATTGACCTGGCGCGCAACGACATCGGCCGCATTGCGCAAACCGGCAGCGTCAAGGTGACCGAGTCGTTCACAGTGGAGCGCTACAGCCATGTCATGCACATTGTGAGCAATGTGCAGGGGCAGCTCAAGGACGGCATGAGCAACATGGATGTGCTGCGTGCCACCTTCCCGGCCGGCACGCTAACCGGCGCGCCCAAGGTGCATGCGATGGAGCTAATTGATGTGCTTGAGCCGAGCAAGCGCGGCATCTACGGCGGCGCTTGTGGCTATCTGAGCTTTGCCGGTGACATGGACGTGGCCATTGCGATCCGCACCGGCATCATTAAGAACCAGACGCTGTATGTGCAGGCCGCAGCTGGTGTAGTGGCCGACAGCGTGCCCGAGCTGGAATGGGCCGAGACGGAAGCCAAGGCGCGCGCCTTGTTGCGTGCGGCCGAACTGGTCGAGCAGGGGCTGGACGATGTTGATGCGCCAGCAACACAACAGGCCACGGCAACACCACCACTGAAACTCCCGCAGGCCAGGCAGTGCCAGAGCATGGCCGAGTTGCGCGTGTGCATAGACGCGCTGGACGCCAAGCTGGTGGCTTTGGTGGCCGAGCGCACGCAGTATGTTGCGCAGGCGGCGCGGCTTAAAACCAACCCGAGCCAGATCATCGACCGTCCGCGCATTGAAGCCATCATCGAGCGGGTGCGCGCCATGGCGTGTGAACAGGGCGCCCCCGAGGCGGTGATGGAGGCCACCTGGCGCGCCATGATCGACGCCTTCATTGCGTATGAACGTACCGAATTTGAGCGGCTGCATGACGCCACCGAAAGCACAGGCGGTGGCGCATGAAGTTATTGATGATCGACAACTACGACAGTTTTACCTATAACCTGGTGCAGTACTTGGGCGAGCTGGGCGCGCAGGTGGAAGTGGTGCTGAACGATGAGATTACCGTGGCACAGATAGCCGAGCGCATGGCCGCCGGGCAACTGGATCGCCTGGTGCTATCGCCTGGCCCCTGCTCGCCTGCCGAAGCTGGCGTGTCAGTGGCCGCCATCCGCGAACTGGCGGGGCGCTTGCCCATTTTGGGCGTGTGCCTGGGTCACCAGAGCATTGGTGCGGCCTTTGGCGGCACCATCGTGCGGGCGCAGCAGCTGATGCATGGCAAAACCAGCGTGATCACCGCTACCGGGCATGGCGTTTTTGCGGGCCTGCCCCCGCAGTTCACCGTGAATCGCTATCACTCGCTGGCGATTGAGCGCGCCACTTGCCCGCCCTGCCTGGAAATCACTGCGCAAACCGCTGACGGCGAGATCATGGGTGTGCGTCATAGCGGCTTTGCTCATGCCGTTCGGTTAGAGGGCGTACAGTTTCATCCCGAGTCGGTTTTGACCGAACACGGCCACGCCCTTTTGAGAAACTTTTTGCTCTAGCCATGACCGCACGCATCACACCGCAACAAGCCTTGCAGCGCACTATCGAGCACCGCGAGATTTTTCACGACGAAATGCTGCACTTGATGCGTCTCATCATGGCTGGCGAGATGTCGCCATTGATGACCGCCGCGCTGCTTACAGGCCTGCGCGTGAAGAAAGAAACCATTGGCGAGATCACCGCCGCCGCGCTGGTGATGCGCGAGTTCTCAACCAAGGTGGAGGTGGCCGACAAGACCCATTTGGTGGACATTGTGGGCACCGGCGGCGACGGCGCGCACACCTTCAACATTTCCACCTGTGCCATGTTTGTGGCGGCGGCGGCGGGGGCCAAGGTCAGCAAGCATGGCGGGCGCAGCGTCAGCAGCAAAAGCGGCAGCGCCGATGTGTTGGAGGCATTGGGCGTCAATATCAATCTGCCCCCTGCGGCCATTGCGAAGTGCATTGCGCAAGTGGGCATCGGCTTCATGTTTGCGCCGAACCACCACCCGGCCATGAAAAACGTGGCCCCGGTGCGCAAGGAATTGGGCGTGCGCACGCTGTTCAACATCCTCGGGCCGTTGACCAACCCGGCCGATGCGCCCAACCTGTTGATGGGCGTCTTCCATGCCGATCTGGTGGGTATTCAGGTGCGTGCTTTGCAGCGCCTGGGCGCACAGCATGCGCTGGTGGTCTATGGCCGCGACGGCCTCGATGAAGTCAGCCTGGGTGCCGCAACGCTGGTGGGCGAGCTGAAAGACGGCGAGGTGACCGAGTATGAAATCCACCCCGAAGACTTTGGCTTGGCCATGGTCAGCAACCGCGCCTTGCGGGTGGAGACGCCTGAACAATCCAAAGCCATGCTGCTGGGCGTGTTGAATAACGAAAAAGGCCCGGCGCAAGACATTGTGGTGCTTAACGCTGGCCTGGCGTTGTATGCCGCCAATGTGGCGGATTCGATGTTGAACGGGGTGGCACTGGCGCGCCGCGCAATTGAATCGGGCGCGGCCCGCCAGCGGCTGGATGCATTGGTTGCCGCTACGCAAAGCCAGGTGAATTGAGCATGTCTGACATTCTGAAGAAAATCATTGAGGTCAAGCGCGAGGAAATTGCGAAGGCCAAACAGCGCATGCCTTTTGCAGCCATGCGGGCCGATGCCGAGAGCCGGGTGCTCACGCGCGATTTTGTCGGTGCGTTGCGGCGCAAAATCAACGCGGGGCAAGCGGCTGTGATTGCCGAAATCAAAAAAGCCAGTCCGAGCAAAGGGGTGCTGCGCGAAGACTTTATTCCTGCCGACATTGCGCAAAGCTATGCCGAGGGCGATGGCAAAGTCAGCGCCGCCTGTTTGAGCGTATTGACCGACCGGCAATTTTTTCAGGGCTCGCCCGACAGCCTCAAACAGGCCCGCGCCAGTTGTGATTTGCCGGTGCTGCGCAAAGACTTCATGGTCGAGCCTTACCAAATCTACGAGTCGCGCGCCATGGGCGCTGACTGCGTTTTGTTGATTGCCGCCTGCCTGGACGACGCGCAAATGGCCGAGCTGGAGGCCATCGCCCAGAGCCTGGACATGGCGGTGCTGGTTGAGGTGCACGACGGCGGCGAACTGGCGCGAGCGCTTCGGCTCAAAACGCCCCTGATCGGTATTAACAACCGCAATTTGCGCAGCTTTGAGGTATCGCTGGAAACCACGTTGGGTTTACTGCGTGAAGTGCCGACAGACCGCCTGCTGGTGACCGAAAGCGGTATTGCGACGCACGCTGACGTGCAGCGCCTGCGCGATGCGGGCGTGCACGCCTTTTTGGTGGGCGAGGCATTTATGCGCGCCGATGAACCAGGGCTGGCACTGGCCAGCCTGTTTGGCGCGCCGGCCGCCTGAGACACAGAAATAAGCACCTTAATTGCTATTTATTACATAGCAATTAACACTTATGTCCGAGCCAGGCCAATGGCAGATTCGATGCGAAAAATTAGCTCATGAATGAATTGCAACGCTGGAATCCGGCTGATTGGGCGCCAACACCCGATTGGGAGCCTGCCGTGGCGACTTTTTTGCAAAGCGCTGCGGGCATAGCGCTGGGTGCTTTCATCACGCAGCGGCTTGGCCAGGGCGCGCTGATTTACCCGGCCCAGCCCCTGCGTGCCTTGGCGCTTACGCCCTTGGCCTCGGTGCGATTGGTTATTTTGGGGCAGGACCCCTATCACGGTCCTGGGCAGGCCGAAGGATTGGCGTTTTCAGTGCCGCCTGGTGTTAGGCTGCCGCCCAGCCTGCGCAACTTGTTTGCTGAATTACAACGTGACCTGGGGCGACCCATACCATCCAGCGGGTCGCTGGTGGCTTGGGCGGCGGCGGGCGTTTTGCTGCTGAATACTTGTTTGACGGTGGAGGCAGGCCAGCCCGCCAGCCATGCCCGGCGTGGCTGGGAAGCACTTACCGATGCGTTGATTACTCAAGTGGCCGGGCGCAACAGCCCTTGCGTGTTTTTGCTCTGGGGCGCGCATGCGCAGGCCAAAGCCGCCCTGATTGCCCAGGCAGCTAGCGGGCATGCCAGCCAAGTTTGTGTACTGACGGCCAATCACCCCTCGCCCTTGTCGGCGCGCCGTGGCGCCACGCCATTCATCGGTTGCAGCCACTTCTCCCAGGCGCAGACTTGGTTGGCCTCACGAGGTGTCTTGCTGACGCTTTGAATGACCTTGCTTTGGGCGCTTGGCAGGGCTTGGGGCAGTAGCCCAAGACCTGGCTATAATGCTGAGTTCTGTAGGAAAAAGCATTTCAATTGCGCCTGGCATTGTCTGGGGCAGTTTGGGTTTGAGCGGGTTTTCCAGCAATGGATTTCTTTCGCTTTGTCTGGAGAGGTGGCCGAGTGGTTAATGGCAGCAGACTGTAAATCTGCCCTCTAACGAGTACGCTGGTTCGAATCCAGCCCTCTCCACCAGGCCCGATAGTGCTGCGGTAGTGCATTTGGACGGGTTTTGCGGGTGTAGCTTAATGGTAGAGCTGAAGCCTTCCAAGCTTAAGACGAGGGTTCGATTCCCTTCACCCGCTCCAGTTTGGGGTTGGGGTTGTGAAAGATTGAGCGTTGGGTGGGTTGCTGGCTGGCTGTCACAACACTTCCCGACAATGGATTTATAGGTATTGAGTGGCCCATTTGGCTCAGTGGCAGAGCACTCCCTTGGTAAGGGAGAGGTCGCGGGTCCGATTCCCGCAATGGGCACCACAGTTTGACCTGGTCAACCGGGTTTGGACTGCGTCAATTTAGAAGCTGAATTTAGAAATTCAAAGAGGATTTGAAAATGGCAAAAGAGAAATTCGCGCGCACCAAGCCGCACGTCAACGTAGGCACTATTGGTCACGTCGACCATGGCAAGACCACCTTGACGGCGGCCATCACCACCGTCTTGTCGGCCAAATTTGGCG
>JAKFVA010000040.1 GCA_021732385.1 Burkholderiales bacterium | reverse complement strand
TGAACTTCCTGTTCAACGTCTAGCTAAAACACCCACACCAACCCCGCCGTAAGCACCAGATAGCGCAGGAATTTACCCAGCGCCATCCAGGCCACGCAGGGCCAAAACGGCAGCTTGAGCCAGCCCGCCACCGCGCACAACGGGTCGCCCACCAGGGGCAGCCAACTAAGTACACAGGCTTTCGGGCCAAAGCGTTGCAGCCAGGCAATGGCGTGGGTGTGGCGGTGCATGCCGTCAGCACGCTCTGAGGGGGCTGGGGGGGGCTGTGTGGGGTGGTCTGTTGCGCGGTCAACCACCCGGTGTGCGCCCCAACCCATCCACCAGTTCAATGCGCCGCCCAGCGTATTGCCCACCGTGGCCACCAACACAGTCGGCCAGAACAAACCAGGTTGCAGTTTGATAAGGCCATACACCGCCGGCTCCGAGCCCAGCGGCAGCAAGGTGGCCGAGATAAAAGACACCACAAACACCGTGCTCAGACCAAACTGCGGCAGCGCCAGCCAGGCCAGCAGTTGCGCCAGCAGCGAGTCAAAAAAATCTTGCATCCGTCAGGGGCTCTGTCAAGTAACTGGAAGACCCATGTTGCCAGAAAGCGGCAGACTGCAAATTATTGCAATTGCCAAGACGCTGCTGAAATTTTCAGCAGCTAGAATCGTGCCTCGTTTTTAAGCAAATTGCAGCGGCGCGTACCTTAATCCCATGCACATCGGTTCCTTCTCTTTGGCTAACAATTTGTTTGCCGCGCCGATGGCCGGCGTTACAGACCGCCCGTTTCGCCAATTGTGCAAGCAGCTTGGCGCGGGTTACGCGGTCAGCGAGATGGTGACTTCCCGGCGCGACCTGTGGGACAGCCTGAAAACCTCGCGCCGCGCCAACCATGACGGTGAGCCCGGCCCGATTGCGGTGCAAATTGCCGGAACCCACCCGCAAGACATGGCGGCGGCGGCACGCTACAACATTGAGCGCGGCGCGCAAATCATCGACATCAACCTGGGCTGCCCGGCCAAAAAGGTGTGCAACGCCTGGGCTGGCTCGGCGCTGATGCAAAACGAGCCGTTGGCTATTGCCATTGCGCAGGCGGTAGTGGCTGCCTGCGCGCCGCTTAATGTGCCCGTTACCCTGAAAATGCGTACGGGCTGGAGCGCGCAAAACAAGAACGCCGTGGCGCTGGCATGCGCTTTTGAGCAGGCGGGTGTGCAAATGCTCAGCGTACATGGCCGCACACGCGAGCAGGGTTACAGCGGCATGGCCGAGTACGCCACGGTAGCGCAGGTCAAGGCGGCGGTAAAAATTCCGGTAGTGGCCAATGGCGATATTGACTCGCCCGAAAAAGCCCGCGCGGTGCTGGCTGCCACAGGCGCAGACGCGGTGATGATTGGCCGTGCCGCGCAGGGCAGGCCGTGGATTTTCCGTGAAGTGGCGCACTACCTGGCCACAGGCAGCCACTTGGCACCGCCGCTGGTAGCCGAGGTGACCCGCTTGCTGCTGGCGCATCTTGACGACCATTACCAGCTGTATGGCGAGTACACCGGTGTGCGCAGCGCGCGCAAGCACATCGGCTGGTATGTGCAGGGCTGGCCGGGTGGAGACGGTTTTCGCCGCCATATGAACACGCTGACCAACAGTGCGGCGCAAATGCAAAGCCTGGGCGCTTACCTGGCCGACCTGAGCCAGCGTATGGAGCGTATCCCCGCGGCGCAGCACCGGCTGGCTGCGCAGGGCAATTTATCGGGTTCAATTGACGGGCAAGCCGCTACCCAGCCCCTTTCTGATTTGGTGATGAGCGTATGACTAAAAAAAATATCGATGAATGTGTGCGCCAGAGTCTGGAGGTTTACTTCAAGGACCTGAACGGCATCGAGCCGCACAGCATGTACGACATGTTGATCAAGCTGGTGGAAAAGCCGCTGCTTGAGGTGGTCATGCGCGAGGCAGACCACAACCAGTCCAAGGCCGCTGAGTGGCTGGGCCTGAACCGCAATACGCTGCGCAAAAAATTGTTGGACCACAAGATGGCCGAGGGCAAGCCTGGCTACGCCAAAGTGGGTGGCAGCAGTCCATCTGCGCGCCCAACAACCCGCAGCTTGGCGAAAAAGTCGGCCCGTTAATTTTGTCCAACCGGGCTTAAACAGCCTGCTCAATCATGAACGCCCTGATTTCTGTTTCCGATAAAACTGGCATCGTCGAATTTGCCCAAGCCTTGCATGCCTTGGGCATCTTATTGATCTCCACGGGTGGCACGGCCAAATTGCTGGCAGACTGCAACCTGCCGGTAACTGAGGTGGCCGAAGTTACCGGTTTTCCTGAAATGCTCGACGGCCGCGTGAAAACCCTGCACCCCAACGTACATGGCGGCCTGCTGGCGCGGCGCGACCACCCCGAGCATGTGGCCGCGCTGGAGCGCCACAACATTGCCACCATCGATTTACTGGTGGTTAACCTGTATCCGTTTGAAGCCACAGTAGCCAAGGCGGACTGCACGCTGGATGACGCGATTGAAAACATTGACATTGGTGGTCCAGCCATGGTGCGCAGCGCCGCCAAAAACTGGAAGGACGTGGGTGTGCTGACCGACGCCGCGCAGTATGCGGGCGTGCTGGAAGAACTCCAGGCCAGCGGCAAGCTCAGTGATGCGACCCGTTTTGCATTGGCGGTGGCGGCGTTCAACCGTATCAGCAATTACGACGCTGCCATCAGCGACTATTTGTCGGCCCTCCAGCCTGATGGCTCGCGCAGCGTATTCCCCGCGCAAAGCAATGGCCGCTTCGTCAAGCTGCAAGACCTGCGCTACGGCGAAAACCCGCATCAGCAAGCGGCGTTTTACCGCGACCTGTACCCCGCGCCGGGTTCACTGGTCACGGCGCAGCAGTTGCAGGGCAAAGAGCTTTCCTACAACAACATAGCGGATGCTGATGCGGCCTGGGAATGCGTCAAGTGCTTTGCCGAGCCCGCTTGCGTTATCGTCAAACACGCCAACCCCTGCGGTGTGGCCTTGGGTGTGGATGCACTGGAGGCGTACAACAAAGCCTTTCAAACCGACCCCTCGTCGGCCTTTGGCGGCATCATCGCGCTGAATTGCCCGTTGCAATTGCAAGAGGCGCTACAGATTTCAAAGCAATTTGTTGAGGTACTGATAGCGCCCGCCTTTTCTGACGATGCGCTGGAGGTATTTAAAGCCAAAGCCAATGTGCGTTTGCTGCAAATTGACTTGCCCGATCCAAAAGGGTCACTTCACACCCATGGCGGCATGACAGACTGGGACAAAGGCCGCAACGCCATCGACGCCAAACGCGTCGGCTCGGGGTTGCTTTTGCAAACCGCTGACAACCATGAAATCACCTTGGCTGACCTCAAAGTGGTGAGCCAGAAGCAGCCCACACCGACGCAACTGCAAGACCTGCTGTTTGCCTGGAAAGTGGCCAAATACGTCAAGAGCAACGCCATTGTGTTTTGCGCGGGTGGCATGACGCTGGGCGTGGGCGCGGGCCAGATGAGCCGTATCGACAGCGCACGCATTGCCAGCATCAAGGCGCAAAACGCTGGCTTGAGCCTGCAGGGTTGCGCAGTGGCAAGCGACGCGTTCTTTCCTTTTCGTGACGGGCTTGATGTGGTGGTGGATGCCGGCGCGGCCTGTATCATTCATCCCGGCGGATCGATGCGCGACGCCGAGGTGATTGCAGCTGCCGATGAGCGCGGCGTAGTGCTCGTGACCACCGGTGTGCGGCACTTCCGCCACTAGCTACGGAGGTAGCCCGTGGTGGTGCTGGGTTTAGTTTAGTTCGCTAAAGACGGTACGCGCTGCTGCCACCGTCTCGGCCACGTCATGCTCGGTGTGCGCCGCGCTGACAAAGCCGGCCTCATACAAGGCTGGCGCAAAGTAGTGGCCGCGCTGGAGCATGCCGTGAAAAAAGCGGTTGAACCGCGGGCTGTCGGTTTGCATCACGGCGGGGTAGTTTTGCGGCAGCGCATCCAGCAAAAAAAAGCCGAACATGCCGCCCTGGCTGTCGGCGCAAAAGGGCTGGCCTGCGGCTTGGGCGGCCTCTTGCAGGCCATGGGTTAGTTGCTGGGTGCGGGCGGACAGCGCCTCAAAAAAACCGGGCTTGCTGATTTCCCTGAGTGTGGCGAGGCCGCAAGCGGTGGCTACCGGGTTGCCACTCAGGGTGCCGGCCTGGTAGACCGGGCCCAGCGGAGCGAGCTGCTCCATGACGGAGCGCGAGCCACCAAACGCGGCCAGTGGCATACCGCCGCCAATGACTTTGCCCAGTGCCGTCATGTCGGGTTTGAAGCCAGGGATGAGCTGGGCGTACACGCTCTGCGCCCCGCCCAGCGCAACTCTGAAGCCCGTCATGACTTCATCAAAAATCAGGAGCGCGCCGTGTTGTGTGCAGAGCTCGCGGCAGCGGATCATGAAGGGCAGGCTGGCCCGTACAAAGTTCATGTTGCCTGCAATCGGCTCGATCATCAGGCAGGCCAGCTCTGGGCCATGAAGGGCAAAAGCGGCCTCGAGTTGCGCCAGGTTGTTGTATTCCAGCACCAGTGTGTGCGCTACCACCTCGGGCGGCACACCGGCGCTGGTGGGGTTGCCAAAAGTAGCCAGGCCCGAGCCGGCCTTGACCAGCAACGCGTCGGCATGGCCGTGGTAGCAGCCTTCAAATTTGATGAATTTGCTGCGACCTGTAGCCCCGCGCGCCAGGCGGATGGCGCTCATGGCGGCTTCAGTGCCCGAGCTGACCAGGCGAATCATGTCGATGCTGGGCATTTGCGCAATGATGGCTTCGGCGAGTTCGACTTCTCGTTCGGTGGGCGCACCAAACGAGAAGCCGTCTTGCATGGCTTTTTGAACGGCTTGCAGCACGGCCGGGTGACCGTGGCCCAGGATCATGGGCCCCCAGGAGCCGATGTAATCGGTATGCTGCTTTCCATTGGCGTCCCAGAAATACGCGCCCTGCGCGCGCTGCACAAAGCGCGGTGTGCCGCCCACGGCCTTGAAGGCGCGCACCGGGGAGTTGACGCCGCCAGGGATGGTTTTTTTGGCGCGCTCAAACAAGGCCAGGTTGCGGTCGTTGGTGCTGTCAATGCCGGGTGTCATGCGGGGGAATACTCCAGGTTTCCAGAGGGGGCGCTGCAGCTGGTGAGTCGCTGGGCGTGGTTTTGTCAGGGGCAACGGGTTCTGGGATGGCGGCTTCAATATCGGTTTCCTCGCCTGTTTGCGTCCAGAACAGGCGGTCGGGGATGACTTGACCCATGCCGGGGCGAAAGCCACCATCAAGGCTGCGGTCAAGGTAACCCAGGGCTTCTTCCACGGCGGCGGCTAGGTCGCAGCCACTGGCCAGCAACGCTGACAGGGCGGCGCTCAGTGTGTCGCCTGCGCCGCAGAACACGGCATCAAAACGCTCAAATTTCTGGCTGTAAAGCACGGCTTGCGGAGAGGCCAACACGTTGTCAATCAGCTGCTCGGGCAACAAGATGCCTGTGACCAAGGTGTAGGGTACGCCCAGATCAGCCGCAGCTTTGGCCAGATCGCGCGCGCTGGGGCTGCGCTGCTGAGTCCAGTCGGGTAAGAGGCAGCGCCACAGGGTATTGTGGTTTCCCACCAACACGGTAGTTTGCGAAAGCAACAGCTCGCGCAGGGCATCGAGGTAGTTTTCCATGCTGCGCTCGTCCCACCAGGACAGGTCGGGTAGGTAGGTTACCAGCGGTGTTTCGGTGTAGTCGCTGGCGATTTGTGCTACCGCGCTAAGGTTTTCTGGACTGCCTGCAAAGCCCACTTTAATGAGCTGTACCTGCACGTCTTCCAGGGCAGTGCGGGCTTGCTCGGCTACGGCTTCGTCGTCAAAGGCAAAGTGGTCGGTAATGCCGGTGGTGTCGCGAACATAGGCACCGCACACCACGGGCAGGCAGTGCGCGCCCACCGAATTGATGGCACCTATATCGGCTGCCAAGCCAGCGGCTCCGCTGGGGTCGTTAGCATTGAAAGCCATGACGCAGGCGGGCGCGATGTCTTGGTCATCGGCATCTGCTTCTGTAGCGGTGGTTGGGAGAGAGTAGGGCTCAGACCGGTTTTGTTTGGGAGTCATGCATCAAATCCGGTTACGTAAACGCGGCTACGTATCTGCACTTAGTGCCGCCGTCTGGCGCGCCAGACGGTCATTTTGAATCTATACAATTCGTTGCATTCTATTAGAAGGTCAATTAAGCTGTGGCTACAACAAGTGCAACGTGGATGTGTTTGATATGCGGTTGGATCTATGACGAAGCCGAGGGCGTTCCCGACCAAGGCATAGCGCCAGGTACCTTGTGGGCTGATGTGCCCATGAACTGGACCTGCCCCGAGTGCGGTGCCCGCAAGGAAGATTTTGAGATGGTCCAAATTTGAACCGTAGTGTCGGCACTGTGGTTTCGGCGCTCTTCAGGAGATCAATCAGGAGTATGTGCAAGTGAGTAAAAATCCATCGGGTTACAAAGTCCTGGTGATTGACGACAGCAATACCATCAGGCGCAGCGCCGAGATTTTTCTCAAGCAAGGCGGGCACGAGGTATTGCTGGCCGAAGACGGTTTTGATGCGCT
>JAKFVA010000048.1 GCA_021732385.1 Burkholderiales bacterium | reverse complement strand
GCCGCTTGAGCTGCCAGCTCTACCAGCGCAGCGCCGACATTTTTCTGGGTGTGCCGTTCAACATTGCCAGCTACGCGCTGCTCACGCACATGGTGGCGCAGCAGTGCGATTTGGCCGTGGGCGACTTCATCTGGACAGGTGGCGACTGCCACCTCTACAGCAACCACGCCGAGCAAGTGGCGCTGCAACTGGCCCGCGCACCCTACCCTTACCCCCAACTCCACATCAAGCGCAAACCAGCCAGTATTTTTGAGTATGACTATGAAGATTTTGAGGTGCAGGACTACCAACACCACCCGGCCATCAAGGCCCCAGTAGCGGTGTGAGAATGACTCGCCTCAACCTCATTTGGGCGCAAGCGCGAAATGGAGTAATAGGCAACCAGGGTCAACTGCCCTGGCATTTGCCCGAAGACCTGGCGCATTTCAAGCACACCACGCTGGGCTGCCCCGTCATCATGGGGCGCAAGACCTGGGACAGCCTGCCACAAAAATTCCGCCCGCTGCCAGGGCGAAGCAACATTGTGGTGACACGCCAGACGGCTTGGCAAGCCCCGGGCGCAAAGACCACGCATTCACTGACGCAAGCAATGAGCCTGTGCGAAGCGGCGGAGACCGCCTGGGTGATTGGCGGCGCGCAGCTGTACACGCTGGCCCTGCCGCATGCCAGCCAGATTGTGGTGACTGAGGTAGACCTGGAGCCAGTCGGCGATGCCTTTGCCCCACCTTTGTTGCAAGGCCGATGGCAAGTCACGCAGCGGCGCGACGCGAAAAGCACCAGCGGCATGCGCTACAGCATTGCGCATTACAACAACCTGGACGTAGTGCCGCTGCCAGGACCGCTGGCTTGAAGCGATTGCTTATTATTAATCGGGTGGCAGCGTGCGCAATTCCCGATCAGGCTAGAGGTCAAAAACCATGAAACTCGCGACTTGGAATGTCAACTCCCTGACCGTGCGGCTGCCGCAGGTGCTGGCCTGGCTGGCCGCGCAAGCTGAGGCAGGTGCGGCTATTGATGTGCTAGCGCTGCAGGAAACCAAAACCACCGACGACAAGTTCCCGCAAGCCGAGATTGAAGCCGCGGGCTACCAGGTGGCTTTTTTTGGCCAAAAAACCTACAACGGCGTGGCATTGCTAAGCAAAGCGCCCGCGCTGGATGTGGTGAAGAACATTCCCGGTTTTGCAGACAACATGGCCCGGGTGATTTCGGGCACAGTCGCCAGCCTAAACGGAAATATCCGCATCATAGGTGCCTATTTCCCCAACGGCCAGGCCCCCGGCACCGACAAGTTTGAGTACAAAATGAGCTGGCTGCGCGCCCTGCGCGACTGGGTGCGCGAGGAGCTGGCGGTACACCCACAGCTGGTGCTGATGGGCGACTACAACGTCACCTTTGACGACCTGGACGTGTGGGACCCGGTGGGCATGCACGAGCAAATTCACTGCACCACCGAAGAACGCACTCACTTGCGCGCACTGGTGAACTTGGGCCTGCATGACAGCTTGCGCATGTTCGAGCAGCCACCCAAAAGCTACAGCTGGTGGGATTACCGCGAGATGGCTTTCCGGCGCAACCGCGGGCTGCGAATCGACCATATTTTGGTCAGTGAAGCACTGAAAGACCGCGCGCAAAGCTGCGTCATAGACAAATTGCCGCGCAAGAACGAGCGCCCCAGCGACCACACGCCGGTAGTGTTGACGCTGGCCGACTAAAGCCTTTTATTCCAGGCCCAGTTCCTGAATCTTGCGGGTGATGGTGTTGCGCCCGATGCCGAGCTTTTGCGCCGCTTCGATACGTCGGCCCCGTGTCTGACCGAGCGCGGCCAAAATTAGGCGCGATTCAAAACGGCGGGTCAACACATCCCATACGTCTTCACGGCCTTGCTGCAGCAAACCAATGGCCTGCAATTCCAGGTCTTGCTCCCAACCTGCCTGCGGGGCATTTGAGCCGCTGGCGGCCGCTGAAGCTGCCATAGGCAATGACACGGCAGCAAGCGGCATGGTTTCAGCATGCCCCTCGCGCGCGGTCGGCAAAGCAGGAGTGGGCGTGTTTTCTACCGGTGCCGTGCTGGCAGCAGCTGGCAAGGCCGCAGCAGACGGTGGCAGCGCCGTCATCGCTGGTGCATGCTGGGCCAGCACCTCGGGCGGCAAATCCTTGGCTTCAATCGCTTGCGCTGGTGCCATCACGGTCAGCCAGTGGCAGACATTTTCAAGCTGGCGCACATTGCCGGGAAAAGCAAACTCTCCAAGCCGCGCCAGCGCTGCCTCGCCAATGCGCTTGGGCTCCACGCCCAGCTGCTTGGCGCTGATCTGCAAAAAGTGGCGCGTCAACATGGGCACGTCTTCGCGGCGCTCGCGCAGCGCGGGCAGGCGCAGGCGAATCACATTGAGGCGGTGAAACAAATCCTCGCGAAAGCCGCCGTCTTTGACGCGCTGCTCCAGATCCTGGTGCGTGGCGGCAATCACGCGCACATTCGACTTGACGGCGCTGTGTCCGCCCACGCGGTAGAAGCTGCCGTCGGACAGTACGCGCAGCAAGCGGGTTTGCAACTCAAACGGCATATCGCCAATTTCGTCCAGAAACAGCGTGCCGCCCTCGGCTTGCTCAAAGCGGCCACGGCGCATGGTTTGCGCGCCGGTGAAAGCGCCGCGCTCATGGCCAAACAGCTCGCTCTCCAGCAAATCCTTGGGGATGGCTGCGGTGTTGATGGCCACAAACGGCCCACCGCCACGCGGCGAATGCTTGTGCAGCGCGCGCGCCACCAGCTCTTTGCCCGAACCGGATTCGCCGGTAATCATTACCGTGACCATGCTTTGCGACAAGCGCCCAATGGCCCTGAACACATCCTGCATGGCCGGTGCCTGGCCGAGCATTTCAGGCGCTTCAGTCATGCGTTCTTCAGCCACCTCTTCGCGCTGGCTTTCCTCCACTGCGCGGCGAATCAGCTCAACTGCCTTGGGCAGGTCAAACGGCTTGGGCAGGTATTCAAATGCGCCGCCCTGAAAGGCCGACACCGCGCTGTCCAGGTCAGAGAATGCCGTCATGATGATGACGGGCAAGCCAGGGTGCTTTTCTTTTACCTTGGCGCACAGCTCCAGCCCCGAACCGCCAGGCATGCGGATGTCGCTAACCAGCACCTGCGGGCCGTCGTTTTCGCCGCCCGTGGCTAAAGCAGCCAGCACATCACGCGGGTTGGTGAAACTGCGGGTGGGGAGGTCCTCGCGCAGCAGGGCTTTTTCCAGCACAAAACGAATGGACTGGTCATCATCAACTATCCAGATCGGCTTCATGTGGTTCTTTTGCTACGCTGTTATCTGCATTTAGCTGGCCAGGTACCACAGCCTACACGCTTGGCACGCCAACTCAGGGCAGTGGAATCAGTATTTTGAAATCGGTCAGGCCAGGCACACTGTCACATTCAATCAAGCCGTGGTGTTGCTGAACAAAGGTTTGCGCCAATGTCAGCCCCAGCCCCGACCCACCTTCGCGGCCCGAGACCAAGGGGTAGAAGATTCGCTCCTTGATCGCCTCCGGTACACCGGGCCCGTTGTCTACTACATGCAATTCCAATGCCAGGCGGTAACGCTGCTTGCCAAAGGTAGTTTGCCTTGCGATGCGGGTACGAAAAACAATTTGCGCATCGCCCGCGCCAATACGCTCGTAAAGTGCTTGGCAGGCATTGTGGGTAATGTTGAGCACGGCCTGGATAAGCTGCTCACGGTCGCCCCGGAACTCGGGCACCGAGGTGTCGTAATCGCGCACCACCCGTAACCCCTGCGGGAACTCGGCCAGTATCAGGGAGCGCACCCGCTCGCAGACTTCATGGATATTCACGTCGGCTACCACATGCGGGCGACGGTGCGGCGCCAGCAGGCGGTCTACCAGGGTTTGCAGGCGATCAGCCTCATGGATGATGACCTGGGTGTATTCAGTTAGGTCCTTGGAATCAATTTCCATTTGCAGCAATTGCGCCGCGCCGCGTATGCCGCCCAGCGGGTTCTTAATCTCGTGCGCCAGGTTGCGGATCAGCTCTTTGTTGGTCTGGGCTTGCTCCAGCAAACGCTCCTCACGGTCCTGCCTGGCCTGCTGCTCCTGTGGCAGTAGCTCAATGATTACCTCGCCGGATTTCTCGGTTTGCGCCACGATGACGTGTACCGGCAGCGGTTCCTGGTTTAGGCGCTTGAGCCAGGCGTCGTAGCGCAGGGCAGCAAAGTCGTTGCTGTGCGCGCCTTGCAAGGCGTTGCGAAGCAGCTCGGGTTCGGTAAAAAAGTCAGTGAATTGGGTGTTTTCAATTGCCCGGCGGGCCATGCCACTGGCGTCCTCCAGCGCGGCATTGGCAAACAGCACCGTCCCGTCGCTGCGCACCACCACCACCAGCGTTGCCAGCAAATCAAATGCCTGGAAGCGGGAGACGGGAGAGGCCTTAGGGAAAACCTTGGGGAACAACTTGTGCTGCCAACCCGGTCAAATGAACGCGCGCAACGGTAGCCGCTTAGCGCAGCGTGGTGGCAGGCGTGGTCGGCACGGGGCTGGTTGCCGTTGCGGTGCTGGGAGGGAGGCGGGCCAGTTCACGCTTGAGCCCGGCAATATCACCCTCGTTGCGCGCCAGGCTGGCCTTGAGCTCGGCTACGCGGTCGAGGTATTTTTGGTAGTTGCGCGCCTCAGGCCCCTGCTTTTCAGGCTCACCGTTGTTGTATTCTTTTTGCAGATCGGCCTGGCGAGCCTCGGCTTTCTTCAATTCAGCATCCAAAATAACACGGGCCTCGGCATCACGTCCGCGCTGCTCAGCCGCGTCGCTGCGCGCCGCGGCAGGTGCGCCCGCTACCTTGACAGCGGCAGTGGGTTTGGTGCCGGTCACCACAGTGACGTTGCCGCCCTCCACGACCTTGCAGCCGCGGGTTTTTGCTTCAGCCGCGTTGTTGGTGTACTCGTTGCCGCAGCGGTAAATACTACGCTCTTGGGCCTGGGCCGGTACCAGCCATGCGGCAGCACCACAGGCAATGAGCAAAACTGAAAATAACAGGCGTTTCATAGACCCTCCCGGGTAATTTCAATGAACACAGCTGGCAGCTCTGGCTGCATAAGCTGGATTAGCAAGTATCACGCAATCAGGCCAAAAAGCCAATCCGGTCAGCGCCCGGTGCTGTGGCTGCATGGGTATTGCGTCATATTGCGAGCAAAAAAAAGGACGGCGCAAGCCGTCCTTTTTAGGTCGTAAACCGCGATTAAAGCGAGTAGTACATGTCAAACTCGATTGGGTGCGTGGTCATGCGCATGCGCGTGACTTCTTGCATCTTGAGTTCAATGTAGGCGTCGATCATGGTGTCGGTAAAGACGCCGCCTTTGGTCAGGAAGCTTCGGCCCTTGTCCAGGTAATCCAGCGCCTGATCCAGGCTGTGGCACACGGTTGGGACTTTCGCGTCTTCCTCGGGCGGCAGATGGTAGAGGTCTTTGGTGGCGGCTTCGCCGGGGTGGATTTTGTTTTCCACACCGTCCAGACCAGCCATCAGCAGCGCTGCAAAACCCAGGTACGGGTTGCACAGTGGATCGGGGAAACGCGCCTCGATGCGGCGACCCTTGGGGTTGGCCACATACGGAATGCGAATGGAAGCCGAGCGGTTGCGGGCCGAATAAGCCAGCTTCACCGGCGCTTCAAAACCGGGCACCAGACGCTTGTAGCTGTTGGTACCAGGATTGGTAATGGCGTTCAGCGCACGGGCATGTTTGATGATGCCGCCGATGTAGTACAGCGCAAAGTCGCTCAAACCGGCATAGCCGTCACCGGCAAACAGGTTTTTGCCATCTTTCCAGACCGACTGGTGCACGTGCATGCCGCTGCCGTTGTCGCCCACGATGGGCTTGGGCATGAAGGTGGCGGTTTTGCCATAGGCGTGAGCCACGTTGTGCACCACGTACTTGAGCAAAATGGTCCAGTCGGCGCGCTGCACCAGCGTGCTGAACTTGGTGCCGATTTCGTTCTGGCCAGCGCCCGCCACTTCATGGTGAAACACCTCGACCGGAATGCCCAGCGACTCCAGGATGAGCGACATTTCAGCACGCATGTCTTGCGTGCTGTCCACCGGCGGCACCGGAAAGTAGCCGCCTTTGACGGTGGGACGGTGGCCTTTGTTGCCGCCTTCCATCTTGGTGCCACTGTTCCACGGCGCTTCCTGTTCGTCGATCTTGACGAAGGAGCCCGACATATCAGCGCCCCAGCGCACGTCGTCAAAAATGAAGAACTCTGGCTCTGGCCCGAAGTAGGCAACATCGCCCAAGCCTGAGGCCTTGAGGTAAGCCTCGGCGCGGCGTGCAATGCTGCGCGGGTCGCGGTCATAGGCCTTGCCGTCGCCGGGCTCGAGCACGTCGCAGCTCAAAAACAGGGTGGTTTCTTCAAAGAAGGGGTCGATGTTGGCGGTGTTGGGGTCGGGCATCAGCAGCATGTCTGACGCCTCAATGCCTTTCCAGCCAGCAATGGACGAGCCGTCGAAAGCATGGCCGGAGATGAACTTGTCTTCATCAAAATGCGACACCGGCACGCTCACGTGCTGTTCTTTACCCTTGGTGTCGGTGAAGCGGAAGTCAACAAACTTGACTTCGTTCTCTTTCACCATCTTCATTACATCTGCGACGGTCTTGGCCATCAATCTCTCCTGGTTAGCGGTTGGTTAAAAGTTGTACAGGCAATTACGCAGTATTTGTGCCAAAGCTATGGGCACATTTATCTCAGTTGCTATTGTGCCTTGCACAG
>JAKFVA010000028.1 GCA_021732385.1 Burkholderiales bacterium | reverse complement strand
CGCGCATCGACCTCGGTGGACACACGGCCCGGAATAATCTGCAAAATCTCGCAGCCAAACTGCACTAGCAAACGGTCAACCTGCTCGTCCAGCGGACGGCTGCGAAACTGCTGCACCGTGCGCGCCAGCAACGGCTGGTACTGCGGCTTTTGCACGGCCTTGAGAATTAGCGAGGGGTTGGTGGTGGCATCCTGGGGGCGAAACTGCGCCAGCTCCAGAAAATCGCCCGTGTCAGCCACCACGGTGGTGAGGGCTTTCAGGGCGTCAAGCTGGCTGGCTGGAAAAGCGGCAGATGCATTCATGGCAGCATTATGAAGCGTTGGCATGGCGTTTTTCTGTGTGCTTGTTGGCGCGCAAATTGGCCTAGCTGATTGGCCCGGCACCAAGACCATTGGTTATGGGTCTTTGGTCTTTCGTCGTATTTGGCCACTGGCCCTCAAGCTAGGGCGCTGGCACCACCTGCACTGGCCCGTACCAGGCGCGCACTGCGCCTTGCATGCTGTCGCTGTCGGTCAACAGGGCAATGCTGATAAGCGCGCCAGGCGGCTCGCCAAAGGCCTTGATGTAATCGGCACGAATGTCGCGCTCGTACTCCAGCCATTGGTTCAGCCGCTGCTCGCCGGACTCCAGCACGATGGAGCGAATCCGGTCGGTGCGGGCGTTGTGCACCACGGTGCCCGGCGCGTCGACGTTGGACCACACATAGGCCAGCGTAGCGTAGGGCAGCTCTTCATTCACCAGCAGGCGGCTGAGTTCAGAGATCAGCGCGGTTTTGGTGGACAGCTTGCTGCGGTCGCCCTCAAAGGCCATCACCACGCGCACGGGGGCGTCGTCGTTGTCGCTGGCACCCACCCGCGCGCCCGCTATGGTTTGCGGCACCCGCCAGGAAAAGCGCACCCGCCCCAATTGCTGGGGCTCAACGCGAAAGCGCTGGCGCAGCAAGCCGGCTGACGCCTTGGACACTGCCCGCACGGTGTCGCGCCCATCTTCACGGGCGTAGTCGTACTGCGTCAGGGCTTTGCCTGGGGAGCGGAATATTTCCCAGTTTAAATTGGCCGGTGCGCCAGCAGGGGCCGCAGCGCGCGCCGCAATGCGGCCCGACTGTGCCGCCCAGGCTGTACCGGAAACACTGGGCGAATAACCGGCAAACCCGCCCGCCATGCTGGGCGGCTCATCGCCTTGCGCGGCTGGCTCGCTATTCGCACTGGGCGCGGCAGACGCATCGGCAGGCGGGGCCAGCGGGCCCAGGGCGCAGCCGGTGAGGCCCAGCAAACCCAGCAGGCAAGCCAAGGCTGCAGCGCGACGTACAGGCTGTGAAAAGCGGTGTTTCATGCAGGTTATGAGAAAAAAATACAGCGGAGGTTGCAGTAATTTGCCGCCGGGTCAAAGCAACCGCTACTTTAACCGCCTTGCATGACAGCAGCGGCCATGAAAAAAGCCACCGGATTGGCATCCGGTGGCTTGAAGAATGACCCGCTGGTAGGCGGGTTAGGTGGCTGATTTTGCAATCAGCCCGTTATTAGAACGAGTGACGAATACCAAAGTCGAAACCGCTAGCGTCGCCGTTAGGACGGGTGGCGCTACCGCCTGACAGGAAGCCGGTAGCACCTTGGTTGTTCAAAGCAGCGCCTTGGTTGGTGGGCAGCGGGCCAACACCAATCACACCACCGTTTTTGTTGCTGGTACGGGCGTACTGGGCATACAAAGCGGTGCGCTTGGACAGGCGGTACTCATAGCCAATGCCAAACTTGTTGGTTTCTTCAGAGTTCTGGCCGCTGCTCTCAGAGTAAGCGAGGCTGGCTTTCAAAATGTGCTGCGAACCAAAAGGCACGGTCACACCGATTTGGTAGGTGTCGTTCTCGGCATCGCCACGGAAGCGGTAAGCATCAGACTCCAAACGGCTGTAAATACCTTGCAGCTTCAGAATGCCGAAGTCATAGCTGGCACCCAACAGGTAGTTGGTGCGGTCAGCCGAAGCGCCAGCAACCACGGTGCCAGGACCTGCTGGGCCCACTGGTGCAGCAGCCTGAGCAGCCGATACCGTTGCCTTGATGCGGGTAAAGCCGCCAGAAATATCAAACGGGCCGCTGGTGAAACCCAAACGGGCACCCAAGCCCTGGCCATCGTCGCGGCTAGCGCCGGCGTTGGAGAGCTGCTCGCTTGGCACATAGGTAATGGAACCGTAGATGCCGCCCAAGTTAGGTGGCAACTGGTAGGTAATACCGTTAGAGAAGCGCAGCTGGGCACCAGTGAAGATGAAGGAGTCAATGGCTTGCACCGAAGACAGCGCAGTGGCTACGCCAACGGCGGCAAACGGGTCATACACGCTATGGATGAAATAGCCAGGGTGAATTTCACGGCCCAAACGGACCTCGCCCCAGTTGCCGCCAATACCAACGGTGGCAATACGGCCAAACACCAGCGGGCCGGCAGCAATAGCGCCACCCGGGGTGTTGTTGGTATTGGTGGTGATGGAGTTGGTGCCGTCGTTGGCGTTCAGGCCCAGCTCAAGGTTGAATACGGCGCGCAAACCACCGCCCAAATCTTCACGGCCACGGAAACCCAGGCGGCTGAAAGCGGTGTTGCCGTCGGACAGACCCGACTGGCGCACGTCGCCGGCAGCTTCTTCGGTGGTGTAGCGGGAAAAGCCAGTGTCAATCAGACCATAAACGGTCACAGACGACTGTGCAGAAACGGTGCCTACCGCAGCCAGGGCTGCAAGTGCAACGAGGGTTTTTTTCATTACGGGTTTCTCCAAAGTTAATTATGGGTTCCGGGTCGGTTTGCAAAATACGGCGCGCTAAACGCCCGCTGAACCCTGCTTTCCGGCTGACAGACCAACACTCCCATTTAGGAAGTGGAGTGATTTCACCCCAATTTCAGCTTTCGTGACAGCAGGTTTGCACTTAAATGCCCTTGAATATGACCGCCGTGTTGCATCTGTGCAACTTTTGCGCACCGTCCTGACTCAGCCAGCTGCTCAAACAGAATGGCCCATAAAAAAACCGCCCGGCTTGTGGCCGGGCGGTTTTGGCTTTTCAGACTAAGCGGGCGGCTGGTGCCCCGCCCAATCAGAAGCGGTATCAGAAGTTGTGGCGAATACCGAAATCGAAACCGTTGGAAGAAGACGTGGTACTGGTTTGTGCCACACCGCCCAAGCCACGCTGGCGAATGCTGCTACCGCCGCCTGCTGTCAGGCCAGTGTTGCCTGGTGCGCCTGCAGCCGAGTCGTTGTTTTTGACGCGGGCATAAGACGCATACAGGGCCGTGCGCTTGGACAGGTCGTACTGGTAGGTGAATGCGAGCTTGTCAGCCGACGGCTCAGTGCCAGCGCCCAGGCCATTTTCCAGATCCAGGCTGCTGTAGCTTGCCTTGAACGAGCTCTTGCCGAAAGGAACCGTGACGCCGATGGCATAACCTTTGGCTTCCAGGTCGCGGCCTTGCACTGCGGTCAGGGCAGACCAGCCCACACCATTGGCCACCGTGTTGTCTTGCGTTTGCACCGAGTACAAGCCAAACAGCTTGATCACGCCAAAGTCATAGCTCACACCCGCATTGACGACACTGCGATCATTGCCCTGGGGCGCGGTGTTACCAGCGCCGACGCCAGAGCCGTTGCCAGCGCCAGTGCGGGTGACATCGGTTTTGCCAGCAGCGACCGAAATATCAAACGGGCCGGTTTTGAAGCCGATGCGCGCACCCAGGTAGTTGCCGTTGTCTTCGCCCGCGCCAGCCGGCGTGCCGGCGTTGTCCGCCTGCTCGCCAAAGGCAATGGTGGCTTCGCCATAAAAACCGCCCAAGTTGCTGGGCAGCACATACTGAATGCCGTTGGAAGCGCGCGAGCGCGTAGTGCCCACCACACTCACCTGCGTGATGATGCTGGACGCCACACCGACGCGGCCAGTGGCGGAAAATTGCGATTCGTTGGCATAGGTTGGTACGAAGTCGCGGCCAATGCGGAACTCACCGAAATTGCCCAAAATGCTGACAGTTGCACGGCGGCCAAAGGTCAGGCCGTTGGCACCGCCAACGGCGGCGGTTGTGTTGTCCAAGCTGGTGCCACTTTGCCCGGCGCCGCTGGAGCCGTCGAATTCGCTTTCGAGCCAGAAGCCGGCTTTCAGGCCACCGCCAATGTCTTCAATGCCGCGAAAACCAATGCGGCTGGTGCTCAGGTTGCCGTAGGCAATGCCACTGACGTCGGAAACCGAGCCTTTGTTGATCGAGTACGAGGCATCAAATACGCCGAAGACAGTCACGCTGGATTGGGCGGAAGCGGTGCCAATCGCAGCCAAGGCAGCCATTGCAACAAGGGTTTTTTTCATGGGAAAAATCTCCAAAAATAAACACAAACTAGATAAGTGGTTGCCCGGCACAAATCCGGGCAGCAACCACTGTGCGATAACGTTCCGATTGGAAGTTGAATGTATTTGACCAAACAATTGCACTTGCCCCTGTGACAGCGCCACTTCAAATTGCAAATATGCTGCGCTGCGTTGCTTATGCGCAACTTGGTGCAAATTCACCCGCTTGATTCTCACTATTTATGAAACTTTTCGGCAATCTTGCCGTCTTACGCACCAATTTTGTGCCTTTTGGTGTCTTTTGCACTGTACGGCAGCACAAACCACACAAAAGCCCATGCGGCGAATCAAACCCTAGAATGTTTTTGAGCAGCGCCCCGCATGCCCTGAAAGCCCTCTTATGGAAAAACTGTTGAGTGCCGCCGATGTGGCACTGCGCACCTTGTTTGCGTCGGCCCATGCCAGCCGACCTTACCCCACGGCCACAGCGCCAAACCCGCCCCAACCCGCAGCGCCTTTGAGCCCACAGGAGCGCGCCACCTCGGGCGCGCTGATGCGCGTCAACCATGTAGGCGAAGTCTGTGCCCAGGCCTTGTACGCTGGTCAGGCGCTGGCCACGGGTAACGCTGGCCTGCAAACCCAGCTGGCCCAGGCCGCACGCGAGGAAACCGACCACCTGGCCTGGACCCAGCAGCGCCTGGCTGAATTGGGTGCGCGCCCTTCACTGCTGAACCCGCTGTGGTTTGCCGGTGCGTTTGCGCTGGGCTTTGCCGCGGGCCGTTTGGGCGACCGCATCAGTCTGGGTTTTGTGGTGGAAACCGAAAACCAGGTGGAGGCGCATCTGGCCAGCCACCTGGATCGCTTGCCCGCCAATGACCACGCCTCACGCGCGCTGGTAGCGCAAATGCAGTGCGACGAAGCCGCCCATGCGGCGCAGGCACTGCACGCCGGCGCGGCCGTGTTGCCCGCCCCCGTTAAACACCTGATGGCGACCGCGGCCAAGGTAATGACTGGCACCGCGCACTACATTTAGCGCGCACATCTGCCAACGGCTATCAGCTAATGGCTAGCGGCGTTCAAGCCTCCAGTACCGTCACGCTGGTGGTGATTTGCGCCGTTTTGCCCAGCATGATGCTGGCCGAGCAGTATTTTTCGTGGCTGAGCGCCACGGCACGCTCCACTGCTGCCTGCGGCACGCCCTGGCCCGTCACCGTGAAGTGCATGTGAATGCGGGTGAACACCTTGGGGTCGGCCTCTGCGCGCTCTGAAGTGAGCTTGACGCTGCAAGCGTGCACCTTGTGGCGGCCGCGCTTCAAAATCAGCACCACGTCGTAGGCGGTGCAGGCCCCGGTGCCTGCCAGCACCGTCTCCATCGGGCGCGGGGCCAGGTTCTGGCCACCGTTTTGGGGCTGGGCGGCATCGGGCGCGCCGTCCATCATCAGCGTGTGGCCGCTGCCGGTTTCAGCCAAAAACCCCATGGCCGAGCGTGCCCCGGTGGCACCGGTCCAGCTAACTGTGCATTCCATAAAACAGATTCCTAGTCAGAGTGTGAACGAATACCGCAAAAATTTAGCCACTTAGAGTGCCCTCTCTGTTGCATTGCAACATGCAGTGGCTATACTGATTTCAGTGCGTTATTTTCACGGCATTGTTAACGCAACCGCTTGTCTCCTCCACTCCTCACGAGTGGATTCAGGCCCCAGGTCGCAAGACTTGGGGCTTTTTTTATGCTCGCTATCATGCGCAGGACATGAAAAAAAACCTGACGCCCGCCGATTACCTGAAAAAAATCCTGACCGCCCGCGTCTACGACGTGGCGCACGAGTCGGCGCTGGAGCCTGCGCACAACTTGTCGCGCCGCCTGGGCAACCAGGTGCTGTTCAAGCGTGAAGACCAGCAGCCGGTGTTCAGCTTCAAGCTGCGCGGCGCCTACAACAAGATGGCGCAGCTCACCCCCACGCAGCTTGAAAAAGGCGTGATTTGTGCCAGCGCCGGCAACCACGCCCAAGGCGTGGCGCTGGGCGCAGCCAAGCTGGGCGCGCGCGCCGTGGTGGTGATGCCGGTCACCACGCCGCAAGTCAAGATTGACGCCGTCAAAAACCTGGGGGCCGAGGTGCTGCTGCACGGCGAGAGCTACTCCGACGCCTACGCGTACGCCGTGGCGCTGGAGAAAAAAGGCGGCCTGACGTTTGTGCATCCGTTTGACGACCCCGATGTAATTGCCGGGCAGGGCACGGTGGCCATGGAAATGCTGCGCCAGGTGCAGCGCGTGAGCGGCGGGCGGCTGGACGCCGTGTTTGTCGCCATTGGCGGCGGCGGCCTGGTGGCAGGCGTGGCCAACTACATCAAGGCGGTGCGGCCCGAGATCAAGGTAGTGGGCGTGCAAATGCAGGACTCCAGCGCCTTCATGCAGTCGGTGGCGGCCAAAAAACGCCTCACGCTCACCGATGTGGGTCTGTTCTCCGACGGCACAGCCGTCAAGCAGGTGGGCATGGAAACGCTGCGCGCCAGCGCTGGCCTGATTGACGAGTTCATCACCGTGGACACCGACGCGGTGTGCGCTGCCATCAAGGATGTGTTTGTCGATACGCGCAGCATCGTGGAGCCGGCCGGTGCGCTGGCGGTGGCCGCCATCAAGCAGTACGTGGCCAGGCACAAGACCAAGGGCCAGACCTACGCCGCCATTTTGTGCGGCGCCAACATGAACTTCGACCGGCTGCGCTTTGTGGCCGAGCGTGCCGAGGTGGGCGAGGAGCGCGAGGCGCTGTTTGCCGTAACCATTCCTGAAGAGCGCGGCAGTTTCCGGCGTTTTTGTGAACTGGTGGGCGCGCTGCCTGGCGCGGCGCGCCAGGTGACTGAGTTCA
>JAKFVA010000055.1 GCA_021732385.1 Burkholderiales bacterium | reverse complement strand
TGGCCGCGTTCTGGAGCGTCTCGCTGCTGGCCACGGCCAGCCTGGCCTGGCTGGGCCTGTGCCTGTGGCTGCTGCCGTTTGAAACCGGCTACTCGCCCACTGCGCCTTTGGTCACCGCCCTGTTGCTGCTGTTGCTGGCGGTGCCGTATGAATGGCGACAGTCGCAATTGCAGTCCAAGCACCTGCTGAAAAACTTTCGCCATTACGTGGCTCAACCAGTGCTTGACGAATTGCTGCGGCAAGACCGGCTGGATGCGCTGGAGCCGCGATTTTTGCAAGTCACCACCTTGATTGCCGACCTGCAAGGCTACGCCGGCCTGGTAGAAAACGCGCCGCTGCGCGAAGCGGTGGCCCTGACGCGCGATTTTCTGGAATGTATTACCCGCCCGGTGCTGGCGCATGGCGGCACGCTGGACAAATACACCGGCGACGGCCTGGTGTCTTTTTGGGGTGCGCCGCTGCCCAGCTTTGACCATGCAGACCAGGCGCTGGACGCCGCGCTGGACATGCTGGCGGCTGTGAAGCAGTTCAATACACAACGCATTCAGGCCGGCAAACCGGCGGTGCGGGTGCGCATTGGCATAGAAACCGGGCTGGCGGTGGCCGGTGACTTGGGCACGCAGTTTCGCGGCGCCTACACCGCCGTGGGCGACAGCGTCAATGTGGCCTCGCGCCTGCAAGAGCTGGCGCGCAATCTGCCGCACGACATTCTGGCTGGCCCCGGCACGGCGGCGCTCACCAAGCGCCATGCCATGCACAAGCTGGGGCAAATCGAGATTCGCGGACGCCAGCGCGCGATTGAAATTTTTACCTTGCAGGCGCTGCGGTGAGGCAAGGCATTGCGCATCGGTGGCAACCAGTTGTGTGGCTATCAGCCCGGCGCATCGCCCTGACCTGCCTGCTGGGCTGTGTGCTGCACGGCCCCCAGGCCTGGGCCAGCAACAGCGCCGCCCTGCTGCAAGGCCTGCCCGCAGACGAGACCACCCAATCGTTGGTGCTGGCGATAAAGGCCGACCCGCAACAGGCCGGCAGTTGGCTCGATCTGGCGGTGTTGCTGTGCCAGAACGGACAAGACAACAGCGCCTTGCCGCTGCTGGCGCATATTGAAAAAACCTTTGACCCACCAGCCGGTATACGCGAGGTAATTCGCCTGCTGCGCGTGGGCGGCTGCGAGCGCCCAGGTGCGCGCGGCAAAGCGCTGCGGCTGGCGGGCAGCGCGCAACGCGGCTACGACAGCAATGTGAACCAGGGCGCGTCCAGCGCCTTGTTTGAGCTGGGCAGCGCCTTCCCGAATGTGGTGGTGGAGCTGACGCCGGATTTTCTGCCGCGCGGCGACCATTTCACCCAGCTTGACGCCAGCAGCAGTTGGGCTGCGCCCGATGGCAGCCACCAGTTGGGTTTGCAGGCACGCTTCAAACGCCACGACCAGCTCAAAGCCCAGGATGTGGGCATTGTCTCGGGCGTGGCAGACCGCACCTGGGACTGCCAGCAAGCGCAGTGCCGCGTCAGCGGGGTGCTGAGTTTTGTCACGCTGGGTTCGCGCGCCTTTCAGACCGAGGCTTCGCTGCAGGCCGGTTGGCAACGCCCACTCGGGCCCGAGCCAAGCAGCCAGACGCTGGCGCTGGAGGCCACACTCAGCCGCCAGCGCTTTGCCACGCAACCCAGCTTTGACGCCTGGCTGGCGCAGGTGCGCGGCAGTTGGCGCGTGCCACTGGCGCATTGGCTGCCCGCCGCCGATGGGGCTGACCACCTGCTGCTGAGCACCGGCTATGGTGTGGATGTTCCCAGCGCCGGGCGGCCCGGCGGGCGGCGCGAGGTGCGCCTGCTGGGCGTCAGCGGCAGCCTGGATTTGTCGTCACGCCTGACGCCGGGGCTGGTGGGCGAATGGAGTTTGCAGCGCCAATGGACGCACGAGTCGCAAGCTTATTCGCCTGGCCTGATTGACGCCACGCGCCGGCCCCAACTCAGCACCCTGGCGCTGGCTGCGGTTCAGACTTTGGACCGCAACAACCGCCTGCGGCTGGAGTTGCGGCGCAGTCTGCAGCGCGACACGGTGTCGCTGTTCAGCTACGCCGGCCACACCATCAGCCTGAGCTGGCAATGGCAGGACGACTTTTAAGCGCGCAAAACTTGAACGGTCAATCAGGCTACACGGCGCATATCGGCATCGACCATCATGGCAATCAGGGCGTCCAGCGGGGTACTCGCCTTCCAGCCCAATAGGCGCTGCGCCTTGGCCGGGTTGCCCAGCAGCACATCGACTTCTGCCGGACGAAAGAACTGCGGGTCGATCACCACATGGTCTTCGTAATTCAGGCCCACATGCGCAAAGGCAATGCGGCACATCTCGCGCACGGTGGTGGTGGTACCGGTGGCCACCACATAGTCGTCGCCTTGCGGCTGCTGCGTCATCAGCCACATGGCCTCCACGTAGTCGCCGGCAAAGCCCCAGTCACGCTTGGCGTCGATGTTGCCCAGGCGCAATTCTTTTTGCTGGCCGTGCTTGATGCGGGCCACCGCATCGGTGACCTTGCGGGTGACGAACTCGACCCCGCGCAAAGGTGATTCGTGGTTGAACAAGATGCCGGTGGAAGCATGCAAGCCAAAGCTCTCGCGGTAGTTCACCGTCATCCAGTGCGCGTACAGCTTGGCCGCACCGTAGGGGCTGCGTGGGTAGAACGGGGTTTTTTCGTCTTGCCGCTCGGCCTGAATCAAACCAAATTGCTCGCTGGTGGAGGCCTGGTAAAACTTGGCAGCAGGCTGAATCAGCCGCACGGCTTCGAGCACGTTGGCCGCGCCGACGCCGGTGACTTGCGCGGTGAGCAGCGGCTGCTGCCACGAGGTACCAACAAAACTCTGCGCGGCCAGGTTGTAGATTTCATCGGGGTTGCTTTGCTTGACAGCGCGCAGCACCGCGCTCAGATCGGCCACGTCGCCGTCGATCAGTTGCACGGCGTTGGCAATACCCAGCTCGCGCAGGCGCCACAGGGTGTCGCTGGAGCGGCGTGGCATCAGGCCGTGCACGGCATAGCCTTTGCCAAGCAGCAGTTGCGCCAGGTAAGCGCCATCTTGTCCGCTGATGCCGGTGATCAAGGCCGATTTCGTCATGGGGTGAGTTCCTGTGTCCAGTGTTGCAATAGTTGTTGGAGTGTTTCGCGCAGCGGGCGTTGGGGTTGCCAGCCGGTGTCAGCGCGGATTTTTTGGTGGCTGCCGCACATGCGCAGTTGTTCGCCGGGCCGCAAGCGGCTGGCGTCTACTTGCACGTCCACCTGCACCCCGGCCAAGTCCATCAAGGTCTGCAGGGCCTCATGCAGCCCGCATTCCACGCCCGAGCAGACATTATAAATTTGGCCACTGTGGCCTTTTTGCAGCAGCGTCAGGTAGGCATCAAGCACATCCTGCACATCGAGAAAATCGCGTGTCACTTGCAAATTGCCGGTGCGCAACTGCGGCGGCTGCAAGCCCAGGGCAATGGCGGCAATGCCACGGGCAAAGCCCGACAGGGCAAAGTCGTCGCGCTGGCCCGGGCCGGTGTGGTTGAAGGGCCGCGCAATCACCACATCGAGGCCGTGGCTGCGCTGCCATTGCAGGCACAGCACCTCGGCCGCCACCTTGCTGGCGGCATAGGGGTTACGCGGTGCCGGTGGGGTGTCTTCGGTCACTGGCAAAGCGGCTTCAGCAACCGCGCCATACACGTCGGCGCTGCTCACATACAAAAGCCGCCCGACAAAGCCGCTGTCAGTCAATGCCTTGAGCAGATTGGCCGTGCCCACCACATTCACCTGCAAAGTGCCCGCCGGGTCTTGCATGGCGGTGGGTACATGGCTTTGCGCGGCCAGATGCAGCACGCTGTCGGGGCGGTGGCGCGCAATCAAGGCGTGCATGGCGGCGGCGTCGAGCAGGTCGTAGGCGTCGTCAACGCCGCACAGTTCAACCCCGCCGCCCTTGCCCGCCAGCAGATGGCGTTGCAGCGCCTGACCGACAAAACCCGAAGCGCCAGTAGCGAGCAGCTTTATCATGGGGACAGCGGTTTCGGGGCGCAGGGGATTGGCATGGCGTTGCAGTGTAGCAACCGGCCAGCCACGTGCAGCCCACCAAGCGCATGCTTGAGCCCAGCCATTCTTGAAAGACCCGGTTTGAAATCCTTGTTGTCGCAAACCACTGCGGTTGCCCATTTGTCGCGCCTGCCCTTGCTAACAGGCTTGGGCACTGACTTGCTGGCTGGCCTGGCCGATGCCATGGTGTGGCGCGAGGTGAAAAAGCGCGATTCCGTGATCTTGAAGAACTCGGCTGGCGAGCATTTGTTGTTTCTTATCAAGGGGCGGCTCCAAGTATTGGACGTAACCGAAAGCGGCCGCGAGATTGGCCTGAATTTGCTGATGCCAGGCGATTATTTTGGCGAGATTTCAGTGATTGACGACTTGCCGCGCTCGGCCTCGGTGGTGGCAGTCGAGTCCTGCCTGATTGGCTTGCTGCCCAAGGCGCAGTCGCTGGCGCTGTTTCACCAGAACCCGCTGGTGGCCGAACGGATCTTGAAAGGCCTGGCCAAGAAACTGCGCACCGCGTCGATCTACCAGACCATTTTGTGCCTGCCCAATGCGCAGCAGCGGGTGTTTGCGCTGCTGCAACGCCTGAGCAGCATCGCCCCCGGTGGCCTGGTGGTGGTGGAGCAGGCACCCAAGCAGCAGGAGCTCGCCATTATGGCCAACACCAGCCGCGAAACCGTCTCGCGCGCCTTTAAGGTGTTGACTGAAGCTGGCGTGGTGGAAAAAGACAACCACCGCCTGATTGTGCGCAAACCCCAGCAGCTTGAGGCGTTGGCCTTGCAGGATGTGACGCTGGAGCGCAAGCCCTGAGAAGAGCGGCGGCTGGATTGACGGACGGCGCTTTACTGGCGGCCGTAAATATCAGAAAAGCGCACGATGTCGTCCTCGCCCAGGTACTCGCCGCTTTGCACTTCAATCATTACCAAATCCACCACGCCGGGGTTTTCCAGCCGGTGCCGCTGCCCTGCCGGGATGTAGTTGGACTGGTTGGTCATGACCAAAAATTCACTCTCTCCCGTCACCACCTTTGCGGTGCCGCTGACCACAATCCAGTGCTCGCTGCGGTGGTGGTGCATCTGCAATGACAGCGTGCCGCCGGGCTTGACCTCGATGCGCTTGATCTTGTAGCGGGAGGCTTCTTCCAGCACGGTGTAGGTGCCCCAGGGGCGCGTCACGGTGCGGTGCAGGCGGTAGCTTTCGTGGCCGCGCAGCTTGAGCTGCGTCACCACGTCTTTGACCTCTTGCATGCGGCTGGCGTCGGCCACCAGCAACGCGTCGGGCGTGTCAATCACCATCACGCCACGCATGCCAATGGCGGCTACCAAGCGGTCTTCGGCATGCACATAGCAATCCTGGCAATCAACCAGCACCGAGTCGCCATGCACCCGGTTACCCGCGGCATCAGGCGGCACCAGGCTGGCCACGGCGTTCCACGAACCAATGTCGTTCCAGGAAAACTGCGTGGGCAGCACCACCAGATTGCTGCTGGGCTCCATCACCGCGTAATCAATCGAGATGGATTCGAGCTGGGCAAAACTGTCGGTGGGCAGCTCCACAAAACCGCCACTTTTGTTGGTTGCCGCGTTGCCAGGTGCAGCACAGGCTTCGTTCCAGCAGTGCGCCATGCCTGCGGCCAGCGCCGGGCGGTGCTGCGCCAGTTCGGCCAGCAGGGTTTTGGCCTGCATGCAAAACATGCCGCTGTTCCATAAAAAGTTTTTGCCAGCCAGGTAGGCCTGGGCGGTTTGGGCATCGGGCTTTTCCACAAAGCGCTGCACCTGGCGCGCCTTGCCTCCCGCGTAGGCCGCGCCACATTCAATGTAGCCATAACCGGTTTCAGGTGCGGTGGGCTGGATGCCAAAGGTCACCAGCTTGCCCTGGCTGGCCAGCGTGGCAGCGGCCTGCACATCGGCCAGAAATTCGTCGGCGGGCTCAATCAAATGGTCGGCTGGCAGCACCAGCATCACTGCCTCGGGCGAAACATGCTGGCTGATCCAGTGCGCTGCAGCGGCAATGGCGGCGGTGGTATTGCGGCCCACGGGTTCGAGCAAATAGTCGGTGACCACCTGCGCGCTGGCAGGCAGTACCCGGGCTACTTCGTCTTTGGCAATGAAATAGTAATCGCGGTTGGTCACCAGCAGCAGCCGCTTGCAGGCTGCGGCCGGGGCAGCGCCGGATGCCAGGCAAGGGGTGGCCGCCGCCAGCGCGCGCTGCACAGTTTTGCCCAGCAGGGTCTGACCATCAGGCAGCTTCATGAAGGGCTTGGGATGGCCTTCGCGCGAGACCGGCCACAAACGGGTGCCAGCACCGCCAGACAAAATAACAGGAATGATCTCGGCCACAGGTACAGACGCTTTCACAACGGATTTCAAAACTTTTTCCCTTCAAGCAAGGCTTGATAGATTTGATGATAAGCCTGCGCCATGTGCGCCCCTGTAAACAACTGGACATAGCGTTGCCGCGCCGCATCACCCATGCGTGCTGCGCCTGCTGTATTTTCAAGCAGGTCTTGCATGGCAGCGCGCAGGGCGGCCGGGTCCTCGGGCGGCACCACAATGCCGGTGACGCCGTGTTCATTGACATAACTGGTGCCGCTGCCGATCTCGCAACTGATCAGGGGCTTGGCCTGCATCGCCGCTTCCACCAGCGACATGCCAAACGCCTCCGAGCGCAAATGCGAGGGGAAAACAAAGGCACGCGCGAGTTGCAGCAGCGCCCGCTTGTCGGCGTCGTCCACATGACCAAGCAGCTTGATGTTGGTCAACCCCAGCGCCTTGATTTGCGCGGCCAGGCTGGCCTGCTCGGGGCCGTCACCGGCCAGCACAATCTGCCCGGCAAAACCGCGCGCCGCCTCGACCAGCGTGTGCAGGCCCTTGTAGTAGCGCAGCACGCCGACAAACAAGAAGAAGCCTTCGCCGCACTGCTGGCGCCAGTGGGCCAAGCGCTCGGCAGGCGCGGGCGGCAGCGTGGTTTCGTCCAATCCGTTGGGCACCATGTGCACAGGTTTTGCCAGCGTTTGCAAGACCGTGCTGGTGGCAATGTAGCCCGGCGAAGTTGCCACTACCGCGTCCACCGTATTTAAAAAACGCGTCATCAGCGGGCGATAGAGCCTGAGCAAATGGCGCTGGCGCACCACGTCCGACTGGTAGGTCACCACAGTGGCTTTGTTTTGCAAATACGTGCGGTGCAGCAGGTGCAGCAAATCGGCAAACGGCCAGGGAAACTGGTAGTGCACCACATC
>JAKFVA010000031.1 GCA_021732385.1 Burkholderiales bacterium | reverse complement strand
CATTTGGCGTGCCAGTTCAGCCAGGTGCTGGGCGTCGTGCAGTAGTTGATCCACGTCTTTGGTTGCACGGGAAAAATGCACCAGACCAACGCCAATGTCCAGTGTGAGCGTTACGCGGTAGCCTGTGGGTGAGGTGACTTCCAGCGGGCGGCGCAAGCCCGCAGCCACCCGCAAACCCATGGTGCGCATCAGTTTGGGAGAGTGCAAGGTTTCAATCAGGCCAACAAAGCAGCGGTCGTAATAGCGCCCTACGGGGTTGAGCACCCCCACCTGGCGGCGCAGGCGGCGCGCCAGCTCGGCATAGATTTCATTCAAGCCGTATTGGCCCACTTGCGCAGCCAGTTTTTCGGGCTCGAACACCAGCACGGCCAGCACCAGGCCATCGCTGTCGGTGTTGACTTGACGCCGCTGTGCGGCAATGATTTTTTGCACAATTGCCATACTGCCCCAAAGCTGCGTGATGGGGTCAATTTCCGACGGTACGTCGCGCTGAGTGCGCAGCTGCCTGCGGTTGCGTAGCCACAGCATGATGCCCAGCACAGAAAAAGCCAGCAAGCCCAAGAGCGCCACGGCAAACTGAACAGCCAGTGGCAAGCGGTTTCCCAGCGCCAGCGCATACAGGCCCAACTGAAACGGTAGGCTCAAGAGACACCCCAGCGCCAAACCCCAGGCCATACGGTCACCCAATTGTGCCGCCCGAACTGAAAGCCACATCAACAACGCTGTGTTCAGCAGCGTCAACATTGCAGAAGTTGGCAATTGCCAGTTGGCGGGTAACAACAGGCAAAGAGGCGCACTTGCCAAGCACAGCACAGTTACCGCGCGCAAGCTGATTTCCATTAGCCTGTCACGTTTACGTGCCGACAACCACACACCTGTCCAATAGCTGCTGATGCTGGCGCTTAACGGCCCCACAAGCACCTGAGCGCTTTGCAGCCACGACGTGTTGTAAGTGGGCAGTAGCTCGGGCAGCAAACCACTGAGCAGCAATACAAACAACCAGGCGATGCCCAAAAAGCCCAACGACTGGGCCGCAGCGCGGCTGCGCGTGTAAACCAAATCGGCCAGCGCCAGCAGCACGATCACACCCAGTGAGCCAAGTTCGGCGCTCCACAAAACAGTTTCATTGGGGGTCATGGTCACTACCTTTTCACCAACTCACAGCAGGCAATCCTGCCATTGTGGTGGTCGCCGATGGCGGACACAAGACACAACGAAAGGCTTACAAATCTCCAATTAACCGCTGGTTGGCTGTTTTAGCGCTTAGCAAAGTTAAAAAACCAAAAAATACAGAAGATGGGCCAAGTTTCAATGCACAAAATCTGCTTTTAACCAGCAAAGGTGTGCGGGTAGCGCTATAGTTTTTTACTACACAATTAATAGCAAAAATGGCGTCATGTCGGGTTCAGGGAAGGCTTAGCTCCAAACCCCCCGCCACCTGGCGTGCTGATTTCAAAGCAATCACCCGGCTGCATTTGCACTTGCGCAATATGCGGTAGCACCTGCACTTGCCCATCTGCACGCAACAGGCGATTGGTGCCAGGCGCCCCAGCTGTGCCGCCTTGCAGGCCAAACGCCGGGTAAATGCGGCCATTGGACAAAATGCTGGCTGTCATGGCCTGCAAAAAGCGGATGCGGCGCAAGCCGCCATCGCCACCGCGCCAGCGTCCTTCGCCGCCTGAGCCGACACGAATTTCGTAGCTCTCCAGCCGCACCGGGTAGCGAAATTCCAGCACTTCGGGATCAGTCAGGCGTGAATTGGTCATGTGAGTTTGCACCACCGCCGTGCCGTCAAAGCCGCCCACCTCAACACCCCTGTCATCAAACAGCGCGCCAGCGCCCGAGCCACCCGCAATGGTTTCGTAGTACTGGTGGACGGCGTTGCCAAAGGTGAAATTGTTCATGGTTGGCTGGCTGGACGCCATCACGCCCAAGGCACCATAGAGCGCGTTGGTGATGCACATAGAGGTTTCCACATTGCCAGCCACTACCGCTGCAGGGGCATGCGGGCTCAGCATGGAGCCTGGCGGGATGATGACTGCAAGCGGTTTGAGGCAGCCCGCATTGAGCGGAATGTCACCGCCCACTAGTGTGCGAAACACATACAGCACCGCCGCCATGCACACGGCTGTGGGCGCATTGAAGTTGTTGGCCAACTGCATGGAAGTGCCAGTGAAATCAATCACCGCGCTGCGCGCATCGGGGTTGACGCAAATCGCCACCTGAATCTGCGCGCCGTTGTCCAGCGGCAAAGTAAAGCTGCCGTTCTTCAGATGGGTGATGACCTGCCTGACAGATTCTTCGGCGTTGTCCTGCACATGCTGCATATAGGCTTGCACTACCGGCAGGCCAAACTCGGCCACCATTTTGCGTAGTTCTTGCGCGCCTTTTTCATTGGCGGCAATTTGCGCCTGCAGGTCGGCCAGGTTTTGCGCGGGGTTGCGCGCAGGGTGCATGCCCTTGGCAAGTAGTTGCGTAATTTCGGCTTCGCGCAGCACGCCACCTGAAACCAGCAAGAAATTGTTGATCTGTACGCCTTCTTCTTCAATGTATTTGGAAAAGGGCGGCATCGAACCCGGCGTGATGCCACCAATGTCCGCATGGTGGCCTCGGGAGCCCACGTAAAACGCAGGCGTTTGCAGTCCCTCCAGGTAGACCGGCGTAATCACCGTCACATCAGGCAGATGGGTGCCACCGTGGTAGGGATCGTTCAAGGCGTATACGTCGCCAGGCTGCACGCCCGGGTTTTCGCGGATGACGGTCTGGATGCTCTCGCCCATGCTGCCCAGGTGCACCGGGATATGCGGGGCATTGGCAATCAGATTGCCTTGCGCGTCAAACAACGCGCAGCTGAAGTCCAGCCGCTCCTTGATGTTGACCGAATGCGCAGTGTTTTGCAGTTGCAAGCCCATCTGCTCGGCAATGTTCATGAATAGGTTGTTAAATACTTCCAGCAGTACCGGGTCGGCCGCTGTGCCTGCGGCAAATTGCACGCTGCGCGGTGTTTGCCGCTCCACAAGCAGATGGCCAAGTACCGTGACAGACGCGGCCCAACCGGGCTCCAGCACTGTGGTGGCGTTTTGCTCGGCAATGATGGCTGGGCCAGCAATACGGTCGCCAGGCTGCACGTCGCTGCCCACCACCAGCGCAGCGTCATGCCACTGGCCGTTGGCGTAAACACGCACCGTCTCTCGCGCTTGCAGGGGCAGGCCACTGCGCGCTTGGCGTGGTACCTCAAGCGGCGCATCGCCCACCAGCAGCGCCTCCACCGAAACCGCTTCCACCACCAAAGCCTTGCCGGGCATTAGAAAAGCAAAGCGCTGGCGGTACGCAGCTTCAAACGCTGCAGTGATGGCTTCCAGCGTGCCAAACGGCAGCACCAGCGCTGCATCGCTGCCGTCATAGCGCACATGGACCCGGCGCTGCGTGCTAACGCCATCCACATTGCCAGCGGCTTGCTGGCGCGCCAGCTCGGCTTGTGCCGTGCAGGCCAGCGCGTCTAGCGCCGTGGCAATCTGCGGCAGCGCGGCGGCAGTCAGCTTCAGCTCCAACGCCTGTTCGCGCATCACGCTTTGGTCAGCCAGGCCCATGCCATAAGCACTGAGCACACCGGCCAGCGGGTGAACCAGCACGCGCGTCATGCCCAGCGCATCAGCCACCAGGCAGGCATGCTGACCACCCGCGCCACCGAAGCATTGCAGGGTGTAGCGCGAGACGTCATAGCCGCGCGCTACCGAGATTTTCTTAATGGCGTTGGCCATTTGCTGCACGGCGATCTGCACAAAGCCCTCGGCGACCTGCTCGGGTGTACGCCCGGCTTGCCGGGCAATCGCCTGAAACGGCGCAAGCACAGCCGCGCTGTCCAGTAACTGGTTGGCCTGCGGCCCAAACACTGCCGGAAACCAAGCGGGCTGAATTTTGCCCAGCAGTACATTGGCATCCGTCACGGTCAGCGGCCCGCCGCGGCGGTAACACGCAGGGCCCGGGTTGGCACCAGCGCTGTCCGGTCCCACGCGAAAGCGTGCGCCGTCAAAGCGCAAAATCGAGCCGCCGCCCGCCGCCACGGTGTGGATGCTCATCATCGGCGCACGCAGACGCACACCGGCCACCTGCGTTTCAAAGGCACGCTCGAACTCGCCTGCGTAGTGGCTCACGTCGGTCGAGGTGCCACCCATGTCAAAGCCAATGACCTTGATGCCAGTGGTTGCGCCCTGCCCTAAAGCCAGCTGCGCGGTCCGGGCCATGCCCACAATGCCCCCTGCTGGCCCGCTCAAAATGGCATCTTTGCCAGCAAAGGCATGGGCATCGGCCAACCCCCCCGAGGATTGCATGAACAACAGCCGCACCCCTGGCAATTCGGTGGCTACCTGCTCCACATAACGCCCAAGTATGGGCGACAAGTACGCATCGACCACCGTGGTATCACCGCGGCCCACCAGTTTCATCAACGGGCTGACTTTGTGGCTGACACTGACTTGCGTGTAACCCACCTCGCGCGCCATCTGCTCGGCCTGCAGTTCATGCGCCGGGTAACGCCAAGAGTGCATGAAAACAATGGCCACACTGCGCAGCCCGGCGGCATGGTGGCGCGCCAGGTCCTGCTGCAATAAATCCCTGTCGAGCGGCTGCACTACCTCGCCATGCGCGTCCATGCGCTCGTGCGTCTCCACCACTGCGCTGTAAAGCAGCTCGGGCAGCACAATCTGCCTGTCAAACAGACGTGGGCGGTTCTGGTAGGCAATGCGCAGCGCATCCTTGAAGCCTCGCGTGGTTACCAGCAAGGTCGGCTCACCGCGGCGCTCCAGCAGCGCATTGGTGGCCACGGTGGTGCCCATCTTGACGCACTCCACCTGCGCTGGCGACACCGCCTCGCCTGGTTTGAGGCCCAGCAAATGGCGGATGCCCGCGACCGCCGCATCGCGGTATTGCTGCGGGTTGTCCGACAGCAGCTTGTGCGTGACCAGCGTGCCGTCAGGCTTGCGCCCCACCACGTCGGTAAAGGTGCCGCCACGGTCGATCCAGAATTGCCAGCGTTGTTGCGTCATGTAGCAGGTGCAGTGTTGCAATCGATTATGCTGAATCGACTTGAATCTTTTGGCGACAGGCGGTTAAACTGCCTGACTGTTTTGATGTACGACTACCTCATCATAGGCGGCGGCATTGTGGGTTGCTCCGTGGCCTGGCAATTGCAGCAGGAGAAGCCAGCGGCGCGCATTGCGTTGCTGGAAAAAGAAGCCGCTTGGTCGGCCCATCAAACCGGCCACAACAGCGGCGTGGTACATGCCGGTATCTACTATGCCCCTGGCAGCCTCAAAGCCGATTTTTGCCGCCAGGGGAATGCCCAGACGCTGGCGTTTTGCCGGCAACATGGCGTGCCCGTACAGGTCACCGGCAAGCTGCTGGTTGCCACTTCAGCGGGCGAACTGCCACGCATGCAGGCGCTCTACCAGCGCAGTCAGCAGCTGCAACTGAACGCCACGCTGATTGACGCCGACGAATTGCACCGGCTGGAGCCCGCCATTGCTGGTGTGGGCGCCATCCGCGTGCCCAGCAGCGCCATTACCGACTACCCGGCCATCACGCAAAAAATGGCCGCCTTGTTTGAGCAGGCCGGCGGCCACGCCCTACGGGGTGTGCAGGTTTGCGCCCTGCACGAGCGCCCCGATGCCATCACTGTGCAAACCAGCCAGGGCGAATTCACCACCCGGCACCTGGTGGCGTGCGCGGGCATCCAAGCCGACCGCATTGCTGCCATGAGTGGCTTGGCCGCTGACTTTGCCATGCTGCCATTTCGCGGCGAGTATTACCGCTTGCACGCGCGGCACAACACCATCGTGCAACATTTGATCTATCCCATCCCTGACCCGGCGCTGCCGTTTTTGGGCGTGCACCTGACCCGCATGATTGACGGCAGCGTAACGGTAGGCCCCAACGCCGTGCTGAGTCTGGCGCGAGAGGGTTATGCCAAGCTGGCCTTCAATGCGCAGGACACGCTGGACATGCTGCGTTTCAAGGGGTTTTGGCCACTCATGCGCCAGCATTTCAAAACCAGCCTGCCCGAGCTGAAAAACTCGCTCTACAAGCGTGGCTACCTGGCACTGTGCCAGCGCTACTGCCCCAGTCTGGCATTGGCCGATTTGCAGCCCATGGCCTGCGGCATCCGCGCGCAGGCCGTCAGCGCCAACGGACAGTTGATACACGACTTTCTCATCAAGGAAACCGCGCGCAGCCTGCACCTATGCAACGCGCCCTCACCGGCGGCCACCAGCGCGATTCCCATCGGGCAACATATCGTGCAACGCCTGCTCGCCAAAACCAGCCCTTGAGCGCACACTTCAACCACCCCCCCACGTCACCAGGAGAGTCCTATGCAACGCCGCCACCTGATTCAAACCGCCGCCGCCCTGGCCTGCGCCTGTTGCATGGCGTTGGCGCAGGCACAAACCAAGTGGGATTTGCCCAGCGCTTATGGAAGCAGCAACTTTCACACCGAAAACCTGCAAGCCTTTGCCAAAGAGGTGGACGCGGCCACAGCAGGCAAGCTCAAAATCACGCTGCATCCTGGTGCCTCGCTGTTCAAAGCCCCCGAGATCAAGCGTGCCGTGCAAGGCGGGCAAGCCCAGATCGGCGAGATCTTGCTGGCGAATTACGAGAATGAAAACCCGCTGTTTGGCCTGGATGTCGTACCCTTCCTGGCCACCAGTTATGCCAATGCCCGGCTGCTCTACAACGCGCAAAAGCCAGCGCTCGACAAATACCTGGCAGACCAAGGCCTGCGCATCCTCTATACCGTGCCGTGGCAACCGCAGGGCATTTACAGCAAAAAACCGGTTCAAGCCGTGGCCGATATGCGCGGCTTGAAGTGGCGCGCCTATTCCGTGTCCACCTCCAAGATGGCCGAGTTAATGGGTTTGCAGCCGGTCACGGTGCAGGCGGCTGAACTCAGCCAGGCAATGGCCACCGGCGTGGTTGAAGCCTATGTTTCGTCAAGCGCAACCGGCGTCGATTCCAAGACCTATGAAAGCCTGAAATATTTTTACGACACCCAAGCCTGGCTGCCCAAAAACGCGGTGATTGTGAGCCTCAAAGCCTTCAATGCCCTGGACCAGGCCAGCCAGGACGCGCTGCTCAAAGCGGCCATGCAAGCCGAGGCACGCGGCTGGAAGCTGAGCCAGGAAAAAGACGACGGCTTCAAGAAAACGCTGGCTGACAGGGGCATGACGATCCAGCCACCATCAGCCAAGTTCAGCTACGACCTCAAGCAGGTGGGCGCCATCATGCTCAGCGACTGGCAAAAGAAAGTCGGCAGCGAAGGCCAGGCACTGGTGGCAAGCTACAGCAAAACCAGTGCTGCAACCGGCAAGTAGCCCTGCCCATGAGAAAACTGCTGGATGCGCTCTACCTGGCAGCGGCGGGCCTGGCCGGGGCCTGCATAGCCGCCATTGCAGCGCTGATGTTGGGACAAAGCCTGCTGCGCGAATTGGGCGTTAAAACCGGTGCCACCAATGATGTGGTGGCTTGGCTGTGCGCCGCAGCGGCGTTTTTGGCGATGGCCCATGCCTTCAAGCACGGCGACTTTGTGCGCGTAACGCTGCTGCTGGAAAAACTGCCCGCCAAAGCGCAACGCGTGCTGGAGCTGACCGCGCTCTTGATCGCCTGCCTGGCGATTGGCTACCTGGCTTGGTGGGCCACCGCCTTTACCTGGGAAAGCTACCAGTTCCGCGAGATGGCCAATGGCCTGCTGGCGATTCCGCTGTGGATTCCGCAAACCAGCTTTGTGCTGGGTGCCTGGCTGTTTTTTATTGCCGTGCTCGATGAAACCGTTATCGTGCTGCGTGGCGGCCGCCCCAGCTATGTGGTGGCGCTGGAGCAGCGCCATGCGCAGGGTGATTTCTCCTCCGACATCTGAGACTGGCACGCGCATGGAAACCTTGGGTATTGGCTTTTTCTTGCTCATCCTTCTGCTGCTGCT
>JAKFVA010000034.1 GCA_021732385.1 Burkholderiales bacterium | reverse complement strand
CGGATTGAATATGCAGGCTGTGGCCAAGTGCTGCCAGCTTTTTAGCGGTCTCGGGCGTTACAGCCACGCGCGTTTCCCCTGCCATTATTTCGGCGGGCACTCCGATTCGCATAGGTTTTCTCCTGTTGTCGGTATTTTTAGGGTCGCTTGCAGCCAAGGGCAAGGGAATCAACCCGCATCACTGTAGCCGAATCCGGCATCCCTAAAATGGAGGGATGACTCCACGATGGAAACCCAGCGTTACCGTGGCCGCGGTAATTGAACACCAAGGCCGGTTCCTGCTGGTTGAAGAACAAACACCCGAAGGCCTGATGCTCAATAACCCAGCCGGCCACCTGGAAGCGGGCGAATCGCCCGAGCAAGGCGTGGTGCGGGAGGTAATGGAAGAAACCGGCTGCGTCATGACGCCGCAGGCCATCGTGGGCATCTACCTGTCGCGCTTTCACCGCCTGAGCACGCATGAAGACATTACGTATATGCGGCTGGCGTTTTGCGGCAAGGTAAGCGAGCCCACTCCCGGCTGGGTGCTGGATGAAGGTATTGTGCGCACGCTCTGGCTCACGCCCGCAGAAATCCGCGCCAGCGCCGCCCGCCATCGCAGCCCACTGGTACTGCAGTGCATGGAAAACTACCTGGCAGGCCAGCGCTACCCCTTGAACCTGGTGCAAACCGACGCCAGCGTGTATTCGCCAGACATCAAGCGCCCCACATGAATTGCCCCCACGCTCCCCCATTTCATGTGGGTCGCTGTCCCCCGAGGGGGCCTTCGCGCCTTGGGGCGGCCCGGCGGCGCTCATCATGAGCCAACGGGTGGTGGTGGGCTTGTCTGGCGGCGTCGATTCGGCGGTCACTGCTTGGCTGTTAAAGCGGCAGGGCCATGAAGTGGTTGGTATCTTTATGAAAAACTGGGAAGATGATGACCGACCCGGCAATTCAGCCAACGCTGACGACGGCTATTGCACATCCAATATTGACTTTATAGACGCCGCCGCCGTGGCCGATGTGATTGGCATCGAGCTGGAACACGTCAATTTTTCGGCGGATTACAAAGACCGTGTGTTCGCCGAATTTTTGCGCGAGTACCAGGCTGGCCGCACGCCCAACCCCGATGTGCTGTGCAATGCCGAGATCAAGTTCAAGGCGTTTTTAGACCATGCGCTGCGTCTGGGCGCAGAAAAAATTGCCACGGGTCACTATGCCCGAGTCCACCGCAATGAAACCACCCGCCAGCACGAGTTGCTTAAAGGGCTGGACGCCAGCAAGGACCAGAGCTATTTTCTGCACCGTTTAAACCAAGCGCAGCTGTCAAAAACACTGTTCCCCATCGGCGAGCTGCACAAAACCGAGGTGCGCCGGATTGCCAGCGAGATTGGTCTGCCCAACGCCAAAAAGAAGGATTCGACTGGTATCTGCTTTATCGGCGAACGTCCGTTCCGCGATTTTTTGAACCGCTATATTGCCAAAGAAGTAGGCCCCATCAAAGACGACGCGGGCCGCACTATTGCCGAACACCAGGGGCTGAGTTTTTACACTTTGGGGCAGCGCCAGGGCTTGGGCATAGGCGGCGTCAAAGGTCGGCCGGAAGAGCCGTGGTTTGTGGCGCGCAAAGACATAGCGAGCAACACGCTGTGGGTAGTGCAGGGCCACGATCACCCGTGGCTGCAATCGCGCACGCTGCAAGCCGATGACGCAAGCTGGATTGCGGGTGCCCCACCGGCGCGCCATGGCGACTCACATTACGGCGCCAAAACCCGTTATCGCCAAGCCGACGCCGCAGCATGCTTGCAGGCAGATGCAGACGCTGCCTTTCAATTAGATTTTGACCAGCCGCAATGGGCCGTGACGCCTGGCCAGTATGCGGTGCTGTACGACGCACAGGTCTGCTTGGGCGGGGGTGTGATCTCGCATGCCCGTTAATGCAGGTGTAAAAATAATGTGCCAGGCAAATCTACACTGCGGTACACGCCTTGTGATGGGCGGCGTATCTCAAGCCAACGCCTCGGTCAATGCAACGCCTGATTGCGGCAATTCCACCTGAATCAAAGTGCCTTGCCCGGGTGCAGAGCGCAATGCCATGGTGCCGTGTTCTGCCTCTACGCGGTAGCGCATGCCCATCAATCCATAAGCGGATGTAGTTTCTCCGTTGGTATCAAAACCCACTCCATCGTCACGCACCGAAACAACAACGCGCTGCCCCTCGGCAGTCAGACGCATCCACAGTTGTTTTGCCTTGGCGTACTTGACGATGTTGGTAATGGCTTCCTGCATCAAGCGGTAAACCACCAGCTCCGCGCTGGGCTGAAGCTGCACCGGGTGCAGGTCACAATGAACTTCGATGCCGGAACGGTCGGCAAAATCGCGCGCCAAAATTTCCAGTGTTTGCACCAGTCCCAGATTGCTCAGGGATGAGGGCCGCAGATCTTCGATGATGCGGCGCTTCAGCGCGATGCCTTGATTTAAGGTGTCAACCAAGTGGCCCAAGCGCTCCAGAGCTTCAGGCGCAATTCCAGCCAGCCGGGATTTGATGCGTGCAGCGTCCAGCTTAGCGGATGTAAGCAGTGCGCCCAGTTCGTCGTGCAGGTCGCGTGCCAAGCGATGGCGCTCGTCTTCTCGCGCTGTCTCCAAATGCTGAGTCAGCTCGGTCAGCCGCAGCGTCCTTTGCATCACCTCACGCTCCAAGCCGTCGCGCTCGACCTGAATTGCCAAGCGCTGTTTTTCCCGAACTTTATCCAGCCTCAGCACCTGTCTCAAATACATGAACAAGGCAAACAAAATTGCTGCACTCATCGCGGCCACCCCGACGCGGCTGAGCTTCAACGTGTTGTAGATATAGTCGCGGCTCGCCTCGTTGCTTTGCAACTCTTGCACCATGAGTTGGTTGCTCATCAAGCTGATGGCATCCATCTGCTCCATGCTCTCAGCCGATAAAGAATGGTTGTAAACCGCCTGCTGGTTGCCTTGGTCATATGAGGTGATGGCAGTTGCCAGTCCGGTGAGCTTTTTGTCAATCTCTCCGCGCATTCTCTCGAGCAATAGCAAAGACGCTGGCTCCTGGGCGTAGTAGTGCTTTAACAACCGGTAGGCTTCTTCGATTTTTTCCAACGATTGTTTGTAGGCAGACAGGTAGTGACTGCGCCCAGTCAAAAGGTAGCCGCGCTGGCTGGTTTCAGCATCAAGCATGCTGCGTTGCAACCGCTGTAGGCTGAGTCTGGTCTTGGACATATCACCTTGCTCGTCAAGCGTCTCCACTGCTTGCCAGTAAAGGCCCTCATTGAGCGCCACCAAAGCCAGCGCCGCAGCGCAAGCCAGCGAAAAAATAATGACGCTGCGCCTGGTAAGAGCAGGGTAGTCCATCCGTTTTCACCTGTGGCGTACTAATTTACAGATGGCGAAAAGCGGGGACTGCACTCGACGATTCAGTGTGATGGTTTGGCTGGTAAATTTCTTGCAATGCGCGCTTTAAATGAAAGGCCGCCTCCTTGGTTAATTCAACCGGCAGCAAATGCCCGCCATCAAACAGAAACTGAATCCAAACACTGTTTGGATTGCCGGACTCCACCAATCCCGCTGCCAGACATTTCAGTGGAACGTTGCTTTGCTCGCTTGCCTTGGCATTTTTTGCTGCATTGAGCATGGCAATTGCAGCAACAGGTGCCAAATCGGTCTGGATAACTTCTGCTAACGATTTACCTCCATTGGTAGCCATGTCAGGGTTCTCCTGTTATGTTTGAAAGAAAATTGCCCACGCAATGATGGCTTATCCCCTGATTAAATAAATGCCCAAAAGTAACAAACTGCCTGTGGCACTTGGTTATGTTGGATATCGCACATAGCCGGGCTTCTTGTTAGCGAAAACAATATAAAAAAATTAAAGCAATATGCGCAAACACCCTAAATTAGTTTGAAAGTTACGAAGTAAGTACGCGAACGATGGGCTATTGCCCTTGCATTTTTTTACATTAGTTTCTTTTTTTAGAGGGGTTGAACGGGATTTTTGCGTTAGGCGTCGTATTGACTGTCGGCCTATCCGTACCGCTCATCTTGCATATTTCAAGATCAGGGCGCGCGCTTTGCGTCAGGGTAGGACAAAGCCGACCATGCAAACCGGCAGATTCTGATGGCCACGTTTTGCTACGGTAACGATCATGGCAACTCTCAAGCAACGCAATGAGGCCTTCATGATGACCGCTCCGCACAACAGCACCAACCCGCGCCAAAACGCACTGATTGCCGCTATTCCCGATGCCGATTGGCAACGTTGGAAACCCAACTTTGAACTTGTTGATTTGAAGCTGGGCCAGGTGCTTTATGGCTTGGTTAAATCACCCAACTACGTCATCTTTCCTACCACCGCAATCGTGTCATTGATCTACCTGGCACACGATGGTGGGGCTAGTGAATATTCGGTGGTTGGCAAAGACGGCGTGGTGGGCATCGACCTGTTCATGGGAGAAGAAGGCAAACAGAATCAGGCGGTGGTGCAAAGTGCCGGTTGGGGCTACCGGCTGTCGCGTGAGTCGATGACCGATGAACTGCGCAGGGGCGGCGCCATGCAACAGATCCTGATGCGTTACACCCAGGCCATGATTGCCCAACTAGCGCAAACCGCCATGTGCCAACGCCATCATTCGATTGAACAATTGGTGTGCCGCCGCCTGCTGATGAGTCTGGACCGACTGGAATGCAACGAGTTGCTTATTACCCAGGAATTGCTGGCCAGCTTGCTGGGGGTGCGCCGTGAAAGCGTGACTGCGACTGCACTCAAATTACAGCAAGATGGTGTCATCAAATACGCACGCGGGCACATTGCTGTGCTGGATCGAAAACGCCTTGAGCAGCGCACCTGCGAATATGTGCAGACAACGCGCAATGCGCACAGCCATCTGCAGGCCATGCCACTGGCCGCTTGATGGGCTTAAAACGGAATATCGTCATCCATGTCGTCAAACCCGCTTGATGGCTTGGCCGCCGGTGCGGGGCGGGCTGCCGCGGCGGGCGTAGGCCGATTTGCGGGAGGACGCGGCGCATAGCCGCCGCCACCTTCATCGCCGGAAGGGCCGCCCATGCCCTGGCGCGCGCCGAGCAATTGCATCTCGGTGGCAATGATGTCTACCGTGCTTTTCTCCACGCCCGATTGGTCGGTGTACTTGCCGTACTTCAGGCGGCCTTCAATGTAAATCGGGCTGCCCTTTTTCACATACTCCCCGGCAATTTCAGCCAGCCGCTCGTAGAAGGTGACGCGGTGCCACTGCGTGTCTTCCACCATTTCACCGGTGGCCTTGTCTTTGCGGCGGCTTGAAGTGGCAATGCTGACATTGGCCACCGCACCGCCCGAGGGCAGGTAGCGCACTTCGGGGTCGCGGCCACAGTTGCCGACCAAAATCACTTTGTTAACTGATGCCATGCGCCTGCTCCTGAGAATTTTGAAAAATGATTATGCCGTCTGCGCCGCGCCCGGTTTTGGCTGCTCAGGCGCCAGTGCTTGGGGCAAGCCCGGCTGGCGCATCGGCCAGGCCAGCAGCAACCATACCCCCATGGCCACGCCGCAAACCGCAAACAGCGCGGGCATGCCCGCCGATTTGACCAGCGCGCCGCCGCACCAGCCGCCTACAAAAAAGCCCAGTGACTGCAAGGTGTTGTACACCCCCAGCGCCGCGCCTCGCGCATGCGCCGGTGCCACGCGCGAAGCCAGGCTGGGCTGGCTGGCCTCCAGCACATTGAAACCGCAGAAAAACACGAACAGCAGCAACGCCAAGCCCCACAAGGCCGCCGAGCCCGCATTAGAGTTGCCCGGCATGTACCAGGCCAGCCACCACAAACCCAGCTGCACCAGCGCAATCACACCAATGGCGGCTAAAAATACTGCCCGCAAATAGCCGCGCCGCTCCAGCGGGAACAAGCTGATTGCCATGACGCCAAAAGACGCGAGCACCGCAGGCAAATACACCTGCCAGTGCGCCGCATCCGGCAAGCCAGCGGCCACCAGCAGCGCCGGTATGGCCACCCACATGGCCAATTGCACAGCATGCAGCACAAACACGCCCAGGTACAAGCGCAGCAATGCCGGATGGCGCAGCACCTCGGCCAGCGAGCCACGCGCCACCGGCACCAGCGGCGGCTCGGGCGGCACCCACCAGCGCACCACCGCCATGCCGCCCAGCGTGAGCACGCCCGTCAGCACAAACAAGCCTGGCAAGCCCATAACGCCTACCAGAACAGGGGCCACCACCAAGGACAGCGCAAACATCAGCGCAATGCTGCTGCCCACCAGCGCCATGGCCTTGGTGCGCACAGCGTCGCGGGTTTGATCGGCCAGCAGCGCCGTCACGGCGGCTGACACCGCGCCCGCGCCTTGCAGTGAGCGCCCCACAATCAGCCCCGTCAAACTGTCGGCCAGCGCGGCTACAAAGCTGCCCACGGCAAACACCAGGAGCCCCAGCAGAATCACCCGTTTGCGGCCAAAGCGGTCAGACGCCATGCCAAACGGGATTTGCAAGATGCCTTGCGTCAAGCCATAGATGCCCAGTGCCAGGCCCACCAACGCGGCGTCATCGCCACCAGGGTAAGCGCGGGCTTGCAAGGCAAACACTGGCAGCACCAGAAACAGCCCAAGCATGCGCAAGGCAAAGATGGACGCCAGTGAAAAGCTGGCGCGGCGTTCCAGCGCCGTCATGGGCGTATTTGAGATTACGGAGGACATGAAATAAACAGCAAGCCAGGCGGCACTGACCAATACAAATCAAAGCACTATTGTCCGGTATTCGTACTTTTTACTGCGGCGCTCTATGATGTTTGGTTTTGCGGGCCTTCATTACTGTGAATTCTTCTACTGAAGACCAATACCTCGCGCAGCCTGGCGGCCCTTACTTGGGCCAACGGCTGGGTGCAGCCAGTCCGCTGGCGTGCATCAGCATCCGCGGCGCGCGCACGCACAATCTGAAGAATATCGACCTGGATATTCCGCGTAACCAACTGGTGGTGATCACCGGGCTCTCGGGTTCGGGCAAATCCAGCCTGGCGTTTGACACGCTTTATGCCGAGGGGCAGCGCCGCTATGTGGAGAGCCTGTCAACCTACGCGCGGCAGTTCTTGCAGCTCATGGACAAGCCCGATGTGGATGTGATCGAAGGCCTGTCACCTGCCATCGCCATCGAGCAAAAAGCCACCAGCCACAACCCGCGCTCGACGGTGGGCACCGTCACCGAAATTCATGACTACCTGCGTCTGCTGTTTGCCCGTGCTGGCACGCCTTATTGCCCTGACCACAACCAGCCGCTGCAAGCGCAAAGTGTGAGCCAGATGGTGGACGCCGTGCTGGCACTGCCCGAAGACACCAAGTTGATGATTCTGGCGCCGGTGGCGCGCGAACGCAAAGGCGAGTTTGCCGACCTGTTTGCGCAAATGCAAGCGCAAGGTTATGTGCGCTTTCGGGTGCAGGGCCAGGTGGTGGAGTTTGACGCGCTGCCCCAGCTTAAAAAAACCGAGAAGCACGACATTGATGTCGTCATTGACCGCCTTAAGGTGCGGCCCGACCAAAAACAGCGCCTGGCTGAGAGCTTTGAAGCCGCATTGCGCCTGGCCGAGGGCCGCGCCATTGCCTGGGAAATGCCAGGCGACGACAACGCGGCTGACAGCACCGGCGCTGGCACAGGCAAGGAGCATCTGTTCAACGCCAAATTTGCCTGCCCGGTGTGTAGCTACGCAATCAGCGAGCTGGAGCCGCGTTTGTTTTCCTTCAATTCACCGGTAGGCGCGTGCCCGGCCTGCGATGGCCTGGGTGCGCAAGAGTTTTTTGATCCGGCGCGCGTAGTGGCCTTCCCCACGCTAAGCCTGGCCAGCGGTGCCATCAAGGGCTGGGACCGGCGCAACGGGTACTACTTTGCCATGCTGCAAAGCCTGGCAAAGCACTACAAGTTTGACCTTGACGCCGCATTTGAAAAGCTCCCGCCCGCAGCCCAGTACGCGGTGCTGCACGGCTCGGGCGAGGAAGAAATCAAGTTCAGCTATCTGCTGGACTCGGCTACATCAACTGGCAAGCGGGTTAGCAAAAAGCACCCGTTTGAAGGCATCATTCCCAATATGACGCGGCGCTACCGCGAGACCGACTCGGCCTTGGTACGCGAAGAATTGGCGCGCTACCGCGCAAGCCGCCCCTGCACCACCTGCGGCGGCGCACGCTTGCGGCGCGAGGCCCAGCATGTGCGTGTGGGCCTGGGCGAGCAAGCCCGCGCCATTTTTCAGATCAGCGCCATGACACTCAAGGACAGCCTGGCCTATTTCAGTCAGCTCAGCATGCCTGGCTCCAAGGGCGAGATTGCTGCCAAGGTGGTGCGCGAGATTGGCCTGCGGCTCAAATTCTTGAACAACGTGGGCCTGAATTATTTGAGCCTGGACCGCAGTGCGGAGACGCTCTCAGGTGGCGAATCGCAGCGCATTCGCCTGGCATCGCAAATTGGCGCGGGCCTCACCGGCGTGATGTATGTGCTGGACGAGCCCAGCATTGGCCTGCACCAGCGCGACAACGACCGACTGATTGACACCCTGAAACACCTGCGCGACATTGGCAACAGCGTGCTGGTGGTGGAGCACGACGAAGACATGATCCGCGCCGCCGACCACGTGATTGACATCGGCCCCGGTGCCGGTGTGCACGGCGGCCGCATCATGGCGCAGGGCACGGCGCAGCAGGTGCA
>JAKFVA010000059.1 GCA_021732385.1 Burkholderiales bacterium | reverse complement strand
AATGTAGCCAGGGCAAACAGCACATACAAAGTGAGCAGCAACTTTTTGCGGCCAAAGCGGTCAATGTAGGTAGAGGCCAGCACGCCAGAAACTGCCGCTGCCAGTGTGTAGGCCGACACCAGCAAGCCAAACTGTGCATCGCTGATGCCAAACAACTGGGTAAATTGCGGCCCCAGCGGCATCATGATCATGAAATCAAGAATGTGCGTGAACTGAATGCCCGCCAGCGTCAAAAGCAGCCACAGTTCGCGCCGCGGGGTCAATTCAGCCGTGTGGCTGGCGCTGGGTAGGGAAGACATGGTGAAGCGTTGCGTACCAGTTAATCTACCATCGGTGCTGGCGAAGTACTGGCCGCGCACCACAAAGCCTTACTTCTCGACCCAGCCCGCGACCCTACCTTCTGCCCGCGCATGAGCCTGGACACCATCATCTCGTCGGCCCTGGTCAAGCCTGACCACACCACCTGCGGCTTGGTGCTGATGGGGGGCGGTGCCCGCACGGCCTACCAAGTGGGCGTGCTGCGCCAAGTGGCGCTGCTGCTGACCAGGCTGGGCCATCGCCCCACAGACTTTCCTTTTCAGGTGCTGGCTGGCACCTCCGCGGGTGCCATCAACGCCGCCTACCTGGCCAGCGCGGCCACGCAGGGCTTGCAGGCCTTTGAACAACTGGCCGATTTTTGGTGGCAGCTGCGCTCGCCGGCGGTTTATGAATTCACGCTGCCACCCTGGGCAACCTGGGCCGGGCGCGCCAGCCGCTGGCTGGCCGCCTGGCGGCTCTCGCGCAGCGCCAAAATGCGCGGCGCGCTGCTGGACAACACGCCGCTGGTCGATACGCTGCACCGCGCCATTTCGCTGCAAGGCATTGAAGATGCCCTGCAGGCGCGCGCCATCCAGGCGCTGGCCGTGACCGCCTCTAGCTACAGCAGTGGTGTGCACTGGACGTTTTGCCACAGCCTCAAAGACGACGCCGCCAATGGCTGGGACCGCCCCGGCAAGCGCGCCGAGTCGCAGCCCATCACCATCGAACACCTGATGGCCTCCAGTGCCATCCCGTTCATCTTTCCGGCCACGCCGCTGTGGGTTGATGGTGCCTGCGAGCAGTTTGGCGACGGCTCCATGCGCAACATTTCGCCTCTCTCGCCAGCCATTCACCTGGGCGCGCGCAAGCTGCTGGTCGTGGGCGTGGCGCAACCGCAGCGCGCTGGTCTGAGCCCGGGCACGCCTGGCGCAGGCCTGAGACACCCCACCATGGGCGGCATTGCCGGGCATGCCATGGCCAGTGTTTTCCACGACACCTTGCAAGCTGACGTGGAGCAGGCCCAGCGCGTCACCCGCACATTAATGCAATTGCCTCGTGAGGTGGCGGCTCACCTGCCCTACAGTCCCGTGCAGGTGTTATGCATCCAGCCCAGCCAGTCGCTGGACATGCTGGCGCAGCGCCATCTGCACGAACTGCCAGCGGCTACACGGCATGCGCTGGAAGTGTTTGGCAAGCTGCAAGGCGGTGGTGCTGCGCTGGCCAGTTACCTGCTGTTTGAGCCGGGTTTTGTGCATGCCCTGGCGGCGCTGGGCGCGCAAGACGTGCTGGCCCGCGAGGCTGAGCTGATGGCCTTTTTTGCCCCGCCTGAAACCGAGCCGACAGTCGCGCAAACACCCCCTGCGCTCGACTTTGCGGTGCCATAATCACGCCTGTCTTTACTTTGGGATCACGCCTTGGACACCAGCCCCAGTCGAAGGCTTTCACGCCACTGACCCTGCCTTGATGCAGCGGCCGCTTTGGCAGTGAAAGCCGCATTCACTCGCCAAACCCTGGCGCCAGCCACTTGCGCAGGCGCCAAACGCCATCAGGAGACGCTGTGCTCAACATTTTTAGCCTTGCCAACGGGCGACTGTTCCAAGAAGAAATCGAGTCGCTTGAGGAACTGGCCAAATTCCAACCCATCTGGGTCGATCTGGAAGCGCCCACGCCCGAGGAAAAGCGCTGGGTCAAGGAATACTACGGCCTGAACATCCCCGAAGACGCGATGGACGAGGACATTGAGGAGTCCGCGCGTTTTTACGAGGAAGACAACGGCGAACTGCACATCCGCTCGGACTTTCTGGTGGTCGACGAGGACGCGCCCGGCACGGTACGCGTGGCGTTCATTTTGAACCTGATGAACGACGATCTGAAAAGCAAGGGCGTGCTGTTTTCCATCCACGACGAAGACGTGCCGGTGTTTCGCCTGCTGCGCATGCGCGCGCGCCGCATGCCGGGCCTGATTGCTGACGCCAAAGAGGTGATGCTGGCGCTGTTTGACGCCGACGCCGAGTACAGCGCCGACACGCTGGAGGACATCCACGGCGCGCTGGAAAAAGTCAGTGTGCAGGTGCTGGCCGGTGATGTGACGGACGCGGTGGCCGGCGACGTGCTGGGCGCGATTGCGCGGCAAGAGAATCTGAACGGTTGCATCCGCCGCAACATGATGGACACGCGCCGCGCCATCAGCTTCATGATGCGCAGCAAGATGCTCAGCGCCGACCAGTTTGACGACGCCCGGCAAATCCTGCGCGACATCGACTCGCTAGACAGCCACACCACCTTTTTGTTTGACAAGATCAACTTCCTGATGGACGCCACCGTGGGTTTCATCAATATCAACCAGAACAAGATCATCAAGATCTTCTCGGTGGCCAGCGTGGCGCTGCTGCCGCCCACGCTGATTGCCAGCCTCTACGGCATGAACTTTCGCTTTATGCCAGAGTTGGCGTGGCACTACGGCTACCCTATGGCGCTGATGCTGATGGCGGCATCAGCCATCGTGCCTATGTGGTATTTCAGGCGGCGCGGCTGGCTCAAGTGAGCGCTGGCCAACTACTGAATTACTACTAAATAAATAGTAAAAAAGCAGAGCGCTACCCGTACGTCAGCAAACAGTTTCAGCTACTTTTGGCACTTGAAAAACGGTTGTTTTCTTGATTTTTTTCGTCCGGCGGCAAGTTTTGGCTTGTTTAACGGGCTTGGCGCGCAGTTTTTCAGTTTTTTGGCCTTTTTTCAAGCATCAAAATATGCTTATACCCAGTACTGACGTGCGGGTAGCGCTCTGCTTTTTTACTATCTATTTGGTAGCTATGTTCCAAGCTTCACCCACCTGCAGTGCATGGCGGCGACATGCAGGCGGCGCAGTCATGCAGTTAGTCGAGGAATTTTTCCATAATCGCCGCGCTGTAGCGGCTGGCGACGCAGCGCAAAAAACGCTTGAAGTCGACATGCGCCTCATGGTCGGCGTGATCCGAGATGGTGCGCACGGCAGCAAACGGCACGCCGTAGTCGTAGCAGACTTGCGCCACCGCCGCGCCCTCCATCTCCACCGCCAACGCGTCCAGGCCTTGCGCGCCCAGCGCTTTTTGGATGGCGTGGCCGTCTTGCGCCGAGCCGATAAAGCGGTCGCCGCTGGCAATCAACCCCTGGTGCACGCGGTTGTCGCCCAGGCCAAAGTCTTCGACGGCCTCGCTGCCCAGCAAGGCCTTGGGGTTGGCCAGCACCTGGCGGCTGGCCTTGACGAGCTGTGCCGTCATGCCGGCATCAGTGGAAAAGCTAGCGCGCTCGTATAGCGGCACCTCAAAGCGGGGGTAAAGCGGCGTCACGTCCATGTCGTGCTGGATAAAGGCATCCGCCACCACCACATCGCCCACCCGAATGCCCGCACCCAAACCCCCTGCCAACCCGGTAAAAACGATGCGTTTGGCACCAAAGCGCTCAATCAGCACGGTGGTGGTGGTAGCCGCCGCCACTTTGCCCAGGCGCGAAAGCACCATCACCACTTGGTGGCCGTACAGCTGGCCTTCCCAGAATTCGCGGCCCACATGCACGGTTTTGCGGCCGCTGGGCATCAGCGCCAGCAAAGCGCTCAGCTCCTGGTGCATGGCGCTGACGATGGCAGTTTTGGACATGGCGGCCTCTAGCTAAAAAGCGGCCCCATAGGACCGCTTTTTATTGTGTGCCACTTGTGTGAGAGGTTTTGTAACGGCTCAAACGAAGTAGGCTCTTGATGCTGTTTGCGCCTACTTCTTGTCGCGCAGTTCGCGGCGCAGGATTTTGCCCACCGGTGTTTTGGGCAAATCGGTACGGAACTCGACCACTTTGGGCTGTTTGTAGCCAGTCAAATTGGCTTTGCAGAATTCGCGCACCTGCGCCTCGGTCAGGGCCGGGTCGCGCTTGACGATGACGAGCTTGACCGCCTCGCCGGTTTTCTCGTCGGCCACACCCACCACGGCGCATTCCATCACGCCGGGCAGCTGCGAGACCACGTCTTCCACCTCATTGGGGTAGACGTTGAAGCCGCTGACCAGCACCATGTCTTTCTTGCGGTCAACAATCTTGAAGAAACCATCTGTGGTGACGATGCCAATGTCGCCGGATTTGAAGTAGCCGTCGGGCGTCATGACTTTGGCGGTCTCGTCGGGCCGCTGCCAGTAACCAGCCATGACCTGGGGGCCTTTGATGGCAATTTCGCCCGGCTGGCCTTGCGGCACTTCATTGCCGTCGTCATCCAGCAGCTTGAACCAGGTACCCGGAATCGGCACGCCAATGGTGCCGGTGTAGGCCTTGCTGTTGGTTGGGTTGCAGCTGGCTGAGGGCGAGGTTTCAGACAAGCCATAGCCCTCGCAAATCGGGCAGCCGGTTTTCTCCAGCCAGAGCTTGGCCACGGCGCTTTGCACCGCCATGCCGCCACCAACCGATATTTTCAGGTGCGACCAGTCCACGGTGTTGAAATCGGGGTGGTTGGCCAGGCCGTTGAACAGCGTGTTCACGGCCGGAAAGCTGTGCACCTTGTGCTTGGCGAGTTCTTTCAAGACGGCGGGCAAGTCGCGCGGGTTGGGAATCAGAATGTTTTTACCGCCAGTACGCATGCCCAGCATCATGTTTACCGTAAAGGCAAAGATGTGGTACAGCGGCAGGGCGCACACGCTGGTGGACTGCTCATCAGCGGGCACCCGGCTCATGGCGGGCTGGTTCCAGGCCTCGGACTGCAGCACATTGGCAATCACGTTTTTGTGCAGCAGCACCGCGCCCTTGCTGACGCCGGTGGTGCCACCGGTGTATTGCAAGACGGCTACGTCATCGGGCGTAATGGCGGGCTTGCTGAACTTGCCCTGACCCAGTGCCGCCGTGCCCTGCGCAATGGCTTCATTGAAGCGCACGGCACCAGGCAGGTTGAAAGCGGGCACCATTTTCTTGACGTTGCGCACCACGTAATTGACGATGGCTCCCTTGAGCAGGCCCAGCCGGTCGCCCATGGCGGCCAGTACCACATGCTTGATGGGTGTGTTGGCCACGCACTGCTCCAGCGTGGTGGCAAAGTTTTCAATGATGACGATGGCTTTGGCGCCCGAATCCTTGAGCTGGTGCTCCAGTTCGCGCGGCGTGTACAGCGGGTTCACGTTCACCACTACATAGCCGGCGCGCAAAATGCCGGCTACGGTAATCGGGTACTGCGGCACGTTGGGCATCATGATGGCGACGCGGTCGCCCTTGGCCAGACCCAGGCCTTGCAGGTAGGCGGCAAACGCCTGGCTTAGGCTGTCGGTATCGGCAAAGGTGACGTCTTTGCCCATGAAGCTATAGGCTACTTTACTGGCGTGCTTTTGAAAGCCCTGCTCCAGCAGCGCCACCAGCGACGGGTATTGCGAGGCGTCAATGTCGGCGGGTACGCCCGGAGGGTAGGCGCTAAGCCAGGGACGGTCGGTCATGAAAGGTTTCTCCCTAGTTATGCAATGCAAGGGGGGATTCTGGCGGGCTTGTAAGCTCTGTGTAACTGTGTTTTCCCTAGGACGGCGGCGGGGCAGCTCTCTAAATGAGCGCATTGGCCCGCAGTGGTGCTATTCAATGGCCTTGACCATGTCCTCGACCACTTTCTTGGCATCACCAAACACCATCATGGTTTTGTCCATGTAGAAGAGCTCGTTGTCGAGCCCGGCGTAGCCCGCGGCCATGGAGCGCTTATTGACGATGATGGTCTTGGCCTTGTAGGCTTCCAGAATTGGCATGCCGTAAATAGCGCTGCCCTTGGTGTGCGCGGCGGGGTTGACCACGTCGTTGGCACCCAAAATGATGGCTACGTCGGCTTGGCCAAACTCGCCATTGATGTCTTCCATCTCGAACACCTGGTCGTAGGGCACCTCGGCCTCGGCCAGCAGCACGTTCATGTGGCCCGGCATGCGGCCAGCCACCGGGTGGATGGCGTATTTCACGGTGATACCTTTTTCCGTGAGCTTGGCGGCCAGCTCTTTTACCGCGTGCTGCGCACGCGCAACTGCTAGTCCGTAGCCGGGCACGATGACCACGGTTTCGGCGTTGCCCAGCACAAAGGCGGCGTCGTCGGCGCTGCCGCTTTTTACCGGGCGCGCTTCGGCTTTGCCAGTCGCTGCCGTGGTGGCTTCACCGCCGAAGCCGCCCAGAATCACGTTGAAGAAGCTGCGATTCATGGCTTTGCACATGATGTAGCTCAGGATGGCGCCCGACGAGCCGACCAAGCTGCCTGCAATGATCAGCATCGAGTTGTTCAAGCTGAACCCGATGCCCGCCGCGGCCCAGCCCGAATAGCTGTTGAGCATGGACACCACCACCGGCATATCGGCCCCGCCAATCGGGATGATGATGAGCACGCCCATCACAAAGGCCAGTGCCAGCATGGCAAAAAAGGCGGGCCAGTTTTCGGTGAACATGAAGACCAAACCGAGCGCCACAGTAGCCAGGCCCAGCATCAAGTTGAGCTGGTGCTGGCCCTTGAATTGCACCGGCGCGCCCTGAAACAAGCGGAACTTGTATTTTCCCGAGAGCTTGCCAAAGGCAATCACCGAGCCGCTGAAGGTGACCGCGCCAATCGCCGCGCCCAGAAACAATTCGAGGCGGTTTCCCGCGGGAATGGGTTCGCCCTTGGCCACAATGCCAAAGGCCCACGGCTCAGCCACTGCCGCCACGGCAATGAACACCGCAGCCAGGCCGATCATGCTGTGCATGAAAGCCACCAGTTCCGGCATCTTGGTCATCTCGACCCGATTCGCCATCAAGGTACCGGCCGCGCCGCCCACCAGCAAGCCACCCAGCACCCAGGCCATGCCGATGGCTTTGCCACCTGACAGTTGAACAATCAGCGCGGCGGTGGTCAGCACGGCAATCAACATGCCAGCCATGCCAAATAAATTACCGCGAATCGACGTGGTGGGGTGGCTCAACCCCTTGAGCGCCTGAATAAAACAAACGCTGGCAATCAAATACAGCGCGGTGGCCAGATTCATGCTCATTTGGCTGCCCCTTGCTCGGCCATGGGTACGGCTTTTTTCTCTTTCTTGCGGAACATCTCCAGCATGCGCCGCGTCACCAGAAAGCCGCCAAATACATTGACCGCAGCCAGCGCCACCGCCAGCACGCCCATGGTTTTGCCGAGCGTGGTTTCGGTCAGCGCGGCGGCCAGCATGGCACCGACTATCACGATGGCGCTGATGGCATTGGTTACTGCCATCAGCGGCGTGTGCAGCGCGGGCGTCACCGTCCAGACCACGTGGTAGCCGACGTAGATGGCCAGTACAAAAATAATCAGATTGATGATGGTGGGAGATACAGCGTCCATATTTTTTTCCTTGTCTGCCTTGGCATTTATTTGCGCTTGACTTCGCCCGATTGGGTCATCAAACACGCCACCACAATGTCGTCTTCCAGATCCACCTTGAGCGCGCCTTCTTTGGTGACGATGAGCTTCAGAAAATCCAGCACATTGCGCGCATACAGGGCGCTGGCGTCAGCCGCCACTAAAGCGGGCAGATTGGTCTCGCCGACCAGCGTGACGCCGTGCTTGACCACGGTTTTGTCGGCCTCGCTCAAGGGGCAATTGCCGCCAATGCCGTCTGCGCCCTTGCCTGCGGCAATGTCCACAATCACCGAACCCGGCTTCATGGCTTTGACCATGTCCTCGGTAATCAGCGTGGGCGCGGCGCGGCCCGGAATCAGCGCGGTGGAAATCACCACATCGGCCTGCGCCACACGCTTGGCCACTTCAATTTGTTGCCGCGCAAGCCAACTGGCGGGCATGGCTTTGGCATAGCCACCCACGCCCACGGCGGCTTCGCGCTCTTCGTCGGTTTCATACGGCACGTCAATGAACTTGGCACCGAGCGACTCAACCTGCTCCTTCACGCTGGGCCGGACATCGCTGGCTTCAATCACGGCGCCCAGGCGCTTGGCCGTGGCAATTGCTTGCAAACCGGCCACGCCCACGCCCAGAATCACCACGCGGGCGGCTTTCACGGTGCCCGCTGCCGTCATCAGCATGGGGAAAAAGCGCTGGTATTTGTCGACCGCGATCATCACCGCCTTGTAGCCGGCAATATTCGCCTGGCTCGACAGCACGTCCATGCTTTGGGCGCGCGTGGTGCGCGGCGCGGCTTCCAGCGCAAAGCTGGTCAGCCCGGCACCCGCCAACGCTTGCAAGCCAGGCGCATCAAACGGATTGAGCATGCCGACCAAAGTGCTGCCGGTTTTGTACAGCGGCAACTCAGCCGCCTGCGGCGCACGCACCTTGAGCACCAGCTCGCAGCCGGCAGCACCAGCGGCATCGGTGATGGTTGCGCCCACGGCGGCATAGGCTGCGTCGGTCACGCTGGCTGCCACACCGGCGCCGGATTGAATATGCAGGCTGTGGCCAAGTGCTGCCAGCTTTTTAGCGGTCTCGGGCGTTACAGCCACGCGCGTTTCCCCTGCCATTATTTCGGCGGGCACTCCGATTCGCATAGGTTTTCTCCTGTT
>JAKFVA010000058.1 GCA_021732385.1 Burkholderiales bacterium | reverse complement strand
TGGCGCGCACGGTGCAGCAGTTTCGCAGCCGTCCGCTGGACGAGCAGGTTGACCGTTTGCTAGTGCAGTTTGGCTGCGAGATTTTGCAGATTATTCCGGGCCGTGTGTCCACCGAGGTCGATGCGCGGCTGAGCTTTGATACGCAGGCCACCGTGGTGCGGGCTGAACGCTTGATTGAGCTGTATCAGGCGCAGGGCGTGCCTATCTCCCGCGTGCTGATCAAGATTGCCGCCACCTGGGAGGGCATTGCCGCCGCGGCCCAGTTGGAGCGCAAAGGCATACACACCAACCTGACTTTGCTGTTTGCGTTTTGCCAGGCGGTGGCCTGCGCGCAAGCCAAAGTGCGGCTGATATCGCCGTTTGTGGGCCGCATTTACGACTGGGCCAAAAAAAATGCCGGCAGCAGCTGGGACGAGGCCGCGCAATCAGGGGCCAACGACCCAGGCGTCCAGTCAGTCAGGCAAATCTTCAACCACTACAAACATTTCGGCGTGGCCACGCAAATCATGGGCGCGAGCTTCCGCAACCTGGGCCAGATCCGCGCCTTGGCCGGTTGCGACCTGCTCACTATCAGCCCCGACCTGCTGGCGCAACTGGCGGCCAGCAGCGCGCCGTTGCCACTGGCGCTGGACAGCGCCGGCGCACGCAGCCTGGATTTGCCCGCCGTGCAATTGGACGAGGCCGCTTTCCGCTTTGCGCTCAACCAGGATGCGATGGCCACTGAAAAGCTGGCCGAAGGCATACGCGCTTTTGTGGGTGACGCGCAAAAACTCGAGCAACTGATGCTGGCCGCATGAACGCCCATGGCGCAAACACGGCGCAGGCAGCGCCAGCTACTGCGGCAAGCTTGGCGGCACAACCAGTGCCAGGCCAGCCCTTTGGCTGGGCGCTGGCCTGTACCCGCTGTGACCACACGCCTGCCTGGGCGGCTTTGCAGGCGCACCACCAGGCCAGTGCCGCTGCGTTTGACCTGCGCAGCGCATTTGCGCAGGATCCGCAGCGCTTTGAGCGCCTGAGCCTGCACGCGCCGCATGTGTTTGCCGACCTGTCCAAAAGCCTGATTGACGACACCGCCCATGCCCTGCTGCTTGATTTGGCGCGCCAGTGCGGCCTGCAGGCCCACCGCGAAGCCTTGTTTGCCGGCGAGCTGGTCAACCGCAGCGAGCAACGCGCGGTCATGCATTTCTTGCTGCGCAAGCCGCTGGTTGGTCTTGCCCGAAAAGAAATTGATGCTACAAATTCAGAAGCGTCCAGGCCTTTGCAAAAAGAGCTTGCGCAAGTGCATGCCACGCTGGACGCCATGCTGGCCTACGCCCAGACAGTGCGTGCCGACCAGCGCATCACCGATGTGGTTCATATCGGTATTGGCGGCTCCGACCTGGGCCCGCAAATGGCGGTGCAGGCACTGCATGAATTTGCCACACCCAGCAAACGCCTGCATTTCGTCTCGAATGTGGACGGCCATGAATTGGCGGCGGTGCTGGCGCTGCTCAAGCCCGCGCAGACGCTGTTTTTAATTGCCTCCAAAACCTTTACCACGGTAGAGACCATGACCAACGCGCGCTCGGCGCTGGCCTGGTTTGCGGCCCAGGGGGGTGCAGATACCGCCCGGCATTTTTGCGCCCTCACCAGCAACGTGGCGGCAGCGCAGGCCATGGGCATCACCACTTCATTTGGGTTTTGGGACTGGGTTGGCGGGCGTTATTCGCTCTGGTCGGCCATTGGGCTGCCGCTGGCGATTGCCATCGGGCCGGACGGCTTTCGCCAGTTGCTGGCTGGCGCCCACGAGATGGACCAGCACTTTTGCAGCGCACCGCTGGCGCAGAACCTGCCGGTGCGCCTGGGTCTGCTGGACGTGTGGTATCGCAACTTTTGCGGTTTTGCCAGCCGCAATATTGCGCCTTACCACAGCGCCTTGCGCCGCCTGGCGGCTTATTTGCAGCAACTGGAGATGGAGAGCAACGGCAAGCGCTACGACGCGCTGGGCGAGGTTTTGCCCTATGCCACGGCCCCGGTGCTGTGGGGCGAACCCGGCACCAACGGCCAGCACGCCTATTTTCAAATGCTGCACCAGGGCTCGGATGTGGTGCCGGTGGAGTTTGTGGCGGTTAAAAGCGCTTCGTCTGCCCGGCAGAGCGCGCAACTCAGCGGGCACGCGGAACACCACCAGCGGCTGCTGGCCAACGCGCTGGCCCAGGCGCAAGCCCTGATGCTCGGCAAAAAAGCCGAGTCGGGTGCCCCCAGCCTGGACGGCGCGCATTTTCCCGGCAACCGGCCCAGTCTGTTCTTGTTGCTCGACGCGCTCACGCCTGCCAGCTTGGGCGCTTTTTTGGCACTGCAAGAGCACCGGGTGTTCACCAGCGGCTCCATCTGGGGCATCAACAGCTTTGACCAATCGGGCGTGGAGTTGGGCAAACGCCTGGCCAACGACATTGAGTCGCGCATGGACAGTGGCAATGTGCAAGGCCTGGACGCCTCGACCGCTGGTTTGCTGCGCCAACTCGGCTATGGCGCCGCGGGGGGCGCAGCGCCATGATGCAGCGTAGTGCGCTGGTGTTGTTCTCTGGCGGGCAAGACAGCACCACCTGCCTGGCGCATGCGCTGGCACGCTACGAGCGGGTGGAAACGCTGGCATTTGACTACCGCCAGCGGCATATTGTGGAGCTGCAATCGCGCTTGAATGTGCTGCGCGAGATCAAGGCGCAGTTCCCGCACTGGGCGCACAAACTCGGGCAAGACCACCTGCTGGATTTGGGCGTCCTGGGCAGTGTGAGCGAGACCTCGCTCACGCGCGACATGGCGTTCAAAATGGAAGCCTCGGGCTTGCCCAATACCTTTGTGCCGGGCCGCAACCTGCTGTTCCTGACGCTGGCTGCCGCGCTGGCCTACCGGCGCGATTTGCAAGTGCTGGTGACGGGCGTGTGCGAGACCGATTTTTCCGGCTACCCCGACTGCCGCGACGACACCATGAAAGCCATGCAACTGGCGCTCTCGCTCGGCATGGACCGGCGCATCCTGATTGAAACCCCGCTGATGTGGATAGACAAGGCCGCCACCTGGCAACTGGCGCAGGATTTGGGCGGCACGGCGCTGGTGGATTTGATTGCCGAGCACACGCACACCTGCTACTTGGGCGAGCGCACACAGCGCCATGCCTGGGGCTGGGGCTGCGGCCAATGCCCGGCTTGCAGTCTGCGCGCGCAGGGCTGGCAGCGCTGGCGTTTGCAGGCCGGTGTTTAGGCGGGCAAGTGGTTCAAATCGCTATAAAAGTTGTAGTAAAAAACAATAGCTGTACCCGCTCGCCGGTACTGGTCTAAAGCCCTATTTAATGCCTGAAAAAAGCATAAAAATCCTAAAAAATCGCCTCACCCGGTTGGAAAAAGGCTCAAACCCGCCTGCGCCAGCCAAAAATTAAGAAAACTGGGCTTTTTTCAAGCATTAAAAAGGCTTGAAACGACCTGCTGGCATGCGGGTGGCGCTATGGTTTTTTACTATCCTTTTTAATTCGCCAAAGCAAAACCAGCCAATTCGCGGGCCAAACTGGCTTGTCACCCGCTGGAGCCGGCGCCTTATTCGTCGTCGCCGCCACCGAGCATGCCGCCCAACAGGCTGCCACCGGCCAGGCCACCCATCAAACTGCTTTGCTCGCTGCTGCCGCCGCGCTGCGGTGCGGCGGCAAAAATACGGCTGGCCAGGCGCGAGAACGGCAGGCTTTGCAGCCACAAATGGCCGGGGCCGGTGAGCTTGGCGAAGAACAGGCCCTCGCCGCCGAACAGCGCGGTTTTGATTTTGCCGACGTACTGGATTTCAAAGTTCACGCTCGGCGTGTAGGCCACGACGCAGCCGGTATCGACCATCAGCGTCTCGCCGGCTTTCAAATCGCGCTGCATCACGGTGCCGCCCGCGTGGCAAAACGCCATGCCGTCGCCGTCGAGTTTTTGCATGATGAAGCCCTCGCCGCCGAAGAAGCCGACCGAGAGTTTTTTCTGGAAGGCAATGCCCAGGCTGACGCCGCGTGCGGCGCACAAAAAGGCGTCTTTCTGGCAAATCAGGGTGCCACCCATTTTGGACAAGTCCATGGGCAAAATCTTGCCGGGGTAGGGCGCGCCAAAAGCCACTTTGCGCTTGACGCTGGCGCTGTTGGTGTAGACGGTGGTGAACAGCGACTCGCCGGTCACCAGGCGCTTGCCCGCGCCCATCAGCTTGCCAAAAAAGCCGCCTTGCTGGGCTGAGCCGTCACCAAAGACGGTGTCCATGGTGATGCCCGCTTCCATGTACATCATGCTGCCGGCCTCGCCAATGGCGGCTTCATTGGGGTCAAGCTCAATCTCGACATACTGCATTTCATCGCCGAAAATTTGGTAGTCAATCACGTCCATGCTCATGCGCTGCTCCTGGGGTGGTGGGGGTTAATGTGCGGGGGTTGATCGGGCGGCACTGATGTACCGCGACGCGTGCGTGGCGTTGATTATGACCAGCGCCAATGACGCCCTGCCGCCGCTCAGGTCTGCAAGGTGTAGAGGCTGTTGCCCGGCGCTGCATGGGTCTCGGGATTTTTCTGCAACACCCACTGCCGGTTGTGAAATTCCGCTGTGCTGTTGCGGTGCGCAATCGACACCAGGCCACCACGCGGGCCAGTACTACGCGGTCCAATACCAGCGCTGGCACTGCTGCCAGAGTTACTGGCGCGTGGCCGGTTCACCATGGCTGTGAGGCGCTGGTAGAGGGTTTTTTCGGCGGCTTCATCGAGCGCGCTGGTGGCTTCGTCGGCAAACACCCAATCGGGTTTCTTGAGCAGCACCCGTGCAATCGCCAGGCGTTGCTGCTCACCGCCAGAGAGCTGCAGACTCCACGGTGCCTGCACGTCAAGTTGGCTGGCCAGGTGCGGTAGCAGGGCGGCTTGCAGCGCCTGCTGCAATTGCGCATCGCTGTGGCTGTCGGCGGGTTGCGGGTAGGTGAGCGCGGCGCGCAGCGTGCCGTCGGGAAAGTAGGGGCGCTGTGGGATGAACATGGCATTTTGCGGGCGTTCAATCTGGCCGCTGGCAAACGGCCAGATGCCGGCAAACGCGCGAAACAGCGTGGACTTGCCGCTGCCCGAGGGACCTTGCACCAGCACCGCATCGCCCGCTTGCGCGTTGAGCGTTACAGCGCTGAGCAAAGCAGCTCCGCCGGGCAGTGCAAGCGCCAGATCACTGGCGCTCAAACTGTTGCCCGTTTCGGTAATGCGGGCTGATTCGGATTGATGCAGCGCCTGAAATGACGCTTCAAATGAAGTCAGGCGGTCGGCGGTGGCACGCCAGGCGGCCAAGCTGCTGTAGTTGTCTACCAGCCAACTCAACGCGTCTTGCACCCGGCCAAATGCTGACGATATTTGAATCAATTGCCCGAGCTGGATAGCGCCGCTAAAAAAGCGCGGCGCGGCCACCACAAATGGAAACACGACAGCCGCTTGGCCAAAACCCACGGTGAACCAAGTGAGGTTTTTTTGCTGCTTGATCAAACGAAAGTAATTGCCAATGACGCTGGAAAAACGGCCATCGAGCTGCTGACGCTCTACCGCCTCTCCGCGATCGAGCGCAATGGATTCGCTGTACTCGCGCACGCGCACCAGGTGGTGGCGAAAGTCGGCTTCCAAGCGCTGCTGCTGAAAGTTCAGCTTGATCAGCGGGCGGCCAATGTAGTGGGTGATGACGCTGCCAACCGCGCAGTACAAAACCGCCATCCAGACCATGAAGCCGGGGATGCTGTAGTTCTCACCACCCAGCGTAAAGCCAAAGCTGCCCGAGAGGCCCCATAAGATGCCGACAAAGCTGACCAGCGTGACGATGGCGTTGAGCAAACCCATGCTCAGGCTGATGCTGTAGCTGGTAAAGAGGTTGAGGTCTTCCTGGATACGTTGGTCGGGGTTGTCGGGGCTGGCCGCATTGCTGCCAGGGGTGTTTGTGGCGTTGTTTTGGGCGTAACGCGCCAGCTCCATCTTGTAGAACGCCTGGTCCTGCAGCCAGCGCTTGAGGTAGTGCGTGGTCATCCAGGCGCGCCATTTCATCTCCAGCAACTGGGTGAGGTAAAACCGGTAAACCGCAATGATGATGAAACCAAATGCGAGGTAGGTAAAGCGCCCCAGTTGTGTCCAGAAAACGGCCTGGTCTTTGTTTTGCAGCGCGTCGTAGAACAGGCGGTTCCAGTCGTTGATCAGCACCAGCATGTACACGGCGGCCAGATTGAGCACGATGATGGCAGCCAGCATACCGCGCGCCTTGAGTTTTTCCTCGGAGCGGAAGTAGGGCGCGCTGAGCGCCCAGATTTTGGCGGCAGTGGCTTTGGCGGTGGCAAAGCGGACGGTGAGTGGCATGGCGGGGCTTTCTGAAAGAGCAAAAAATTTCAGTCGCAATTGAAGCGCTGCGTGTAAGCATGGCAGATTGCATCGGGCTGCAAAAAGTTCAGCCAGGCATGCCGCGTAGGCTGGATCTTGCCCAAGACAAATTAGCTGTTGCGAACGCCGTGCACCACATGCCCTGAAGGCACATGCTGGGCGGCCGACTGGATGTGGCCCATCTGGTCGTCAAAGAAAAAATCGGCGTCGAAAGCGCGCAAGAATTCGCCTTTGTCCAGGCCACCCAGGAACATGGCCTCGTCAACTTCAATGTTCCAGCTCATCAGCGTGCGGATGGCGCGGTCGTGCGCGGGCGCGCTGCGTGCGGTGACCAGCGAGGTGCGCAGTCGCATGCGCGGCGTGCCCTCGCTCTGCAGCCGCTGCAGCGCCTTGAGCAGCGGCTGCAAGGGGCCGGGCGCCAACGGTTTGAGCGCATGGTCTTTCTCGTGCTGCTGAAAGGCGGGCAGGCCGCTGTTTTGAAACACCTGCTCGGCTTCGTCGGAGAACAGCACGGCGTCGCCGTCAAAGGCAATGCGCACTTCATTCGGGTGGTTGTCGCGTGTTTGCAGCGAATGGGTGGCCACCGTGGCGGCGGGAAAACCCAGCGCGAGCGCGGCTTTCACATCAGCAGTGTTGGCTGATAAAAACAAGTTGGCCTGCAGCGAAGGCAGGTAGTGGTAGGGCGCGCGGCCGCGCGTGAAAACGCCGCGCACAATGCCCAGCTGGTGTGCCTGCGCCGAGCGGAACACGCGCAGGCCCGAGACCGGGTCGTTGCGCGAGAGCATGACCACTTCAACCCGTTGCTGCGGCAACTCACCAGCAGCGCCTGGCACTGCGTCATTAAAGGCGAGCAACTTTTTTACCAGTGAAAACGCCACGCCGGGCTGGGCAATTTGCTCCAGCCGCTCCAGTTGCAGCCGCATATAGGTGCGGTCGTCGCTTTGGTCAAAGACCTGGTTTTCTTCTTCCAGGTTGAACAGGGCGCGTGACGAAATGGCCACCACCAGCTGGCCGTTCAAGCTGGCGCCCACTATTTCACCCACTGGTTGAGCTGGATGATGGGCAGCAGCACGGCCAGCACAATCAGCATGACCACCAGGCCCATCACCACAATCAGCAGTGGCTCCAAAATGGTGGTGAGCTGCAGGGCGCGGCGCTGCACTTCGCCGCTGAGTTGCTGGGCGGCGCGTTGCAGCATTTGCGGCAGTTGGCCGGTTTGCTCGCCCAGCCGCGCAAACATGCCCACCAGCGGTGGAAAGCGTTTTTTCTGCGACAGTGCGCTAGCCAGTGGCGCGCCCTCGCGCACCAGCACCAGGGCATCCAGCGCGTCGGCGCGCATGGCGTGGTTGGACAAAGTTTGCGCGGCGGCCTGCAGCGCCTTGAGAATCGGCACACCAGCCAGGGCCAGCATGGCCAGCGTGCCGGCAAAGCGGGCGGCGTTGTAGCCGCGCGCCAGCTTGCCCACCAGCGGCAGCGTCAGCCACCAGGCGTCAAATGTTTTTCGGAAAGCCTCTTTTTGCAAGGCATAGCGCGCGGGTATTGCTATCAATACAGCAGCAACCAGCGCTATCCAACCGTAATTGCGAATCAGGCTGCTGGTGCCCAGCATGATGACGGTGAGCAAAGGCAGTGCGCGCTTGGTGCCGACGAAAACACTGGCTACTTGCGGCACGACATAGGTCATCAGGAAAATCACAATCACCACAGCCACCAGTGACACGATCAAAGGGTAGAGCGCCGCGCCCACCAGCTTGCCTTTGAGGTTCTCGCGTTCCTCCAGGTCGTCGGCCAGCCGCTCCAGCACCAAGCCCAAGTTGCCGCTTTGCTCACCCGCACCAATGACGGCGATGTAAATATCGGAAAACTCCCGCGGATGTTGCGCCAGCGCCTTGGCAAACGGTGCGCCGGCATTAACTTCGGCCCGCAACGCAGCTACCAGGTGGCGTTGGGTCTCCACGTCGGCTTCGTCGGCTAATGCAGTTAGCGCACGCTCCAGCGGCAAGCCTGAGCTGACTAACCCAGCGATCTGCCGAGTCCACACCGCCAGACCGGTCGGACTGAAAACTCGACCACTTAGCCAGCCAATACTGAATCTGCGGGACTTTTCCGCAGGGGCAGTGGCGTTGTTACTGTAGATTTGCGCCACATTCAAAGGCACCAGCGCCTGGCTTCTGAGCTGGCTTCGCGCAGCTTTCGCTGTGTCTGCCTCAATCACGCCTTTTCGGGCTTGGCCCTGGGCGTCCAGGGCTTCAAAGGAATATGCGGCCATGTCGGAATTATCACTGCTGCGCTTTGGTGCCGAATTGACAAAACAACCGCTTTTTTTAATCGCCTCGCATTATTGGCCTTTCAAGGCATCCGTTCATAACAATTCCACGTAGTTGTTGCATCACATGGCAACTTGTTTCCGTCTTTTCATGTCTTCAACATGTGTGCTCCTGCGACAAGGCCTTTCTTGTTACATTTTCAAACTTCTTCATACTCGATGTGCCGCACTTTAGGTTTGACGTGCATTTCTCCCCATAAGTAGTAACTTTC
>JAKFVA010000036.1 GCA_021732385.1 Burkholderiales bacterium | reverse complement strand
ACGACGCCCTGGAATCTGCGGCCGCTGACAACGAATTGGTGAAATTTGTCAACAAAGTCATCATTGACGCTTACAACCAGAAAGTATCTGACATCCACATTGAGCCGCTGCCGGGCAAGGCCAAAACCGGTATCCGCTTTCGTATTGACGGCTCGCTGACGCCTTATGTTGAGGTGCCGTCGCACTTTCGTCAGGCGATGGTGACGCGGCTGAAAATCATGTGCGATCTGGACATTTCAGAAAAACGCAAACCGCAAGACGGCAAGATCAAATTCAAAAAATTCGGCCCATTGGATATTGAGTTGCGGGTAGCCACCATACCGTCATCAGGCGGCGTGGAAGACGTGGTGATGCGTATTTTGGCGGCGGGTGAACCGATTCCGCTGGAAAAACTCGGCCTGACGCCGCACAACCGCGAGCGGGTGGAAAAGACCGTCAGCAAACCCTATGGCTTGTTTTACGTTTGCGGCCCCACGGGCTCGGGCAAAACCACCACATTGCACTCAATTCTGAAATTTCTCAACACACCCGACACCAAGATCTGGACTGCCGAAGACCCGGTAGAGATCACGCAAAAAGGCCTGCGCCAAGTGCAGGTCAACAAAAAAGCAGGGATTGATTTTGCATTGGTCATGCGCGCCTTTTTGCGAGCTGACCCGGACATCATCATGGTGGGCGAGTCGCGTGACAAGGAAACTGTTTCCATGGGCGTGGAGGCCTCGCTCACAGGCCACTTGGTGTTCTCTACCCTGCACACCAATTCGGCGCCCGAATCCATTACCCGCCTGATTGACATGGGGCTGGATCCATTCAACTTCGCCGATGCCCTGCTGGGCATCTTGGCGCAGCGCCTTGCAAAGCGCCTATGTGATTGCAAAGAGGCGTACACGCCCGATGGCGAAGAACTGAAAACCTTTGTAGCCGAATACGCCGAAGACTTGCGCCACACGCTTGCCTGGAAAGCCGATTACGCGGGTGAAGCCAAAAAGTTGTACGAGCAATGGGTCAAGCTCTACGGGCAAGAAGGCAAGCTCAAGTTTTACCGCCCTGTGGGCTGCGACAAATGCGGCAAAACGGGCTACAAAGGCCGGGTCGGTTTGCATGAGCTGCTGATAGCCGACGAGCCAATTAAAAAATTGGTGCAAGAGCGTGCGCGGGTGGCCGACTTGTTTGTTGCCGCCGTGGGCAGCGGCATGCGCACACTCAAGATGGACGGCATGGAAAAAATCATGATGGGTCTTACCGACATCAAGATGGTTCGCTCGGTATGCATAAAGTAATGTCGGCTAGGTGATTTTGCCTACCTTAGGCTACTCGCTTTTTTAGCACTTACCTACGCGAGTTTGGGCGCCTGACAAAATGAGTCAGACATAAATGTCACGTACTACGCTAGTCTTACCCAGCAGGTGATGAAAATTTCACATTTCAGCGCAATTTGCTTGCACACCTGTAATAAGTCGTCACTAGAATGAACTGGCACAGAAGCTGCGTTGATTGCTGCGTCAGATAGTAATTTTTACGTCCCCTATTTTTTTCAACTGGAGTTTTTATGAAGCGTACCCTGCAAAAAGGTTTTACCTTGATCGAGTTAATGATTGTTGTAGCAATCATTGGTATCTTGGCGGCAGTGGCACTGCCTGCGTACCAAGATTACACGGCACGCGCCAAGATGTCTGAAGTGATTTTGGCTGCTTCGTCCTGCCGTACCAGCATTACGGAAATTGTGCAGTCTGCTTCCACGCTACCGGCTGCTGGTGCATGGGGCTGCGAATCCACCACGGCTACCAGCAAGTATGTGGGGAGCATCAGCACCACAGCTGCTGGCCGAATCGATGTGCTTGCCCAAGGCATCGCAACTGGCGCTAATGGCACGGTGGCTTTGATTCCTTGTACTGAAGCTGGGGCAACCGCGCCTGCCGGCTGTACCGCGCCCGCTGCTGGCGGTACGATCGCCACTTGGTTGTGCGGTCCAGTTGGCACCACTGTATTGCCAAAATTCTTGCCTGGCTCTTGCCGCGCAACGGGCATTACCTGAGCGTTACTTGCTTTAAATGAAACGCCCTTTGGGGCGTTTTTTTATGGCTTGCTTTTTCTATTACTGACTTCCTTTGTCCCCTAGGCCAGATAAATCATGCACTCTCTGCACAGGCGGCACCATTTGTTATGGCTATCAGCGGCAATTCTCGCCTCGTGGATTTGGACTTTTGTTGCAGGCAAGGACCTTAACTGGGATTTCATCAACTACCACTACTACGGTGCATACGCCTTGCTTGAGGGGCGTCTTACGCAAGATTATTTTGCCGCAAGCGTGCAGTCTTATATCAATCCCACAGCTTATTTGCCGCTGTACTGGATGATTAAGGCGGGCTGGCACAGCATTTTGATTGCAGGCCTGCTGGCCAGCTTTCATGCTTTGAATGTGTATCTGGCCATTCGTTTATTCATGCTGCTGGTGCCTAAAACAAAAATTAATGAATGGCCGCTATTGCTTTTGGTAGCCAGCTTGGCATTTATTTCCCCACTGCATCTCACCACAATTGGTAGCTCATTCCTGGATCCGGTGACTAGCGTCATGCTTTTATCCAGTGTGTATTGTTTGCTAAAAGCAAGCCAGCAGCCATTGGAAAAAATACCGTTTTTAGCCGGTTGTACCGGCTTGTGGGGTGGGATGGCTGTAGGCGTCAAATTGACGAATGGCCTCTATTTGCCGGTCATTGGATTTTTATTTCTCTGTGTCGTAGTTCAGAAAAAAAACTGGCGCTTGGGCATTAAGGCCCTGGGGCTCTTTTTATTGGCTGGATTTATAGGGGTGGCGCTTTTTCACGGTTATTGGAGCTGGTTGCTGTGGGATGTTTTTAATAATCCGGTATTCCCACTCTTCAATGCTGTATTCCAATCGCCGGACTTTGGCTTATTTAACTTGCAGGACAAGCGCTTCATTGGTTCAGGCATTGAAGGCTTGTTAAGTCTGCCTTGGGAAATGACCAAGCACAAGGCATTCATTTACTCAGAAAATACGGTTCCTGATGTCAGGGTGGTTGTGCTTTGTGCGGTTATCACGGTTGGATTGCTTGGCCTTGGCATAAAATTTTTAAAGTCACAACCACCAACTGACAGTGCGGCCACACACCATACGGCACTCCTTTTATTGACTGCGTTTTTTATATTGTCTTTTTTTCTATGGGGGATGACGGCAAGAATTGGTCGTTACGCCCATCCACTTTGGATCCTGGTAGCCCCATTGTTGTTAGCTTGGCTGCTGAACTTGTTCAGTCTTTCATGGGTTCGGGTAATCGGTGCGGTTATTTTGGTAGGGCAGATTGCTATCCAAGCGGCGACTGGGACACCCCGATGGGCGCCCACTAGTTGGACTCCCACTTGGTTTGAGGTGGTGGTGCCACAAAAACTCAAGGCCAACCCGCATACCTTGCTCACATTAGGAATACAAAGCTACGCCGTATTCACGCCGTTCTTGCATGCTGATTCAATCACTGTCAATTTGGTGGGGCAATATACGCAGCCAGCCGGAAAGAAAATGACCGCAAAGTTAGCGGCATTAGTTCAGGATTCAAAAAAACCGGTCATGGTGGCATTCAAAGACAAAAGTAGCCAATTAATATTTGATGGACAACTGAGTGCAAAAACGCGAAGCGATATTGATGCTGTTTTGTCGGTCTATAAACTGCAAACAACACAAACCGAGTGTGACGCCTTAATGCTCCCGTTTGAACTCATCTCAGGTTTCCTTTGGGAGGGTTCACCCACAGATGCAAAGAAATCGTTACAGGGCGAGAGACTATTTGTTTGTCCAGTCGAGCCACTGAATGCGGCTTCTTATGCGCAGGTTGCGGACAATCTGGCACGCGTTGACCGCGTGTTTGACCGGATTGAGGATGCGTGTGGTAAACAACTTGAACCGCGCAGGATGCAAACAGTGCGCGGTATGAATGGTTGGATACGTACTTACTTCAATTCACAAAATACATTGGCTAGTAATGTAGATACTGTGCATGCCAGTCAATTTCGAAGCAGTACAGACATTGGCTTGGGCAAGTTCAAGGACTGGGAGTTAAACAAAAATGTCCCTGAATGCAAGCTATTTCCTCCGGCTTTTCGCTGGGAGCATTAACCACCATGTCATCCGTTAATTCCGTTAATTACTTTGGCAAAGACTTGGAGGCTATGTCTTTTGCCCACAATTACCACCGCTGGATTTTTGCCGAGCTCTCGCCGTTCTTGGGCCAGACAGTTGCTGAAGTGGGTGCGGGCGTGGGTAATTTTTCAAAACTCATCCTGGGGCAGCCTATCAGTGAGCTCGTAGCGTTTGAGCCGTCTGCCAACATGTACCCATTTTTGCAGCAGGTAACCGCCAAAGATCGTCGTGCGCGGGCTGTAAACGGCTTTCTTAAAAAAGACACTTCGGAGAAAAATTTTGACTCAATTGTTTACGTCAATGTCTTGGAGCACGTAGAAGATGATGCCCACGAGCTTAACGAGGCGCGGCAACTGTTGAATGTTGGCGGCCATTTATTGATTTTTGTTCCTGCATTGCCTTGGCTATACAGCGAGCTTGACAAGCAGGTTGGGCACTTCAGGCGTTATGTAAAGCGTGACTTGGTAGGTTTGGTGCAGCAAGCTGGCTACTCTATTGTCAAGGCACGCTACTTTGACATTGCCGGAATTATTCCTTGGTATATCAACTTCGTTTTACTAAAAAATTCAATTGGCGGCGGGAGTGTCACTTTGTATGATCGGTTGGTTGTACCGCCTATGCAATTATTAGAGCGCTTGGTAACTCCTCCGTTGGGTAAAAACATACTGCTCATTGCGAAAAAAACGCAATCGCATCAGTTAATTTAACTCTCAGGCAAACACAAAAAAATGAGCCTGGAAAACGAATAATTAAAAACAAGACCAGCTAATGCGCCAACAGCCAATGGCAAAACCGGATGCATAGAAAGGGTTGGGTGCAACTGGAGTAAAACATAAAAAACAGACAGATTAATCAGAGCGCCACCCACCTGCACCAAGGTGTACGCAACGAGTGACCGCTTGTTTGGCGCACTAACTGCTTGTGCCTGCGAGAACGTGTAATGTCGATTCAGCGCATAAGTGCTTAGCATGGCCACTGAAAACGATATGCCGCGCCCGACGTACAAATCAGCGCCCCAATGATTGAGCAGCGTCAAGAGACCCGCATCAATAAAAAACCCCACCCCCCCAACCAAAGCAAATTTTAAAAAACGACGCAGGCGAACCACGCTAGCCTTTAGAGAACAGTAGTGCACGTTCAAAAAGGATTTTTTGTCCCCTGACAATGGTGGACAAAATTAGCCCAGTCGCCAACGACAACAGCGATGACAGCACCAAACCTACTGCCAAGACCGCAAGGGGAATGCGGTAGACGTATTGGTATGTGATGTAGTCTGCAATAGCAGGCAAGCCAGCCAGAAGCCCAAGTGAAAACAAAACAAAGGCGATCGTGCCGAAAAATTGGAGTGGGCGATGGTGCCTCACAATGCTCGTAATGGTGGTCAGTACGCGCGCCCCGTCTCTTAAAGTATTTAGCTTGGAAAAACTGCCAGCTGGGCGGTCTTTGTAGGCAATCGGGATTTCGGTGATCCGGAATCTTCCTTCTAGGGCGTAGAGTGTCAAGTCCGTTTCAAGCTCAAAGCCCTGAATCAGTACGGGATAGTGTTTTACAAAGCGCCGCGTCATGGCGCGGTAACCGCTCATAACGTCAGCCAACGAGCTGCCAAACAGCCAATTAATTAATGTCCGCACCAGTTGATTGCCAAACATGTGTGCAGGGCGCTTGTTTTCCAGCGCATAGTCGCCATTCGAGATGCGGTCGCCCACACTCATGTCATAAAAACCATCCAGCAGCGGTTGAATCATGGCGCTCGCTTCGCCGGCGGGATAGGTCATGTCTGCATCAGCCATCAGGTAAATGTCTGCATCGACTTCCAAAAAAGCCCGCCGGACTGCATTCGCCTTGCCTTTTAGTGGCTCACGCAAGACAAATCCTTTGCAAGCCAGGCGCTGGAGTGTGCCAACCGCCAAGCTGAAGGTGTTGTCTGTCGAGGCGTTGTCAATCACCACAATCATGGCTTGTGGCAGGGCGGCATTAAACGCTTGCATAACCGCTGTTATGGTCAACTCTTCATTGAAGGCAGGCAAAATAACTGCAATGGACGTATCGGGGTTTGGCATATTTTGAATAAAGCGGCAAGCAGTGAAAATCAGATGACAAGCCAATTGGAAGTCAAACAGCATGATGCCAGATGGCTACTTACTTGCGGCGCTTTGGGCCACATCAGTCGATGAGTCCACATAAGGTCGGCAATTCTTTCTTTATCCAACCCCAACACGTTGCGCAGTTGAGCGCGGTTTTGGTAATTGCACTGGTTGTCGCCCCCTGGCTCAACCCCTTCGCCAGTGGCCCATCCGCAGCCGTCACGCCTTTGCTTGTTGCCTGGACTTGTGCTGCCTTGCTGGTGCTGCTTTGGCAGCCTGCTGCTTGGCAGCCGGTCGCTTTGGGTTGGCTGGTCGCCGGATTGGCAAGTACGCTAATTGCCCTGTGCCAGTTCTTTGACCTTGAGCAGGTTTTTTCCCCCTGGATCAACCAAGCCGAGCCCGGCTTGGCCTTTGCTAATCTGCGCCAGCGCAACCAGTTCGCAACGCTGACGCATATTGCGCAGGCGGCTTTGCTTTTTGGTTTTTTGAGCCAGCCATTGACGCGCACTGTCCGGGGCTGGGCCTTGGTGGCAGCAGCAGTTTTAGCCGTTGGTTCAGCTGCGTCGTCTTCGCGGACCGGCCTGCTGCAGCTGGCGCTCTTGGTTATGTTGGCACTGGGTTGGGCCTGGCATGCCCAGCGGCAAGCGCGTAAAACCAAGGCCAATCTCCAGGCATTTAAAGCGAGCCATTTGCTTGACCTGAAATGCCTGCAATGGAGTTGCGTGGTGATTTTCTTCTACGTATTGTCTGCTTGGGCCTTACCGCGCTTGGCCGGTCTGGATCCCGCCGAGCACGGGATCTTTGCCCGTTTGAGCCAGGACTTGGGGTGCAGCAGCCGCCGCGTATTGTGGGCCAATGTGCTAGAGCTAATTGGCCAGCGCCCCTGGCTGGGTTGGGGCTGGGGCGAGCTGGACTATGCCCATTACATGCACTTCTATAGCAACCCGCAGCCAGAGCAACGGTTTTGCGCCATTTTGGATAACGCTCACAATTTGCCGCTGCACCTGGCGGTTGAATTGGGCCTGCCCTTCGCCGTGCTGGCTAGTGCTGGCGCAGTGTGGTGGGTATTGCGGCAGCGCCCCTGGGCCGAGCGCAAGCCCGTGCGGCAAATGGCCTGGAGCGTTCTGGCGCTGGTGGGCTTGCACAGCCTGCTTGAATTTCCGCTTTGGTACGGGCCATTTCAAATTGCAGTGGGTTTGAGTCTGGCGTTGCTAATGGCAACGCCAGACTCAAACGCGACACCAAATAAGGCCAAGACCTTTTACAGGCATGCGCCCGTAGCTGTTATTTTTGCAATGGCCTGTGCCGTTGTCCTGACTTATGCCGCATGGGATTACTGGCGCGTCAGCCAGATTTACCTGCCGCCCGATGAGCGCAGTACCTCGTACCGCGAAAACACCCTCGCTAAGCTGCGCGCATCGGTATTGTTTGAGGGCCATGTACAGTTTGCTGAACTCACCTTGACGACGCTGTCAGCAAGTAATGCCAGCCAGGTTTACCCGCTGGCCAAGACCGTACTGCACTTTTCGCCCGAACCCAGAGTGGTTGAGAAATTGATCGAGTCGGCAACTTTTTTAGGTTTCGATGAGGAGGCGCTGCTGCACTTGGCACGCTACCGTGCGGCCCATCCGCAGGAATACCAGGCCTGGCAGACAAGGCAAAAAGCACCAGCAGCAGCACCCACACCAGCACCCGCAAGCAACCAGGTTGCCAGCCAGCCAATTAACTAGGAGCCAACTCAGGCGGCAATGAAGCTGCCCGACTTGCCACCGTGCTTTTCGACCAAACGCACCTGATTGATGGTCATGCCTCGATCAACCGCCTTGCACATGTCGTAGATTGTCAGCAAAGCCACTTGAGCTGCGGTTAGCGCCTCCATTTCCACCCCGGTCGGGCCCACAGTCTCCACCGTGGCGCTGCACACCACGGCCGCTGGCGCAGCGCCTTGCGCGGCATGCAGTGAAAATTCCAGCGCCACCCGCGTGAGCGCCAGTGGATGGCACAGCGGAATCAACTCACTGGTTTTTTTTGCGGCCTGAATGCCGGCAATCCGTGCAATGCCCAGTACGTCGCCTTTCTTGGCGCTGCCCGATTCAATCAGCGCCAGCGTGCTGGCCAGCATGTCAATTCGTCCGCTGGCAATGGCCACACGGTGCGTGCTGGTTTTTCCGGCAACGTCCACCATATGGGCCTGGCCTTGGGAATCAAAATGCGTCAATGTGGTCATAGTGGTTGTAGTTAATTAGCGGCAGTGCATGATGCGTGTAATGGCTACATGGCGTGCTGAACACCCTGTATAAAAGCGCTTCACGCATGCTTGGTAGCACTATTTGCAACCCTTATACATTTTGCCCGGTTAATGGGCCCATGATACGACCATGATTGTTTGGAAAGACCGCATTCGCGCCGCACTGATTCACCTGGGCATTAGCTTGCTGATTGCGCTGCTTGCTTCGGCGCTGGTGTTCGGCCTGTGGTATCCCTACCCTTACCGTGAGATATCCGGTGGGCGGGAGCTTTTTTTGATTGTGGTGGCGGTTGATGTTGTCCTTGGTCCGCTGCTCACCCTGACTGTTTTCAACCGCGCCAAGCCTATAAAGGAGTTGCGCCGTGACCTGGGCGTTATCGGCGTGCTGCAATTGCTGGCACTTTGCTATGGCCTGTGGACGGTATCCCTGGCCCGCCCGGTGCATCTGGTGTTTGAAATTGACCGCTTCCGTGTGGTTCATGCGGTCGATGTGCCGATCGATTTGTTGGACAAGGCGCCACCAGAAATCAATGCGCTGCCTTTGTTTGGTCCCAGCCTGCTGGCGGTGCGAACCTTCAAAAACCCCC
>JAKFVA010000050.1 GCA_021732385.1 Burkholderiales bacterium | reverse complement strand
ACGACGACGAACCCACCAGCACCAGCCGCCCGGCCAGCACGCTTTTGGGCACCTGCTGGCTCAGCAGGTCTTTGGCCGACACCACGGTGTAGGCGAGCCAGGTTTTGCGGTAGTGCAGGGACCAAAAGCCATCGGCGTCAAGCTGGGCGGGCAACAGGCGCTGTCCTGCGCAGCGCGCCAGCGCCACCGACAGTGGTTCGTAATGGCGCTGCTCAAAAGCTGTCCACAGCGGCAGGCGGCGAATCGCGCCATCGGCGTCGGGCAGCAGGCCAATATTGCCTGTGCAGCGGGCGTTGGCCCAAGCCGGGTGGTTGGCAATAAAACCGGTGGCGGGCACCGCCATCCTGGGCGGCGTTGCAGCCGAGTTGCCGGGTGCGGTGTCAGCCACGCCGCCACTCAGCATGCCAATGCGCAGCGCAGGCACCCGGGGCACATAGTCAAAGGCTTGTGAAAACACCACCGGCGCATGCGCCGCCAGCGCCTGCAGGCGCGCATCGCCCGCGGCGTCGGCGCTTTGCGGAAAAACAAAATCCAGCGCCACCGCGCGCACAGCGTAGTCGGCCAGCAAAATCTCCACCAGGTCGGCCATGGTGCTGCGCCGCCACGGCCAGGGCTCCAACTCGGTCAGGGTGGCCTCGTCAATGTCCACTACCGCAATACGGGTCTCGGGCTGGTCGCTGGCGCGCCAGCGCACCAACTGGTCTTGTATCAAATAGTCTGCGCCGCGTAGGGGCTGGCTGTCGTAGCGCCACTGCAACGCCAGCCCGACGAACACCGCCGCCAACACCACCGGCCAGCGCCAGCGCCCAGCGCGCGGCGCTGACAGTTGGGCAAACAAGGCGAGTAGATAGGACAAAACGGCTATGAATGAAGTGAGAGCCAGCGCTGCAGGCAGAAAGTCCGCGCGCAGTGCTCAGGCATAATTTCAGCTTGTGAATTATGCCTACAACCCCTTGTGCAACGCGGCTGGTGGCATGGCAAGCGCAGCACCCAGGCGGGGCACCTGATGACGCCAAACCACGCTGCGCCGGTTGCGCTTAACACCACCGCGCTTTTGTCGCCACTGACCGGAATTGGCCGCTACACCTATGAACTGGCGCTGGGCCTGAACCAGTTGGGCGTGCCACTGCGCTATTTCAGTGGTGGGCGCTGGAGCAATGAATTGCCCACACCGGTTTCGGCCGCGTCCGCCGACTCGCCGCACTGGCTGGCCTCGGTGCCGGGCGGGCGCTGGCTGGCCCGCCAGGTGCAAAACCGGCTGTTTGTGCGCGGCGTCAAGCAGCAGCCTGTCAAGCTCTACCACGACCCCAACTACCTGGCCTGCGATTTTGACGGCCCGCTGGTCATTACCGCGCACGACGCCTCCTGGATACGCTTTCCAGAGGCACACCCCGCAGAGCGCGTGCGGCTGATGGAGCGCTACTTTCCGCCCTCGTTGGCGCGGGCTGACCGCGTGATCGTGGATTCCGACTTTGTGGCCCGTGAAATGCAGCAGATCTTTGGCGTACCGGCGGCCAAGCTGCGCACCGTCTACCTGGGCGTGTCGCCCGACTTTGCGCCCATGACGGCGCTGCAAACCAGCGCCCCGTGCCAGCGGTTGCAATTGCAGCATGGCGCTTATGTGCTGGCGGTGGGCACGCTGGAGCCGCGCAAAAACCTGGCCATCTTGATCGAGGCCTACAGCCTGTTGCCTGCCGCACTGAGTCAGCGTTTTCCGCTGGTGGTGGCGGGCAAGCCGGGTTGGCGGCACGCTGCAATTGACCGGCAGATGGCGGCGCTGGAGCGCGCCGGTGCGCTGCGCATTCTGGGCCATGTGGCCGAAGCCGATTTGCCCGCTCTGTACGCGGCCAGTGCCTTGTTTGTCTACCCCTCGCTCTACGAAGGCTTTGGCTTGCCGCCACTGGAAGCCATGGCCAGTGGCGTGCCCGTGATTGTGACCAACCGTGCCTCGCTGCCCGAGGTGGTGGGCGACGCTGCTATCCAGGTGGATGCGCTTGATGCTGTGGCCCTGGCCGCGCAAATGGCCCGCGTACTGCAAGACGAGTGCCAGCGCACGCAAATGGTGGCGCACGGCCTGGTGCAAGCACAGGCCTTCACCTGGCAGCGCTGCGCACGCCAGACGCTGAACGTGTACCAGGAGCTGCTCGCATGATTTTTGGTGCCGCCCGCAGGCTCTGGCAATGGCGCGGCTTCATTTTGGAAACCGTGCGCCGCGACTTTGCCGCCCGCCATGCCGGTGCCGCCGGTGCTGCGCTGTGGCATTTTGTCCAGCCGATTGTGCAAATCCTGATTTATGTGCTGGTGTTCTCGCAGGTGATGCAGGCGCGGTTGCCCGGCAGCGCCGATACGCTGGCCTATGGCCTGTTTATTTGCGCCGGTTTGCTGCCTTGGCAGTTGTTTTCCGACACCGTCACCCGCGCCACCGGCATGTTCATTGAATACGGGCCGCAAATTAAAAAGTCGGCCTTTCCGCGCAGCAGCCTGCTGCTGGCCATCATGGGCTCGGCCCTGCTGAACTTTGCCATCATCTGGGGCTTTTTCATGGTGGTGCTGCTGCTGGTGGGCCGCTTTCCGGGTGTGGTCATGCTGGCGGCCGTGCCGGTGCTGGCGCTGCTGTTGCTGCTGGCTGGTGCCCTGGGCTTGCTGCTGGGGGTGCTCAACGCCTATCTGCGCGACGTGGGTGCGCTGGTGGCTACCGCCATGCCGCTGCTGTTTTGGCTCACGCCGATTGTCTGGCCGCTGTCCATCGTGCCCGTTGAATTTCATGGCGTGCTGCTGGCCAATCCGCTGGCGAGCCTGATGGGGGCGATGCAAACCATTGTGATGACGCAGCAAGCCCCCCATTGGGCCAGTCTGTGGCCCAGCTTGTGCGTAACCGTTGTGGTGGGTTTGCTGGCGGTGCTGTATTACCGCAAACTCTCGCCCGGCCTGGCCGACCAGCTATGACCGCGCTTGCCACCGCCGCGCCCGCCGCCATTGCCCCCCTGGCGGGCCATATTCACATTGATGGCGTTGGCAAAGCGTACCGGCGCTATGCGCGCCGCCGTGATTTATGGCTGGAAGTGCTGTCACTCGGTGCGCTGCCACGGCATCAGGCGCAGTGGGTGCTTAAACCCCTGAGCCTGCACATCCAGCCCGGCGAATCAGTGGGCCTGATTGGCTACAACGGCGCGGGCAAATCCACTCTGCTCAAGCTGGTGGCCGGCGTGACGCCAGCCAGCGTGGGTGCGGTGCATGTGAGCGGCCGTGTGGCGGCTATCTTGGAGCTGGGCATTGGCTTTCACTTTGAGCTTACTGGCCGCCAGAACATCCCCCTGGCAGGGCAGTTGATTGGCCACAGCGCTTCTGAATTGCTAGCGCGCGAGGCAGAAATTATTGCCTTTGCCGAATTGGGCGACATGATTGACCAGCCCTTGCGCGCCTACTCATCGGGCATGCTGGCGCGGCTGGCGTTTGCCGTGGCCAGCGCTATCCGGCCCGATATTTTGATTGTGGACGAAGCGCTCTCGGTGGGTGATGCCTATTTCCAGCACAAGAGCTTTGCCCGCATCCGCGAGTTCAAGCGCTTTGGCACCACCACCTTGTTTGTCTCGCACGACTTTTCTGCCGTGCGCACCCTGTGCGACCGTGTCCTGCTGTTCAACGCGGGCGAGCTGGTGCAAGACGGCCCGCCCGACACCGTGCTCGACTATTACAACGCCCTGATTGCCGAGCGCGAGGCCAGCGCGGGCATCCCGGCGCTGTCGGCAGCGCCGTCCATCACGCAGGAAATCCAGGCCAACGGCCAGGCTATCACCCGCTCGGGCACCGGCGAGGTCAAGTTGCAGCGGGTCGAGGTGATTGATGCGCAGGGCGCTGCCTCACTGCGCTTTGCCACCGGCGACGCCGTCACTGTGTGCGTGCACGCCCGCACCCTGCAGGCGGTGGACTGCCTGGTGGCCGGCATCATGCTGCGCGACCGCGCGGGCAACCCGGTGTTTGGCACCAACGCCTGGCATTTGCGCCAGCCCCTGCTGCGCTTGCCGCCTGATGCCGACGCCAGTTTTTATTTTCAGTTGCCGCTCAATCTGGGCAGCGGCAGCTACAGCGTGTCGGTGGCGCTGGTGGACAGCGACACCCATCTGTCGCGCAACTTCGACTGGCAAGACAACCTGCTGGTGTTTGAAGTCACCAACCTCGCCCACCCGCCGTTTGTCGGCATGGCCTACTTGCCCGCCAGGCTGGAGGCGCGCCGCAGCTATGCCGAGTGGGATTTGAACCGCTATGCCAGCCGCGTGCACTCTCAGTTTGCCGAAGACGGCATCTTGCAACGCCTCTTTGAAGTGGTGAGCACCACCAACCGCTTCTGTGTGGAGTTTGGCGGCTACGACGGCCTGACCATGAGCAACGCCGCGCGGCTGATTGCCCAAGACGGCTGGCACTGCGGCTTTATTGAGGCCGATCCGGCGCTGTTCAAAACCCTGGTCAACCACTATGCGCACAACCCCAAGGTGCGTGCCATCAACGCCTTTGTCAGCCCCGACAACATTGAGGCTTTGCTGAGCCAGCTTGAGGCCCCGCCCGATCTGGACTTGCTGTGCATCGACATTGACGGCAACGACTATTGGGTCTGGCAGGCCATCACAAACTGGCGGCCCCGCGTCATCGTTACCGAGTGCAATGGCGCCTACCCGCCGCCGCAAAAATGGGTCATGGCCTACAACCCGGCGCACAGTTGGCAGGGTGACGACTATTACGGTGCCAGCCCCCAGTCGCTAGTTGATTTGGCCAAAAGCAAGGACTACGAGCTGGTGTGCTGTGAAGAGCAGGGGGCCAACCTGTTTTTTGTGCGGGCCGATTTGTACCCGTTGCTGGGCATCCCCGACAACCGGCTTGAGACGCTCTACCGCCCGCCGCGCTACGGCCTGCCCGAGCACAACTGGACGCATCCGCACCGCAACGGCCCGCACGAAGTTGTGTAAAACAGCGTCTTAATGTGATGCGCATCACAGAACTCAGGGGTTCATCTGGGACAATCCGGCTGTAAAACCATTTTTGTGCCCATGACCTTTCGCTCACCCATGCTGCCTTTATTGCCACGTTCCCTGCTGCGCATTGCGGCGTTGGGCTTGGCTGCGCTGTGCGCGGGCGCGGTGATTGGCGTGCAGGCGCAAGTGGCGGGCGCGCAAGCCGTGGGTGAAATTGTGTTTGCCAGTGGCCCGGCGCTGCTAGACGGCAAAGCCGTGGCCCAGGGTGCCAAAGTTAAAGAAGGCCAGCAGTTGCAAACCGGGCAGGGCGGCAGCCTTTACCTCAAAACGCTCGACCAGGGCTTTTTTGTGCTGCGGCAAAACAGCCAGGCCATGGTCGTGGCTTACAGGGTGGATGCCGCGCAACCCAAGAACAGCCAAATCAAGTTCAGCCTGGATTACGGCGTGGCGCGCCATGTGTCAGGTGAGGGCACCAAGGCCGCGCGGCAGAACTTTCGCTTTAATACGCCCGTTGCTGCCATTGGCGTGCGTGGCACCGACTTCACCGTGTTTGCCGACGCGCAGGTCATGCGCGTCAATGTGGCCTCGGGCGGTATTGTGGTGGCGGGTTTCAATGGCGGGTGTACAGCCGCCGGAGCCGGGCCATGCGAGGGTGCCAGCAGCCGCGAGCTGTTCTCGGGCGATTTGAATGTGTTGCTGCAAGTGCGGCGCGGCCAGGCCGTGCCCGACATGCTGCGTTCGCTTGAGCTGCGCCCAGACACGCTTTCGCCGCCGCGCCCCGATGAACCCGGCAGCCCGGCAGGCAGCGGCAAACCGTCAGAAAAAGTGTCTGATAAAGCGGCTGAAAAATCCGCTACCGGCACGCCCGCTGCCGCCACCAATTACCGCGACGTGGCCAACGAGTCCACCAAAGAAAGCTTGCTCACTTCAGTGACGCCGCCGCCCATTGTTGCGCCCGTGCCCATGCCACCCGTTGTTGAATTACTGCCACGCCAGGCCATTTGGGGCCGCTGGCAGCCGCTGGCTGGGGTGCCCGCTGACGAAGCGCGTCTGGCGCTGCTGAACGACCCGCAGTTTCGTGGCACCGATTTGGTCATTGGCTCCTACTTTTTTGCCCACTCCGCGCGCGATGAGCAGGTGTTGCCCAAAGAAGGGCGCTTTGCCTTCCGCCTAACCGGTGGCGAGGCGTATTTTGTTGAAAACGGTGTGGCCCGCGCTGCGCAAATCAACAACCCGCAGCTCGAGCTTGATTTTGGCAAACGCAGCTTCTCCACCAGCCTGCAACTGGTGAATGGCGCCACTCAGGTGGATGTCAATGCCAGGGGCGATATTTTGAGCCAAGGCAACCTAGTGAGCAACGTGTTCTTCTCCAACGCCACCGTTATTGGCTCCAGCACCGGCACCGCCGCGCAGGGTGCCAGCTACATCTTCAACCGCAACGTCAACGACAACCTGCGTGCCACTGGCGGCACCCACTGGGCCCGCTAAACGCCGCTGCCTGCGCTCTTTGGCCTGGCGGCGTGCCTTGCCAGGGCAGGGCTTGCTAAACTCAATTCCTTTTTTGGTGCACTTGCTGCCTGCACCACCCCAAAGCCCATGCGTCTGCTCATTGCCACCACCCAAGTCCCTTTTGTCCGCGGCGGGGCCGAAGTGCTGGCAGACACCTTGCTGGCGGCTTTGCGCCAGGCGGGCCACACGGCAGAAATTGTGGCCTTGCCGTTCAAGTGGTACCCGCCCACCCGCGTGCTTGACCACATGCTGGCAGCGCGCCTGTATGACTTGTCCGAATCCAGCGGCGTCAAGGTAGACCGCGTGATTGCCCTCAAATTCCCCGCCTACCTGGTGCCGCACGGCAACAAGGTAGCCTGGCTTTTGCACCAGCACCGCACGGCCTATGAGCTGTGGGACACGCCGTATGGTGATCTGATCCATGAGCCGCAGGGCGGTGCCGTGCGCGACGCCATCCATGCCGCTGATGCCACCGCCTTTGCCGAAATGAAGGCCACCTACACCATCTCGGGCAACGTCACCCAGCGCCTCAAACACTACAACGGCGTTGACTCGCAAGTGCTTTACCCGCCGCCCGAAGACAGCGAGCAGTTTTATTGCGAGGCCGCGCAAGACTATTTGTTCTATCCCAGCCGTATCGAGGCCATCAAGCGGCAATACCTGGTGATTGAGGCCCTGGCTTTGTGCAAGCAACCCATCAACATGGTGTTTTGTGGCGTGTCGTCGGCACCGGGGTATACCGAGCAGCTGACCGCACGTGCCGAGCAACTCAATTTGGGCAGCCGCGTCAAATGGGTAGGCCGCGTCAGCCAGAGTGAGAAGCTGCGCTGGTATGCGCAAAGCCTGGGGGTGGTGTTTATTCCCATGCAAGAAGACCTGGGCTACATCACCATGGAGGCCATGCTGGCTTCCAAACCCGTTGTCACCTGCACCGATTCTGGTGGCCCGCTTGAGTTTGTGGTGCCCGATGCCACGGGCTTCATAGTGGCTCCCGAAGCGCAGGCGCTGGCCGATGCCATGGACAACCTGTGGTCCCAGCGCGCGCAAGCCGCCGCCTGGGGCAAGGCCGGGCTGGCGGCCTACCAGCAGCGCAATATCTCGTGGCCCAGCGTGGTCGATGCGCTTACCGCCTAGCGCTGCGCCATGAGCAACGCAAACACGGCTGCCACAGCCCCCGCCCCGCAGTCAAGCACGTCTGCGTTGCTGCTTGCTTCGCCCTGGCCACCGGCCCGCAGTGAAATAGCCAACAACGTAGCGCAGGTGCAAGTGCCCGCGCTGCTGGCGCAAACGCCGCTGTATTTGCTGGGTACGCCGCCGGTTGAGCGTGGCGCTGACCCGGCTGCACCGCCAGAGCCTATTCCCGACGTAGCCGGTTTGCCCGTGCATGCCATAGCCGCCGGTTTGCAGGCGCACCCCAATGCCAGGCTGCTGGTGCATGTGGGCAACGAGGTCAACCAGAACACCGCCGCCTTGCAAGCCCTGTCCAAACGCGCTGGTTATGTGGTGCTGCACGACCTGGTGTTGCACCACGCCTGGTTCGACCAATGCATGCGCACCTGGCGCTTTGGTGATTACGCACGCAGCATTGGCGAGTTTTATGGCCCGCGCATCCAGCAGCAGGCCATGCGCGCGCGTCACCACACGCAAACCGTGCACCACCTGGCCCTTGGCGTGCCGCTGTTTGAGCCGTTTTTGCGCAATGCGCTGGGCGCGGTGGTGCATTCGCAAATCGCTTTCGACGCCGTGGGTGCCAGCAACCGCTGGCCCGTGTGTCGGCTGGATCTGCCCTACACCAGCCCCGGCCCGCAGGCCGCACAGGCCTTGCTGGCCTACCGCGCCGCCCAGGTGAAGGCGCTGACGGCAGGCGAGCCGCTGCGCCTGGTGGTGTTTGGCCACCTCAGCGCCAACCGCTGCCTGCCGCAAATCCTTGACGCCATGCTGGCGCTGCAACGCACCGCCTCGCGCCCAGTGGTGCTGGATGTATTTGGCAAAGCCGCAGGTGCCGAACGCCTGCAAAAGCAGATTGAAACCAATGGCCTGGCGCATTGTGTGCAACTGCATGGCTATGTGGCAGAGCACACCCTGGTGGATGGCCTGCACAACGCCCACCTGGCCATTAATCTGCGCTCGCCCACCATGGGCGAGGCATCTGCCAGCCAGTTGCGCCTGTATGCCGCTGGCCTGCCCAGCGTGGTCATGCAAGCGGGCTGGTACGGCGAGCAGCCTCCTGATGCTGTGTTCCATCTGCCCGATGCCTTGCAAACCGGCGCGCTCACCAGCGCTTTGGTCAAAACTATTTTGCAGGTGCTGCAAAACCCGCAGGCGCTGCTGCCCAAGGCGCAGGCCGGGCTGGCCCACCTGCAAAAAAATCACGACCCGGCGCGCTATGCCCGCCAAATGCTTGGCTTTATGCAGCAAGCTGATATTGAGGGCCAGCGCCTGCTGGGCACCCGCCTGTACATGAACTCGCTGGCCGAAGCCACGGTCGATCTGGGCATTGGCATTACCGGCGGCATCAGCGAGGCCGTGCAGTCTTTGCTGGCGCCAGCGCAACCCGTTCAGGCCGCTCCCGCTGATCTCCCCACCGACTGCCTGATTCCGCAGGCCAACCGCCAAACCGTGGCGCAATTCATGCAGCAGCACATCACCATGCAACAAAACCGCGCCTCCCACAGCGCGGGCGGCCGGCATCTGGCGCTGGACGACCCGCAGGAGTTTCAGCACGGCACTGAGCCGCCGCTGAGCTTTGTAACCCCCAGCGCCGCCGCCCAGGCGCGCAGTGCGCAAGCCGCGCGCCGCGTGCAAGAAGCCGACCCCAACCTCGCCGAGCTGGCCCACCGCGCCCAGCCGCGCAGCGCCTTGCCCGGCAGGCTCCAGCGCAGCCCGCTGGGCAAGGGGCCGCTGGGCCGTGGCCTGCTGAAAATCTGGAACTTTTTATCGCGCGAGTGGCGCGAACCGTTTGACGTCACCCACCGCATTGTGGCCCGCCACGCGGGCTTGCTGGCGCACCACACCGAGCGCATTGACCAACTTGAAAACTACGTCAACCCCCAGCTCACCGAGCTGGGCACCGAGCTGGCCAGCCTGAGCGCCCGCGCCGAAGCCGAGTTTGAGGAACTGCGCCAGTTTGCCCAGCAGCAGGTCAATGAAAACATGCTGCTGCGCCAGCAAATCAACCACAGCCTCACGGCGGTCAACACCCGGCTGCGCTCTGCCGCCCTGCCTGATGCCGCTGAAAATGCTTCTTTTATAGTAGCGGCACCCGCACAGCCAGCATGGCAAAGCAGCACACCAGACGCTGCGCCGCAGAGCGCGCAAGTCAACGCCTTCATGCAGCATGTGGCCAGCCATTTCCGGGGCAATGAGGCTGCCCAGCGCGAGCGCCTGGCCGCCAATCTGCCCGCCGTGGCGCAGGCGCTGCAGCAGGTCAAAGACCGCG
>JAKFVA010000043.1 GCA_021732385.1 Burkholderiales bacterium | reverse complement strand
TGCCGGCCAACGCCAGCGCCACCCTGACCATCGTGGTCAGCCTGTCCAACACCACCAGCGGCACGCTCAGCGCCACCAACTTGGCGCAAGTCACCAGCACCACGGCCGACCCGGTGCCGGGCAACAACACCGCCACCAGCACCATCACGATCGATCCGAGAGCGGACCTGCGCGCTGTGATCGCCTTCCCGGCCACCGCCACGGTAGGCCAGACCATCACCGCCACCGTGACCTACGTCAACCTGGGCACCAGCACGGCGGCCAACGTCACGCAAAGCGTGGTCATCGGCACCACCGGGGGCACCGTCACCGCCACTGGAGCGATCAGCGTAGGCAGCATCGCGCCGCTGGGCACGCTGGTCTACACCATCAGCTTTGTAGTGCCGCCCACCCAGGTCTACGGCACCGCGACGATCACCAGCACCACGGCCGACCCGGTCAGCGCCAACAACACCAGCACCACCACGGTGGCGGGCAGCGCCACGGCGGATCTGAGTGTTGCCTTGAACATTCCGGGCGTCATAGCTCCCAACGTGACAGCGACTGGCGTAGTCACTTTCTTCAATCTAAGCAATTTAGTGGCGAGTGATGTAACCCGTACCTTGGCATTGGTTGGCGGAACCCTGACTTCGGTAACTGGGGCTGGAGTAATTTCTAGTGGTGGTGCATCGGCGAGTTTCAATGTTGCTTCTATGCCAGCGAATTCCAGTGCCAGCTTCACCTTTACATATACGGTTGGGAGCAGTTCTAGTGTGACTGTGACGGGACGTATTGCCGCTACTACCGTTGAGAGTAATTTGGCGAATAACACTGCTACGGCAGTTACAGCGATTGGTGCTCCCACAGCCAGTCTTTCAGGCCGTGCATTCTTTGATTTAAATGGAAACCGTGTATTTGACGCAGGCACCGATCGTGGTATTTCGAGCATAGTTGCTGAGCTTTATGTGGGTAATACGCTGATTGACCGTGCCTTGACTCAGGCAGATGGCACTTATAACTTGGCAAATGTGCCGGCCGGTTCGGGTTACTCGATTCGGTTTAAGGATCTGAATGGCAGTTTCTTTCTTGGAACGCCGTTCAATCAATCAACGTTAACTGCCGGGGGTAATGTATCTACAGGCCAAACCAACTCTGAGCCTGGAGCGGCTCCTGGTCGAGTGGTGGCTGGCGAAATTTCAAATGTGACCTTGTATGCGGGTGACAACGTGATTTCTCAGAATTTGCCCTTGGATCCAAGTGGGGTGATCTATGACTCAGTGGCACGCACGCCAATACAAGGGGCGGTAGTGCAACTTTCTGGTCCCAATAGCAGTTTTAATCCTGCAATTCATCTGTTGGGCGGTGTCTCAGCGCAGCAGCAGACCACAGGCGTGAATGGCATATATTCTTTCTTCATACTGCCAAATCCGCCTAGTAACCCCGTTGCGCCGGATGGTATTTACCGCATATCGGTTACTCCGCCGACTACATATCTGGCACCGAATGCGACTTTGGGTCAGGTATCCCCGCCGCAAGGTACATTTGTTGTGCCTAATGCGCCGTTCAATATCCAACCGCAAGCGTCGGCACCAAGTGCCAATGTGACTGGTACCAGTGCGCCCGGGACTACCGGCACCCAGTATTTCTTCAATTTCGACTTCAGATTCAGTACCAATCCCCTGGGTGAGGTGCGCCACAACCATATTCCGCTGGATCGTATTGACGCGCTTGTATCCGGGTCGATTTTGGTTAACAAGACGGGCAACAAGTCTGCTGCTGAAATTGGTGATTCTGTGCAGTACACCATCCGCCTGCGCAACACGACAGCGTCGCCAATTGTCAATGTCGTGCTAGAGGACTTGTTGCCGGCTGGATTCCGCTATATAGCCGGCACCACGCGCCTGAGCAATACGAGTTCAACGGCGATAAATCCGCAGGGGGGAGTTGGGCGACAGCTTGGTTTTGAGATTGGTACTATCCCAGCCAACACAAGCGTTGATCTAACATATTTTGTTCGATTAGGCGTGGGTTCGCAGCAAGGTGACGGCACCAATCGTGCTACGGCTGTTTTCCAAGGTCCTGGTGGTTCGACGCTGCGCTCCAACACCGCCTTGTATAAGGTCAATGTCTTGGGTGGCGTGTTCAGCAATGAGGGTTGTATTACCGGCAAAGTGTTCGTTGACTGCGATGGCAACTTTGTGCAGAACAACGACAGCGGTTCGCGTGAACTCGGCATACCAGGCGTGCGGCTGGTGATGTTGGACGGCACCTACCTCATTACCGACAACGAGGGCAAGTACAGCATTTGCGGCATCAAATCGCAAACCCATGTCCTCAAGGTAGACCGCAGCACACTACCCATAGGGTCACGCTTGGTGCCGTCGAGCAACCGCAATGCGGGTGTGGGCGACAGTATTTTTGTTGACTTGAAATCAGGCGAGTTGGGCCGCGCCGACTTTATTGAAGGCTCATGCAGCCCAGAGGTAATGGAGCAAGTCAAGCAAAGGCGTGGCCAGTCGGGCACCGTACTGCCTGAAAACCCTGCATCTGGCTTGACGCCACTTGGGGAGCGCAGGCCATGAAACGCTTGAACACCTCACAGCAAAATAACCAGATGGTGCTGCGCCACGGCCCTGTGGCACTGGCAGCTTTGCTGTTGGTACACGGTATGGTGGTTGCCCAACCCGCAGCCAATACCAGCAGTGGTGACCTTCCCGGTGGTACAAAAAGCCTTTTCGACTCTGCGGGTCAAGAAGGCATCGGGCCGCGTCCGTTTACCTCGTTCCTGGAGCGCTTGTCTTCTCCGGTGGAAAAAATCGCCATCAAGGTTGCCGGTGACAACCTGGCTGCTGACGGCGTCAGTGGTACCGACGTGCAGGTGCGACTGATTGACCGACAAGGGCAGGTCATTCGTGGCGACGTTGACGTCACGATCGAGGTCGACGGCGGTGCGCGCATCCTGCTGCCGGGCAGCAATACCAGCCGCTCTGGTGCCGACCGGGGTGACATTGACCGCATTCAGCCCGGTATCCAATACACCGTCAAAAACGGCGTATTGAATTTCAAACTGATCGCGCCCTACAAGCCCGAGTCGGTGAACCTACGGGTATCAGTAAAAGGAACTATCGAAAAAACGGTTGTTCGGTATGTCCCTGATTTACGCGATCTGATTGCCGTGGGCTTGCTGGAAGGGCGTTTGAGCAGCAGCCGTTTGGATCCTTCGCAAATCGTTCCAGTGCGCGAAAAAGACGGATTTGAAGAAGAAATCCGCAATATTTCCAAGGATTTCAACGACGGCAAGAGCAGCCTGGGTGTACGCGGAGCGCTGTATTTGAAGGGCAAGGTCAGTGGCAAATACTTGCTGACTCTGTCCTATGACTCGGAAAAAATCACCAACCGCAAGCTGTTTGACAATGTCAATGAAAACGACTTCTACCCGGTCTATGGCGACTCCAGCGTGCGCGGGTCCGACGCGCAAAGCAGCAGCAAGCTCTATGTGCGCATTGACGACAAGCTGAGCTATTTGCTTTATGGTGACTTCACAACAGCCGACAACAACCCGGCCCGGTCACTCAGCCAATACAGCCGCTCGTTGCCTGGCCTACGCGGGCATTACGAAGAAGGCAACCTCATTGCCAACGCCTACGTTGCACGCCAATCCCTGTCGCAGGTGGTGGATGAGTTTTCAGGGCGCGGGGTATCTGGCCCCTACTCGGTGTCGCGTTCTAACGGCATTGAGGGCTCGGAGAAGATCGAAATTCTGGTCAGGGACCGTAACCAGCCGTCGACCATTATCAAAACCACGGCATTGGGCCGTTCGACTGACTACGAGTTTGAGCCGTTCAGTGGCCAAATCCTGTTCAAATCGCCCATCCCCAGCGTCGATGACCAGTTCAACCCGGTCTCAATTCGTGTTACTTATGAGGTTGACCAAGGCGGTCAGCGTTTCACCATCTATGGTGGTGATGCCAATCTCAAGCTGACAGAGTCGCTCTCGGTTGGCGTGGCCTTTGCGAAAGACAGCAATCCGGATGCACCATTTACGGTAGTGGGCGCCAACCTGCTGCTCAAGCTCAGTAAAAATACCGAATTCCTTGCAGAGGTAGCCCGTGCTGACAGCGTCATTGGTGCCACAGCGGGTAACTTCACGGTCAACAACAGCAACAACTTCGCTGGTGCTTCCGGCCCGGTGTCGGGCAATGCGGCGCGGGTTGAAATCCGTCATTCAGACGAAGATTTGCGCGCCAGGGCCTACGCCTCCAAAGCCGACCGCGAGTTCAACAACAACTCCAGCGGCGTCACGGGTGGCCGCACAGAGCTTGGTGGATCTGTGGCTTATCAGATCAGCAAAAACCTGTCGGTCAACGGCGAGGCGCAACAGTTTGAAGACGAAGTGACGCTGGCCAAAACCCGTTCGGCCTCAGTCGGTGTTGATCTCAAGATTTCGGACAGTTTGACGATTGGCGTCGGTGCCCGCCAAGTCAAGCAAACGGCTATCAGCCTGGTGCCCGCTATCGGCAGCAACTGTTTGGTGGGCGGCAGTGGTGGCACACCGGGCTTCAATGTAGGCTTTGGTATCGACCAGGTGGGCAACCAGCAAATTGATCCAGCCACAGGCCGCCCCGTGGTGTGTACCCCAACGTCTTCAGGCACTGGTCTGGCACCTGACCTGGACAGTTCATCCCTGTATGGCCGCTTGTCCTGGAAAGCCACCGATTCCCTGACTCTGAGCGCCGAAGTTCAGCAAGAGCTCAGCAGCGCCGCGACACAAAACAAGAGCACGCTGTACCGTTTGGGGGTTGACTGGCAAGTGGCCGAGCGAACCCGCTTGTACGGGCGCTATGAGTTGTCGCGCGAACTCAACGGCGCTTATGGGCTGGGCACAGGTGAGACCGGCAACAACCTTGCCTTTGGTGTTGACACGCAATATTCAGAGAGCGGATCGGTCTACAACGAATACCGCCTGCGCGACAGCGCATCAGGCCGTGACGTGCAACGCGCCCTGGGTCTGCGCAATGGCTGGCGCATCGCCGAGGGTCTGCGTTTGAACACCAATGTTGAGCGTGTCATCAGCACCGGTGGCGATGCCACGGCAGCGGGCGTAGGCCTGGAATACACCGGCAGCGAGCTCTGGAAAGGCTCTGGCCGTTTTGAATGGCGTGAGGACAACAGCAACACTAACTACCTGATTACGTTGTCGGTGGCCCGCAAGCTTGACCGCGATTGGACCTTGCTCGCACGTGACTATTACAGCCTTGTGAAGCCACGGGGAGCAACAGTAGCGGGGAGCGACTCCAGGCAAAACCGCCTGCAAGTGGGCTTTGCCTTCAGGCCGGTGGACAACAACAAGTTTGATGCACTCGGCTTGTACGAGCGCCGCACAGAAGACGTGGCCAGTGCAGGCATCAACTCCACCACTGACATCGTTAGCTTCCGTGCCAACTACCACCCCAGCCGGGCTTGGCTGTTTACTGGCCGCTATGCTTTCCGCCGGGTTGATGAATTGTTACTGGGCACCGTGCAGGACTCCTACCATGCGCAGCTATTTGGTGGCCGCGTGACCTACGACATTACCAACCGCTGGTCAGTTGGTGCCGTTGGCAACGTGCTGGTGGGTCAGGGCGGTGCGCGCCAGTTTGGCTATGGCCTCGAGGTGGGTTACGTGTTGATTGACAATTTGCTGGTTACCGCCGGCTATAACTTCCGCGGTTTTCGCGACGACCAACTGACCGGCAGCGATTACACCAACCGCGGCTGGGTGCTGGGTGTACGCTACAAGTTTGATGAAGACGTCTTCAGCAAATCCGATCCGGCCCGTAACCTGACGCTGAACCCCACCCCCGATACCGGGCAAGCGAGTGTGAAAAGTAAATGAGGCGAGTCATGATCAAAGTTCTTTTACTCACTACCACCGCACTGCTGCTCGCAGGCTGTGCGTCGGTGAACTCCACCTTGGATGCATCGCTGAACACGCTTAGCGCGATCAATCCGTTCAATTCTGCAGCGACAAAAAATGAAGCACCCGGCCCGGCTACTGGAAAGGTGGGTTTGAATCCGCAGCAAGCCCGGCTGACCGATGCGCGCCTGCTGTCTGACGCCAACACGATGGAGCAAGTCCAGCTCAGGCTACGCAAGCTGAGCGAATCTGGCGTGACGCAAAATAACTATTCTCTGGCCAAGGCCCAGTGCTGGCTTGACACCGCGCTGACCCAATACCATGAGAACGACCGTACTGGCTACATCGAAGAGTCCTTGGTTGAATCGATCAAGATTGTCGAACAGCTTGAGCGCGACAAGACTACCAAGGCCGGTTTGGACACGCCGCTGGTGGCTCGCAGTACCCGCTTGCGCAGTGATTTGTGGAACCAGTTGGGCAAACTTAAAACCGATGAGGTAGCACTGGTGTGCAATGCGCGCACAGTAGCTTGTGCCGAGGTTAGGCTGGTTCGCGCCGGCCATGCCGAAGAGCAAACTGGCTGGCGTAGCGCCACTCCCCATTTGCAAATAGTGGAAAACGCGATTCGCACCGCTGGCAAAGAAGCCGATGCCTGCGCAACCAGCACCGCGTTGCAGACTGCAGGTAATGCAGCGTCGCCCGTCCTGGTTGCTGCACAAACTTCAGCAGCACCGGTAACCCTCATCAAGGAAACTTTTGTTGTTTTGTCTGACGCGCTATTCAAGTTTGACAAATTCGCAGCCTCAGACATGCTGCCGGGCGGTTTGCAGCGTCTGAGCGCGGTGGCTGACCGTTTGAAAAACTATAAATCCATCGATTCGCTGAGCATTATTGGCCATACGGACCGTCTGGGCAGCGACGACTACAACACCAAACTCTCGCAGCAGCGAGCCGACACAGTGAAAGCGCATTTTGAAAAGCTCGGCGTCAAAGCCAGCGCGTCCAATGCCAAAGGCGTTGGCAAACGTGAACCCGTCGCCACAGGCTGCACCGACAAGCTTGTCAGTGAGGCCTTGATCCAGTGCCTGCAAGCTGACCGCCGCGTGACGATTGAAGTGGCTGGCAGCGTACGCTAAGATTGCTAGCAACTTTATTATGTTAGAGAGTTTATTGAAATTCCTGGGGATCAAACCCAAACCCAAGCTCAAATCCCGCAAACTATTAAAACCTCGGGATGCAGGTGACTCTGTGGTCTACATACCAGACCACGCCAGTTCCATGTCCTCGCAAGCCCGAAACCAAGGGCCTGAAACACTGCGTGAACTACTACGTATTACCGGCCGAGATGTGGCGCGCGATCACGGCATCCCTCCTGACTGGCTCAGTTGTGAGGTGATGACCATGAGCAAGCAAGGTAAGGTTAGCTTTCAAGTCAAAGTGGTAATCAACCAATGGGACGAGCAGTTGATGTTGTTCTCTCGTGCCTTTGAGTTGGCTTATTTGGAGCGCCTGCGTGGGGTTAGCCCGGATGCCGCGCTGGCTTTTCGCACCATGGTCTGGTCGATTGCTGAAAGCGCAGGTTGTCCTTACGAAAAAATGCCAGAGAATGAATTTTGGAGTCATGCCGCGCGCGAAGAGCGAGAAGCGCTGCAAAAATACCGTGATGTGGATCGTCTACTTGCATTGACTAAAAGTCCCGAGTACAACAATAGTCACCAGACCACCGAACCTATGGCACTGGACGGCAAACGCCCACAAATTACAGGTTAACTTATCGGTGATTGACGGCTAGCTACTTTGGCCCTAGGCTCAATTGTCTATGTTGTACCGATTCAAATCCCGTGCTACTGCCGATCTCATCATGCTAGAGCCGCATGGGCGGCATTTGCTGACCATTATTGGCAAAACACCCGACCCCGCAGGGATAATTCTGGTCGCTCAGATGCCCTCGGCGTTGGCGGCCATTGATGCCGCTATCTTGGCAGCGGAGGCAAAGCAACCAGATGAGGCTGATACCGTGCGTGACAAACAAGTGCCAACCGACACGGTATCTTTGCGTCAGCGCGCACTACCATTGCAAGAGATGCTAAGGCGTAGTGCTGAAGCCGGAAAGGATGTGGTTTGGGGTGCCTAACCCCAATCTAGGTCCTTATTCAGCGTAAACGCCAGCGGCCTTGATAATTGGGCTCCATTTCACAATCTCGTCAGCTACAAATTTCTTGTGACCAGCTGGCTCCATGCGGCCATCTGTCACTACAACAGCGCCTAAGCCCTCTTGCTTCTTGATGAACTCAGGGTCTTTCAGTGCCACTTTCAACGCGGCATTGAGCTTGACCACTACATCGGCTGGCGTGCCCTTAGGGGCATATAAACCGTGGAAGATGGAGACAGAGAAGCCTTTCAAGCCACTCTCGTCCAGCGTAGGCAAGTCTTTCAGTGCGGGTGTGGTCAAGCGCTTGGGAGTGGTAACTGCAAAAGCCTTGACCTTCTTGCCTTCAATTTGTGAAGTGGTGTTAGTGGTTTGGTCACACAGCAGGTCAATCTGGCCACCAATCAAATCGGTCATCGCTGGCGCAGTGCCTTTGTAGGGCACTGTAGTCATGTCGGTTTGTAGCGCTGTTTGAAGCAGCAAGCCGCACAGGTGAGAAGCCGATCCGATGCCTGCGTTGCCTAGATTAATCTTGCCCTTGTTCTGTGCAATCCAAGCCGTCAGTTCTTTGTAGTTATTAGCGGGCATGCCAGGTTTAGAAATCACCGTCATAGGCACGTCGTTTATCAGGCCCAGATATTCAAAATCGCTTTCGACCTTGAATGGAATATTGCGCACCAAGGTAGGCATGGTCGCCATACCGATGTGGTGCACCAGCAGGGTATGGCCATCAGGTGTGGCCTTAGCGGTTTTATTGGCGCCAATCGAACCACCTGCACCAGCAGCGTTATCCACCACAATTGCAACGCCACCTAGCGGCTTGCGCATGGCTTCAGCCAAGTCGCGCGCCACGCGGTCAGTTGGACCACCGGCGGTAAAAGGCACAACAATAGTGATGACTTTGTCTTTGATGGGAAAGTCGGCCGCGTGCACAGCCCACACGGAACTGGCGGCGAGTGCAAAGCTGAGTAATTTTTTCATGAACAAATCTCCGGTAAAAATAATGGGTGTGGGCGAAGATGGCTCCGTCATGATTGGAGTGCATCAAGCATTGCACTGGCATGAGTAGCTATGCTAGCTTGCCAGCAGACTACATTCATCGCGGAAAACACGTACACGTAGACCCGGTCATTCAGGCCAACACCATCAACGCTGGCTATTTGTAGCTGCGCGCGTCTTCAATCACTTTGCCATCGTTGGGAAGGCTGCCAGGGCGTAACAATTCAACGCTGCCGCGCAGTTTGGTAACGTCGCGGATGGCATCACTGATTCTGGCATCCAGACCCTCTGCGGTATCCGCCGCCTCGACTTTAAGTGTCATGGTGTCGTTGGCCATTTCACCACTTACTACCAATCGTGCCTTGATTACCTGAGGAAAGCGCTTGGCGATGTCAGCTACTTGGCTGGGGTGCACAAACATGCCTCTAATCTTGGTGGTTTGGTCGGCCCTGCCCATCCAGCCTTTAATACGGGTGGCTGTGCGGCCACTAGAGCAGGCGCCGGGCAAGATGGCGGACAAATCACCTGTCCCGAAGCGCACCAAGGGGTAGCTGGGATTGAGTGTAGTCACTACCAGCTCACCAACCTCACCTTCAGGTACCGGGTCACCAGTGCCTGGCCGCACAATTTCCACGACGACGCCCTCATCAAGCAGCAAACCTTCACGTGAAGCTGTTTCGTAGGCAATCAGCCCCAAGTCGGCGGTGGCGTAGCTTTGGTAAATGGTCATACCTCGCTCAGCAAACCAGTCGCGCAAACTGGGTGGAAATGCCTCGCCGCCCACTAGTCCCTTGCGCAGGCTGGTGATGTCGCTGCCTAGTTCAGCCGCTTTCTCCACCAAAATACGCAAAAAGCTGGGCGTGCCTAGGTAAGCATTAGGGCGCAGTTCAGCAATTGCCTGCAGCTGTTGCTCAGTCTGGCCTACGCCAGCCGGAAATACAGTGCAACCGATGGCATGTGCACCAGATTCCATAATAAAGGCGCCCGGCGTCATGTGGTAGCTGAAGGCGTTGTGCACCAGTTCACCTGCGCGAAAACCCGCTGCGTAAAGCGCGCGGCCCGCGCGCCAATAGTCGCGCGCAGTACTGTCGGGTTCATAAATCGGGCCAGGTGAAGCAAATATACGTGGCATCTGCGGGCCACGAACCAGTGTGGAGAACCCACCAAACAGGTCGGTAGCGCGCTCAGCCTTTTGGCGCGCAAACAGATCGTGCTTGCGAGTAACTGGTAAGTGTGACAGCGCTCTACGCGAATTAACGGCTGCCGCAGCAACGCCATCGAGAATATCGCCCATCGCCTTGCTGTTCTGCTGGGCCTGGGCAATCACCCCGGGCAAAGCGGCCATCAATGCAGCTTCACGGTCGACAGGGTCACGTGTTTCAAGGGCGTCGTAAAAATCGGTATTCATGAATTGGAACGGGTAGAAGAAGAAAGCGGCTTGGTTAACAGCGTGCGCTAATTTTTTGGCAGTTTCCTCAGGCCAGCCACCTTTTGCGGCGCTTGTAGCTTTTCACGTCCTTGAAGCTCTTGCGTTCACCACCGTCGCTGCTACCCACGCCGAGGTAAAACTCCTTCACGTCTTCATTGTTGGCCAAGTCTTTGGCTGGACCGTCCATAACCACGCGGCCTGACTCCATGATGTAGCCGTAATCGGCATAGCGCAACGCCATGTTGGTGTTTTGCTCAGCCAACAAAAAGGTGACCTTCTCTTTTTGATTCAGGTCTTTGACGATTTCAAATACTTCTTCCACAATTTGTGGTGCCAAACCCATTGAGGGCTCATCCAGCAACACCATGGTTGGACTGGCCATCAGCGCGCGGCCAATGGCGCACATCTGCTGCTCGCCGCCCGAGGTGTAGGCAGCTTGTGAAGTACGGCGCATTTTGAGACGCGGGAAGTAGGTGTAAACCTTTTCCAGATTGACTGCCATCTCTGCCTTGTCGTTGCGTGTGTATGCGCCAGTTAACAGGTTTTCTTCAATTGTCAGATGGGCAAAGCAATGGCGGCCTTCCATGACCTGCACCACGCCCCGTTTGACCAAATCGGCAGGCGAGAGGTTTTCGATGCGTTCACCGCGCAGCATGATGGCGCCTTTTGTGACCTCGCCACGTTCACCGCGCAGCAGATTGGAAACAGCGCGCAGCGTGGTAGTTTTGCCGGCACCATTACCGCCCAGCAGCGCCACAATGCCGCCTTGCGGAACTTGCAGTGAGACACCTTTTAGCACCAGGATGACGTGGTTGTAAATCACCTCAATGCCGTTTACATCAAGAACTATGTTTTGTGCAGTCATGGGTATTGGGTTT
>JAKFVA010000019.1 GCA_021732385.1 Burkholderiales bacterium | reverse complement strand
GCCCTGCAGGCATTCATTGATGTAGCGGGTAATGGGCGGTGCCCAATGGCGCTGGTTACTCATGTTGATGGCGAACTCCTGGGTGTCGGGCGGGATACGCAGGTTTTCTTCCACCAGCACAAAAGAGCCTTGCTCACGGTCTAGGGTGAACATCGCCACGCCGTCGCCCACGGTGAGCACCAGCGTGGTTTGCGGGCCGTAGATGCAATAACCCGCAGCGACTTGGCTGTGGCCAGGTTGCAAAAAGTCAGCCGCGCAAACTTGCTGATGGGTGCCTTGCTCGCCATCCGGTTTTTTCAAGACGCTGAAGATCGTGCCAATGCTCACGTTCACGTCGATGTTGCTGGAGCCGTCGAGGGGGTCGAACAACAGCAGGTATTCGCCCTGTGGGTAACGGTTGGGAACGGTATAAATGCCATCCATTTCTTCGCTGGCCATGGCCGCCAGATGGCCACCCCATTCGTTGGCTTCAATCAGCACTTCGTTGGCGATGATGTCGAGCTTTTTTTGCACCTCGCCTTGCACGTTCTTGCTGCTTGCGCTACCCAACACGCTGGCCTCGCCGCCTAACGCACCTTTGTTTACCGCGTGGCTGATGCTCTTGCAGGCGCGCGCCACCACTTCAAGCAGCAGGCGAAGTTGCGGTGGAATGCGTTTGTCGGCACGCTGCTGCTCAACCAGGTAGCGGGTGAGGGATATTTTTTGTGTCATGTCATTGCCCCAGTGAGCGCGTGACGACTTCGCGCACATCGTTGCTTAAACCGGCTTTGGCCGCCACCCGGCTGATGGCCTCATGCGCGGCGCTGCGGTAGGGCTCGGCGAGTTGCCGCCAGCGGTCAAGCGCGCGCGCCAGGCGGGCGGCCACCTGGGCGTTGCTGGCGTCCAGCGCCAGCACCTGCTCGCTCCAAAACAAATAACCCGCCGCATCGGCGCGGTGAAAACCGCCCGGGTTGGCGTGGCAGTAAGTGGAAATAACGCTGCGCGCGCGGTTCGGGTTGCGCAGGCTGAAATCAGGGTGCTTCATGAGCTGGCGTACAGCGGGCAGCACGTTGCCGCCGTGGTCGCAGCTACCCGCTTGCAGTGCAAACCATTTGTCGATGACCAGCGGCTCGTCTTTAAACAGCGCATGAAAGCGCGACAGCGCTTGCCCAGCCAAAGCGTGGTCGCTGCTGACCAGCGCAGACAGCGCGCCCAGCCGGTCAGTCATGTTGCTGGCGTCCTTGAAGCGCTGGTAGGCCTTGCCGGGCCAGATTGCATCGCCCGTGGCGCGGGCTGCCAGGCACAGCATGGCCAGCGCCTGGTTGGCCAGGGCGCGCTTGCCAGCCGACTCGGCATCGGGGCTGTAGCCGCCGTGGATTTGGTGCGCTTCAAATGCCCATTGCCAGTCATCACGCAAGGCCAGCGCCAATTGCCCGCGCATGGCCTCGCGCACGGCATGAATGCGCTGGGGGTCAACCACTTGCAACTGCTCGGCAATGTAGGTTTCTGCCGGAAGCGTCAGCACCAGTTCCTTGAAGGCAGCGTCCAGGGTGGGGTGGCGCAGTACCTGGCGCATGGCGTCGGTAAACGCGGCGTCCAAAGTAAAACTGCTTGCAGCAATTTGTTCGCCTGCGGGTAGAGCTATGTAACTGATAGCACGGCGCAAAGCCAGGCGTTGCCCGGCTTCCCAGCGATTGAAGGGATCGGTGTCGTGCGCGAGCAGGCTGAGCAATTGCGCGTCGGTGTAATCCACCGCCAGCAGCACGGGGGCGCTGAAACCGCGCAGCAGCGAAGGCACAGGCGCACGGCTGATGCCCTCAAAGACCAGCGCTTCACTGGCCTGCGTGAGCACATGCACGCGGCTGGCGGCCAGTTCGATGCCGTCGTTGCTGATCAATGAAAGCGCGATTGGAATCACATAGGGCTGGTTGCCGCTGTGCTCGGGCGCTGCGCTTTGGCTTAATGTCAGCGTGTAGCGCTGGGCAGCGGCGTCGTACACGCCCTGGGCTTGCACGCGGGGCGTGCCCGCCTGGCTATACCAGCGCTTGAACTGCGGCAGCAGGCGCGCCAGGGGCGAGTCCGGATTGGCGTCGGCTATGGCCTGGGAAAAATCGTCGCAAGTCACGGCTTGGCCGTCGTGCCGCTTGAAGTACAGCGCCATGCCGCGGGCGAAACCGCCTCGACCCAACGGGTCGCCCACGTTGGCCACCAGCGTCTGCATCATGCGCACCACCTCAGCGCCTTTTTCATAGACAGTGACGGTGTAGAAGTTGCTGATTTCCAGGTACTGGTCGGGCCGCACCGGGTGAGCCATGGGGCCGGCGTCTTCGGGGAACTGGGCGGTGCGCAGCACGCGCACGTCTTCAATGCGCTTGACGGCCTTGGCCGATGCATCACGGCACAAATCCTGACTGAATTCCTGGTCGCGAAACACCGTCAGGCCCTCTTTGAGCGAAAGCTGGAACCAGTCGCGGCAGGTGATGCGGTTGCCCGTCCAATTGTGAAAGTATTCGTGGCCCACCACTGATTCGATGTTGCTGTAATCGCCATCGGTAGCGGTGGCCGGATTGGCCAGCACATACTTGGTGTTGAAGATGTTCAGGCCCTTGTTTTCCATCGCGCCCATGTTGAAGTCGCTGGTGGCCACAATCATGAAGCGCTCTAAATCAAGGCTCAGGCCAAAGCGCGCTTCGTCCCAGGCAATTGACGCCATCAGCGACTGCATGGCGTGCTCGGTTTTATCCAGATCGCCAGGGCGCACGTAAACCTGCAGCAAATGCGGCTGGCCCGCGCGCGAGGTGATGCGCTGTTCGCGGCAGACCAGTTGGCCCGCCACCAGGGCGAACAGGTAGCAGGGCTTTTTATGCGGGTCCACCCATTTGGCAAAGTGGCGGCCATCAGCCAGTTTGCCTTGCTCGACCAGGTTGCCGTTGCTCAGCAGGACCGGGTATTTGGCAGGATCGGCGCGCAGCGTCACGCTGAAATGCGCCATCACATCGGGGCGGTCAAGAAAGTAGGTGATGCGCCTGAAGCCTTCAGCCTCGCACTGGGTAAAAAACGAGTCGTTGCTGACGTACAGGCCCATGAGCTGGGTGTTTTTCAGTGGCGCGCACGTGGTGAAAATCTCTAACTCAAAGGCATCGGGCAGGTTGTCCAGCACCAGTTGCTCGCTGCCGCCCAGCGGATTGGCCTCGGTCCTGAACGACACACCCTGACCGCCCACCAGCACGCGCGCCAGATTCAGCTCTTCACCGTCGAGCCGCAGCGGCTGCACGGGCAGATCGGGGTTGCGCCGCAGCGTCATTTTGGAGAGCACCCGGGTCTTTGCCGGGTCGAGGTCAAAAGTCAAATCAACCGTGTCTATCCAGTACGCCGGGGCGGTGTAGGCATCGCGGTGGATGACGCTGGCTTGGCCTTCACGTGTCATGGCGGGTCTTTCTTAAACGCCCTGCTTGAGCGAGGCTTCAATGAAGGGGTCAAGGTCGCCGTCGAGCACTTTTTGCGTGGCCGAGGTCTCGTAGTTGGTGCGCAGGTCTTTGATGCGCGACTGGTCCAGCACGTAGCTGCGAATCTGGTGGCCCCAGCCGACATCGGTCTTGGTATCTTCCAGCTTTTGCTGCGCCTCCTGCTGTTTGCGCAGCTCAAAGTCGTACAGGCGCGAGCGCAGGCGTTTCCAGGCCACGTCGCGGTTGCTGTGCTGGCTGCGGCCATCCTGGCACTGCACCACGATGCCGGTGGGGATGTGCGTCAGGCGCACGGCGGAATCGGTCTTGTTGATGTGCTGGCCGCCGGCGCCGCTGGCGCGAAAGGTGTCGGTTCGCACGTCTGACGGGTTGATGTCGATCTCGATCGAGTCGTCGATCTCGGGGTAGACAAACACGCTGGCAAAGCTGGTGTGGCGCCCGCCTGATGAATCGAACGGGCTTTTGCGCACCAGCCGGTGCACGCCGGTCTCGGTGCGCAGCAGGCCAAAGGCGTAGTCGCCCTCGATCTTGATGGTGGCACCCTTGATGCCCGCGGTGTCACCCGCGGATTCGTCTTCCAGAGTGGCTTTGAAGCCCTTGCGCTCAGCGTATTTCAGGTACTGGCGCAACAGCATGCTGGCCCAGTCGCAGGCTTCGGTGCCGCCCGCACCGGCCTGGATGTCCAAAAACGCGTTCAGTGGGTCGGCCGGGTTGTTGAACATGCGGCGGAATTCCAGCTGCTCAACCGAAGCGGCCAGTTTGTCGGCATCGGCATTGATGGTGAGCAGGCCTGCTTCATCGCCATCGTCGCGGCTCATTTCAAAGAGTTCGCTGTTGTCGGCTAACTCGCTGGTGAGGGTTTGCAGCGTGGTGACCACGCTGTCGAGGGATTTTTTCTCGCGGCCCAACTCTTGCGCGCGCTTGGGGTCGTTCCAGACCGTGGGATCCTCAAGCGAGGCGTTGACGGTTCTCAGGCGTTCGGCTTTGGCATCGTAGTCAAAGATACCCCCGAAGCTGCTGCGTGCGTGCAGCTAAATCGGTCAGGCGGTTGCCGATTTGATTGATGTGTTCTGCGTCCATGGTGCGTGTCCGGTAAAGCCGAAATTATCTCACGCGCAGCGGTGTTACCCTGCTGGGTGCAGCATGGTTTGCCCAAGGTCAAGCCTGCAAAAAGTCTTCCACCAGGCGGGCTAGCACCTCAGGCTGGTCATGGTGCAGCATGTGGCCGGCGTCATCCACCACGGCGCGCTGCGCCTGTGGCACATGCTTGAGGCGATCGTGGTACTCGGCCAGGGTGTACTTGCCCTTCCACCATTGGCTTAGTGAATCGCCGTTGGCCTCCACCGCCAGCACCGGCGCAGTGATGCACTGGTAAATGGCCAGCGCTTCGTCTACCCGGTACAGGTGAGCGCTGGTGATTTTGTGTGCGGGTTCGCCCAGAATCTGCCACTCCCCGGCCGCATTGGGCCGGGCCCAGTGGGTGGCCAGCCAGGCGGCTTTTTCGCTGCCAAGGCGCGGGTTGGTTTTCATTAGGCGCTGCGCCACACCGGCGGCATCAGGGTAAGTTTTGAGCGTGGTCTCTCCGCGCTGCAACCCCTTGAGCTCGTCCATCCAGTCGGCGTAGCGCTTGGGGGCCTGGCTGGGGCGCGTGGCAGGCAGGCCAAAGCCCTCCAGGTTGACCAACTTGCGGATGCGTGCGGGCCGCACCCCGGCGTACAGCATGGCCACATTGCCGCCCATGCTGTGGGCAATCAGGTCTACCGGGTGGGTGGGGGAAAAATGGTCAATCAGGGCGTCGAGGTCGGCCAGGTAATCGGCAAACCAGAAATTGTCGGCACCGCCTGAATCGGTCAGGCCAAAGCCGCGCCAGTCAGGGGCAATCAACTGGCGGCCTTGCAAGAAGTCGGCAGAGAGCGCGTCCACCATGAACTGGAACGAAGCGCCTACATCCATCCAGCCGTGCACCATCAGCAGGGGCGTGCTGCCGGGGGCAGACGTGCCCCAGGTGCGCACGTGATAGCGCAGTTGCCGAATCGGGACAAACGTGCTGTGGGAAAGACGGTGGGCTTGGTACATTGGCCCCATTATTCAAGGAGACGCGTATGGCTGTCAGTCAAGTCCATGACAACTATGCCAGGTTGCATGCCGGTTTTGGCTGGGAGGTACCGGCGCTTTTCAATATTGCGCAGGTTTGCTGCGCGCGCTGGGCCAAGCAGACGCCAACTGCCACGGCCATCCGTGTTCACCAGCCGGGTAAGGCGCAGGTGCTGTGCCACAGCTATGCGCAGCTGCAGGTACAGGCAAACCGCCTGTCGAATGCGCTGAAAAAACTGGGCGTGCAGCGTGGCGACCGGGTGGCCATTGTGCTGCCGCAGCGCTTTGAGACGGCGGTGGCCTACATGGCCATTTTGCAAATGGGCGCAGTGGCCATGCCGCTGTCGCAACTCTTTGGCCCTGACGCGCTGGCCTACCGCCTGCAAGACAGCGCTGCCGTGGTGGCCGTGTGCGACCCGACAACGCAGGTGAGCTTGCAGGCGGTGGCCAGTGATTGCCCGGCCTTGCGTGCCCTGCTGCTGGTGGACGCGCCCGGCCAGCCGCTCGTGCAAGCCTTGGCTGGTGCCGGTGTTGCTGCCACCCCGATTCATGACTACAAATTGGCCTTGGCCAAGGCAGGGTCAGCGTATACCGCTATTCAAACCAAAGCAGATGAAGCCGCTGTGTTGATCTACACCAGCGGCACCACCGGCCCGCCCAAGGGCGCGTTGATTCCACACTGTGCCCTGATCGGTAATTTGCCCGGCTTTGTCTGCAGCCAAAACTGGTTTGGCTTTGACCCCGCTGGCACCACGAAGGCGCCACCCCCCGCGCGGGGGAGGGTAGGGGTGGGGGTGGGCACAAATTTGGGCAACGCCCAGTCTGCCGGCGACCAAAACACGGCCGTATTTTGGTCGCCGGCAGACTGGGCCTGGACTGGCGGCTTGATGGATGCGCTGTTGCCAACGCTGTACTTTGGCCGTTCCATCGTCGCGTTCAATGGCCGCTTCAGCCCCGAGGCGGCGTTTGAACTGATGCAGCAACACCGCGTCACCCACACCTTTTTGTTTCCCACCGCGCTCAAGGCCATGATGAAAGCCTGCCCCGCGCCGCGCCAGCAGTTCAAACTGCATTTGCAAGCCATCATGAGCGCCGGTGAGGCCGTGGGGGACGCGGTGTTTGCCTATTGCCAAAGCCAGTTGGGCGTCACGGTCAATGAAATGTTCGGCCAGACTGAAATCAACTATATCGTGGGCAATTGCAATCGGCTTTGGCCAGCAAAGGCGGGCAGCATGGGCAGGCCGTATCCGGGCCACCGCGTGGCGGTGATTGACGACGCCGGTAATGAATGCCCGCCCGGCGTACCGGGCGACGTGGCCGTGAACCGCTTTGATGTGCATGGCCAGCGCGACCCGATTTTTTTTCTGGGCTACTGGAACAACCCGGCTGCCACGCAAGGCAAATTCACCGGCGATTGGTGCCGTACCGGCGACCTGGCCACGCAAGACGCTGACGGCTACCTGTGGTACCAAGGCCGCGCCGACGACGTGTTCAAGGCCGCGGGTTACCGCATTGGACCAAGCGAGATTGAGAATTGCCTAGTCAAGCACCCCGCTGTGGCCAATGCCGCCGTGGTGCCCAAGCCCGACGCCGAGCGCGGTGCGGTGGTCAAGGCCTATGTGGTGCTGGCCCCGGAATTTGTCGCGCAACGTGCGGGCCAGCCCGACAGCGCTTCCTTCGACGAAAAAATCTGCGCCCAGTTGCAGTCCCATGTGCGCCAGCTGCTGGCCCCGTATGAATACCCCAAAGAGATTGAATTCATTGACGCTTTGCCCATGACCACCACCGGCAAGGTAATGCGGCGCGAGCTGCGGTTGCAGGAGGCGCAGCGTTTTGCGCAACTGCAGGCGGCAAAACCGTAAACTGGCGGCTGTTTTTTTAACACCGCCCCAAACTGTCATTCACCCCACGCCATGAAACACATTTCCCTGGGCCAAAGCGGCCTGCAAGTCAGCCCGATCTGCCTGGGCACCATGACCTTTGGCGAGCAGGTGGGCGAGGCCGATGCGCATGCCATCATGCACCGCGCGCTGGCGTACGGCATCAACTTTATGGACACGGCAGAAATTTATTCAGTGCCCACCAAGGCCGAGACCTTTGGCGCCACCGAGGCCATCATCGGCACCTGGTTTGCCAAAAACCCCGGCGTACGCCAGCAGGTGGTGCTGGCCAGCAAAGTGGCTGGCCCCGCGCGCGGCATGCCCTGGGTACGTGGCGCGGAGGCGGGGCTGACCGCCAAAGAAATCGTCACCGCCTGTGACAACAGCTTGAAGCGGCTGCAAACCGATGTGATTGACCTCTACCAAATCCACTGGCCCGCGCGCCATGTGCCAGTGTTTGGCGTCGCTTATTTCGAGCCAGCCAAAGACAAACCCTGCGCCTCTATCCTGGAGCAGTTGGAGGCCATGCAAACGCTGGTGAAAGCGGGTAAGGTGCGCGCGATCGGCGTGTCCAATGAAACCCCCTACGGCGTGCACGAGTTTGTGCGTTTGGCGGATGCGCATAGCCTGCCGCGCATTGCCAGCATTCAAAACCCCTACAGCCTGATCAACCGCACCTACGAGAACGCGCTGGACGAAAGCTGCCACCGCCTGGGCGTGTCGCTGCTGGCGTATTCGCCGCTGGGCTTTGGCTTGCTCACGGGCAAATACGACGAGTCAGGCATTGACGCCCCCGTGGTGGCCCCCAACCAGGCGCAAGGCCGCATGACGCTGTTTGACTCAATGCGCAAGCAGCGCTGGGGTCGCCCCGAAGCCTTGGCCGCCGCCCGCCGCTACAACGCCTTGGCGCGCCAGCATGGCCTGACGCCGGCCCAACTGGCGCTGGCCTTTTGCTACACCAAATGGCAAGTGGCCAGCACCATCCTCGGCGTGACCACGCTGGCGCAGCTTGATGAAGATGTGGCGGTGTGGGGCACGCAGCTGAGCGCCGAGGTGCTCAAGGCGATTGACGCGATCCGCTGGGAGATGCGCGATCTGGCGCTTTAAAACATTTCGAGGCACGCTTTGCAAAATCTCTACTCTTTAGCAGCCGTTATAGCGGCCTATCTGCTGGGCTCGCTCTCGTTTGCCGTCATCGTCAGCCGCGCCCTGGGCCTGGGCGATCCGCGTGCCTATGGCAGCAAAAACCCGGGCGCGACCAATGTGCTGCGCTCGGGTAGCAAGCTGGCCGCCGTGCTCACGCTGCTGCTGGACACTGCCAAGGGCTGGCTGCCAGTGCTGCTGGTCAAGTGGTTTGGTGCGGCTTATGGCCTGGGCGAGGCCACACTCGCCATGGTGGGGCTGGCCGCGTTTATGGGCCATGTTTTTCCGGTGTTCTTTCGTTTCCAAGGCGGCAAGGGCGTAGCCACCGCGCTGGGCGTGCTACTGGGCTTTGAGTGGATTTTGGGCTTGGCTACAGTGGCCACTTGGCTGATGGTGGCGTATTTCTTTCGCTATTCGTCACTGGCTTCGTTGGTGGCGGCAGGCTTTGCGCCGGTGTATTACCTGTTTGGCGACAAGGTGGCTTGGTACATCGACAAATCGATCTTGCTGGCGATTTTTGCCATGGCGCTGATGCTGGCCGTGCGCCATGGCGAGAACATTAACCGTTTGCTGGCGGGCAAAGAATCGAAGCTGGGCAAGGGGGTGGCTGTGGACAAAGGCAGCACCCTTCCAGCTGGCCAAGGCCCGCGCAGCAAAGGCCGTTAATTCACGCTGGGTTCAGTAGCGGCGCTCCAGCGTCAGCAAATCGGCTTGCTGGCGCATGTCAAAGCGCGACAAAAAACTGTTACCCAGCAAGATGCTGGGCATGGCCACTGGCAGCACGATGGCGTCCACCTCGTACACCTCCACCTCGGCAATACGCACCGAACCCAGCTTGACCAGCCAGCCCACCGACTGGCCGTTGGCGGTATTGGTGCGCACACGCTGGCCGTTCTTGTAATTGAGGCCAATTCGGTCGGCGTCGCCCGTGCCCAGAGCAATGGCGGTGGCGCCGGTGTCCACCAGAAACTGCACCGCCTTGCCGTTGATGCTGCCTTGCGCGCTGAAGTGCCCGCCGCTGCCCACGGTGAGCGTGATCTTGCGCGCGCCGCCTGCGCCGCCCTTGCTGCCCACGCTGGCGGGCGCGTCGCCCACGCGCAGCGTGTGGCGTTTGCCGCCAATGTCCAGCACCGCCTGGTCACCGCTGGTGGAGATGACTTTGACCTCTTTGTGGCTCTCGCCGGGCGCCACCGCCTTGGGGGGGGTGCCGTCCACAATCAGCAGCGCCTTGTTGCCCAGCATGCCTTGCAGGGCCACGCTTTGGGCTAGTGCATCACCAACTTTAAGCAAACACAGAATGGCTGCAAATACCGCGTAAAAAACCAACACGTTCAAGTGCGCTAGCGGGCGACGCACCGCCGCAGCGCCGGGCCGCCCCAAGCAAGGCGCGGCCCCCTTGGGGGGCAGGGAGTTACGCAAAGCGAACGACCGTGGGGGCCACATACTCAGTCGCGAAAGTTGTTGAAGCTGAGCGGGATGTCGGTAATGTCCTTGCGCACCAGCGCCATAGCAGCCTGCAAATCGTCGCGCTTGGCACCTGTGACGCGCACCGCGTCGCCCTGAATGGCCGATTGCACCTTGAGCTTGCTGTCTTTGATGAGGCGGGTGATCTTTTTCGCCAACTCGGTCTCAATGCCGTTGCGAACCTTGATGACCTGCTTGACTTTGTCGCCGCCGATTTTCTCGATCTTGCCCATGTCCAGAAAGCGCACATCCACGCTGCGCTTGGTCAGCTTGTTACGCAGGATGTCTTCAATTTGCGTGATCTGAAAGTCCGCGCTGCCGGTGAGCGTGATTTCCTTGTCCTTGAGTTCAATCGCGGCGGGTGTGCCCTTGAAGTCAAAACGGGTGGTGATTTCCTTGGTGGTGTTTTCCACCGCGTTTTTCACCTCGGTCAGGTCGGCTTCGCAAACGGTGTCAAAAGAGGGCATGGCAGGCTCGATTCAAGGGCTGGGGTGCGACAATTCTCCCATGATCATTGAACAGCAGGTGGCCCTGCAAAACAGCAACAGTTTTGGCATCATGGCGCGCGCGCAGCGCTTGGTGCGCCTGCATGAAGCAGCTGATGTAACGGCTTTGCTGGCCCACCTGCGCAGCAGCGGGGCCCCGCCTAATAAACCGTTCATCCTGGGCGGTGGTAGCAACATTGTGCTGACCGGCGACGTGAAGCCGCTGGTCGTCAAGGTCGAACTGAAGGGTCGCCGGCTGGTTGAAGAAACGCCCAAGGCCTGGGTGGTGGAGGCCGCCGCAGGCGAGAACTGGCACGACCTGGTGACCTGGACGCTGCACAACGGCTACCCCGGTCTGGAAAATCTGGCGCTGATTCCCGGCAGCGTGGGCGCCTCGCCGGTGCAAAACATCGGCGCGTATGGCGTAGAACTGCAAGACCGTTTCGATTCACTGGACGCGGTGGACTTGCAGACGGGCCAGTTCTTTACCCTCACTGCCGCGCAGTGCGCTTTTGGCTACCGGGATTCGGTCTTTAAGCACACCAGTGTGGCCAACCTGGGCAACGCGACATCAAGCAGCGGCAGCGGCTTTGGCCTGGCCGGGCGCGCGCTAATTTTGGCTGTACGCTTTGCCCTGCCCAAACCCTGGAAGCCCGTGCTGGGCTATGCGGATTTGGAGAAAAAGCAGTTGCAAAGCCAAACCACCAGCCCGACAGCTTGGCAAATTTACCAGTGGGTTTGCGAGATTCGCCGGGCCAAGCTGCCCGACCCAGCGCTCCTGGGCAACGCGGGCAGTTTCTTCAAGAATCCCACTGTGACGCCGGAGCAATGCGCCGACATCATTGCGCGCGAGCCCAAGGTTGTGCACTACCCCATGCTGAACGGCAGCGTCAAACTTGCCGCCGGCTGGCTGATAGACGCCTGCGGCTGGCGCGGCAAAAGCGTTGGCAACGCGGGGGTGTATGAAAAGCAGGCGCTGGTGTTGGTGAACCGCGGCGGCCCAGCCGACCCGGTGACTGGAGGCGAGGTGATGACGCTGGCCAAGGCGATTCAAACCAGCGTGTACGAGCGCTTTGGCATCATGCTGGAGCACGAGCCGGTGGTGATCTAACTAATGGCAATCCTGTTTTGCTACTAAATAAATAGTAAAAAAGGTGAGCATTACCCGCACACCGCGGCTAGCTAAAACGCTAATTCCATACTGAAAAATAGCCTGAATTTCTCAATTTTCAGCCTATCAAGCCGCCAAGAATGGCTTGCACAGCCTGAAAACAAAAAAATTAAGAAAAATAAGGCTTTTTTGACTACCAAAACATATTTTCAACCAGCACAGACGCGCGGGTACTGCTCACCTTTTTTGCTATATATTTAGTAGCAAAAACTAGTCACAATAGCGCTGCGGTCTACCACTTCGGGCGGTATTAGCCAAAGTGGCAGATGTAGTGGTAAACCTCGGCCACCCGAATTTGAAACTTTGAATTGCCGGGCACGTGAAACTGCTCGCCCGCGCCGGACTTGACCCATTTATCAGTGCCTGCCAACTGGTACTCGCA
>JAKFVA010000054.1 GCA_021732385.1 Burkholderiales bacterium | reverse complement strand
CTTTCAATTTAGGGGGGCAATTTAAAACACAAACTGGCAGGCGCTGGCTGTACTTCAGCGCACACCCGCGACGGCAATTTTTCCTTTCATACCCAGCACATAGTGGCCGGGCACCATGCAGGCAAATTCAAACTCGCCTGCGCGGTTAAAAGTCCAGATGACTTCTTTGCTGTTGCCGGGGCTGATGCTGGCCTGGTGCGGCTCGTCATGCACCATCTGGGGGTTTTTCAGCATCGCCTCGGCGTGGCGCTGGTTCTCGGCCGTGGTGCCCAGCACAAACTCATGCGGCACCTCGCTGCGGTTGGTCACCACAAAGCGCAGGGTTTCGCCTTTTTTCACGCTGACGCTGCTAGGTAAAAAGCGCAGGCTTTTGTCAATCTCAACCTGTACGGTACGGGTACTGGCCTTGGCTTTGCCAGCAATGCCCCAGTCTTTTTGCGCCGGACCCGCGTGGCGTGTACCGTGTGCGGCGTGGGCTTTGTCTCCGCTGGCCAGGGCGGGTACAGCAACAGCAGCCAATACCAGAGACAAAACGCAGCCAAGTGAAGTCAATTTCAAGTTTTTCATGGTTATTTCTTTTCGGTTGCATGGAAGGACAGTCGATGCAGTCTTAGCTGGAAGTCAGATCAGTGCTCTACTTGATCTCAAAACGTGCTGTCGTGGCAGGTTTGCCAGCCAGCGTCACTACGGCGATGCCTTTGGTGCCTTTGGCCACTTTGAACGTGCCCTTGGCCTCCAATTTATCGCCCGCAGGTGCCAGGTCAATCTCGGATTTTTCTGCGCCGTTCAATAGCGTCACTTTGGCCTTGGCCTCGTTCAGCTTGACCGGTTTGCCGTGGTCGTCCACATAAATTTGAATCACGTCGGGTTTGACCACAATTTCAAGATCGGCTTGCTTGCTGGGCACGACGATGCCGCCGTGCTTGGCGGCGTGTCCGTGTTCGCCAGAACCGTGTCCGCCCTTGTGATCGCCAGAGGCATGCGCGGCGGCGCTCAAGCTCAGCAAAACAGCCAGTGCAATAGATTGGAATTTCATAAACGTACTTTCTTGGTTAAGTTCAGGGTTGAGGAACAGGACTAACGCGTGGAAATCAAAACGCCTCGCTGCCCGCATTGGCGGCCAGGGCCTCAATCGGTTGGCGGCCAAAGAGCCACACCATGGCGGGCGTCAAAAACGTATCGAGCAGGGTGGAAGACAGCAGGCCCGAGAAAATCACTACCGCCACTGGGTGCAAAATTTCAGTGCCGGGCATCTCGGCCTCAAACAGCAGCGGCGCCAGCGCCAGAGCTGCTACTAGCGCGGTCATCAGCACCGGGGTCAGCCGCTCCAGTGAGCCGCGCACCAGCATCGGCAGGCCCCACTCCTCGCCTTCAAAGGCGCATAAATTCACATAGTGCGAGACCTTCAAAATCCCGTTGCGAATCGCTATGCCGGCTAGCGTGATGAAGCCCACCAGCGCCGCTATCGACAGCGGCTGGCCCGACAACCACAGGCCCAGCACCGCGCCGACCAAGGCCAGCGGGATATTGGCCATGATGATGGCGGCCAATACCGCCGAGCGATAGCGCGAGTACAAGATGAAAAATATCAGCGCCACCGACACCAAAGACAAGAGGCCAATCAGACGCGACGCCTCTTCCTGCGCCTGGAACTGCCCGCCAAGCGTGATGAAGTAACCCTCGGGCAGTTGGGACTCTGCCGTGATGGCCCGGATGTCGGCCACGATCTCGCTGAGTGCCCGGCCCGATGAATTGGCCGACAGCACGATGCGCCTGCGCCCGTCGTCACGGCTGATCTGATTTGGGCCATCACCCTCTTCAATGCTGGCCAATTGAGCCAGCGGAATACGGCCCGCAGGCGTGTCAATCAGCAGATTGCGCAGCCCTTCAATGCCGCGTGCCGATTCGGGCAGACGCAGCACCAGGTTGAAGCGGCGGTTGCCCTCGACAATTTCGGTGATGCGCTCGCCGTCAATCAGCATTTGCAATTCCTGCAACAGTTTGGGCGGTGCAATGCCGTAGGCGCGGGCCTTGTCGTAATCCACCTGCACCTTGATTTGTGGTGTCAGTACTTGTTTTTCCACCTCCAGATCGACCAGCCCCTGCACGCTAGACAAGCGTTTGCGCAGCGCCTCGGCCTGGCCGCGTAGGGTGTCCAGGTCGTCACCATAAATTTTGATGGCGATTTGCGCCCGCACGCCCGAGAGCAAATGGTCGATGCGGTGGCTGATGGGCTGACCGATGGACAGCGCTGCAGGCAGGTTGGCCAGCCGCTCGCGGATATCGGCATAAATCTCGGCCACGCTGCGCTCGGAGCGGGTGAGCAGCAAGTCCAGCTCCGACACATGCACGCCTTCGGCGTGCTCGTCGAGTTCGGCGCGGCCACTGCGCCGGCCCACATGCTGCACTTCGGGGATGCCTTGCAGCGCCTTTTCAGCCACCGAGGCGATGCGCGAAGTTTCGACCAGCGTGGTGCCGGGGTTCAGCCGCAGGCCAACCAAGGCCACGCCTTCGTTGAACGGCGGCAAAAACGTGGTCGGGAAAAACGGCACAGCCGCTGCGGCCAGCAGCACCGCTGCGCCGCCTGCCAGCAGCCAGCGCCGCGGGTGCGCCAAGACGGCGGTCAGCAGCCGGGCGTAGCGGGTTTTCAGCCAGGCCTGAATTTTGGTATCCCCATGATCCAACCCCTTGATGTTGGGCAGCAGGTAATACGCCAGTACTGGCGTCACCGTGACCGACACCAGCATCGACGCCAGCAGGCTGACGATATAGGCCACCGCCAGCGGTTGCATCAGCCGCCCCTCAATACCCGGCAAAAAAAACAGCGGCAGCAGCACCAGCGCCACGATGACGGTGGCATAGACGATGGCTGAGCGCACCTCGAGTGTGGCCTTGGCAATCAGCGCCAGCGGGTGCGTTCGCTCGGCTTCAGGCCGGGCGCGATTTTCTTTGAGGCGGCGCAGCACGTTTTCCATGCCCACCACCGCGTCATCCACCAGCTCGCCAATGGCAATGGTGAGGCCGCCCAGCGTCATGGTGTTGATGGTGTAGCCAAAGTAGTTGAAGACCAAAATCGTCAGCATGAACGACAGCGGAATGGCGGTGAGCGCAATCAGCGTGGTGCGCAGGTTTAGCAAAAAGAAATACAGCACCAGCGCCACTACCAGGGCCGCAATGGCCAGCTTGCCTTGCAACGTGCTGACCGAGCTTTCAATAAAGCTGGCTTGCCGCATGGTGATGCGCGGCTCGCCCAGGCCCGGCGGCAGGCTTTTTTTCATCTCGCTCAAGGCGGTTTCAATTTTTTGCGTGAGCGCTACCGTGTCGGCATCGGGCTGCTTTTGGATGCCCAAGATGACTGCGGGCTGGCCGTTCAAACCCGCGTCGCCGCGCTTGATGGCCGGGGCGAATTTCACCTCAGCCACCTGGCTGAGCAGAATGCTTTGCTGGTTTTTGTAGGCCACCGGCAATTGCGCCAGGTCCTCCAGCCGGGTGGTGCGGCCAATGTTGCGGATCAGGTATTCACGCGAATTGAGCTCCAGAAAACCGCCGCTGGTGTTGGCTGAAAAGCCTTTCAGTGCCGCGCTGATGTCTTCTAGCGTGATGCCCAGCGCCGCCATGCGCGCGCTGTCGGGCTGCACCTGGTATTGGCGCACCTCACCGCCAATCGGCACCACCTGCGCGATGCCGGGGATGTTCAAGAGGCGCGGGCGCAGCACAAAGTCGGCGTATTCGCGCACTGCCATCGGGTTGATCTTGCTGGTGTCTATCGGCAGCGCCATCAGCATGATCTCGCCCATGATGGACGTGATTGGCCCCATCGCCACATGCGTGACCCCTGGCGGCAATTGGTCGCGCGCGGTGGTCAGCCGTTCGCTGACCAGTTGGCGGGCACGGTAGATGTCGGTTTTCCAGTTGAAGGTGATGTAGACAAAGGACAGGCCCACACTGGAAACCGAGCGCACCGTCTCGACGCCCGGTATGCCCGCCATGGCAACCTCCAGCGGGTAGGAAATCAGTTGTTCCACTTCCTCGGGGGCCATGCCACCTGCCTCGGCCTGAATGGTGACGGTGGGCTTGTTCAGGTTGGGAAATACGTCGACCGGCAAGCGCGTGAGCGTCAAGCCGCCGTACAGCAGCAGCACGCATGACGCCAGCAGCACCAGCAGGCGGCTGTGCAGTGCGAAATTCAGAATTTTTTCAAACATGCGCTTACCTCACTTGGCTCAGCAGGGCAGCGCCTTGCGTCACCACCCGGTCACCGGCTTTGAGGCCGTCTAGCACGGCAACCCGCGCACCGTCGAGCGCCAGCAGCCGCACCGGGCGCTGGGCAAAGAGTTCGGCTTCGGTATGCACCCACACCGCGTCCTGGTTGCTGGCAGTTTTGACAACCGCCGTAGCGGCCACGGCAAAGCCTTGCACTTGCGCTTTGGTTTGCACTTGCAGCTTGACGCTTTGGTGCACGGCCAATGGCAATGCGCTGGCATTGGCATTCATGGCGCGAAACAGCAGCGGGATAGCGCCCTCGCGTAGGCTGCGGCCCGCACCCACAAATTGCAAAGGCAGGCTGCTGGCCGCAGCGCTGCCAGCAGCACCTGCCGCAGGCAGCGCAATGCTGGCGCTGGCGATATTGCCAGCCAAAGCCGCGTCAAACGCATTGGCCTCGACCATCAGCCGCGCCGGATCCACAATTTCAAACAGCAACTCACGCGCTTCCACCACCTGGCCCAGCGCCGCATTGCGCACGGCAATCACGCCGCTCGCTGGGGCCAGCAAAGCCTCGGTGGCCGAGACGCTGGCCTGCACCGCTTGCAGGCGCTGGCGCAGACTGGCGGCCTCGGTTCGCGCGGCGTCAATGTCTTTTTGCGCCACCGTGCCTTCAAGCTGCGCCAGCCGCGCAGCGCGTTGTTGTGCCAGCACCAGATTGGCTTGCAACTCGCTGGTCTGCGCCACCTGGTTGGCGCGCTCAATCGGGTTGGCCGAGGCGCGCACTTGCGCCAACAGTTCGCCTTTGCGCACCGCCTGGCCGAGTTGCGGCAGGCCGCGCGGCCCGGCTTCCAGCCGCCCGGCAATGGTCGGTTGCACCCGGCCACTGGCGTTTGGGTCCATTACGACACGGCCGCTGAGTTCGATGGTTTGCGGCAGGCTGGCGGATACGGCGAGCACCGTGCGCACGCCCAACTGGCGCTGCGCGTTTTTGGGCAGAAAAACGTCGCCGCTGGGCAGTCGCTGCGGTGCGTTGCCACTGGCACTGGCAGGCGCGGCGTCATGCGAGTGGCCGTCGCTGGCATCGCCACCGGCGCTTGCAGGCCATGCGGTCACCAGCAGGCCCACTGCCAGCCACGCGGCCAGCAGCGAACGCAAAGGGAGAAAAGTAGTTTTCATAACAGTCATCTTTATTTAAGTGGCGGCGTACGCACGGCGGCGTGCCCGAATCTTGTGGGCGGCAAACAGCGTTGCCAAAATTAAAACCAGCAGGCCTACAGCCCAGCCCAGCCACTTCTGCCAGCCGTGCGTTGCCGAAGCCGCATTGGGCAGGCTTTGCGGATCCGGCACGACCAGTTCCCCCACCAGCAAGTCGGTCTGGTCGCCAGCGTTCACGGTCAGCGTAATGGGGTAAGTGCCGGGTTTTTGGAACGGCGCTGACGGCACGCTGTAGTCACCGTGGTCGGCATGAAATTCGGCCACAGTTTTAACGCTGCCCGATTCGATTTCTATCTTGGCTCCCAGCACAGGCTCATTGTTGGCGTAACGGTCAATAAAGATCGACAGTTCAGCGCCAGTCAATATGCCGACGGCTTCAAACAGATCGGACTGCGCGGAAAAGCGCGGCAAGGCCTGGCTGCTTGCAGTTACTGGCGCGGCACCATGCCCGTGGCCGTCGCTGGCGTCGCCGCCTGCAAGCGTCAGACTGGCCCAGACAGTAGATATAAAAAATATAGCAATACGGGCAATTGAGATAGCAGCAAGAGAACGATTCGATATAAATTTTTGCGTCATGGCAGTATTCCGTAGGATTGGTTCAGTCGGGCAATGGCGCGTTGTGTTTCCCCTTGGGCGCGGGCCAGGGCCAACTCGGCTTCAAAGCTTTCACGCTCAAGCCGCAAGCGGGTCGGTAAATCGCTCTCGCCCAAACGGTAAGACTTGGCGACCAGCGCCTGCGCCTCGCGGCTGAGCGCGGCACGCTCGGTTGCTAACAGCTGGGCCTGACGGGCTGATAGCAGGGCAGCTTGCGCTACCGTGGTGTCGGCTTGTACTTGGCGCAGCACGGCGGCCTGTTCGGCCTGGGCTGTATCAATTTCCGCTCGTGCTGCCGCTAGGCGGGGCGCGTTGCGGTTGTCCCCGCCAAACGGGATACGCAGTGCCAGTTGCAGCGTGTTTTGCGCGGCATCACCACGGCGGTCGCGCTCGCGGGTGATACCCAGGCCCAGTTCAGGTGGGTCGCTGCGGTCGGCTTCAGCAAACGCCAATTGGGCGCGGCTGGCGTTAACGCGCGTTTGGGCTGCGCGGGCTGCCGGGTGCTCAGGTAACGCGGTGCCTAAACTACCAGGTGTGTTTTCGGACACCAGGTTTTCGGGTGCGGCCAATGTCATTAAGCCCGTCAGTGCGTGCCACTGCGTCTGTACAGCAGCTAGCGCGGCCTGTGCCTGCGATAGCTGCTGCGCCGCTTGCTTTTCGGCGGCGCTGGCTTGCAGGCTGTCGATGCGCGGGCTGTCACCGGCTTGCACGCGACGCTGCACATCGCGCAGCAAGGTTTGCGCGTCGGTTAACTGGCGCGCCGCTAAATCACGCTCCAAAGTGGCCAGCGCTGCGCTGGCTGCCAGTTCGCGCAGTTCGCCAGCCAGCTTGAGCTTGACGCTGCTTTGCTGGCTGGCGTAGTCGCTGCGCTCGGCCGCAATCTGCCGCACGCTGGCGCTGCGAATTGACGGGGTGCGCAGTGGCAGTGACAACTCAGCCTCGGTTTCAGAAAACCCCTGGTTGGCATTGGCACGGTCACTGCGCTGGCGCAAAGTCAGCGCAGGCGGAGCCGCCAGAAAGGAATCGGCAGCGCGCTGGCGGGCATCCAACTCGGCCTGGCGGTTGGTTTGCGCGCGTGCCGCCGGGCTTAGTGCCCAGGCCGCATCGAGCGCTCGCGCCATAGTGGGTGCTGCGGTTTGGGCATTCGCAGGCAGTGCGCAGGCGAACCATAAAGGCAGCACAAAAAGCGCATGCAAAGGCAATTTGAAATGAGAAAACAAGGAGCGTTTCTCCGAAGTGAATAAACAACTTCGGTGAACCGTCAAGCGGCTAACCACAGCCTAGGCTAGGGGCAATGGAAGGAGAGGCTTAAAAAGTTCACCACGGCAGGGCGTGGTGCAAGCAAGGCACCACGTTCAAGCGTGGTCTGGCCATTTGGGGCGCTCAATGCGCGAAAGAACGTTGGCATCTAGGCGATAAACAGGCACTGGAGTCAGGCACTGCGTTAGCTTGGTCTCTGGCATGGGCAAGGCTTCAATACCCAAGGCCAAGACTGTCAGGTAATGCGAATGGTGGTCGTGCGCGGTGCTGTCGGTGTGGGCATGATCCGCAGACTCGCCATGCTGGTGGTCGCCATCATGGCTGTGGGCATGCTCTAGGCTATGGTTTAAATTACCTATGGGTGCAACCAGCCAGGCTGCCAAGTCGTGGCTGTTGTGATTGACCATATGCGCTGCATCAGCGGCCACATGCACGTTAGCCCAACCCCATTGCAGGGGCAGACATACCAACATGATGACGATGAGCAGCTTTCGCATAAATTAATGATAACCGCAGCCCGGCAAAGTTCAAAAACACCTACGCGGCGTGCTGTTTCTAGCTCAGCAAAGTCAGATTTACGCTTGGCTGCCCGTGAGTTGCCGCCTGACAATAGCCACCAAGAGCGGCGGCAGCACCAGCCATTGCAGTATGGGCGTTAGGCCAACACCCAGTACGGGTAACACCGGCATGGCAGCGGTGTAGCGCCAGCTTATCCACCAGCCGCCGCGCAGCACCAGCCATTCAATTAATACCGTGACTGCGACGCCAATGGCGATAAACAGCGCAATCTGGCGCGCGGTGGGTGCAAGCATCCAATAGCGATTCTTTGCAGTGGCAGCAACAATGCCGTAAGCCGTCGAACTGATGATCGCATCGCCCACAGCGGCCAGTGCGCACAGTTTGACGCCCTGCCAGTGCGCCATTTGTGCAACGCCCTCAAAGAGCGGCACTTGCATAAACTCCCACGGAAAGTTGAGCAGGAAAGCAAAAAACAACACATTCAATTCAGGCGAGCGCGTGAAAGCGAAATGTTGCGACGGCAATGCCAGATGGACGCTCATACAAATCCTTGAGAAAGTCTTGCTACTTGCTCATCTTGCCCGCAGCATATGGATGAGTTGCCAAAAACTTGTCAATCGTGGCGATCTCTTTTTTGCGCAGCAACTATTCCTTTCGCCAGTTTGGCAAAAGGAATTGATTTTTGGCATGTCAGTCTCGCGTGGGTTGGGTTGGGGCCTGGCTTCAGGCAGACATTGCGCGGCAGGCTTGCGCACAGGCTTTGCAGGCCTCGGCGCAGGCTTGGCAATGGTCATGTTTGTGTTTGCCGCATTCGTCAGCGCATTGCTGGCACATGTCAGCGCACAGCTTGCACATGGCTGGGGCGCAGTCACTTTCGCGGGCCATCGCCGCAGCGGCCATGGCGCACAGTTGCGCGCAATCAATGTCAAGCGCAATGCACTTGGCCATGGACTGCACATCAGCTTCTTTCAAACAAGAAGCGGCGCAATAATTACAGGCCACAGAGCAGGTATTGCAGGCTTCAATGCAGGAGGAATATTTCTGGTGTTGCATGGGGATCTTTCGGAAGATTGAGACGTGGGGAACGCTGTACTTTTGTATGCATGACACGGCGTCAGCAGACCTATTGTTTGTAGCTCTTGCGTATAGAGTGCGCAGCCAGTCGCCCACCTGCCGCACTGTAGGAAATAACCGCGTTAGAGCGCTGCGCTAAGCCGTTTTGCAAAGTCATGTTTCAATTCGCGTTGTTTGTTAAGAGCTCAAACTTGTTGCAACCCTCTTCAATGTCGATTGGTCGCCATCACGCGTTCTGGCCGCGCCTGCTGCCCCACGCCATCACACCGCCCGCCACCTCGCTTTGGCACAACCTGGCGGTCAGCGCGCTGCGCTACCCCGAGCACCCGGCGCTGGTGTTTTTTGATGCCGTACTGACTTACGCTCAACTGCTGGCGCAGGCCGAGGTTTTGGCCACCCGCCTGCATGCGCTGGGCGTGCAAAAAGGCGACCGTGTGCTGCTGCTGATGCAAAACTGCCCGCAGCTGGTGGTGGCGCACTTTGCCGTGCTGCGTGCCAATGCGGTGGTGGTGCCGGTTAACCCCATGAACAAGCGCGAGGAGCTAAAGCACTACATCAGCGATGCCGGTGCCAAAGTGGCACTGACCACAGCCGACCTGGCCGCCGAGCTGGCCGCCGCGAGCAACTTGCTGGCCACCGGCGAGGGCTTGAGGCAGCTGATCGTCACGCGTTTTGCCGACGTGTTTGACCCCGCCCAAACAGGGCCGCTGGCCCCGCCCGGGCATTGGCACGACTGGCTCGGCGCAGCGCATGCGTTGCCCACGCTGTCAGGCGGTGAGGTACACACCTGGCGCAGCGCACTGGCCACACCGGCTGCGCCACCGCAGCACACGGCAGGCCCCGCTGACCTGGCGCTGCTGCCCTACACCAGCGGCACCACCGGCTTGCCCAAGGGCTGCATGCATGCGCACGCCAGCATCATGCACAACGCAGTGGCAGCGAGCCTGTGGGTCGGCGGCACGACCAGTAATGTGAGCCTGGCGGTGGTGCCGATGTTTCACATCACCGGCATGGTCAGCCTCTTGCACTGCAATATCTATAGCGCCAGCACGCTGGTCATCATGCCGCGCTGGGACCGCGACCTGGCCGGGCGGCTGATCTCGCATTGGCGCGTGACGCATTGGACGAACATCCCGACCATGGTGATTGACCTGCTGGCCAGCGCCCACTTTGCAGACTACAACCTCAGCAGCCTGCGCTATATCAGCGGCGGCGGCGCGGCCATGCCGCAGGCAGTGGCGCAGCGGCTGTGGACGCAATACGGGCTGCGCTATGTCGAGGGCTACGGCCTGACCGAGACCGCCGGCCCCTCGCACAGCAACCCGCCCGAGCACACCAAGCAGCAGTGCTTGGGCGTGCCCTTTGTCAGCACCGATTCGCGCGTGATTGACCCCGACACCCTGCAAGAGCTGCCGCAAGGCGAGGCGGGCGAAATCATCACCCACGGCCCCGAGGTGTTCCAGGGCTACTGGAAGCAGCCCGAGGCCACGGCAGCGGCTTTTATTGAGATCGATGGCAAGCTTTTTTTCCGCACTGGCGATCTGGGCCGCATCGATGAAGACGGCTACTTCTTCATGACCGACCGGCTCAAGCGCATGATCAACGCCAGCGGCTTCAAGGTCTGGCCCGCCGAGGTGGAGGCGCTGATGTACCAGCACCCGGCCATTGCCGAAGCCTGCGTGATTGCCACCCACGACGCTTACCGCGGCGAATCCGTCAAAGCCGTGGTGGTGCTGCGCGAGACAGCAGTGGGCAGCGTGAGCGAGGCCGACATTGTGGCCTGGTGCCGCGAGCACATGGCGGTGTACAAAGCGCCGCGCGTCGTGCAATTTGCCAGCAGCCTGCCCAAAAGCGGCAGCGGCAAGCTGATGTGGCGCACGCTGCAGGAAGCCGAGTTAAAGCAAATGGGGCCCGCTTCAGGCTAGCAGGGGCAGCGTGTCGGGGTGGCGCTGCATATAGGCGCTCACATACGAGCACACCGGGTCCACGCGCAAGCCCTGCTGCTGCGCCCACGCCAAGGCCGCCTGCACCAAAGCCGCCGCAATGCCCCGGCCGCCCAGGGCGGGCGGTACTTCGGTGTGCAAGATGGCCATGACCTTGTGGTTGATCTGGTACGTGCATTCGCACAGCAGGCCGTCAATCACTACTTCAAAGCGCTGGGCGGGTGCATTGTGCAAGACCGCAATCTGTAAAGCCGTCATGGTTTGTAGGGCCTGTGGCCGGTTGCGTAAAGTCGGGATGCCACGGCGCGCGCATGATGCGGGCGCATGCGGCCTTGCCTATCGATTGTATTTTGTTGCACCACCTTCCATTTCAATTCAGCGCCGTGACCGCCCATCCTCCTTTCAAGCGGGCCATCGCCCTTGCGCTGTTGGCTCCATTCGCGCCGTATGGGGCCATGCCGGCCTGGGCACAACCGCTGCCTGCGCTGGGCGAAGGCGCTGCCCTGCAACCCGTGTTCATTACCGGCACTTCACCCGAGAACAAGCGCTTTTCCACCGCCGCGTCGCTGGACATCATTGACGCTGAAGAAATCCAGGGCGGGCAGTTGCAAATCAACCTGTCCGAGAGCCTGGGCCGGGTGCCCGGCCTGGTGGCCGCCAACCGCAACAACTACGCGCAGGACATGCAAATTGCCATCCGCGGCTTTGGCGCGCGCGCCACTTTTGGTGTGCGCGGCATCCGTCTGTATGTCGACGGCATTCCCGCCAGCGCGCCTGACGGGCAGGGCCAGGTGGCGCATTTCCCCCTGTCTTCTGCCCAGCGCATCGAGGTCTTGCGCGGGCCGTATTCGGCCTTGTACGGCGCGTCATCGGGCGGCGTGATTGCGCTGTACACCGAAGACGGTGCCCGCCCCAACACCCTGCGCTTTGGCGCAGCCTTGGGTGCGTACGGCACCACGCGCTTTAGCGTGGGGGCCAGCGGCATTACCGATTCGGGCCTGGGCTACACGCTGGACACCAGCCAGTTTGAAACCGACGGTTTTCGCCCGCAGTCGGCGGCTGAACGCAGCAGCGCCAACGTGAAGTTGACGCTGCCTGTAGTGGGCGGCGCAGGGGAAGGGCGCTGGACGCTGGTCGCCAACCGTTTGCGCGCGCCCGATTCACTCGACCCGCTGGGCCTCAGCCGCGTCGAGTTCAACGCCAACCCCTACCAGACCACGCCGGCTGCGCTGCAGTTCAACACCCGCAAATCGGTGCAGCAAGACCAGTTGGGGTTAGCGCATGAGAAGCGGTTGGATGCGCAGCAACGCATTGAGCTGTTGGCGTATGCGGGCCAGCGCCAGGTGCAGCAATTTCAGTCGATTCCCGCCAGCAACCAGCTGGCGGCCAGCAGCGCCGGGGGCGTGATTGACCTGGAGCGCAATTACTGGGGCCTGAACGCCCGCTGGCGCCTGGAGCAAACCCATGACGCCGGCAAGCTCTCGCTTGCGGCAGGTGTGTCCACCGACAGCCTGACCGAGCAGCGGCGCGGTTTTCAAAACTTCAGCGGGGCGGCCAGCAGCCCCAATGCCCTGGGCACAGTGGGTGCCTTGCGGCGCCAGGAGACCAACCGGGCCAGCAACTTGGACCCGTATGCGCAGCTTGACTGGCAGGCGCAGGATTGGGGCGCTTTTGCCGGTCTGCGTCACTCGCGCGTGCGCTTCAAGTCCCGTGACCAGTTCATCGCGCCGGGCAACCCCGACGACAGCGGCTCAACCTCGTATGCCTCGCTGCTGCCCGTGTTGGGTGTCTGGCACCTGCTCACGCCGCAGGTGCAGGCCTATGCCAGCCTGGGCCGCGGTTTTGAAACACCCACCTTCAACGAAGCCGCCTACCGGCCCTCGGGCGCAACCGGCTTGAACTTTGCGCTGCAAGCCAGCCAGAACCGCAGCCTGGAGCTGGGTTTGAAAGGGCGCCACAAAGGGCTGGACCATGGCCAGGTGAATTGGGCCCTGGCGGTGTTTGAAACCAGCACCGAAGACGAGATTGCCGTGCTCTCCAACACCGGCGGCCGCTCGACCTTTCAGAACGTGGGCCGCACGCTGCGCCGTGGCCTGGAGGCCAGTGTGGACTGGCGCTGGCAGGGCTTCAGCCTGACATCGTCTGCCACGCGGCTGGATGCAACCTACCGCGATGAATTTCGCACCTGCGCCGCTGCGCCCTGCAGCGCGCCCACCCTGGCCGTGCCTGCGGGCAGCCGCCTGCCCGGCATTCCCAAAACCGCGCTGTATGCGCAACTGGGCTATGACTGGTTTGACCCGCAGGTGCAACTGGCGCTGGAGGCGCGGCGCACCGGCAAGATTTTTGTCAACGACAACAACAGCGACAGCGCCGCTGCCTACACCGTACTCAGCCTGGTGGCCAAGTTCAAGCAAGACCTGGACGCCACCTGGCAACTGCGCGAGTTTGTGCGCGTGGACAACCTGGGCCAGCGCCGCTATGCGGGCTCGGTCATCGTTAACGAGGGCAATGGGCGGTTTTTTGAGCCGGGTGCGCCAAGGGCTTGGTTGGTTGGGATTGAGGTGGTGAAGCGGTTTGAGTAGGGGCGCTGGTTTGGCAGAGGATCAGAGTTCCGAAAGTGATCGGGCGTAGTCCTTCCCATTTGGTCGAGAATGGACAGAATTCGGAACCGACAGCGGCCCACAAGTTGCCGGGTTTGCTGCTATTTTTATTGAGGCAAACTATCGTTATGAGAAAAGCCTTCGTGCCAGTTTTCGCAGTTGACTCCTCCGCGTTATACCGCAGCGCATTGCGGTATATATTACGTTAGGCTTCAAACAAACTTTGAGACACGTCGATGACCACTCTCCAGCAAGTTCAGTCTTACCTCAGCAAGGAACTCCCCGCATTACTCCGAGCAGACCTTCATGCGCATCGATTGGTAAAGGAAGCAGATGTGGAGTGTGCAGCCTATATGCACATGCGCCACTTCCTAGATAAAGACGCCAATTGGACCATTCTTGCGAGGCGTCATATCCCTCAGACCAATCGCTACATCGATCTGGTGTTCTTCCACAAGGCGCTGCCGTCGATCGCCGTGGAAATCAAATGGGGAGCCAAATCGATCGGAGCAAAAGATCGGGGCAGCTTGAATGACGCTCTAACGAAACTTGGAGTTCATAAGGTTTACTGGCTTACCTGCTCAGGAATCGGAAGCGACAGGCAGCCCATAGAAAAGTCAAGTACGGAGAAGCGCGTCTTCAAGCAGATCGTCGTCCGAGGTAATTTCTCTGCGGAGCAAGTCGCCGAATGGAAGCAGAAGATTCCCCAATTCCGAAAAAAAATGGGAACGGGGAGCGGTCGAGAGCTAATGCCTTAGAGTTCGCGAGTGAAGCCTAACCCTTCCATCGAGCGGACATGCCCCGGAGTACCGGGGCATGCCGCTCATGCCAAACGTTAGGCATCAGAAGAACCCCTGCGGCGGCGGGCGAGTGACGCGGGCTGCGTCGCTTGGACGGAACTAGGCGGCCGAATCGTCGGGAGAAGGCCGCGACTAGCCCCGGCCGAGGCGAGCCAGACGCCGGCTCTCCT
>JAKFVA010000061.1 GCA_021732385.1 Burkholderiales bacterium | reverse complement strand
TTGACTACATTGAGGGTTTTTACAATCGAGTCCGCAGGCACAGTCATCTTGACCAAATGAGTCCGCTTGCGTTCGAGCAACTTCAAACCGGAAGTTGATTTATGTCTACGAAAACGGGTGAAGTCCAGTGGGACGATAGTCCTTACCCGAGAGAGGTCTGTCGTATTGACTACCTGCCATGCTAAGTCCTTGCGACTGGTCAACAGGGCTTGGCCCGCAGGAGCTAAGGCAATGTTGCTTACGGAGCCTTGCAAGCCAAGCTCGGTCGCCGTCTTCCGGCTTTTTCTGTGTCCTTGTGCATCGAGTATCCACAGGTCAGTATTGACGCCCAGCCAGACGGTCTGAGCATCGATCACCTGCAGAACGCCCGGCCCTTGAATGGCAACTGTGCGTTGGGCCGCATAGTGCACTATCGCAATAGCCGCCAGAGCAAACGCGAGCAGTGCAAGTGCTAAGGTTCTCATCGCGTTAGCTGAACGCAGATACGCTCTCAATCAAAATCCTCCCAATTTTTACTCAGGTCGGGTGAGCCCAAGCATAGATTAACCGGAGAGCATGCGTTGCTAGCCTACTGTCGTCAGCGCCGCACCAATAATTTTGGTTTGCTAATGTGTGTCCGTACTCGAAGGCTTCAGTAAGCAGGGCGACCGACGGTGGTTGCTTCAAGTTTTTGGTTCGATTTCAATGACCACAATGCATTATGAAATTCGTAGCGTTTTAGAGATTCGGCGGCTTGAGCCTGTGACCATGCAGCCCAGCCAGTGGCTAATTGCGATGCGTTCTCCAGCTTGATGCAGTCCACCGGGCACACCGGCAGGCACAGCGCGCAGCCAGTGCAATAGGCCTCAATAATGGTGTGCATGTGTTTGCTGCTGCCCACAATGGCATCGGTGGGGCAAGCCTTGATGCACAGCGTGCAGCCTATGCACCAGGCTTCGTCAATCCACATCATCTGGCGCGGCGCTTCCTCGCCATTTGCCGGGTTGAGTGGGCGCACTGGTTGGCCGGTCAATACAGCCAGTCGGCGTATACCTTCAGCGCCACCGGGTGGGCATTGGTTGATGGGTGCCTGATCTTGCGCCATGGCCTGCGCGTAGGCGGCGCAGTCAGGGTAGCCGCAGCGGGTGCACTGGGTTTGCGGTAGCGCCGCATGCAGGCGCTCCACCAAAGTGGGCAGACTGCTCATGACCGTGCCTGCTGCTCCTACCGCTTGCGCACGCTGGCTGCTGTGCGGTTGGGGGTCTTTGCGGAGACTGCTTTGGCTGCGGGTTTGGCCGCTTTTTTTGCAGCAGGCGGCGCTTTGGGGGCGGGCTTGGCGGGGCTGGCGGAGCGCACCGGTACGTTATTGTGGGCAGTGATGAAATCGCGTACCTCGGGATAAACCACATCGCGCCAGCGGCGACCACTGAAAATGCCGTAATGACCTGCGCCTTTGGCTTCCAGGTGCTTTTGCTTGCTGACTGAAATCTGGCTGCACAGTTTGTGCGCCGCTTCGGTCTGGCCTGAGCCAGAGATGTCGTCCAGCTCGCCCTCCACGGTAAACAGCGCCGTGGTCTTAATGTCTTGCGGCCGCACTAACTCCAGCTTGCCAGTGGCAGATTTGACCTGCCAGGTGCCGTTGACCAGTGCAAACTCCTGGAACACGATCTTGATGGTTTCCAGGTAATAGTCGGCGTCCATGTCGAGCACGGCGTTGTACTCGTCGTAGAACTTGCGGTGTGCCTCAACGCTCACATCGTCGCCTTGAATCAGGTGTTTGAAGTAGTCGTAATGGCTTTGCGCGTGGCGGTCAGGGTTCATGGCCACGAAGCCGGTGTGCTGCAAAAAGCCAGGGTAAACGCGGCGGCCCGCACCCGCAAAATTGCTGGGCACACGGAAGATAACGTTGTTCTCAAACCATTCGTAGCTGCGCTGCATGGCCAAATTGTTGACGGCCGTGGGCGATTTGCGCGCGTCAATCGGGCCGCCCATCATGGTCATGGACAGTGGTGTTGTCTCACCCCGGCTAGCCATGAGCGAGACGGCGGCTAGCACCGGCACGGTGGGCTGGCACACGCTGATGACGTGGCAGTTGCCATACAGGCCTTGCAGGTGGCGGATGAACTCCTGTACGTAGTTGACGTAATCGTCCAGGTGGAACTCGCCATCGGCCAGCGGCACGGTACGGGCGTTTTTCCAGTCGGTAATGTAAACCTTGTAGTCTTTCAGCATGGTTTTGACTGTGTCGCGCAACAGTGTGGCGTAGTGGCCCGACAGCGGGGCCACAATCAGCACGGCGGGTTGACCCTTGATGCGCGTCAGCGTCGCGGTGTCGTCTGAAAACCGCTTGAAGCGCAGCAATTGGCAAAACGGTTTTTCGATTTCAACTTTTTCTTGAATGGCAATGTCCACGCCGTCAATATCCACGGTGTGTATGTTGAACTGTGGCTTTTCGTAGTCTTTGCCCAGGCGATATAACAGGTCGTAGCCGGCCGAGACGCGCTGCGCAAACGGGTTCTGGCCAAACGGCGAGAGTGGGTTGTTGTAGAGCTTGGCGGCGGCCTGCGCAAAGTCGGTCAGAGGCTCCATCAGGGAGCGTTGGGTTTCGTAGATCTGATAGAGCATAGTGCCTCTGATTTCTATTTTGTTGCAGTGCAGCAATATAACAGTCTGGTCTTAACCACACATAAGAGTTTGTACCAAAGTTTGCAGTTTAGGCTTGCCTCTCAAGTGACTTTGCCAAAATCTACCCCTGCATAACTGCGCACAGCACAAGAGTTATGTAAAGAGGAGGCGTTGACTCACATCACTTTGGCAATACTTGCGCAAACATAGTCAATGTTCTTACTGTTTAGCGCTGCTACGCACATGCGGCCACTGTCTGTGCCGTACACGCCAAACTCGCTGCGCAGGCGCTGCATTTGCTCCTTGGCGAGGCCCGAATAGCTAAACATACCGATCTGCGTAGTGATAAAACCCATGTCTTGCGCAACGCCAGCAGCTTTGAGCTTTTCCACAAACAGGCTGCGCATCTCTTTGATGCGTATGCGCATGCCACCAAGCTCTTGCTCCCACAAGGCGCGAAGTTCGGGTGTGTTCAGTACTGCGGCGACCACAGTTGCGCCGTGGGTGGGTGGGTTGCTGTAGTTGGTGCGGATGACGATTTTGAGCTGGCTGAGTACACGGTCAGCCTCTTCTTTGCTATTGCACACCACGCTCAGCGCGCCAACGCGCTCGCCGTAAAGGCTGAAGCTTTTGGAAAACGAAGTCGAGACAAGCACATTGAGTCCCGCAGCGACAAATTTGGCTACCGCCTGACCATCTTCAGCAATGCCGTAGCCAAAGCCTTGGTAGGCCATGTCCAAAAACGCCACCAGCTGGCGCGCCTTTACGGTAGCCACCACTTGGTCCCATTGCGCGGGGGTGATGTCGTAGCCAGTGGGGTTGTGGCAGCACGCGTGCAGCACAACGATGGTGCCCGGCGCGGCGGCTTCCAGGGCACCCAGAAGTCCTGCAAAGTTGACACCTTTACTTGCCGCGTCGTAATACGGATAGGTCTGCACTTCAAACCCGGCTTGCGTGAACAGGGCGCGGTGGTTTTCCCAACTCGGGTCGCTGATCAGCACTGCGGCCTTCGGGTTGAGGTGCCGCAAAAAGTCAGCGCCAAGCTTCAGGCCGCCAGTGCCGCCCAAGCCTTGCACGGTGGCTATGCGGCCGGATGTGACAGCCTCGCTGCCAGCACCAAACGCCAGATTTTTGACAGCGCTGTCGTAAGCAGCAATGCCATCAATGGGCAAATAACCGCGTGGCTTAGGCGAGTCAGACATCAGTTTTTCGGCGGCTTGCACGCATTGCAACAAAGGCAGTTTCCCGTTGTCGTCGAAATACACGCCAACGCCAAGATTGACTTTGGCCGGATTGAGGTCGGCGTTGAATTGTTCGTTCAAACCCAAGATGGGATCGCGCGGAGCCATTTCGACGGCTGTGAACAAAGACATGAAAAATCCTGTGAAAAAGCGGGCAAAGCCCAAAAATTAAAAAAAATGAATACAAATAGGCTAGATTTGTGTAAATTCTGTACCCATGTGACGCAAAACCTATTTCTTACAGGTGTTTGCCCTAGTCATGCAGGGTAACCGTTCCAACAACAGTTTATGCGAAGAGTAGCGAGGTAACAGCCATGGTATCCAGCCTAACCACTACACCCCGGCGCAAGGGGAGGATCGCTTTTTTTATCGCTCTAACATTAGCTTTGGCCGTAGCCCAGGCGCAGACTCAAACAACCAAGACAACGGCCAGGTCCCCAGCCACCATTGAAAAGCCTGCGGCGGCGCTCGAGAAGCCCGTCATGGTGGTTGGCAAAACCCTCGATGGCCAGGTGTTTGACATGCAAGCGCTGCGCGGCAAGGTGGTGCTGGTCATGTTGTGGTCGAGCGACTGTGCCATGTGCCGCGACCGTATGCCCGAGCTGCGCGACAACTACATGGGTTGGAAAGGCAAGCCATTCGAGATTGTGGCCATCAGCCACGACGCCAAGCGCCAGGATTTACTGAGCTACCAGCAGGTGATTGCCAGTTCGGTCAAGTCCAACCAGCGCTTCCCCTGGCTCTGGGCGGGTGAGTTTGAACACAAAGACAGTTTGGGCAAGCCCAAGACCATGCCTATGTCGTACCTGATCGATAAAAAAGGCATGGTGGTGGAAACCCACAGCGGCCGTATTCCGCCTGAAGTTTGGGACAAGATTGCCGATTTGGTTTATTGATTGGCTTGCCAACTGACGGGTATCGGCCTTGGGCTAGACTGGTGTGGCATGCATGTTGTCACCACCTCCGTTTCAAAAATAGCCGCTGCAAATGCAGCCGATTCGCCGGTCAATACTGGCGAATTCGTCAGCTTTACCGGTTCGCCGTTTGAGCTCTTCATGCCTTATCCGCCGGCTGGCGATCAGCCCGAGGCAATTGCCAAACTGGTTGAGGGTGTGCGCGACGGCGAGGTGTTCCAGACTTTGCTGGGCGTGACTGGCTCGGGCAAAACCTTCACTATGGCCAACGTGATTGCCCGGCTGGGCCGCCCGGCCATTGTGTTTGCGCCCAACAAGACGCTGGCGGCGCAGCTCTACAGTGAATTCCGCGAGTTTTTCCCCAAAAATGCGGTGGAGTATTTCGTTAGCTACTACGATTACTACCAGCCCGAAGCCTATGTGCCGCAGCGCGATTTGTTCATTGAGAAAGACAGCGCCATCAACGAGCACATCGAGCAGATGCGCCTGAGCTGCACCAAGAGCATTCTGGAGCGGCGCGACGTGGTGATTGTGGCTACCGTCTCGGCTATTTACGGCATCGGCGAGCCCGAGAGCTACCACCGGATGGTGATGACGCTGCGTGTGGGTGACAAGCTGGGCCAGCGCGATGTGATCGCCCAGCTCATTCGCATGCAATACCAGCGCAACGAGCAGGACTTTGCACGCGGCAAATTCCGCGTGCGCGGCGAAACCATTGACGTCTTCCCCGCCGAGCACAGCGAGCTCGCAATACGCATCGAGCTGTTTGACGACGAGATTGAAAGCCTGCAACTGTTTGACCCGCTCACGGGCCGCATCAAGCAAAAGATTCCACGCTTTACCGTTTACCCGTCAAGCCATTACGTTACCCCGCGTGACCGCGTGCTGGCGGCCATTGAAACCATCAAGCTCGAGCTGGCAGGTCGTTTGAAAGAGCTGCTGGGTATGGGCAAGCTGGTTGAAGCGCAGCGGCTGGAGCAGCGCACCCGGTTCGATCTGGAGATGCTGACCGAAATTGGCCATTGCAAGGGCATTGAAAACTACACCAGGCATTTGTCGGGCGCAGCGGTGGGCGAGCCGCCATCCACGCTGACCGATTACATGCCCAAAGACGCGTTGATGTTTCTGGACGAAAGCCACCAGATGATTGGCCAGCTCAATGCCATGTACAACGGCGATCGTTCGCGCAAGACCACGCTGGTGGAATACGGTTTTCGCCTGCCCAGCGCGCTGGATAACCGGCCGCTCAAGTTTGAGGAGTTTGAGCGGCGCATGCGGCAAACCATTTTTGTCTCGGCCACGCCAGCGGCTTATGAAAACACGCACGCAGGGCAAGTGGTGGAGCAACTGGTGCGTCCTACCGGATTGGTTGATCCCGAGGTTGAAGTGCGCCCTGCCACACACCAGGTGGATGATGTGCTGCAGGAAATCCGCATCCGCGCAGACAAGAATGAGCGCGTACTAATTACCACCTTGACCAAGCGCATGGCCGAGCAGCTCACCGATTATCTGAGCGACAACGGCGTCAAGGTGCGTTATTTGCACAGCGATGTGGACACCGTGGAACGGGTGGAAATTTTGCGCGACTTGCGCCTGGGCGCGTTTGACGTGTTGGTGGGTATCAATTTGCTACGTGAAGGGCTGGACATTCCAGAGGTTTCTCTAGTGGCGATCCTGGACGCCGACAAGGAAGGCTTTTTGCGCGCCGAGCGCAGCCTGATTCAAACCATTGGCAGGGCCGCGCGCAACGTCAATGGCCGCGCTATTTTGTATGCCGACCGCATTACCGAGTCGATGAAAAAAGCCATGGGCGAGACAGAGCGGCGGCGCGTCAAGCAGGTGGCGCACAACCTGGCGCACGGCATCACACCGCGCAGCATCGTCAAGCAGGTGCGCGACTTGATTGACGGTGTGTACAGCGAAAAAGCCGGCAAGGAAATGGAGCGTCTGGAGCAGGACGCGATTGCGCGCGCCAAAGTGGAGGACATGAGCGAGAAAGATATTGGCCGTGAAATCAAGCGGCTGGAAAAGTTGATGATCGAACACGCCAAAAACTTAGAGTTCGAGAATGCCGCCAAGGTGCGTGACCAGTTGACCTACCTTAAAACCCAAGCGTTTGGCGCGGTTGGTTCCGATAACGTGGTTCCGATGAATCACTGATTGCGCGTGCAGTTCAAAAAATAGACTGATCAGTCTCAGTACCCGAGCAATTCATTTGGGTTTCTGTTAAACTAACGGTAGTAGGAAAGCAGTACGAAGGCAAAAGCAGGTCAACCTGATGGCCCGACTGCTAAAGGGTGGAGGCAAACCTGGGTGCTATGGTGCATTCGGGCAGTAATCGGCAAAGCCAATATTTAGGAGTTTGCAATGCGTCTTACAACCAAAGGCCGTTTCGCGGTCACAGCGATGATTGATCTGGCCCTGCGTCAAAGTAGCGGCCCCGTGACACTGGCAGCCATCAGCCAGCGTCAGCAAATTTCCCTGTCTTATCTGGAGCAGTTGTTTGGCAAACTGCGTCGTAACGAGCTAGTCGAGTCCACTCGTGGGCCGGGCGGTGGTTACACCCTGGGCCGCAAGGCGGGTGAGATCACCGTTGCCGACATTATTGTTTCGGTGGACGAGCCGATTGATGCCACGCAGTGCGGTGGCAAAGAAAACTGCCTGGGCGAGGGTGGCCGCTGCATGACGCATGAGCTGTGGGCTTCGCTCAACACCCGCATGGTGGAGTTTCTGGACTCCGTTACCTTGCAAAAACTGGTAGACGACCAACTGGCCAAGGGCGTGCAAATCGAGAGCAAGCCTATGGTCAAGCGCGCCATCTCGCCAATGCCAGTGGCTAAACCTATCCGTGTGAATGCGCCCAATTCGGTGTTTGCGCTTGGCAGCATGTTTGCCAAGTCTTAAGCGCTGCTGCCGGATGACTCACCACTGATCTGTTTGCAAGACAGTTGGGCCGCAATGGCTTGCACTTGCGTTTTCTTTTGACTTTTGCCAGACCTGAAGCCAGCTATGGATACGACGCCTCATTTCCCGATTTATATGGACTACAGCGCCACCAACCCGTGCGACCCGCGCGTGGTGGACGCCATGATTCCCTGGTTGCGCGAGCATTTCGGCAACCCTGCATCGCGCAGCCACGCCTGGGGCTGGGAGGCTGAGGCCGCAGTCGAAAAAGCCCGCGAGCAGGTGGCCGCGTTGATTGGTGCTGACCCGCGCGAGATTGTCTGGACCAGTGGTGCCACCGAGTCCAACAACCTGGCTTTGAAGGGTGCCGCGCAGTTCTACAAAACCAAGGGTAAGCACATCATTACCGTAAAGACCGAGCACAAGGCTGTGCTCGACACTTGCCGCGAACTGGAGCGCCAGGGCTTTGACGTGACTTACCTTGACGTGCAGGAAGACGGCCTGCTCAACCTTGATGTGTTTCAGGCGGCAATTCGCCCGGATACCATTTTAGTCAGCGTCATGTTTGTCAACAACGAAATTGGCGTGATTCAGGACATCCCTGCCATTGGTGCCATCTGCCGCACCAAAGGCATCATTTTCCATGTGGATGCCGCGCAAGCCACGGGCCGGGTGGACATTGACATGGCCACCTTGCCAGTGGATTTGCTGAGCCTCACGTCGCACAAAACCTATGGCCCCAAAGGCATCGGCGCTTTATTTGTGCGCCGCAAACCGCGCGTGCGCATCGAGGCGCAAATGCACGGCGGCGGACACGAGCGCGGCATGCGCAGCGGCACACTGCCCACACACCAGATTGTGGGCATGGGCGAGGCCTACCGCATTGCCAAAGCCGAAATGCATGGTGAGAACGAGCGTATCCGTGCCTTGCAGCAGCGAATGCTCGCGGGCTTGAAAGACGTGGAGCAGGTCTTCATCAACGGCAACGCTGAAAAGCGCGTACCGCACAACCTCAACATGAGCTTCAACTATGTCGAGGGCGAGTCGCTGATCATGGGTATCAAGGGGTTGGCGGTCTCTAGTGGTTCAGCCTGCACCTCGGCTAGCCTTGAGCCCAGCTATGTACTGCGCGCCCTGGGCCGCAGCGACGAGCTGGCCCACAGCAGCTTGCGCATGACGATTGGCCGCTGGACCACTGAAGAAGAAATTGACTACGCGATTGCCACCATCAAGCAAAACGTTGCCAAGCTGCGTGACTTGTCGCCACTTTGGGAAATGTACAAAGACGGCATTGACATCAGTGCTATTCAGTGGGCGGCGCACTAAGCCGCTATGCCTGACTAAAATAGTCAACATAACTACACCACGACAAAAGGACACCCCATGGCATACAGCGACAAAGTGGTAGACCACTACGAAAACCCGCGCAACGTTGGCTCTTTCGACAAGGGCGACGAGTCGGTTGGCACCGGCATGGTGGGCGCACCCGCTTGCGGCGACGTGATGAAGCTGCAAATCAAGGTCAACCCGCAAACGGGTGTGATTGAAGACGCGCGTTTCAAGACCTATGGCTGCGGCTCGGCCATTGCGTCGAGCTCGTTGGTTACCGAGTGGGTCAAGGGCAAGACGCTGGACGAAGCGGCGGCTCTCAAGAACAGCCAGATCGCACAAGAGCTGGCACTGCCGCCGGTGAAAATCCACTGCTCCATCCTCGCTGAAGACGCCATCAAGGCCGCAGTCAACGACTACAAGCAAAAGCACCTGCAAGCAGCACACTGAAACTCCGCCATGTCCGTTACCCTGACCGAAGCCGCTGCCCGTCACGTCAATCGCTACATCAGCCGCCGCGGCAAGGGTGTGGGTGTGCGGCTGGGAGTTAAGACCACGGGCTGCTCGGGCCTGGCGTACCAGCTGGAATACGCCGATGAAATCGCGCCCGAAGACGTGATTTTTGAAGACCAGGGCATCAAGGTGCTGGTGGACCCCAAAAGCATGGCCTATATCGACGGCACCCAGCTAGATTTTGTGCGCGAGGGCTTGAATGAGGGCTTCAAGTTCACCAATCCTAATGAACGCGACCGCTGCGGCTGTGGCGAATCTTTTCGGGTGTGACGCACCTGCGTGCGTGATCGAGTTGCGGGGAGCACCCGCCATCCCAATCTTTCCTCACCGTGCCGTCTCTTCAATCCAACGATTTCGAGCTGTTTGGCGTGCCCCAGCAGTTTGCCCAGGACAGTAGCCTGCTGGCCGCCCGCTGGAAAGATTTGCAGCGCCAAGCCCACCCCGATCAATTCAGTGCACAGGACGCCAGCGCGCAGCGCCTGGCCATGCAATGGTCCGTGCGTATCAATGAGGCGTATCAGCGCCTTAAAGATCCACTAAAGCGCGCCACTTATCTGTGTGAACTGCAAGGCGTCCCGATAGACGCTCACACCAACACCGCCATGCCGGCCGCATTTTTGATGCAGCAAATTGAATGGCGCGAGGCGCTCGACGCGCTGCGCAGCGCTGACGATGCCTTGCAATTGCAGACACAGGTCAACCACCAGCGCCAGGAGCGCCTGGCGCGCTGCGCAACACTGCTTGATAGTGCGGGGCAGCCCCAGGAGGCAGCCCAGGAGGTCAGAGCCCTGATGTTCATTGCGCGTTTCGCCCAAGAGCTGGAGCAGCAGCTGGACGAACTGGAACAATAACGGCAGGCTGATCTGGCGCTAAAAATCACTTCACACTCTCATGGCACTTTTGCAAATTTCCGAACCCGGCCAGTCACTGGCACCGCACCAACGGCGTATTGCCGTGGGGATAGACCTGGGGACCACGCATTCGCTGGTGGCGGCAGTACGCAGCGGCGTGGCCGAATGCTTGCCCGATGCGCAGGGCAGGGTGCTGCTGCCCTCGGTGGTGCGTTATATGTCCGCCAGCGGCCGACAAATTGGCTACGACGCACAGGCCGCGCAGGCCGATGACCCCGAAAACACCATTGCCTCGGCTAAGCGCTTCATGGGCCGTGGCCTGGCCGATATTGTCGAGCCCAGCAAGCTGCCTTACCGCTTTGTGCAAGAGGCCAGCCCACCTGCGGGCATGCTGGCGCTGCACACCGTGGGGGGCGTCAAATCACCGGTTGAGGTGAGCGCCGAGATTTTGGCCACCCTGCGCCAGCGCGCTGAAGACAGCTTCAATGACGACATCTTTGGCGCTGTTATCACCGTGCCCGCCTACTTTGACGACGCCCAACGCCAGGCCACCAAAGATGCCGCGCAACTGGCCGGCCTGAACGTGCTGCGTCTGATCAACGAACCCACCGCCGCCGCCATTGCCTACGGGCTGGACAACGCCAGTGAGGGCATTTACGCGGTATTTGACTTGGGTGGTGGGACTTTTGATGTGTCGATTTTGCAGCTCGCGCGCGGCGTCTTTGAAGTCATGGCCACTGGCGGTGACTCCGCCCTGGGTGGCGACGACTACGACCGCGCTCTGGCCGACTGGGTGCTGCAAAAACTCGCCTTACCGCTGCAAAGCGCGCACGATAAAGCGGTGGTGCTGCAAGCGGCGCGGCGTTGCAAGGAGCGCTTGTCTGCCAGTTCGAACGCTGCCGATACAGTTGTTTTCAGCGCACAACTATCAAGTAGTGCCGCAAATCTGGCTGTCTCGCTGGCCGACTTTGAGGCTGCTACGGCCCACCTTACAGCCCGTACTGTGCGGGTGTTGCGCAAGACCCTGCGCGACGCCAAGCTGACCAATGACGAAGTGCAGGGTGTGGTGCTGGTGGGGGGCTCCACCCGCATGCCGCAGATTCGCCGTGCCGTGGCCGATTTTTTTGGCCGCGAGCCGCTGACCAACCTGAATCCAGACGAGGTGGTGGCCCTGGGCGCGGCCATCTCCGCGCACCAACTGGCAGGCCACCGTAGCGGGCAGGACGATTTGCTACTGCTCGACGTGATTCCCCTGTCGCTCGGCATTGAAACCATGGGCGGTCTGGTCGAGCGCATCGTGCCGCGCAACCAGACCATTCCCACCGCCATGGCGCAGGATTTCACCACCTACCAGGACGGCCAAACCGCGCTGGCGCTGCACGTGCTGCAAGGCGAGCGCGACCTGGTGGCAGACTGCCGCAGCCTGGCGCGCTTTGAACTGCGCGGCATCCCGCCCATGGCAGCCGGCGCAGCGCGCATCCGCGTTACCTTCACGGTGGACGCCGACGGCCTGCTGAATGTCAGCGCCAAAGAACAACGCTCGGGCGTGCAGGCGCAGATCGATGTCAAGCCCTCGTATGGGTTGAGTGATGCGCAAATCGCCCAGATGCTGCAAAGCAGTTTCAGCACAGCGCAGGTTGACATGCAGGCGCGCGCGCTGGTCGAGGCGCGCGTCGATGCCGACCGCATGCTGCTGGCCACACAATCGGCGCTGGATGCCGACAGCGAATTGCTGCAAGCCACTGAGCGCAAGGCTATTGAAGCGTTGATGGCCGTGCTGCGCACCACCTTGGCTAGCACAGATGCCGCCACCATTGAAACCGCCACCAAAGCGCTGGCAAACGGCACGGAAGCTTTTGCCGCCCAGCGTATGAACCACGGCATCCAGCGCGCGCTGGCTGGCAAAAACGTCGAGACTCTTTAAATGCCCACCATCAAAATCCTGCCGCATGCCGAATACTGTCCGCAAGGCGCTGAAATCACCGCACCCGGTGGCACCAGCATTTGCGAAGCCTTGCTTGACCACGGCATCAATATCGAGCACGCCTGCGACATGAGCTGCGCTTGCACCACCTGCCACATCATCGTGCGCGAAGGTTTTGCCTCACTCAATGCGCTGGACGAAAACGAGGAAGACCTGCTTGACCGCGCCTGGGGCCTGGAGCCCAACTCGCGCCTGAGTTGCCAGGCCTTTGTGGCGCAAACCAACCTGGTGGTGGAGATACCCAGGTACTCCATCAACCACGCTAAAGAAAACCACTGACCGTGCCAAGCGGCTTGCGTTAGCGCGCAGTGGCTGTCAATACTGACGCAAGTTGTCTGGCTCTGCCAGTAGTTTCAATGCGGCGCTCCAATCCGCGGGTACTTGCTTTCTTGGCATGGTGATGCGCTTGAATTGAACGGCTGCTATGGCGGCAGCGCTTTGGCCAATCGCCTCGCGATGCACCCCAGAGGAAACAAAATTCTGGCGCGCCTCCTCTGCGTCCCATACAGTTAACGTCCATGCCTGATTACCCAGTATTTCACGCCTGACGGAATAGCCCACCAATCCGGGCTGGCCAGACAGGCTTGCAACAACACGCCGTGTTTGCCGGTCGAATTCGGCGCGCTCAGCGCCGTTTACTGTAATGTGGGTCACCACCACCACCACATTGCTGTTGGCTATTTCGTCTGGTGACTTGTTGATGCGCGGGTAGGGCGTTGAGATTGCGCACCCCCCAATCAGCGCACTCGCCGTTACCAACAAAGTACGCCACGTGCTTAAGCGGTGCGTTGATTTTGCAGGTGCATTGATTGTCTTTGACTGAGTGGTTTCAGCCTCTGACTGTGTGCTTCTTGTGTTCATTAAATACCCCTTGGCCTTAAATATTGTTGACAGTGTCTACTATTCTCGATAAAACAGTAGACACTGTCAACATAACAACCAACACAACCATGGATGTACAGCAGCAATAACGATAATTGTCTAGCTAGCCGTTTGCTCATTGAGCGCTTATTCGATGCTGGTGTAGCGGCTCAAAAGCGTGAGTCAGCTTGGCAAGATAATGAAAGAGTTTTCGCAAACTGCCCATGCCATCCGATCCAACGACTAGCCATGACTTGAAAGACGCTTGTGTCGTGGCTGCACACGCCGTGATCGTAGAGCACGGCATTGAAAAATTGAGTTTGCGCGACGTTGCCCGCAAGCTCAATGTCTCGCACCAGGCACCCTACAAACACTACCCCAGCCGCGACCACCTGCTGGCCGAGGTGATTCGGCGCTGTTTCAAGCAGTTTGCGCTGACGCTCGATTCGCGCACGCGCCATGCAGTGCCCCTGGACGATTTGCACTCGCTGGGCCACAGCTACTTGCGTTACGCGCTTGAGCACCCGCTGGAATACCGCCTGATGTTTGGCACGCCCTGGCCCAATGTCGAAGCCGATGCCGGCTTGCTGGTCGATGCACGGCATGCCTTTGGCGTGCTGCAAGCGGCGCTCGAGCCGCTGTATGCCGGGCAGGGCATCAGCCACGAGACGCAGGAGGCGGACGCGCTGTTTATTTGGTCGAGCATGCACGGCTTGGCTACCATTTTGCAAAGCCAAGTGATGAACCACTTGGCGCTCAGCGAAGCGGTGCGAACTGGTGCCGTGCAGCATGTAATGCAAATGGTGGATAGCGCCTTGTTGCAGCGGCTCGGCGCAGCCAGGCACCTGCATAATTGAATGCTTTGCCTCCTGATTGCCACAACCCCATGCGCCAAATCATCCTTGACACCGAAACCACCGGCCTATCGCCTGAAAGCGGCGACCGGCTTGTCGATATTGGCTGCGTTGAACTGGTCAACCGCAAACGCAGCGGCAATAACCGGCAGTATTACGTCAATCCCGGGCGTGACAGTGCCCCCGGCGCGCTGGAAGTGCATGGCCTGACCACCGAGTTTTTGAGCGACAAGCCGCCCTTTGCCGCCATTGCCGACGAGCTGCTCGACTACCTGGCCGGCGCTGAAATCATCATCCACAACGCACCGTTTGACGTTGGCTTTTTGAACAATGAACTGGCGCTGGCTGGCAAGCCGCTGCTGGCCAACTGCGTGGGCAGCGTGACCGACACCTTGCTGCTCGCCAAGGAGCAGTTCCC
>JAKFVA010000020.1 GCA_021732385.1 Burkholderiales bacterium | reverse complement strand
ACCGAGCGGAACTGTTTCAAATCCACAGGCTTGGTGAGGTAGTCAAAAGCACCGGCCCGCAGTGCTTCCACCGCGTTGTCGGCGGAGCCGTAGGCTGTCATCACGATGCAGCGCTCGCTGCGTTGTTGTGCGCTCATTCCGTGCAGCAGTTCCAGGCCCAGGCCATCGGGCAGGCGCATGTCGGTAATCACGGCATCAAACTGCTTATGTGCCAGCAATTCCCAGGCCTCTGCCAGGTTACCTGCTGCCTCCACTTGGTAACCCTCGCGCAGCAATGTTAATTGGTAGAGCACACGTAAATCGGGCTCATCGTCGACCACCAGGACGTACGTTTGCGCAGATGAAGGGGTGGCACTCATGCGCGGATTATTTCCAATTGCGACGTATCAGGCGCGCTTGACGTAACTTCAATGCAGTGGAAAAAGACAAAGAATTCATTGCCATCCTGGGGGCCTCCAACGCTCTCTCGCAATGTACGCTGATAGCCAATACTGGCACCATGGCGTTCACATAGCTCACGGCAAATATACAGGCCCAAGCCGCTGGAGCGGCTTTCCGACGAGAAAAATGGCTCAAACAGATGCTGCTCAACGCTGCGCTCCAGCGGTGCACCGTCACTCCAGACTTGCAGCAGGCAGCGGGCGTTGGCAGCGTTTTGTGTACGGATGCGGATGCTGCCAGATGCGCTGCTGGCATAGCGCCGCGCGTTGTCGAGCAAATTGACCAGCACGCGGCGCAGGTGGTCGGCCTCAAAAATCACCTGGGTGCCAGCGCTGATGTGAGCGTCCAGCGCAAGGCTCAATTGCGGGCCAGCCCCGTTTTGCTGAGACCAGTCGCGGCAAATTGATTTCACATGGTCTTGCAAAATGAGGGTTGCAGGGTGCTGCAGGGCGTTGTGCTGCTGAACCCGTGTGATGTCGAGGATGTCTTCGACAATCCGGTCTAAGCGCTGGGCGTTTTGCCGCACCATCAGCGTGAGCTGTTTTTGGCTGTGCTGGCTTAAGTCCTCGTCAAGCAAATCATTGGCCTGAGAAATGGCTGCCAACGGATTTCGAATTTCATGCGCCACAGCAGCCGACATACGGCCCATGGCGGCAAGTTTTTCGGTGCGTAACCGCGCTTCAAGCTCGCGCAGGTCTTGCAAAAACATGACACACAGTGGTGCTTGGCCGTAACCAGTGTTAGCAGTCTGCCGGGTATTCACACGCACCTGGCAACTACCTTGCCCGGGTTGGCCGATACCCACCTCGGCTTGCTGTGGCAGGCCTGAACGCAACGTGAGTTGCGCCAGTTGCGCGAGCGCCTGCCAGGCCTCGTCAGCAGCCAGGCCAAATGGGGTTTCGCCCGGTATGCCAGTCACACCCAACAAGCGCCGGGCCGCCGGGTTGGTCGCTCTAACCATGCCATCACTGTCGAGCACCAGCACACCATCTGATAGGTTCTCGATTACCAATTCATTAACCTCGGCCTGCACTTTGGCGGCCTGTTGGCCGTTTCGCGTCAATTGCTCCTGCCGCGCCAGCCTTGATGCTAAATGGTGAGTCAGGAAAGACAAGACAAAAAATCCGATGCCGGTCAAACCGGCCTGCAAAAAGCGGGCTGCGGTTTCGACCTGCAAGGTCCAGGTCATCCACCAGGCTTCAGCCAGCAATAACAAGGTAATCGCGGCGGCAGTGCCCAGCGCAAGCATGATAGAGCCCAATACAGAAGCCATTAGTAGCGGCAGCGCAAACAGCGGCGCGTAGTTGATGCCGCCAATTTGTAAAACCTGCAAGCTGGTAAAGGCCAGTATGTCGATGCCTACGGTACTGGGCCATTGGCTTTCGAATGCTGGGCCTGGTGGCTTGGCGCGAGCCAGCAGCCGCACCGCCAAGGTTTCACTTAAGTAGATTGCACTCAAAACTGCGGGCCACCAGCTGGCCGCTGGGCTCAAACCCATGGCCCAGCCTTGCAGCAGGAGGACAATCAGCGCCACTGCCACACGGGTGGTCATAAATGCCCGCCACAGCCGCACAAATGCCGGCTCATCAGGACCAGGCCAAACCGTAGCGTCAATCTCCAGAGGGCCCAGCCAGGAGGCAGGATGTGAGCTGTCGCTCATGACTTGCCTGGCGTACCCTCTATCGCCTGGCGGTGCGCCTCGCTGCAATACAGGCTTTGCTTGCCGGAAATGGCGTCACTCTTGGGCAGGTGCAAATCGCACACCGGGCAACGCACCATATCGTGCGCGCTGTCAGACGCCGGTTTTTGCACTGGGCTGTTGTGCGTCTTGCGGCTACCACGCCAAAGCCAAACAACCACAAAAACCGCCACCAGCAGGATCAGGAATTTCATGTATTGCGCCCCAAAATAACCTCCAGCACAAAGCGCGAGCCGGCATACGCTAGCAGCAGCAAACCGGTACCAAGGTAGAGCACCCGCACAGCCTGGCGCCCGCGCCAGCCAAAACGTGCGCGGCCCACAAGCAGTCCGGCAAAGGTTAGCCATGCCAGCACAGAAAAAACCGCTTTGTGGTCCCACTTCATGCCGGTGAAAGTTTGGCCGTACAAGGTTTCACCAAATAGCCAGCCCGCCAGCAATGTTGCTGTGAGCAATACAAAACCTGCGCCAACAAAGCGAAAGGTTAGTCGCTCCAGCGTAAGCAGCGGTACCCCGCTGTGGGCTTGACTGGCCTGGCGCATCTGCTTTTCTGTGCGCGTCATCAGCCAAGCATGCACTACTGCTGCGCCAAACAAACCGTAGCAAGCTACGCCCAGCGCCAGGTGCAATGCAAGCCAAGGGCTGCTAGCTGCGTGCAACGGCTGGCCAGGGAAAACCAGTGCCAATAGGACGGCCAGCGCGCCCAAACTGGTTAGTGCCCAACGCGCACGCAGCATTGGAAAGAGCTGGGTTTCCACCGCGTAAACGGTGAGCACAAGCCAGGCGGTAACCGACAGGGCTGGCGCAAAACCAAAGCGCGGCATATCACCCAGCAAGCCCAGGGCCAATACAGCGCCATGCAGCAGCCAAGCCAATGCCAGCGCCAGCCGCGAGGCTTGCGAGCTAAGCCAGGCCGTGCCGACAGCAGGTACAGCGTAAGCTGCCGCAGCCACCACGGCAAGCAGCATCTGGGCGCTGGAGACACTGGCTAGAATCATTGGCACAGTTTAGCGTTTTGCTTGCTGTCAGTCGCTGCTGATCGTGCTCGCCCGTTTACTGGCTGGCACCCACGTAATCGCCCCACCACCATGGTCTCCGCCCTCACCGACAAACTCTCCCGCCTCGTCAAGCAGATTCGCGGCCAGGCCCGCATCACCGAAAGCAATGTGCAAGACATGCTGCGCGAGGTGCGCCTGGCGCTGCTGGAGGCCGACGTAGCGCTGCCGGTGGTGCGCGACTTTATTGCGCGAGTGAAAGACAAGGCGCTGGGCCAGGAGGTAATGGGCTCGCTCTCGCCAGGGCAGGCCTTGGTGGGCATCGTGCAGCGCGAGCTGGTGGCGACGATGGGCGAAGGGGTTGTTGACATTAACCTCGCAGCCCAACCCCCGGCTGTGATTTTGATGGCTGGCCTGCAAGGCGCGGGCAAGACCACCACCACCGCAAAATTAGCTAAACACCTGATTGAAAAGCGCAGGAAAAAAGTCTTGACGGTATCGGCTGACGTGTACCGCCCGGCGGCCATTGAGCAGCTTAAAACCGTCACGGCGCAGGCGGGTGCCGAGTGGTTTGCCAGCACGCCGCAGCAAAAACCTGCCGACATTGCGGCAGCGGCGATTGACTACGCCCGCAAACATTTTTTCGATGTGTTGCTGGTGGATACGGCGGGCCGCTTGGGCATTGACGAAGCCCTGATGCGTGAAATCAGCGCTCTGCACACGCTGCTGAAACCAGTAGAAACCTTGTTTGTGGTTGATGCCATGCAAGGCCAGGACGCAGTCAACACTGCCAAGGCTTTCAGCGACGCGCTGCCCCTGACCGGCATCATCTTGACCAAGACCGACGGCGACTCGCGCGGCGGCGCGGCACTTTCTGTGCGCCACATCACCGGCGTGCCAATCAAATTCGCTGGTACCAGCGAGAAGATTGACGGCCTGGAAGTGTTCGACGCCGAGCGCCATGCCGGGCGCGTGCTTGGCATGGGCGACATCGTGGCGCTGGTCGAGCAGGTGACGGCGGGCGTCGACATGGTGGCGGCGCAAAAGCTCGCCGCCAAAGTTAAAAGCGGCAGTGCATTTGACCTGAACGACTTTTTAAGCCAGCTTCAGCAAATGAAAAGCATGGGCGGTCTGGCCAGCATGATGGAAAAATTGCCCACTGAAATGGCGGCCAAAGCGCAAGGCGCCGATCTGGGTCGAGCCGAGAAAGACATGCGCCGCAAGGAAGGCATCATCCAGAGCATGACGCCGCTGGAACGGCGCAAACCCGAGCTCATCAAAGCCACGCGCAAACGCCGCATCGCCGCTGGCTCAGGCGTGCAGGTTCAAGAAGTCAACCGCCTGCTCAAGGAGTTTGAGCAAATGCAAGACATGATGAAAAAGATGAAAGGTGGTGGCCTGATGAAGATGATGAAACGCATGGGCGGCATGAAGGGCATGGGGGGCATGCCAGGGATGCCGCGCTAGAGCGCTACAACCTCGCCGCGCAATGCGCGCTGCGGTGCTTCGGTGATGCGCACGTCAACAAGTTGCCCGGTCAGGCGCTGGGCGACTGTTGCATCTGGGCAATCAATCACTACCGCGCGGTTGCATTCAGTGCGGCCAAACAGGGCGTTTGGTGTTTTGCGCGCCGGGCCTTCCACCAGCACTTTTTGCACGGTGTGCAGGCGGCTGGCGCTGATGCGGGTAACGTTTTCGTCGATGGTGGCTTGCAGGTGTTGAAGGCGCGCCAGCTTGACGCTGTGCGGCGTCTCGTCTTGCAAACCCGCGGCTGGGGTGCCGGGGCGGGGGCTGTAGATAAAGCTAAACGAGGTGTCGAAACCAACATCAGTGACCAGCTTCATGAGCTGGGTAAAGTCGGCATCGGTCTCGCCCGGGAAGCCGACGATGAAGTCGCTGGAGAGCACCAAGCCAGGCCGGATCGCGCGCAGTTTGCGCACCGTGCTTTTGTATTGCAGGGCGGTATAGCCACGTTTCATGGCGGCTAGGATGCGGTCGCTGCCATGCTGCACCGGCAGATGCAAATGGTTTACCAGTTGCGGTACCTTGGCATACACGTCAACCAGCGCTTGCGTAAATTCATTTGGGTGACTGGTGGTGTAGCGGATGCGCGCGATGCCGGGAATCTTGGCCACGTATTCAATCAGCGTGGCGAAGTCTGCAATTTCGGCGGTTGATCCCATCTTGCCCCGGTAAGCGTTGACGTTTTGCCCCAGCAAATTAACCTCTTTGACGCCCTGTGCAGCCAAAGCCGCTACCTCGGTCAATACATCTTCAAACGGGCGGCTGACTTCCTCGCCGCGGGTGTAGGGCACCACGCAGTAGCTGCAGTATTTAGAGCAGCCTTCCATGATGCTCACAAACGCGCTGGCGCCGTTGTTCTTGGCGGGTGGCAGATGGTCAAACTTTTCAATTTCAGGAAAACTGATGTCCACCTGCGGCTGCGCGGTGCGGGCGCGCTCGTCCAGCATCTGCGGCAGGCGGTGCAGTGTTTGCGGGCCAAACACCAGGTCGACATACGGCGCACGCTCAATAATGGCCGCGCCTTCCTGGCTGGCCACGCAGCCGCCCACGCCAATCAATGCGCCCTTTTTTTTCAGCCGCTTGACGCGCCCTAAGTCGCTGAACACTTTCTCCTGTGCTTTTTCGCGAACCGAGCAGGTGTTGAACAAAATCAAATCGGCCTGTTCTACGTCAAGCGTGGGCTCGTAGCCTTGCGCAACGCGCAGCACGTCGGCCATCTTGCCCGAGTCGTACTCGTTCATCTGGCAGCCAAAGGTTTTGATGAAGACGCGTTTGCTCATGGGCGAAGTGTGAAATTCGGTGCGGCAAAAGCCGTTAAAAAGGCTACAGACCCAGGCGCTCAAAAAAGCCGGGTGCGCCAGCAGCCTGTGGGCGCTTTTCGCGCGCTTCCTCTGCCGTCAGTACCCACACCAGATGCACATTGCCCACGCTGTCGCGGGTGTAGTTGACTAGCAGCGGCTGGCCCACCAACGAGCCTGACAGCTGAATCAAATTTTGCTGGTTGTAGATGCGCGCCCCAGGCGACAAGCGGGCGGCTTTGCCGTCTACCAGGGCTTCGGGCGGCGCAGTCACGGTAAGTGTTCCGCGCAACGCAGCCACGGGGAATTCTCGCTTTGTAATCTGAGCCCATGCGCACTGGCCAGCCAGCAAAAAAGCCAACATCAGGGCAACATGCTTGCGCAACAGGAGAGCGGGCGCTAGACAGCGGTTCATGGTGTGTATCCAGAGGCTGCGGGCTTGAAAACTGGTGGTGGTAGGTGGATTTGAACCACCGACTTCAGCATTATGAATGCTGCGCTCTAACCAACTGAGCTATACCACCGCAATGGCGCATTATATCGGCGCTGGCGCTGCATGTTGCCTGACGGGTTCAGCGGCCTTTGAACACCGGCTTGCGCTTGTTGACAAAGGCGTCCATGCCTTCTTTTTGGTCTTGTGTGGCAAACATTGAATGAAACAGCCTTCGCTCAAACATCACGCCGTCGGCCAGGCCCGATTCAAACGAGCGGTTGACCGCCTCTTTGGCCGCCAGCACGGCCATTTGGCCCAGGTCGGCTATCAGCAGCGCCGCGCCCAGGGCTTCGTCCATCAGCTTGTCCAGCGGCACCACGCGGCTGACCAGCCCAGCGCGTTCGGCCTCGGTAGCGTCCATCATGCGGCCGGTCAGTGCCAGGTCCATGGCCTTGCTTTTGCCCACTGCGCGCGGCAGGCGCTGCGTGCCGCCGGCACCGGGGATGATGCCCAGCTTGATTTCGGGCTGGCCAAATTTGGCGTTGTCGGCGGCAATGATGAAGTCGCACATCATCGCCAGTTCGCAGCCGCCGCCCAGTGCAAAGCCGCTCACGGCGGCGATCACCGGCTTGCGCACGCTGCGGATGGTTTCCCAGTGCGCGGTAATGAAGTCCTGACCATACACGTCGGCAAATCCATAGCTTGCCATGTCGCCGATGTCGGCACCGGCGGCAAAGGCCTTTTCGCTGCCGGTCACGATGATGCAGCCCACGCTGGGGTCGGCATCAAAGGCACGCAAGGCGCTGCCCAACTCGATCATCAGGCCCTGGCTCAAGGCGTTGAGCTGCTTGGGACGGTTCAGGGTAATGGTGGCCACACGGCCTTGCTGGCTGGTGAGCAAAAATTCGTAGGTCATTCTGGTCTCCTGTGGCGTCGGGAAAATTCAAAAAGCACTATACCTGTGGCTTGTCAGGGCGCAATTGGCAGCCGTTGCCCTGGGCCAAATTACTTAGGCGTGGACGAATTCATTGTGGCTACAGCCCTGCCCAGGGCAGTGTGCGCGGCAAAGCATTGGCTGAACGCTACGCCAGTGAAGTAGTGGCCAAAACCCCAAGTTTTTAGGCGGCTCTAGCGCGCAGTGGCTGGCGCATTAGTGCCCAACCACTGGCCCAGTACCTGCGCGTCACGTGCGGTCAACCGCCAAGTGTGCACCGCACCAGTACCTGTGGCTGGCGGCAGGCGCAAAGGCAAATTAAGCAGGCGCTGATCGCGCGAGACCAATGCGGTCAGTTCGCTGCCAGGGCTGGCATGCAGCAGCAAATCATCAAGTTGGCCAAGCCGCCAGCCTTGTGCTGCACCATGCGCATCGTTAACCCACACGCCCAGCCATTCGTCGCCCGCTGCCAGCCCGGCGGATTGCGCCGCACCGCCGTGCAGCACGGTTTTTATGCGGAGGCCTGGCGTACCGGGGACAAGCCGCAGGCCCAGGCTCTGTGCCAGCGGTGCGGCGTTTGGGCTAGTGACCACGCCATGGCGTGCCAGCAGGTCGGCCAGCGGCAGTTCTTCGGTGCTGTGCACCCAGCGCGACAGTTCAGGTGCCAACGAGCGCCCCGCACAGGCTTGCAGCACCGCCAGGAAACCGGCTTCGGTAAAACCGCCCTCTGGTGTGAGAGCTGGGCTTTTTGCGTTTGATCTAACGCGGGTTGTGCGGGTTGGTGGGCCAGCACACCAGAGGTGCCAAAGCTGGCGCATTACGTCGTCGAGCGTGCCCCGGCCCTCGGCGCGCAGCGTCAAATCAATGCACAGCGCTACCAATGCGCCCTTGCCGTAGTAACTCACGGTGGCGTTGGGCGTGTTCTCGTTGACGCGGTAGTACTTGATCCAGGCATCAAAGCTGGCCTGCGCCACGCTTTGCACCAGCCGCCCCGGTGTTTGCTGCAATTGATTGATGTTCTTGTTCAGCAGCTTCAGGTAAGTGGCGTCGTCAATTAGACCTGCACGGCGAAGCAGCAGGTCGTCGTAGTAGCTGGTAAAGCCCTCAAAAAACCACAGCAAATCGGTGTAGTTTTCTTGGCGGTAGTCGTAGCGCAAAAAGCCGCTGGGGCGCAGTTGCTTGACGTTCCAGGTGTGAAAGTACTCGTGGCTAATCAGGCCCAGCAAGGTGGTGTAACCCTCAGCTTGCTGGGCAGACGGGTTGCTGCTTGGTCCCGCTTGCAGTTGCGGTAGGTCAGCGCGTTTGCAAATCAGCGCGGTCGAGTTGCGGTGCTCCAGCCCGCCGTAATCGTTGTCCACTGCATGCAGCAAAAATATATATTGCTTGAACGGTGCAGGCAGGCTGCTGCTACCACGCCAAAACGCGATTTGTGTGGCACATATTTTTTGGGCATCAGCCAACAACCGCTCACCGTCAAAACGAGCGGTGGCACCGGTTACCACCAGCCGGTGCGGCACGCCGCAGGCCTTGAACTGCCCGCTCCAGAACGCGCCCATTTCCACCGGACAGTCCGCCAGTTCGTCGTAGTCGGTGGCCAGGTAGCTGCCAAAACCGCGGCGGTTAACCTTTAAGGCGGGCAGGCCGGTGGCCACTGCCCAGTCTGGCGCTTTTTTGCTGGGGGCCAGCTGCAACTGGTGCGGCAGATGCGTTTGCCCATGAACCCGCAGGCACAAGCTGGTGGCATTGAAAAAGCCGCGCTCGGCATCCAACCAGGCGGCGCGCACTGAGCGGTCAAACGCATACACCGTGTAGGTCAGCTCCAATGGCTGGCCGGGCGTGCAGTTGATTTGCCAGGTGCATTTGTCCAGCTGCACTAGCGCCAGTGCACGGCCGCTTTGGCTGGCCTGCAAACCTTGCAAGTGCTGGGAAAATTCCCGCACCAAATAACTGCCAGGAATCCACACAGGCAGCGACACCTGCTGGCGCCGCGCGGGTTGCGCCACGGTGAGGCTGACGCTGTACAGGTGCGCATGCAGATCGGCGCAAGTGATGCGGTAGCCCACCGCGGGTAGCGCTCTGGTGCTGCTCTTTACGGCTTTGGGCACGGGTGGACGTGGGCGGCTTGTGCCTGTGGGTGTCTACTTGGCCGCTGTCAAAAATTTCTCGACTTGCTGCGGGTTGATGGCACCGGGCACGCGCGTGCCATCCTGGAAAATCAGTGTTGGTGTGCCGGTGATTTTGTATTTGCGGCCCATCTCCACGTTGCGCGTGACGGCGGCACTGTCGCAAGTGGCGGCGGGCACGTCAATGTCGCGCACCATCCAGTCGGCCCAGGCTTTTTTCTGGTCTTTGGCGCACCAGATATTCTTGGATCTTTCCACCGAACTGGCGCCCAAAATGGGGTACAAGAACATATACACGGTGACGTTGTCAACCTTCTGCAGGTCGCGCTCGAAGCGCTTGCAGTAGCCGCAGTTTGGATCTTCAAACACCGCCATCTTGCGCTTGCCGTCGCCGCGCACAATTACAAAAGCGTCTTTCAGGGGCAGTGTTTTAAAGTCAACCGCCGTGAGTTTTTCCATCCGCTCTTCGGTCAGGTTGCGCCGCTGCTTGGTGTCAATCAGCGCGCCCTGAATCAGGTAGTTGCCTTCGGCGTCGGTATACAAAATCTCGGTTTCGTTGACGCGCACTTCGTAGATGCCGGGCATGGGGCTTTTGGTGATTTCGTCAATCTTCTCAATTTTTGGCAAGCGCTCCTTGAGGTTCTTGCGGATGATGTCTTCCTGGCTGGGCGCTTGGGCCGACAGGCCCAGGCCGAGCGTGGCCAGTGCTACAGCCAGCACGGTGTGGCGAATGGTGGTGTGTTTCATGGGATCTGCTTTCTTCAGTAGCGTTTGTCGTGGTTAACTCGTCAATCCTGTGGCTTGGCGCACCAGCCAGTGCTTGACTGGCCCGCTGCGGTCAACCCCGCTCAGTCCCCAATTTCTCAGGGTTTTCCAAACTTCACCGGTCTGCGCAAACAAATGCTGCAAACCGTCCGTGGCACCGGCCACACCCAGCCAATCTAATGCCCGTGCGCGCTCATAGCGGCGCAGCAATTTCATGTCGCCCACGCCGCGCCAGTATTCGCGCGCGCCAAGCACCTGCGCCAGGCTTGCGGCGTCAGCCAGGCCCAAATTCAATCCCAACCCGGCCAGCGGATGCACCGTGTGCGCGGCGTCCCCCACCAATGCCCAGCTTTGCGTGCCGTGCTGGCCCACGCAGCGTCCGGCGCGTGCCAGTTGCAAGGGCCAACTGCCACGCTCGGCGGCGAGTGTCAGGCCACCCAGCGCGTGCTGCGAGAACGCTGCAAGCGCTTGGCAAAACGCAGCATCGTCGGCTGCCAGCAAAGTGCTTGCACGCTCTGTAGAGACAGACCAGACAACCGCCACCAAGTTCCCGTCAGCGCCAGTTTGCGCGTTGCCCAGTGGCAAAAAGGCCAGCACATCGCCGCCGCCAAACCACTGGCGCGCCACTTGGCCATGCGGCAAGGCGCAGCGCACGCGGGTGGCAATGGCGCGTTGCGCGTAAGGCTGGGCCTGCCAGGGCACACCCCATTCGGCGCGGCTGGCGCTGGCTTGGCCTTCGGCGGCCACCAGCAGGCTGGCGCTGGCCTGGCTGCCTGCGTCATCTGCTTGCAGGGGCGCAATCAGCGGCTGAAAGTGAACCGCTTCTTGCAGCCGGGTTTGCAGCGCATGGGCCTGCACAATCCAGTTGAGCGCAGGCGGCGTGCCGTTTGCATTGGCGGGTAAATGGCTGGCGCTGAAAGTAAGCTGGCCACCGTGGTCGCCGCAAACCTGCATTTCGCGCACCGGGGTTACAAACTCTGCGGCGGGCCAGCAGCGCAGCGATTCCAATAATTGGCGTGAGGCGGCATTGAGCGCATAAGCGCGTATGTCGCTGTGTTCGCTGCTGGCTGGCGCGGCGGGGGCAGTCGCGCTGGCCGCTGGCCCCTGCAAGCCCACGCGCAGCCGCAAGTTGGCCAGCGCCAGCGCCAGCGCGCAGCCAACGATGCCGTCGCCACGGATAACAATGTCGCTGTGCTGGGCCATTGAGGCATTGTAGGAGCGCGGCTGTGCCGGGCGGCACAATGGCAGCGCAATTCCCCCAAGCCTGTGCAACCGTCATTTACCGCCGTTATTTTTGAAAGATTTTCATGAGTGCCTTGTCCGCCGATTCCAACGTGTCAGCAGGCAGCGTGCATGCCCGCATCGAGCAACTGCTGGTCTACCCCGTCAAATCCTGCGCGGGTGTGCTTTTGCCTGAGGCGGTGCTGACGGCCGCCGGGCTGGAGTTTGACCGCGCCTGGATGCTGGTTGACCAAAACGGCGAGTTTGTAAGCCAGCGCGAGCTGCCGCGCATGGCGCTGGTGCAGCCCCAGCTCAAGCACAACGAACTGGTGCTGCGCGCGCCCGGCATGCTGGCGCTGCATGTGGCGCTGGACGCGGTGGAGCAGCCAGCACCCGTGCAACTATGGGGCGAGCGGCTGGATGCCTGGGACATGGGCGCGCTGTGCGCCCAGTGGTTTAGCGACTTTTTGCTGGCCGACAAAAGTGCCGATTCCGCCGCTGCGCGCTCGGGCATCACGCATCTGCGCATGGTGCGCTTTGACCCGGACTGCTCGCGCCTGTCAGACAAAAAATGGACGGGCGGTGCAGACGCGGAAAACCAGTTCAACGACGGCTTTGCACTGCTGGTGCTAAGCCAGGCGTCGCTGGCGCAGCTCAACGACAAGCTGCAAGCGGCCGGGCACGCCAGCGTGGAGATGGCGCGGTTTCGGCCCAACATCGTGCTGTCGGGCTTGCAGGCGCATGAAGAAGACCAGCTGGATGTGCTGCGACTGCTGCACACTCAAACAGATGCAGCCAGCGCGGACGCGTCGGCAGACGTGGCGCTGCGCCTAGTCAAGCCCTGCCCGCGCTGCCCGATTCCCAACATCAACCCGGTTACCGCCAGCAGCAGCCCCGAGGTGGGCGACACGCTGCAAAGCTACCGGCAAAACCCCCAGCAAAACGGCGCAGTCTGCTTTGGCATGAACGCCATCGTGCAGGCGGGCGATGGCGCACTGCTGCGTGTGGGGCAGGTGCTGGCGGCCGACCACCGGTTTGGCTAGCCCAGCCAATGCTATTGAGCAGGCTGAAACGCTACCAAAAGTATAGTAAAAAAGCATAGCGTTACCCGCACAACAATGCTTGTCAAAACGGGTATTTGATACTGAAAAAACGCTTGTTTTTTCAAATTTCTGGCCTGGGTGCGGGCTGTGGCGGCCGGTACAGCGTCTAACAGGGCTATTTTTAGACTTTTTTGCCGTTTTTAAGGCATGAAAAGTGGCCTTAGCCCAGTAACGACGTGCGGGTAGCGCTACGCTTATTTACTATGCTTTCAATAGCAAAAAAATAGCAGTTTCCATTGCCATTGGCAGGTGGTCACTGGGCGACATGCGGCGGGAAGTCGCTGTGCAAGTCGAGGCTGCGCAGCGAATCCAGCGGCATCAACACGGTATTTTCAGGTTCCAGAAAACGGATCGGGCGGCGCGTGCGGCCCGACATACCGGCAAGCAGCTTGCCCAGTTCATCAGCCAGTAGCTTGGGCTCCAGGATGCGCTCGCCCAGCAGCACCGCCGCCGCATGAAATTGCAGCGTCACCTGGGGTTTGAGGCCCCTAAGCGGCATCAACCCGGCGGCTATCAATTGCGCGGCGCGCTGCATCACGGTGTGGCGCGAGCTCACGCCTTCCATGATGAGGCCAAAGCGTGCCTCGCCAACGCGGCTGATGGTGTCTACATCGCGCATCAGGCGGCGCAGCTTGATGACGCTGCGCAGCAGGCTTTGCTCGGCCACGGCTGCGCCGTAATAGCCTTTGATGCGGTCGTGGTTGATGAGGTCGATGTAGACCACGGCAGCCGGGTCTTTTTCGCGCTTGTAGCGCATGACCACCTGCGCCAGCCGGTCTTCAAACAAGTGCGGCGCCAGCAAGCCCGTTAGCGCGTCTTGCGAAGCCAGTGCTTCCTCTCGGGTTTGTGCGCCGTGGCGAGCGCGCGAGCGCAGGTTCAGCGCTACCAATAAAAGCGGCACCTCCAGCCCCATGGCGGCCACCACGGTGTATTGCGCAACCCAGGATGCGTTGAGCCAGCCCAGCACGACCGCTAGCGCCAGCAAGGCGGCCAGTGCCATGGGCGTGTAGGCCAGCAGCACCCATTTGCCGACTTCGTCGCCGCGCCGCCAGCACAGCAGCGCCGTGGCCAGGCCAAGCGAAATCGTCAGAATCAAGGCGCTGGCAATCACCCAGATGCCCACACTGGCGCGGTCTACCAGCGCGTACACCACGGCGGCCAGCATGCAGCTTGCGCCAATCCAGAAGCTGGCGGCACTGAAGCGCCGGTAGCGTCCGCCAATGGCGCATAAATGCCAGATGAAGAGCTGCGCCGCCGCCGAGCCCAAAATGCCCAGGCTGCCTTGCGAGGCGTCTGCCCAAGCGCTCCAGCGCGGCCACAGCAGGTGGCCTGCCACGCCGGTGTAGGCGGCCACAGCCAGCATCATGGTGCCGGCATACAGCGAATACCAAGCATAGGTGCTGTCTTGGTAAATCCAGCTTTGCACCAGGCAGGCCAGCATCAACAGCAGCATGGCACCAAACACCAGCCCCAGTGCCAAATATTCAGTTTGCAGGCGGTGATGGTGGGTGGCCTCGGACACCAACGCCACGGGCAGCGTGATGGGCGTGGCATGGTGCAGGCGCAGGTAAATGTCTTTGGTCTGCCCTGCGCCAAGGGCCAGGTGAAACTGTGGGTAGCGCCCGCGCTCGGGCCAGTCGGCGTTGGCGGTGGTGTCCCCGGCGGTTTGTGCCAGCCACTGGCCTGCGCTGTTTTGCTGATAGAGGGTAATGCGGTCAAGCAGCGGTACGGGAAAAATCAGCAGCCAGTTCAAGGTGGCGTCGGCGGGTTTTTGCAGCCGCAGGCGCAACCACAAATTCTCGCTGGCACCCATGCGAAACACGGTCTCTCGTGCGGTGGGCAAAAAGCCACGGCCTTGCGCCGCCACCACGCTGTCTATGCTGGCCGTACCCGGCGCATCCCGCCAAGCCTGCAGCGCCATGCTGCTGTCCAGTATGTCCATGCGGTCGGTCAGCAGCATGACGGGTGGGGTGGGCGGGACATTGGCAGCGCCTGCGGGCGGGCTGGCAGCCTGCAAGACCGGCGCAGCAGCCAGCAATAGTGCAGCTGCGCAAAAGAGCGGCGCAACGCGGCCCCGCAAGAACCGGCGAGCTTGTGAAACAAGGCTTCGCATACACTGTGCAGCCTGATTTTTGAGGTATTCCATGAGCTTGAAATGCGGCATTGTTGGCTTGCCCAACGTTGGTAAATCCACCTTGTTTAACGCCTTGACCAAAGCCGGTATTGCAGCCGAGAACTACCCCTTTTGCACCATCGAGCCCAACGTCGGCATTGTAGAGTTGCCCGATGAGCGGTTGACTGCCCTGAGCGCCATCGTCAAGCCCGAGCGCATCGTGCCTGCGATTGTGGAATTTGTCGATATTGCGGGCCTGGTGGCCGGGGCCAGCAAGGGCGAGGGCCTGGGCAACCAGTTTCTGGCGCACATCCGCGAGACCGACGCGATTGTCAATGTGGTGCGCTGTTTTGAAGACGCCAACGTGATTCATGTGGCCGGCAAGATTGACCCGGTGTCCGACATTGAAGTGATCCAAACCGAGCTGTGCCTGGCCGACATGGGCACGGTTGAAAAAGCCCTGCACCGCCACACCAAAACCGCCCGCTCGGGCGACAAGGAAGCGGCCAAACTGGTTGCGCTGCTCGAGCGCATTCAGGCCGCGCTGAACCAGGGCAAACCAGCCCGCACGCTGAGCTACAGCAAAGAAGAGCTGCCGCTTTTGAAGCCCCTGTGCCTGATTACGGCCAAGGCCGCCATGTTTGTTGGCAACGTGGACGAAACCGGCTTTGAGAACAACCCGCACCTGGACCGCCTGCGCGAATACGCCGCTACGCAAAACGCGCCGGTGGTGGCCATTTGCGCCAAGATGGAAGCCGAGATGGCCGACATGGAGGGCGAAGACAAACAGCTATTCCTGGCCGAGATCGGCCAGACCGAGCCAGGGCTGAACCGGCTCATACGCGCGGCCTTCAAGCTGTTGGGCCTGCAAACCTACTTCACCGCAGGCGTGAAAGAAGTGCGTGCCTGGACTGTGGCCATTGGTGCCACCGGCCCACAGGCAGCGGGCGTTATCCACACCGACTTTGAGCGCGGCTACATTCGCGCCCAAACCATTGCGTTTGACGATTTTGTCGCCTTCAAGGGCGAGCAGGGCGCCAAAGACGCGGGCAAGATGCGCTCTGAAGGCAAGGAATACATCGTCAAAGACGGCGATGTGATGAACTTCCTGTTCAACGTCTAGCTAAAACACCCACACCAACCCCGCCGTAAGCACCAGATAGCGCAGGAATTTACCCAGCGCCATCCAGGCCACGCAGGGCCAAAACGGCAGCTTGAGCCAGCCCG
>JAKFVA010000046.1 GCA_021732385.1 Burkholderiales bacterium | reverse complement strand
GCGCTGCGCACCCAACGCGCACTGACGATTCCCCTGATTCGCGCCATGTTGGAAGACGCGCCATGAAGTGCACGACCGTGGGGGCGCTATGAAACTGGCCCTGTTTGACCTTGACAACACCTTGATCCCGTTTGATTCGGACCATGCCTGGGGTGAATTCACCAGCCGCATCGGCTGGACCGATGCGCAAGCCTTCAAGGCGCGCAACGACCGTTTTTATGCCGATTACTGCGCCGGGCAGCTCGACATTCATGCCTACGTGCGCTTTACCACTGACGCCGTGCGTCGCAAAGGCCCCGAGGCCAGCCACGCCGCGCAACTGCGTTTCATGGACGAGGTGCTGCTGCCGCGCATCACCCCCGCCGTGCAAAGCCTGCTGCGCAGCCACCGCGAGGCCGGTGACCAACTGATCTTGATCACCGCCACCAACGAATTCGTGACCCGTCCCATCTCGCACGCGCTGGGCATTGGCGAATTGATTGCGGTCGACTTGGCAGTCGACGCGCAGGGCTGGATCACGGGTGAGATTGCTGGCACGCCGTCGTACCGCGAGGGCAAGGTCACTCGCATGAGCCAATGGCTGGCCAGGCACCAGCTCGCCTGGGAAACGGTGGAGTGCACCTTTTATTCTGATTCCATCAACGACCTGCAGCTGCTGGAGAAAGTGCAGCACCCGGTGGCCACCAACCCCGACGCCGCCTTGCGCGCCATCGCGCTGGCGCGCGGCTGGCGCATACTCGAATTGTTCAAAACCTGAAGTCACTGGGAACAGCGCAATGCACTGCTGCGTTCTGTGCCGCAAGAAAAAATGATTAAAAAATTTATCGAAAAACTGCTGGGTAAAACCAGCAAGACCAACAACCGGTTTGGCAAACGCCAAGAAATCGGCGTGGCCGAGCACGGCATCGACCCCACGCTGGTCGACGAGCGCGCCCTGAACGTGGTGCACACCCTCAAGGACGCGGGCTTTGAGGCCTACATTGTGGGCGGCGCCGTGCGCGATTTGCTGGTGGGCCTGCGCCCCAAGGATTTTGATGTGGCCACCAACGCCACGCCCGAGCAGGTCAAGGGGTTGTTTCGGCGCGCCTTCATCATCGGGCGGCGCTTTCGCATCGTGCATGTGGTGTACGGGCGTGGGCGCGAGCATGAAGTGATTGAAGTCTCCACTTTCCGCGCCTACCTGGACAACGCCGCCGCCGAGCAAGTGGCTGGCAACGAGAAAACCAGCAAAAGCGAGCTGGCCGGCATGACGCACGCCGTGGACTCCAGCGGCCGCGTGCTGCGCGACAACGTCTGGGGCCCGCAAGACGAAGACGCCACCCGGCGCGACTTCACCATCAACGCCATGTACTACGACCCCGAGCGCCAGCTGGTGGTGGACTACCACGGCGGCATCAAGGACGCCAAAAAGCGCCTGCTGCGCATGATTGGCGAGCCCGCCACGCGCTACCGCGAGGACCCGGTGCGCATCATCCGTGCCGTGCGCTTTGCCGCCAAGCTCGCGCCCCTGGGCTTTGCACTAGAGAGCAAAACCGCCGCGCCGCTGGTGCCCATGAAAACGCTGCTGGCCGATGTACCGCAAAGCCGCCTGTTTGACGAAATGCTCAAGCTGCTGCAAACCGGCCACTCGCTGGCCACCATTGCACAGCTCAAGGGGCTGGGCCTGGCGCGCGGCATTTACCCGCTGCTCGACGTGGTGGTTGAGCGCGCCGAGCAGCCTTTTGTGCGCGCCGCGCTGCAAGACACCGACCGCCGCGTGGGTGAGGGCAAGCCGGTTGCGCCCAGCTTTTTGCTGGCCTGCGTGCTCTGGGCCGATGTCCGCGATGGCTGGGCACAGCGCCTAAGCCAGGGCCGCCAGGCCCCTTTCCCGGCCCTGCAAGATGCCGTGGACGAGGCGTTTGACGCGCGCATCGGCGATGTGTCGGGCCGCGGCAAGCTCGGCGCCGACATGCGCGAGATCTGGATGATGCAGCCGCGCTTTGACAAGCGGGTCGGCTCCACACCATTTAGCCTGGTCGAGCAGGCGCGTTTTCGCGCCGGTTTCGACTTCATGCGCCTGCGTGCCGAGGTAGGCGAAATCGATGTGGTGCTGGCCGACTGGTGGCAGGAATTCAGCATGGCCAGCGACGCCGTGCGCGAAGACCTGCTGGCCCAGGTGCGCACCGAGCAACGCCCGCCGCGCCGTGTGCGTGCGCCCGCTGCGCCGCTCTCATCCACACCGCCGGCACCCACCAATACGCCCGCCTCGGGGCACAGCGCAGATACCCTGGGCGCGCCAGCGCAAGAACAGGCCAACATCGGCGAAGCCTTTGACGCCCCCAAGCGCCGTCGGCGTCGTCGCCGCACACCGGGTGCGGACGCTGCCGAGGCCAACCGGCCACCGCAGCCAGGCCCAGATTCAGGGCAGTAGCCAGCGCAGCACCGCAGCGCCAGAAAAATGCCACACCCGATTCGCCCTGTGGTCACCGCCTACATTGCCCTGGGGGCCAATCTGGGCGATGCTGCGCAGGCGCTGGTCGCCGCTATGGCTGCGCTGGGCAGCCTGCCCGCCACGCAAGTTATCCGCCGATCATCGCTCTACCGCAGCGCGCCGCTGGACGCCAGCGGGCCCGACTACCTCAATGCCGTGGTGCAAATCACCACCGGCCTGTGCGCTCCCGATTTGCTGGCCCACCTGCAAGCCCTGGAGCAGGCCGCTGGCCGCCAGCGCCACTTGAATGCGCCGCGCAACGCCCCGCGCACGCTTGACCTGGATTTGCTGCTGTACGGCAGCGCCCGTATCGCCAGCCCACACTTGACGCTGCCGCACCCGCGCATGTACCAGCGCGCCTTCGTGCTGCTGCCATTGGCCGAGATTGCGCCCGGCCTGGTGAGTGCCGCACAATTGCACGCTGTGGCACCACAACGCATCGCGCTTGAATCTCCTGGCCTATTGGGCACTGACAGGGGCATTGAACTGGCACACCTGACCTGGCAGCAAGCCCAGGCACATCTGAACGCCGACACCGTGGTGCTGATTGCGCTGGGCGCGGCCACCAAGGAGCATGGCCCGCACCTGCCGCTAAACACCGACTGGCTGCAAGCCGAGTTCTACAAGGACCGCATTCTTGAACAATCGCCCGTGCTGGCTGTGCCCACGCTGGCCTACCACTATTTTCCGGCGTTTGTCGATTACCCCGGCTCGGTCTCGCTCAGCCTGGAAACCGCGCGCGACCTGGTGCTGGGCATTTGCCAGAGCCTGGCGCGGCATGGCGCGCGGCGTTTTTATGTGGTGAATATTGGCGTCTCGACAAACCGGCCCTTGCAGGCAGCCGCGGCGGCACTGGCGCTGCAGGGCGTGCTGCTGCGCTACACCGACTTGACGCAGGCCGGCCCGGTCAAAGCCAGCATTGCGCAAGAGCAGGCCAGCGGCTCGCATGCCGATGTGGTGGAAACCTCGGCCATGCTGCACATTGCGCCTGGCGTGGTGAACATGGCGCTGGCGGTGCACGACGGCCAGCAAGACCGTGGCCCCGGCGGCTTGAGCCGCGATCCGCAAGGCAGCGGCGTCTACTCACCCAGCGGTGTGTATGGCGACGCCACCCGCGCCACGGCAGAAAAAGGCGCAGCTTTGGTGGCCGAGCTGCTTGCCAGCATGCTGGCCGAGATTGCCGCTTTGCGCAGCTGCGCTTTGCCTTTGTCCCAAGCCCCATGAGTTTGCCGTTGCGCCAAAGCGCTACCGCCGCAAGCGCTGCCACCCGCAATGGTGCTGCGGGCCTGCGCGATTTGATGCGCCAGTTTGCCCAAGCGGGCCGCGTCGAGGCGATTTACCTGCGGCCCGTGCGGCGCACGCAGGTGCTGGCGGTGCAGCAGGCCAGCGCGCTGGTGGGGCTTGGCTTGCAGGGCGACCGCAGCGCGGCCAGCGGCAAGGTGGGGCTCGGCAAACGCCAGGTCACGCTGCTTCAGGCTGAGCACGTGCCGGTGGTGGCGGCGCTGTCGGGCTGGGCCAGTGCAAATGGCCATCACAGCCAGCCGCTGGACGCGGGGCTACTGCGCCGCAACGTGCTGGTGTCTGGCCTGAATTTGCTGGCGGCGCGCAGTCTGTTCAAAGACCAGCCCTTCATTTTGAAACTGGGCAGCCAGGTGGTGCTGGAAATTACCGGCCCCTGCGAGCCCTGCTCGCGCATGCAGGAAGTGCTGGGCCCCGGTGGCTACAACGCCATGCGTGGCCACGGCGGCGTCACGGCGCGTGTGCTGGCAGGTGGCTGCTTCGCGGTGGGCGATGCGGTGGTGTGCGAAGTTGCAGCAGATTTGCTATTAAATACATAGTAAAAACTGATAGCGCTACCCGCACGTTAATAAACGGCCCTGGCTACTTTTAATGCCTGAAAAATGGCAAAAAAAACGTAAAAACGGCTTTTGGCCGCACCTAGAGTGGCAAAACCGCCTTAAGGCACGATTTCAAACACCAAAAACTGGTTGCGGTCGGTTGCGGAATCGGCGGTTGGAAAATTGTCGTCAGCCACCACCACCAGCGACTCGCGGCCATTGGGCAGGCGCGGGCCAAAGGTCATGCCTTCCAGGTTGGCAATGCCGCCCAATTGCGCCGCCAGGGTATTGAAGTCAAGCACCAGGCGCTTGGTCACTGGGGTAACTGCAGCGCCCATCAGCGCCGCAGTGTTGAGCACATTGGTGGCGTTGCTGATGTCGATTTCATACAAACGCACCTGGTTGCCCACCACGCCCACCGAGAAGCTGCGCTCCAGCACCAGAAAGCGGGTGTTGGACAGCGCCAGAATTTCGGTGGGGCCGTTCACGGTGAATTGGTCAGCAGGGACGGGCGCCGCCTGCACCACATCAATTGGGTAAGCGTATTGGGCAATTGGCGTGCCGCTGACGCGGTCAAACGCTGTTAGGCGAGAGGACGAGCCAGTGGTGAGTGAAGGTGGCTGGCCGTCTTGAAACAGCGGGCCTTCCATCAGCACCAGCAGGCGGCTGCGGTCGGGTGTGAAGGCCAGGCCTTCAAACACGGCGTTACCGCGTGGGCCTACGTTGCTGGACGACATGGCAAAGATTACCGGCAAGGTGTATTCGCGCACATGGTTGCCCGCGCTGGTGATTTCACGGATGAAGGGGTTGATGATGCGCGTTGGCGTGCTGGTCAGGGTGCGGTCGCCTTCGCTTACCCACACCAGGTTGCCGTTAACCGGGTCAAGGCGCACGCCTTCCGGGTCGGCCACCAGCGGGTCGGGCACTTTGGGGTAGGCCGCGCCGTTTGGCTGGCGCATTTGGAAGGTGCTCAAGAACCGCACACTGGCAAAGTTGCTGGCATCAAAGTTGATGTTGGCGGTGTACATGCGCGGTGGGTTGGCTGAATCGCCCGTGGTGCGGTCGTCGCTGACCAGCGTGTAGCGGTTATTGGCGGCGTCGTAGTCAATGCCCGACAGGCCGCCCACCACCGTGCCCTGAAAGTCCATGCGGCGCGGCAGCACCTGCTGGCCAATCAGGCGCAAGGAAGCCACGCTGCGTTCGGTGCTGCTGGTGTCGCTATCGCCACCGCAGGCGCTCAGGCCCACAGTACTGGCCGCCAGCAGAGCCAGGCCAATGTGCAAGGCAAAGCGGCGCAGGTTGGCGAGGGAATTTTTGTTCATGGTGGGCACTTGATTGATTGCAGAAAAGTCCCAGCTTAGGCCGCTTGTGTGACAAATGGGCGATGCAGCCCGCTTGGCAGACGAACCGCTGGATTGACAAGCCATTCAGCAGCTCAGCCAGCGTGTGTGCGCCACTTAGGGCTGGCGTTGCTGCGCCACCTCTAGCTCGGTTACGGCGGGCGCGGTATTGCCCCAGGCGCTGCGCAGGTGGGTCAGCACGGCTGCCAGGTCGCGGTCGTTTAATACCAGCACATACGGCGGCATGCCGTAAGGCCGGGGGTTGCCCGCAGTGGCGGGGCCATAGCCGCCATAAAGCACACTTTGCACCAAATTGGCGGTGACTGGCAGCAGCACGGCGCGGTTACCTGCTAGCGCAGGGTAGGCACCGGCAATGCCCTGGCCTGCGCCGCCGTGGCATTGCTGGCAGTGCTGCTCATACAGCGCCGCGCCACGCGGGCTGCCTGTGCTGGCGCGGGTGGCGGCTTGGGTTGTTTGCCCGGCTGAGGCGGCCCGGGCGGATTCCGGGGGCAGCGCTTTCAGGTAGCGGGCCATAGCCAGCAAATCGGCGTCGTGCAGATGCTGGGTGCTGTGCAAGACCACATTGGCCATTGGGCCGTTGGCCTGGCCGCGCGGGCTGGTGCCGGTTTTCAGCAGCGCGGCAATGTCGGCCAGCGGCCAGTCGGCCACGCCAGCCTCGGTGCTGGACAAAAGCGACGGTGCATACCAGTTTTGCCGTGGTATCAGGCCCCCGGCCAGGCCCAGCGGGTCGCTGCCGCCCAGGGCATCGCGCGCAGCATGGCAAGCGCTGCAATGGCCCAGGCCCTGCACCAGATACGCGCCGCGGTTCCACTCGGCGCTTTGCGTGGGCGCGGGCGCAAATTCGGCGGGTTTGAAATACAGGCTGCGCCAGACCGCCAGCGCCGCCTGGGTGCCAAATGGCCAGCGCAGGCTGTGCGGCAGGTTGGCCTGAGCTACCGGCGGCAGGCTGTGCAGGTAGGCAAACAGCGCATCGGAATCGGCGCGGGTGATTTGCGTGTAACTGGTGTAGGGGAACACCGGAGTGAGCAGGCGGCCATTTTGCGAGCGGCCATGGTGCATGGCGCGCCAAAAATGCCCTGGCGTCCAGTTACCCAGTCCGGCGGCACTGTCGGGCGTGAGATTGCTGCTGAACACGGTGCCAAACGGCGTCTCGATGCCGCGCCCGCCTGCGTATGGCGGGCCGCCGCGCTGGGTGTGGCAGGCCATGCAGTTGCCCGCCTGGGCCAGGTAGGCACCGCGCTGGATTTGTGCCGGGCTGCGCAGCAGGGCGCTGTCTTGTTCGCCTGCGGACAGCACCACGCCGTCGTTAAAGTTATGCAGCCACAGCCAGAGGCTGGCGCTGGCCAGCAGCCCTGCCGCTGTCAGCAATGTCCACAGCACCAGGCGGTGGTTTTTCATGGGGCAGCCGCGCAAGCCAGGCGCGGCGTGGCGGCCGGGAAGTTGGGCGCGGCGTCGGGTGCGGCGCTGGCGGGCTGCGTGTTGGCGGGCAGCGGCTGGGTGGCCAGCCAGCTGGCCACGGCATGGATGTCGTCAGGGGCCATGCGCTGGGCAATTTGCGCCATGCAGTCGGGCGCGTGGGCGCGTCGCTGGCCGGTGCGCCAGGCACCCAATTGGGCCTGCACATAGTCGCGCGGCAAGCCCAGCAGGCCGGGCACCTGGGGCAGCACGCCCGTTAGCGCGCTGCCGTGGCATTGCGCGCAGGCGGGCAGTTGCCGCTGGCCGTCGCCTTGCAAGGCCAGTTGCTGGCCGCGCCGCAGCGCAGCAGGCGCAGCGCTCACGGCTTGCGGCGGCGGGTAGGGCAGGTCGAGCGTGGCAAAGTACTGGGCCATTTCTTGCAAGTAGGCGTCGCTCAAGGGGTCTACCAGGCGCGTCATCAGGCTGTAGTGACGCCGCCCTTCTTTGAAGTTGAGAAGCTGCAAGTACAGGTAGCCCGCCGGTTTGCCGGCAATGCGCGGGTAGTAGCCATCAGGCGCGGCGCGGCCTTGCGCGCCGTGGCAGGCGGTGCAGGCCAGGGTGCGCTCGGCCATGCTGTCTTCAAATTTGCGCGGGGCCTGGGCCAATGACTGCGCATGCGCAAAGGCAAAGCCCCAGGCCAGACCAGCAGCCACCAGGCGAAGCAGCAACGACAAGCAAGTAATTTTTTTCACAGGCGAGAGCATAGTCAAATTGCCAGGAGCTAGCGGCGGCTTGGCCAGAAGCTGGCGCGTGTCAGGCAATGTCAGGCAAGTTAAGGCGATGCCGATACACTGCCAGTTGCTTCAACACAAAGACCACCAAGACCGCCATGGCCTCCAGCCTGTTTGCCCTGATTGACGACATTGCCAGTGTGCTGGACGACGTGGCCGTGCTGACCAAGGTGGCCGCCAAAAAAACCGCGGGTGTGCTGGGCGACGATTTGGCGCTGAATGCCCAGCAGGTGGCCGGTGTCAAGGCCGAGCGCGAGCTGCCTGTGGTGTGGGCCGTGGCCAAGGGCTCGTTTCGCAACAAGCTGATTCTGGTGCCCGCTGCCCTGGCCATCAGCGCCCTGGCACCCTGGGCGGTAACGCCGCTGCTCATGGCCGGCGGCGCTTACCTGTGCTTTGAGGGCTTTGAAAAGCTGGCCCATAAATTTCTGCACAGCGCGCAAGAAGACGCGGCTCACCACGAGGCGCTGGTCAATGCCTTGGCCGACCCGGCGGTGGATTTGCTGGCATTGGAGAAAGAAAAAATCAGCGGTGCCATTCGTACGGACTTTATTTTGTCGGCTGAGATTATTGTGATTACGTTGGGTACGGTGGCGACCAGCCCTTTTGGCACCAAGTTCAGCGTGCTGGCGGGCATTGCGATGGTGATGACAGTGGGGGTCTATGGCCTGGTGGCTGGCATTGTCAAGCTCGACGACGCAGGTCTGTATTTGACTCAGCGCGAAGGCGACAAGGCGGGCGGCCTGCGCGCGCTGGGCCGGGGTATTTTGGTGCTGGCACCGTGGCTCATGAAGACGCTGTCGATGCTGGGAACAGCCGCCATGTTTTTGGTGGGTGGCGGCATTTTGACGCATGGCATTGCACCCTTGCACCATGCCATAGAAAAGCTGACGCTGAGCCTGGGTGGCTGGGCCACGGTGGTGCTGCCTTTGCTGGCCGATGCCGTGGTCGGGCTGTTGACGGGCGCCCTGGTTTTGCTGGCGGTGCAGGCCTTCAAGCGCCTGCGCAAATAGCCGTCTATGCCCGCGGGTTTTTCCATGGCAGGGCTTGCTGCGCCGTGGCTGTTTGGGTTGGGCATTGCGCTCTTGGCACTGGCCTCGGCAGGCGCGGCTTACACGCTGTTGGCCGCCTGGTTGCTGCGTGGCTACCGTGCCCAAGCGTTGGTATTGACTGAAAACGCCGCATTGCCGATTACTGTGCTCAAGCCCCTGTACGGCGCCGAGCCTCGCCTGCTGCAAAACCTGCAAACCCTGCTAGCGCAGGACTACCCTGGCCCGGTACAAATTATCTTTGGTGTGCGCGAGGCCACCGACCCCGCCGTGGCGGTGGTGCAGGCGCTGCAAAACGCGCACCCGCAGGCCGACATTACGCTGGTGATTGAGCCGCGCCGCCATGGTGCCAACAACAAGCTCTCCAACCTTATCAACATGGCCGCGCACATGCGTCATCCGCTGGTGGTGCTGGCCGACAGCGACGTGGCCGTGCCGCCCGACTGCCTGCGCCGCCTGGCCGCCGCGCTGGCCGAGCCCGGCATGGGCCTGGTGAGCTGCATGCACTTTGGCCGTGGCGATGCGGGCTTTTGGTCGGTGCTGGGGGCTATGGACATCAGTTACCGTTACATGCCCAGTGTGGCGGTGGCCAGCGCCACCGGGCTTGACCAGCCTTGCCTGGGCCCCACTATGGCCTTGCGCCGCGACACGCTGGATGCGGTGGGCGGCTTTGGCGCTTTTGCCGATGTACTGGCTGACGACTACGAGCTGGGCCGTGCCGTGCGCGCGCTTGGCCTGCGCATTGGCATTCCGCGCTTTTCCATTGTGCACAGCGGCGACGAAACCACGCTGCGCGCCCTGGTGGCGCACGAGTTGCGCTGGAGCCGCACCATCTACGGCATCAACCCGGCCGGTTTTGCAGGCAGCGTGGTCACGCATTGCCTGCCGCTGGCGCTTTTGGGCGTGTTGCTGTGCGCGGCGTTGGGTACGCTGGGCAGCGCTGCACTGGCCGTACTGGCAGCGGCGTTTTTTAGCCGTGTGCTGCTGGTGCGTGTGGCCAATCGCGTGGCGGGTTTTTCGAGTGGGCCGCTGTGGCTGCTGCCGCTGCGCGACGCGCTGTCACTGGCGGTGTTTGTGGTCACCTTTTTTGTGCGCACCGTGTCGTGGCGCGGCGCACGCTTTAGTGTGGCGCGTGACGGCCGCATGGCCACCAGGGATTGAGCGCCATGGCCATGGAAAAAAGTGATTGGGTGCGCCTGGGCGCGGTGCTGGTAACGCTAGCTGGGCTTGTGGCCACCGTGGCACTGTTGGCCGCGTTTGGCTTTGCCGATGTTCTGGCCGTGCTGCGCCGCGTGGGGCTGCTGGGTTTTGTGCTGTACACCGGCTACACGCTGCTGATTTTGGCGCTGCTGGGCCTGGCCTGGTGCCTGCTGGCACCGGGGCAAACGCCTGCGCCGCCAGCGCGTCGCCTGTGGGTCTTTGTGTGGGCCCGCACCACGCGCGAGGCCGCCACCGATGTACTGCCGTTCTCGCAATTTGGCGGCATTGTGATTGGCGCACGCACGCTCATTACGGCAGGCGTGCCGCAGCCCATGGTGTATGCCTCTTTGGTGGCCGACCAAACCGCCGAGCTGGCCGCGCAACTGGTCTACACCTTTTACGCCGTGGCGGCGCTGGCACTGCTGCTGTCGCGCCAACCCAGCGGGGGCGACTTGCTGGGCCTGGCGGCAGCGGGCCTGGGCGTGAGCATTGCCATCATCGTGGCATTTACCTTTGCGCAGCGGCCCCTGCTGGTATTTGCTGCGCGCATGGCTGGTGTGCTGCTGCCGGGCTCTACCGCGGGCCTGACCAGTGTGCGCGACACACTGGATGCGATTTACCGCCGCCGCGGGCCGCTGGTGGCGTCGTTTCTGCTGCACATCGTCACCTGGGTGGGGGGCGGTGCCGGGGCCTGGATTGGTCTGCACTTTATGGGCATTGACTTGCCGCTGCAATCGGTACTGGTGATTGAGGGGCTGATTTTTACGCTGCGCAGCGCGGCGTTCTTGGTGCCCGGCGCCATTGGCCTGCAAGAGGGGGCCTATGTGCTGATTGGCCCGCTGTTTGGCCTGCCACCCGAGGCCGCGCTGGCGCTGTCGCTGCTCAAGCGTGCGCGCGACCTGGGCTTTGGCATTCCGGTGATGCTGGCCTGGCAATTTGGCGAGGGCCGGGGCCTGCTGCGCAAGCCGGCCCAATAGACTCTAATGCCTGCTTGCCTTAATTTTTTACACCCAAGGATTTTTATGACGCTCTCCATGTACGCCGCCTCGGTGCCGTTGTTTAACCAGATGCTGGCCAGCCTGGGCAGTGTGCTAGCCAAGGCCGAAGCCCATGCCAGCGCCAAAAAAATTGAAGCACCCGCCCTGCTGCAAGCGCGCCTGTTCCCCGACATGCTGAGCCTGTCGCGCCAGGTGGAAGTGGCCTGCGACTTTGCCAAGGGCATCAGCGCGCGCCTGGCTGGCCTGCCCGTGCCGGTGTACGAAGACAAGCCGCAAACTTTTGCCGAGTGCCAGGCGCTGATTGCCAAAACGCTGGCCTTTGTGGCCACCGTGCAGGCCAGCCAGATGGACGGGGCCGAAACGCGCGAGATCGTGATTCAGGCCGGTACGCCGCGCGAGCGCAAATTTGTCGGCCAGCAGTACCTGGTGCACTACGGCCTGCCGCAGTTTTTGTTTCACGTCACCACGGCGTATGCCATCTTGCGCCACAACGGGGTGGAGCTGGGCAAGAAGGATTACATGGGCAGCTATTGAGGGCGGCGTTTGACTTTTCAGCAAGTTTTGATTGCGCTTGCCGCATCGGTTTTGCTGATTTATGCGCTCCTCAATCCATAGTAAAAAACCATAGCGCTACCCGCACGTCTCTATTGGTCTGCAATGTGTTTTGATGCTTGAAAAAAGCACAAAAACTCCAAAAACCAGCCTGCAAACACCGTCTAACGCCCGCCAAAGCCTCAAATCCGCCTCGCAATCACATTCCCAGTTGCGCTTTAATTTAAGAGCGCCCAGGTGGGGCTTGTCTAAAGTAGCTATTTAATTGGCAGCAGTTACCTGATTCACATACGGCTAAACTGTTGCGCAATTGCCAACTTTGAGGAGAAAGCCATGGAAGCTGTTGTGTCTGCCCAAGGTCTGACGGTCCCCAAGCGCATGCTGCGCGGAATGCATCGCGTGCAGATTGAGAAAAAACAAGGCGTCATCATCATCACGCCGCAAGAAGCGCCTAAATCAGCGGCGGATCCTTTGCTGGGTTTGGGGTTGAACCCCGCAAAAAAGAACCTTGCCAGCGGGTCAAAAAAGCACGACCAGCATATTTACAACGGTCGTTAAACGTCGCCGCGCATGGCCATGCTTGTGACACCAGTTTCGTCATCGCGCTGGGGATGGCACGCGATAACCAGCACAAGGCGGCAGCGAAATACTGGAAGGGCTATGTGCAAAATCCCCAACCACTCATCACCACTGATTGGGTATTCGCTGAAATAGTGACTTTTTTCAATAACAAGGGTCTGCACGCCAAAGCCGTCGAGGTGGGCGAGCGGCTGTTGCAAAGCCAATTGGTCGAAATCATTGCCATCACGCCTGAGTTGCGGTCGCTGGCGTGGGCGTTTTTCAAGCGGCACAGTGACAAACAGTATTCACTGACTGACTGCGCTTCTTTTGTCGTTATGTCCAAGCGGCGCGTCAGCCATGCTTTGACATTTGACGGTCACTTCGCGCAAGCCGGATTTGTGGTCGTACCGGAATAACTGTTCAAGTGCCCGATTGAATTCAAAACACCAGCCGCACCGATGCCGTCGCAGCCACACCGCCCTGGGCCAGCCCAAAGCCTGGGCCATTGGCGAGGTAAGAGACGGGCAACTGGCGGCCAGCCTGCTTGGCGGCCTGGGCATTGACGACGCCATCGCCCGAATCACCCGTATCAACGGCACGCCCGAAGTCAGGGCCTACCTCACAGACGCTCTGGGCAGCGCCATAGCACTGGCCAGACAAAACCAAAGCGTAGAAACCGGCTACGCCTACAGCCCCTATGGGCAAACCCGCAAGGCGGGGGTAGCCGATTAATTCGATTCAGCTTGAAATCTTTTACTTCCTTCGATTGCTTTCGACTGACGGCCTCAACCACTCCTAAATCTATAGTAAAAATTCATAGCGCTACCCGCAAGTCCCCGCTAGTTTTCAAGCCGTTTTAATGCCTTAAAAAAGCATAAAAATCCTAAAAACCAGCCCGCAAATACCGTTTGACACCTGCCAAAGCCTCAAATCCAGCAGAAATTACAAAAAATAGGCCGATTTAAGGCATCAAATACGTGTTTTAACCAGCACAGACGTGCGGGTAGCGCTATCAATTTTTGCTATTATTTTTGCATGCCGGGGCAGGCGGGTGGCTTGCGCATCAAGCCGACTGCCGCGTATCGGGCACCACCACGCAGCCGCCTATGCGCCAGGTTTTGTTTTTTTGCAGTTCCATGCGATAGGTGGCCAGCCACTGGCTGCCTGCGGCGTCGGTAATTTGCACCCGCTGGATCACCTCGCCAGTAACTTCATTGGGCCGCAAGAACGCCACCGATGCGGGCCGGTACACCATGGGGTAAGACGACTGCACCACGGCCATAAAGCGCTCGGCGCTGCCCATGACTTTCTGGATGCCGGGGGTGGCGTAAGAAAAAGCTTTCTCGCTGTTGTCTGATGCAAAGGCGTCCAGTTGCGACTGCACCACGGCGCGAATATTTTTTTCATCGCTGCGCGACAGGCTTTGAGCCTGCGCCAGTGCCAACGACGGCGCGACCAGCCAGGTGGCAAAAATCAAGCACATAAATCGCAACAGCATGGCGCGCATGGCAACTCCCGTACAGACAGCGTGCCCTCATCATGCAACAAACGGTCAAACTGTGCCGTGCATGACAATCCAGCATCAATTGAGGTGGCCAAGCGCAATTCACGCGGCTGTGTTAATTTCTGCCCCCGGAGTCGGGCTTGGTCAGTGATGGGTAGCGCGTTAGCGCCAAGGAGTTTTTGCAGATGGGTAGTTTGAAGCGTCTGGATGCGCTGCCTGCGGCCACGCTCAAGGGCATTCGCCGTGGGCTGGAGAAAGAGAGCCTGCGGGCCCAGGCCAATGGCGCGCTTGCGCTCACGCCGCATCCACAGGCGCTGGGCTCGGCATTGACGCACCCGCACATCACTACCGACTTCAGCGAATCGCAGCCCGAGCTGATCACCGGCGTGCACAGCGGCATAGAGGATTGCCTGCAGGAACTGACGCAAATTCACCAGTTCACCTACCAGGTGCTGGCCGGCATGGGCGACGAAATGCTGTGGGTCTCCAGCATGCCGTGCAAGCTGCCCACTGACGAGACCATTCCGCTGGGGCGCTACGGCGCGTCCAACGTGGGCCGCGCCAAAAGCGTCTACCGCATGGGTCTGGGCTACCGCTATGGGCGGCGCATGCAAACCATTTCAGGCATTCACTACAACTGGTCGATGCCAGGCCTGGGCAGCAAGGATTACTTTGCGCTGATTCGCAACTTTCGCCGCCATGCGTTTTTGCTGCTGCTGCTGTTTGGCGCGTCGCCAGCCGTGTGTTCCAGCTTTGTGGCGGGCAATACGCATGAACTGCAGGCCCTTGGCAAACACACCATGTTCATGCCGCACGGCACCTCGCTGCGCATGGGGCGGCTGGGCTACCAAAGCGACGCGCAAGCCTCGATAGCCGTGAGCTACAACAACCTCGACGGCTACGGCGCCTCCCTGCAAGACGCGCTGACACGGCCTTACCCGCCCTATGAGGCGGTGGGCATACGCAACCCGGGCGGGGACTACAACCAGCTGGCCACCAGCCTGCTGCAAATTGAAAACGAGTTCTACGGCACCATCCGCCCCAAGCGTGTCATCTACCCCGGCGAGCGGCCGCTGCACGCCCTGCGTGAGCGCGGTGTGGAGTACGTGGAAGTGCGCCTGATGGACCTCAACCCCTTTGTGCCAATTGGCATAGAGGCGCAGACCATGCGCTTCATTGATGTGTTTTTGCTGCACTGCCTGCTGAGCGACAGCCCGCCCGATACCCCCGCCGAGATTGCCGAGCTGGCGCGCAACCAGCACCTCACTGCTGCGCGTGGCCGCGAGCCTGGCTTGCAGCTGGAGCGCGCAGGCAAAAGCGTGGGGCTGCTGGCGTGGGGTGCCGAGCTTTTGGCGCAATGTGTGCCTGTGGCCGCCGCGCTGGATGCCGCGCACGGCACATCAGACTACAGCGCCGCCCTGCAAGCCGCCAGCGCTGCGCTGCACGCGCCCGATACGCTGCCCTCGGCGCGCGTGCTGCAGGCCATGGCAGCACAGCACGGTGATTCGTTTTTGGATTTTGTGCGCACGCAGTCGGCCCAAACCCGCAGCAACTTTTTGCACCAGCCTTTGCCTGCTGCTGTACAGGCGCAGTTTCAAGCCACGGCAGAGCGCTCGTTTGAAGAGCAAAAAGCCATTGAGGCGGCCGACACCATGCCGTTTGAGATTTACCGCCAGCAATACATGTCGCCCCAGCGCCTGGGCCTGGCGCGCGAAATGGCGGCAGCGGCTTAGCAGCCGGATTGGGCGGCATGGGCATCCAGTGGTTTCCAGGGCACATGCACCTGACGCGCAAGGCCATTGCCGAGCGCATTAAAAACATAGACGTGGTCATTGAGCTGCTGGACGCGCGCTTGCCCGGCTCCAGCGCCAACCCCATGCTGGCTGAGCTGACGCAAGGTAAACCCGCGCTCAAGCTACTGAACAAGCAAGACCTGGCCGACCCGGCGCGCACAGCGCTGTGGCTGGCGCATTTCAACAGCCTGCCCGGCACGCAGGCCGTGGCGCTGGACGCCAGCGTAGCCGGTGCCGCCAAAACCCTGGTGGCCGCCTGCCACGCGCTGGCCCCCAGCCGTGGCGGCGGCGGCGCGGGCCTGGCCAAGCCCATGCGTGCGCTGGTGTGCGGCATACCCAATGTGGGCAAGTCCACCCTCATCAACAGCCTGGTGGGCAAGCGCGCCACCAAAACCGGCGACGAAGCAGGCGTTACCAAGCAAGAGCAGCGCATTGCGCTGGCCGACGATTTTTACCTGTACGACACGCCCGGCATGCTGTGGCCGCGCATCATCGTGGCGCAAAGCGGCTACCACCTGGCGGCCAGCGGCGCGGTGGGCCGCAATGCCTATGACGACGTGGAAGTAGCGCTGGAGTTGCTGGTGGTGCTCAAACAGCATTACGCCGCTTTATTGCAAGCCCGCTTCAAGCTACCAGGTACACCAGCGGAAATTGCCGCCCTGCCTGAAGAGCAATTGCTGGGCGAGATTGCCCGCCAGCGCGGCACCTTGCTGGGAAAAGGCCAGCCCAACCTGCAAAAGGCCGCTGAAACCATCATTGGTGAATTCAGAAGCGCCACCCTGGGCCGCATTACGCTGGAAACGCCGTCGGCGTTTGCCCAGTGGCTGGCTGAGGGCAAAACCGCAGACGCACAGCGCCAAGCCAAAAAAGACGCGCTGCCGCCCAAGCGCCGCACCCGGCCCGCGCTACTGCCAACGCGATTTGCAGAGCGCTTGCCAGCGCGCAAGCCCCGCTGAGCCCTCAACAGGCTTTGAACGCTGTTTTGCTACTAAATAGATAGTAAAAACCTATAGCGCTACCCGCACGCCATTGCTGCCCCAAAAGGCTATTTGGGGGATTGCTAAATAGGTATTGATTTCGAATCCTTTATCTGCCATGATGCCGGCATGAACACCACCTGTCCAAGCTGTCAAGGTCAGCACATCCGCAAGAACGGCAAAAGCCGCCATGGCCATCAACG
>JAKFVA010000057.1 GCA_021732385.1 Burkholderiales bacterium | reverse complement strand
CAGACCCCGAAAGACTTTGGGCTGGCTGTCTCCACTTGAGGTGTATAGCCAACATCTGGCTCGCCTTCAGAGCCAGCCAGATGTCTTGCAGTAACCTCCACGTGTTGCGCTTGAAGTTGAGACCGCCCTGAGTTGGCTGGTGAAATAAGGCTACCAAGTTGGCTCTGGGGCGGTTTTGGCAAAGTAGGGTGCGGTTTGGCCGATTTTTAGGTTTTAAGGCCATTTTTCATGCATTAAAAACGTATTAAAGCCAGTATGGACTAGCGGGTCGCGCTATCAATGTTTACTACGCTATTGATAGTAAACCCGTTCGCCACACCGTGCAATTTATGCGAAAGTCGGGGCTGTGCAGTTTTCTACCCTTGCGCCCACGCCACTCAGCTATTTCACCGCCCTGGTGCAAAGCGACACGTCTTTTCCGCTGCTTGAAGCCGCCGCCGCCATTGCGCAAGACGAATACCCCGAGCTTGATGTGCAGCAGGTGTTGGGCGATGTCGATCAGCTTTTGGCACGCGTGAAGCGGCGCTTTCCAGCCGACGCGCAGGCCTTGCACCGGCTGCGCATACTCAACCAGTTTTTCTACCACGACCTCGGTTTTGGCGGCAACATCAACAACTACTACGAGATCGACAACAGCTACTTGCACGCGGTGCTTAAAACCCGGCGCGGCATCCCGATCTCGCTGGCGGTGCTGTGGATGGAGTTGGCGCAGGGCCTGGGGCTGAAGGTGCGCGGCGTGGCTTTCCCGGGCCACTTCATGGTCAAGATCACGTTGCCCAAGGGCCAGGTGGTGATGGACCCCTTTAGCGGCCAGTCGCTCAGCCGCGAGGAACTGGCCGAGCGGCTGGAGCCCTACAAGCGGCGCAGCGGGCTGGTGGATGAATTTGATGTGCCGCTGGGCCTGTATTTACAGCCCGCCAGCGGGCGCGACATCATTGCCCGCATGCTGCGCAACCTCAAGGAAATTCACACCAGCGCACAAGACTGGCAGCGCGTGCTGGGCGTGCAAGACCGTCTGCTGGTGCTGCTGTCCGATGCCTGGAGCGAGCACCGAGACCGCGGCCTGGCCCACGCCGCCCTGGGCCACACCGCGCAAGCCGTGGCCGATCTGGAAACCTACCTGGCGCACGCCGACGACGCGCTTGACTTGGATGAAATGGCCGAGCGCGTGGCCCAGTGGCGGCGCGAGCTGAGCTAAAGCGCTTGCAATTTGCGCTGCGGCACAATGTCCGCAGAGGAAATCATGTCATTGCCCAGCCATCCGCAGCGCCATGTGCTGCACAACGAAATTCATGCCCGTCCGCCCGAGCCCTTGGCCGCGCCGCTGGCTATATCGCACCTCGTCATGCTGGCCGATGCGGCGCAGCGCGCGGCCAGCCGTGCCCACCTGGCCGCGCTTTTGCAAGACCACCACCTGCCGCAACCCGATGCCAATGCCAATTTCTTGCGCACCGACATTGGCCCTTTGAGCCTGCGCTGGGAACTGCACACCGAGTTTGTTTCCTGGACGCTCATGCGCCCGCTCAGCACGCCCGCTGCCGCGCTGGCGGGCCGTGAGCCGCCCACGGCAGCCGACGCCACGCCGCAAAGTTGGCTGGCTGCGCTGCCGGGCCAATGCCTGGCCAGCATGCACCTGTGGGTGTTGCCGCCGCTGCTGCTGCACGGCGACGATGACGGCCCGTCACCGATAGTGCGCAGCCTGCTGCGCGAAGATGCGCTGGTGGGCGCCACCGTGGCCGACGGCCTGGGCGAGGTGTTTACCGACTTTGCCATCCACGCCGACGGTTACTCGCGCATGGTGCTGTCGGCTGGCAGCATCTCGCCGCGTCGGCTGGGGCGGCTGGTGCAGCAACTGCTGGAGATTGAAACCTACCGCATGGCCGCGTTGCTGGGGCTGCCCGCCGCGCGCGAAGCTTTTGCCGTGTTGGGCAGCGCCGAGCGCGAACTGGCCGAGCTGGCGCAGGCCATCCGCAGTGCCGGCCGCGAGGACGAGCCGCAACTGCTCGACCGCCTGACGCGCCTGGCCGGCCAGGTGGAGAGCCAGCACGCCGCCACGCATTCGCGCTTTTCGGCCAGCGCGGCGTATTTTGAGCTGGTGCAGCAACGCATTGCCGATATTGCCGAGACGCGTTTGCCTGGCTTGCAAACCATTGGCGAATTCATGGAGCGGCGCCTCACGCCTGCGCGCAGTACCTGCGAGTGGGCCACGCGGCGGCAAGACTCGCTTTCGCAGCGCGTCTCGCGCATCAGCAACCTGCTGCGAACGCGGGTCGAGATTGAGCAGCAGCAAAGCAGCCAGGCGCTGCTGGCCACCATGAACACCCGGCAAGACATGCAACTCAAGCTGCAGTCCACAGTCGAAGGTTTGTCGGTGGCGGCGATTACTTACTACATTGTTGGCTTGGTGAGCTATGTGGCCAAAGCCGCGCAGCCGCTGGGTTGGCCGCTGGGTGCCGAAACCACGTCGGCCATTGCCATACCGGTTGTGGCGTTTGGCGTATGGTGGTTGCTGCGCCGGTTGCACCGCAAAATTACATCAGGTCAGGCTACGGTGTCCTAACCAGCTGCCCTTGATGCCCACTGCATTTACTGTTTCAAGCCCACTGCACCCATGAACTTCAACTACACCAACCCCTACTCCTCCACCCGCATTCCCGTGTTTGCCCGCAATGTGGTCAGTACCTCGCACCCGCTGGCGTCGCAAGCCGGACTTCGCATGCTGCTGGCCGGTGGCAATGCGGTGGACGCCGCCATTGCCACGGCGGCTGCGCTCACCATCACCGAGCCCGTGAGCAACGGCCTGGGCGGTGATGCCTATGTGATTGTGTGGGACGGCCAGCAATTGCATGGGCTCAATGCCTCAGGCCGCGCCCCCAAGGCCTGGACGCCTGACTATTTCAAGCGCAAATATGGCGCCGATGCCGTGGCCCCGCCCAAGCGCGGCCTCGACAGCGTCACCGTGCCGGGTGCCATCAGCGCCTGGGCGGCACTGAGCGAGCGCTTTGGCAAGCTGCCGTTTGCCGACTTGCTGCAACCGGCCATTGAACTGGCCGAGCGCGGCTATGGTGTGCCACCCATCGTGCAGCAAAAGTGGGCGGCTGGCAGCCCCGAGCTGATTGCGCAACCCGGTTTTGCGCAAGCCTTTGCACCACGTGGCCGCGCACCGCAAGTTGGCGAGCTGTTTCAGTTTCCCTCGGCTGCCAAGGGGCTGCGCGCTATTGCCGCCAGCAAGGGCGCGGCGTTTTACAGCGGTGAGATTGCGCAGGCACTGGAAAAGTTTTCTCTGGCCAACGGCGGTAGCCACACGGTGCAGGACTTTGCCGACTACCGGCCTGAGTGGGTGACGCCGATTGCCAAAAACTACCGGGGTTACACGGTGCACGAGATTGGCCCCAATGGCCAGGGCATTGCCGCGCTGATGGCACTGGGCATGGTGGAGCACTTTGACCTGAGCGGCCTGCCAGCCGATTCACCGCAGGCCATGCACCTACAGATCGAGGCCATGAAACTGGCCTTTGCCGATGTCTACCGCTATGTGGCCGAGCCTGCCAGCATGGTGGTGAGCGCCGAGCAGATGCTGAACGCCGATTACCTGGCCGCCCGCGCCAAATTGATTGACCCGAATCGCGCGCAGGAATTTGCCGCAGGCAACCCCACCGACGTGCACCGTCGCGGCGGCACTGTGTACCTCACGACGGCCGATGCAGGCGGCATGATGGTCAGCCTGATTCAAAGCAATTACATGGGTTTTGGCTCGGGCTGTGTGGAGCCCACTTTTGGCATCAGCCTGCAAAACCGCGGCCATGGCTTCAGCCTGCAGGCCGCCAGCCCCAATGTGGTGGCACCGGGCAAGCGGCCGTTTCACACCATCATTCCGGCGTTTCTTACCCAAAACGGCCAGCCTGTTATGAGCTTTGGCGTCATGGGTGCCAACATGCAGCCACAAGGCCACTTGCAAACCCTGGCGCGCATGATTGACTGGCAGCAAAGCCCGCAAGCCGCCTGCGATGCGCCGCGCTGGCGCTTTAACGCGGGGCTGGAAATTAACGTGGAAGCCAGCATGAACCCCGCCGCTGTGCAGGGCCTGGCAGCACTGGGTCACCGCATGGAAGTCATCAACGACCCCTACCAGGATTTTGGTGCGGGCCAATTCATCTGGCGGCTGGGCAACCCCGCGGCCGAGGGCTATGTGGCTGCCAGCGACACACGGCGTGATGGGCAGGCCGTGGGGTTTTAAGCGCCGCCGCCTTGACGCCCGCTGATTCCCTGCTGGCTGAAAAAGCGCTGCGCCAACGCCATGTCACCGGCCTGGTGCTGGCGGTGCTCGGGGCCATTGCCTTCAGCGGCAAGGCCATCATCATCAAGCTGGCTTACCGCTACCAGGTGGATGCGGTAACGCTCATCATGTACCGCATGTTGTTTGCGCTGCCGCTGTTTGTGCTGATGGCGTGGTGGGCCAGCCGAGGCAAGCCGCCCTTGACCCGGCGCGATTGGCTGGGCGTGCTGGGCCTGGGTTTTTGCGGCTATTACCTCTCGAGTTTTTTGGATTTTTTGGGTTTGCAGTATGTGAGTGCCGGGCTGGAGCGGCTGATTTTGTACCTCAACCCCATGCTGGTGGTGCTGCTCGGCTGGCTGCTCTACCGCCGCCGCATCAGTCGCGGGCAAACGCTGGCCATGGCCGTGAGTTACGCGGGCGTGGTGCTGGTGTTTGGCCGAGAAGTGAGCGTGCAGGGCGGCCAGGTTGCGCTGGGCGCACTGCTGGTGCTTGGCAGCGCCATTACGTATGCGGTGTATCTCAGCTACAGCGGCGAGCTGGTCAAGCGGCTCGGTTCGCTGCGGCTGGTGGGTTTGGCCACCACTGTGGCCTGCGTGCTGTGCATCGCACAGTTTCTGGTCTGGAACCCGCTGACGGCAGCGCGGGTTGATCCGGCGGTCATCGGGTTGTCACTGCTCAACGCCACACTGTGCACCGTGGCGCCCGTGCTGATGGTGATGATGGCCATAGAGCGCCTGGGCGCTGGCCCGGCAGCACAAGCCGGCATGGTCGGCCCCATGTCCACCATTGCCATGGGCGCTTTGCTGTTGGACGAGCCGTTTACGGTGTGGGTGGCGGCGGGAACAGTGCTAGTGATTGCGGGAATTTTTGGATTTTCGCGAGGCACCCGGGCTAAGGATGTGCCGGTAGTGAACTGAACAGCAGCGATGCACTCCAAGGCATTGACTAGCATTAATTCAGTGCTTCGACTCTAAGATTGCACTAAATTAGTGCAATATCTGAATTTAGCGCCAATATAGTGCATTTATTTTGCCAAGTTGGTGCTTTTTGTAAATTTGTCTTCATCCACAGTAAACGTTGCGTTACAAAAAAACTATCGGCCTGATGGCTAGGTTTGTACAACTTCATCGTTCGCCTTGGTCGTGGCCGTCGTTTTTTAAGAATCAAGCAAAAAACTAAACGGCACCTTGCCCTGAATGGCTGTTGCCATTCGCTTGCGCCCTACGCATGGGTTCTCTTAGCAGATGCGAGCGGGTTACGAAAATTTGTTATTACTTGTTCTGGGCATCAAAACTGCGCGCTAACTAACCGTTGTGTTGTACCGCGCCTATTCAGCGCTGTGCAACTCAAGTGCGTCGACGCTAACACCCGGGCGTCTGAGAGGGGACCAATTCTGAAATCCACCGCACATGCAGCTGACGTTAACTTTTTAACCAACCGCAGGATGTTTCGACCATGAAAAACGCTATACGCTGGAAAACAGCCGCCATCGCATTCGCTGCAATTTGCCTGGGCAACGTCGGCTATGCCGCAACGCCCCAATGGGTCTCGGTCTGGAAGGCTGACCCCACGGGAAGTACCGGTGCCATTGCGCCCGGTACACAAACACTTAGAGAGATCATTTCGCCGCGCCGAGCAGGCGACACCGTGCGGCTTCGCCTGACCAACCGTGAAGGCACACTGCCGGTCAGCTTATCGGAGGTTTGGATTGGCACGCAGCAAAGTGGCGCACAACTGGTCGCCGGCAGCAACAGGCAACTGAGCTTTGGCGGGCAACGCGGCGTCTATCTCGCCCCTGGTCAAGACATCGTCAGCGATCCGCTACCTTATCGGGTCCTGCCGTTCACCAAATTGGCAATCAGTATGCAAACAAGTGGCGTGCTGGGTATGCCGGCCTTGTCGTCTTCGCATTCGGTTTCGCGCGAGACCAATTACTACTCGGTAGCGCTCCCGGTTTTTGGCGAAGGTGCAGGCAAGGAGAGCGGCGCAGGATTTATGCCCTTCACGTTGACGGCAGGCGTGACGTTTCAAGCCTCATGGCATTACATCTCCGGCCTGGACGTGTTGACCACGGATCCCAAGCCGCGGGTTGTGGTGGCATTCGGTGACTCCATCACGGACGGTTTGACGGTCAACCCGGCAACTGACAACACTTTTGTTGAAAATATTGCCAACTTGGGTGCGGACGAACGCTACCCAGACTTTTTGCAGCGCCGTTTCGCGGCCTTGCCCAAGTACAAGTCGTTCAACGTGGTGAATGCGGGCATTGCAGGCAATCGGTTGACGGCGGGTCCGTTTGCACCGTTCTTTGGCCCCCGCGGCCTGAGTCGTATGGAGACTGATGTGATCCAGGTGCCAGGTGTGACGGACGTTGTGGCCCACTTCGGCATCAATGACATCGCATTCGACCAAAGTGCGCAACTCAGCAGTTCGCGTGCAATTGGCCAAACCCTGATCGCTGGTTACCAAGAAATGATCACACGCTTGCAGGCCAGAGGCATCCGTGTGGTGCTTGGCACCATCATGCCGGCTGTAGGTGCTGGCTTTGGCCCAGCGTCTCCAACCGTCAATGGTGGCGTTGCCCACGGCACCGAAATCACGGAAAGCATTCGCCAAGAAGTTAACGCCTGGATTCGCGGTCCTGGCAAGTCGCTGTCTGACGGCGTGGTCGATTTCGACGCTTGCATGCGCGATCCGAACAGCACCAGCCGCCTGAACCCGGCCTTCAACAGCGGCGACAACCTGCACCCGACGGGTGTTGGGTATTCCGTGATGGCAGGATGCTTTGACCTTGCAGTACTGTTTCCCTGATGCGTAGTTGCAAGGGTTGCGAGGCTTTATGAGCTTGTTAACCTAACTGGCCCATTTGCAGCAGCTAACTTGAGATCCCCCGGCAAAGCGCAGGCGTTGCCGGGGGATTTCGCGTTTAAGCAGAACGCTATTACCGCTAACGCGCTGCGCCTGCTGGTTGCTGTCCGGTAAACCGGTCGAGTCGATTTTTCCATGAACGAATGGATATCATGCGTGGGCAACCAAAAAAGTGAAACCGCCAAATGGGGCAGGTGTTGTGGCAGGCGGGTGTCGCCAGCGGCAGCCAAACGGAGAAATTACTGTGGATTTGGGACTAGCAGGCAAATGGGCGCTGGTTTGTGGTGCCAGCAAGGGGTTGGGCTTGGGCTGCGCACAGGCGCTGGTGCAAGAGGGCGTGAATGTGGTGCTGGTAGCGCGTGGTGCGCCAGCATTGGCACAGGCGGCAGGCGAATTAATTGCACGGGCGACACAATCAGCGCGCGCCGTGCCAAAGGTGCTGACCGTGGCGGCAGACATTACAACGCTGGACGGACGGTCTGCGGCACTGGCCGCACACAGCAGCTATGACATCGTGGTCACCAACGCGGGCGGCCCGCCGCCGGGCGACTTTCGCACCTGGGAGCGCGATGCGTGGATCAAGGCGCTGGACGCCAACATGCTCACGCCCATTGAGCTCATCAAGGCCACGGTAGACGGTATGGCGCAGCGCGGCTTTGGCCGCATTGTCAACATCACCAGCAGTGCAGTAAAGGCACCGATTGATATTTTGGGCCTCTCCAATGGCGCTCGCAGCGGCCTGACGGGCTTTGTGGCGGGGGTGGCGCGCAGTGGCCTGGCAGCGCAAGGCGTGACCATCAACAACCTGCTGCCCGGCGCGTTTGACACCGACCGCCTGCGCGGCACGCTGCAAGGCGCAGCCGACAAAACGGGCAAGCCACTAGAAGCCGTAATGGATGCCAGACGCAACAACATACCAGCCAAACGCTTTGGCAGTGCGCAGGAGTTTGGTGCTATCTGTGCGTTCTTGTGCAGCGTACAGGCAGGCTATATCACCGGGCAAAACGTGCTGGCCGATGGCGGCGCTTATCCAGGCACTTACTAAGCAGGCACTACTGACGCCGCTATTTGCCCGCCAGGTCACCCCAAAGTTGCTTGAGACGCGCGTCGCGCCCACAACTGGTGCGGTAGTACTTGTAGCGCAGTGGATTTTTTAAATAGTAATCCTGGTGGTCGGTTTCTGCTGGGTAGAAAGCGCTGGCAGGCACAACTTGCGTCACGACAGGCTCTTTGAATGGCTTGGTTTTCTCCAACGCCTTGAGCGACTCTTGCGCGGACTTGAGTTGCGCCGGCCCGTGCGCAAAGATGGCGCTGCGGTAGGGTGAGCCGCTGTCGCAGAACTGGCGGTCTTTGGTGGTGGGGTCGATGGTGTGCCAAAAGTAGCTTAGCAAGCGTTCGTAGCTTACTTTGGCGGGGTCGTACACCACTTGCACTACCTCGGCGTGCCCCGTGCCCTTGGCCGACACCTGCTCATAGCTTGGGTTGGCGCTGCTGCCGCCCATGTAGCCCGAGGTGGTGGAGAGCACGCCGGGCAGCTTGTCAAAGTCAGATTCCACGCACCAGAAACACCCGCCTGCAAAAGTGGCGGTTGCGGCGCTGCTGTTGCTCGCAGCTTGTGCAACAGGCGTGGTGGCGGGGGGCTTGGCCGTCGGTGTTTGTGCCCCGGCTGCCGCAGTCAGGCCGCAAAACAAAACCGCGCCCAGCCAGCGCAACGGGAGAAAAGCAAGGGTCTGCAAGACACTTGGCTTCAAAGGGGTGGTAGTACAAGTCATAGACACAGCTTAGAGCTTTGTGCTGGCAATGGCCAGCAATTGCGCCAATGTCCTTGTGATGCACTCTTGCTTAGGGTCGGCAAAAGCTGGCTTGGCGCGCTATCATGCCAAGTGGTGGGTCACATCACTGCCTTGATTGAGAAAATCACAAAAAATCAGAGTTTTTAAGATATAAATAACAGCCCAAACCCTTTGTTGTAGAGCGGGTAACGCTATCTTTTTTTACTATATTTTTGGTAGCATCAGCTGCCCTCAGGAGCCACTTACATGAACCCAACCGTCATCATCGAACAAACCGGTGGCCCTGAGCAGCTCAAGCTGGTGGACCGTGCGGTGGGCGAGCCCAGCGCAGGTGAAATTCGCATTCGCCACCATGCGGTGGGGTTGAATTACATTGATGTGTACCAGCGCAGCGGCGTCTACGCCCTGCCGTTGCCGCTCACACTGGGCATGGAAGGCGCAGGTATTGTGGAGGCGGTAGGCGCGGGCGTCTCGCACCTCAAGGTGGGCGACCGCGCTGCTTATGCGAGCCAGCCCCCCGGTAGCTACTGCCAAGCGCGCGTGATGCCCGCCAAGTGCGTGTGCAAGCTGCCCGATGGCATCACCTTTGAAACTGGCGCCGCCATGATGCTCAAGGGCCTGACCACACAATACCTGCTGCGCCGCACACTGCCGCAAGCTGGCTTGCAGGCTGGCGACTTTGTGTTGTTCCATGCCGCTGCGGGTGGCGTGGGCCTGATTGCCTGCCAGTGGGCCAAGGCGTTGGGCCTGCAACTGATTGGCACGGCTGGCAGCGACGAGAAATGCGCCCTGGCGCTGGCGCACGGTGCCAGCCACGTGATCAATTACCGCACCGAGGATTTTCTGGCGCGTGTCAAGGACATTACCGGTGGCAAGGGCGTCAAGGTGGTGTATGACTCGGTGGGGAAAGACACCTGGGATAAATCGTTGGACTGCCTGACGCCCTTTGGCTTGATGGCAAGCTTTGGCAACGCCTCTGGCGCTGTGCCTGCTTTCAACCCTGGCATTTTGGGTGCCAAAGGCTCAATTTATGTGACGCGCCAAACCTTGTTCACCCACATTGCCACGCGCGAAAGCACGCAAGGCATGGCCGACGAATTGTTTGGCATGGTCGAGAGTGGAAAAATCAACATCCGCATCGATCAGCGTTACCCGCTGGCCGATGTGCAGCAGGCACACCGGGATTTGGAAGCGCGAAAAACCACCGGCTGCACGATTTTGACGCTGTAGCCTCAAGGCTTCACAAAGCGCAGCGCAAACTTGTCGGTGGTGATTTTGGCGTCGAAAAACGCCTGTTCACGTGGGTCGGCGGGGTTGCGCAGGAACTGGCTTTCTTCATCCAGCTTGAATCCTGCCGCCTTGAAATCAGCCACTACCGTGGCTTGGTCAATGCGATGCAGGGTCTTGCTGTCGGTTATGCCAGTGCCGACCTTGGCCGAATGGTCAATCACCACAAAATAGCCACCGCGTTTGAGCGCCTTGAACAGGTTGCGCGCCATCAATGCGCGGTCTACCGGCTGGTAGGCGATATCGTGGTACGACAGCACCAACGTAATCAGATCAAGCCGGGGGGCGTCTGCCGGATAAGGGTCTTCCACGGGGCGCACATAAGGGCGCAGATTGGCTTGTGGCTGGGCCTTTAGGCGGTTGTCCAGCCGCGGGCGCGGCTTGTCCAGTTGCGCCCACACTGTGCCTGTGGGGCCCACCACCAGCGCCAACAGTTTGGCGGTGTAGCCATCGCCGGAGGCAATGTCCATGGCTTGCATGCCGGGGCGCACTTTGGTGAACTGCAAGAAGGTCAGGGGTTTGCGGGTTTCGTCGGTGTCACGGTCGTCGTCGGAACGCGTGGGGTTGGCAATGGCGGCGGCGTAATCGGGTATGGCGGCGGGGCTGGCCTGCTGGCTGCTGGCCAGTGACGAAAACGCCAGTAGGCTGCACCACAGCAGCAGTTGGCGCAGGCGGGGTGTTGTCATGCTCACTCTGCCACGGGGGAGTCAATGTCGCCGCGGTATTCAATCTTGCCGCGCACGCGGGCACGCGGGTGGATGTCGATCAGCATGTCGTAGCTGGCGTCACCCACCAACGAGGCTGAGCCGGTAATTTCCAGCGCCTTGCGCGCAATCACGGTCCCAAGCACTTTGCCCTCAAGAAAAATGTAGTCGGCTTCAATCCGCGTGTTTTCAATCACGCCAGTTGCGCCCACATGGACGGTGCCACCCGTTTCGAAGGTGATGTTGCCTTTGAGTACGCCATCGACCTTGATGCCCAGATCGCGTGCGGTGTGAAACGAGCCATCAAAAATAGCGTCTTCAGCGATCAGGCTGGAGATACCACCCAAGCGCTCTGAGGGGACGAGGCGGGCGCTAGCGGGTTCGGGTTTGGTTTTCATCAAGGCTCCTTGCTGTTCAAAGAATTGTCGGGTTTGAGGATGGGGTTGGCAACCGGGTCAATGGCGCTGCCCAGGGCATCGGCTGTAGTGCCTTGCACTGGCTGCGTGGTTTGTAATTGCGGGCTCAGGCGCAACGGTAAGCCATCGGCTGTGGCGGCCGTTATGAGTTTTGAAGCAGGCGTGGCCGCAGCTGGCGGTGTTTGTGTGGTGTTTGGCTTTGTTGCATGCTGGTAGAGCAGGTACAAGCCAAACACCGCGCCCAGCAGCGCGGCCGCTGGCAATACATAGCGCGGCAGCGCCCACAGCAGCCACCGCAGTGCGAGACGCCGCTGGGCTACGCGTTGGCTGCGCCGCCAGCCGCGCTGCAGGGCCTGTTGGCGCAAGGTTTCGGCGTCGGGAACGGTGTAGGGCGCACTGGCAAAAACAGGCGGTGGAGTCCGTTTTAGAAACAGCACGGCAACGTTCAATCAGCAACACGCAGAAGTTCAATTTTTGGGTGTGGCAACCCGCTCCAGCGTGGCGTTCAGGTCGGCGCCGTTGACTTGAATGCGGCTGTAACGCACATGGCCTGACACACTGGCCGAATCGTGCAGTGCCACGGTGCCACCCGCTGCGTCAAGCGTGCCCTCGGTGCGGCCCATCACGGAAATCTGATTGGCTACGATGTCGCCAATCACATGGCCGGTCTCGGTTACCACCACGGCGGTAAGCTGGTTGTGTGCCTGTTTCAGGTCGCCTTGCACATGGCCGCTGATGCTGCAGGTGCTGGCCAGTTGGGCATTGCCGACAAAGCGCAAGCCATCGGCAATCACGGTGCGCGGTGTATCTTGCGCGCCACCCGCACCAACCGTGCGCTGGGGTTGCAGCATGGGAATATTGGCCAACTGGCTGGGCGGCAGTGCAGCGCCCATGGGCTGGCTGATTTGTGCGGCGTTGTCGGCCAGCATAAAGGCCGGCACATTGGGCGTAGCTGCCTGCTGCGTGGCGTCCATGTCGTAGGCCGGGTAGTCGGTTGGATTGGATTCGTTGGACACAGAATTCTCCGGCGCGGATGCGGTGTTGTGGGAATGCGGCTTGGGCGAAGAATGGCGCTTCAAGGTAAAAACATTTTCTGGTGCTGGCGCATGGCGGTTGGCTCCCTATTTAGGTTGGCGTGTCTTGCAATACCGGTGGCGCAACGCCTGGCTTGAGTGTTTTGAAAGGGCCTTGCAGGTCTGCGCCTTCATAAAGCCGCAAACGCTGCGCCATTAACGTGCCAGTGCAAACGCCTGTATTGGCAATATACGCTGTACCCAGACATTCGACCACAGTGGCATCCGCATCCGCATTGGCCTCGCCAATCTGGCCAAACAGGTACAGGTCGCCCACGATACGCAAATGCCCTTTGACCAGGCCACCTGCCCACACGATCAACCGCCCGCGCGTTTGTACCTGGCCCGACAACACGCCTTGCACCAGCAGCCCCCCCTCAAACACCAGCTCGCCCGACACTGCCGAACCGCTGGAAATGCGGTTGGTGACGTTCATGGCGATGGGGTCGATGGTCAGCGTATCAAGTACGGGTTTCATGGTCATCCCCAATGGATTTTTAGCCAGAGCTGCCAAGCCATAAAACCCGCAGCAGCCGCTGTGCTGGCCAGTCCTAGAAGCGCCAAGGCCAAACTGTAGCGTTGCAGCCAGCGGCGGGTAGGGCCAGGGCGGGCGCGGGGTGTGCCAGGGGCGGTGTCGTCTTGGTGCAGCATCAACCAATCCTGCCAGGCTTGGCTGATGCGAGCGTGTCCTTGGCTCATATTGACTTCCACGCCATGCACGCTGACCTTGGGCAACGTTACCCGCATGCCCAGCATGACCGTCTGGGGTGCACCCACAATGGTGTGGGTGAAGTACAGGTCGGTCTCGTTCATAGCGGCATTTTAATGAGCGCGCGCCGCAACGCGTTCAACGGCCACTGCGCACGCGCCGCAACTCATCCAGAATCAGGCAGGCTGCGCCGACGCTGATGGCGGCATCGGCCACGTTGAAGGCGGGAAAATGCCAGCCAGCCCAGTGAAAATCGAGAAAATCCACTACGTAACCGTGTAGCAGGCGGTCAATTACATTGCCGACTGCGCCACCCAGAATGCTGGCCATGGCAAATGCAAACAGGGTTTGCGCGCTGTGGCTCTTGAGCATCCACAGCAGGTAGACCGCAGCCAACAGGCCAATACCGGTGAAAAACCAGCGTTGCCACCCCGAGGCACCGGCCAGAAAAGAAAATGCCGCGCCGCTGTTGTGCACCCGCACCACGTTGAAATAACTGGTGATGGTGGTACTGTCGCCCAGCTTGTAGTAACCCAGGATCAACGTTTTGCTGAGTTGATCAAGCAGCACCAGGATGAGCGCCAGCGCCAGCCAGCGCCACAGCAGATTGGAGCCGCCATAGCTTGCGCGCGCCATCAGGCCACCGTGCGGGGTTCGCCCGCACCAAACAGGTTGCTGGTGCAACGGCCACAAATAGCGGGGTGCGCCAGGTCCTGGCCAATGTCGGCACGGTAGTGCCAGCAGCGCTCGCATTTGATGTCGTTTGAGGCACTAACGCTAATTTGTATGGCATCTGCAGTTAGCAATTCAATAGCCGATGTAATAAATACAAACTTCAGGTCAGGGCCCAGGCTGGCCAGCAGCGCATGATCGTCAGCTGCCAGCGCAAGGCGAACCGTGGCCTGGAGCGACGAGCCGACCTGGCCTTTTTCACGCAGCGCTTCAATGTCCTTGTTCACGGCATCGCGCAGCGCGCGGATACGGCTCCATTTGGCGAGCAAGGCTTCATCGGCGGCAGGCAGCTTGGCGTAAGTCTCCAGAAAAATGGATTCCGATGTGCCAGCCACTTGCCAGGCTTCTTCGGCGGTGAAGCTCAAAAACGGTGCCATCCAACGCAGCATGGCCTGGGTGATGTGCCACAGCGCGGTTTGCGCGCTGCGCCGGGCCAGGGATTTGGCACCCGTGGTGTAGAGCCGGTCTTTCAAAATATCAAGGTAAAACGCGCCCAGGTCTTCACTGCAATAAACCTGCAGCTTGGCCACCACGGGGTGAAACTCGTACACGGCGTAATGCGCCAGTATGTCGGTCTGCAATTGCGCGGCACGGGCCAGGGCATAGCGGTCAATTTCCAGAAGTTCATTGAGTGGCACAGCATCGCTAGCAGCATCAAAGTCGCTGGTGTTGGCCAGCAAAAACTTCAGTGTGTTGCGGATGCGGCGGTAGGTGTCAACCACTCGGGCAAGAATTTTGTCGTCAATGCCCAGGTCGCCCGAGTAGTCGGTGGCCGCGCACCACAGGCGGATGATTTCTGCGCCCAACTTGCCGGAGACTTCCTGCGGCACCACCACGTTGCCTTCGCTCTTGCTCATCTTGCGGCCCTTGCCGTCCACCGTGAAGCCATGGGTGAGCAGGCCCTTGTAGGGCGCGTGGTCGTATAGGGCGCAGGCGGTAAGCAGCGAGCTGTGGAACCAGCCACGGTGCTGGTCGTGGCCCTCCAGGTACAAATCGGCTGGCCAGGTGGATTGCGCGGCGTGGCTGTGTTTGAGCACATGGTCGTGCGTGGTACCAGAGTCAAACCACACGTCCAGAATGTCGGTGCTTTTGAGGTAATTGGGCGCGCCATGCTCGCCCTCAGTGCCAAGCAGGGATTCGGCGCTGGCCTTGCTCCACGCTTCAATGCCGCCTTGTTCCACCAACGCAGCGGCAGCCTCCATGATTTCCATGGTGCGCGGGTGCAACTCACCCGTGGCGGTATGCAAGAAGAAAGGCAGCGGCACGCCCCAACTGCGCTGGCGGCTGATGCACCAGTCGGGCCGCCCGGCAATCATGTCGCGCAGCCGGGTCTTGCCGTTCTCGGGGTAAAACTTGGTTTCCTCGATGGCCGAGAGTGCCAATTGACGCAATGTCTGGTTCGCCTTGTCTTTGGCAAACACACCTTGGGTGCCGGGCGTTTCGGCATCCATACGCACGAACCACTGGGCAGCGGCGCGGTAAATCACAGGCGTTTTATGGCGCCAGCAGTGCGGGTAGCTGTGCTCAATATTCTGCGTGGCAAGCAAGCGGCCCGCGGCTTGCAGGGTGTTGATGATCTCGGGGCAGGCTTTCCAAATGTTCAAGCCACCAAACAAAGGCAGGTCGGCGCTGTAGCGGCCATTGCCATGTACCGGATTCAAAATTGCGTCATGTGCCATGCCGTTGGCCGTGCAACTGTTGAAATCTTCCACGCCATAAGCGGGAGCTGAGTGGACGATGCCGGTGCCGTCGTCTGCGGTGGCGTAGTCGGCCACATAAATGGGGCTGGCGCGGTCGTAACCGGGATCAACATGTGCAAGCGGGTGCCTGAAGTGGATTTGGTCGAGCTTGCTACCCAGTGCGGTGGCAAGCACGGTGCCTGTGAGCTGGTAGCGGGCCAGGCATTTGTCTACCAGCGACGCCGCCAGCAACAACAGGCCACGCTCGGTATCAACCAGCGCGTAGTCGAGCGCCGGGTTGAGGTTAAGTGCCTGGTTGGCTGGGATGGTCCAGGCGGTAGTGGTCCAGATGACGGCAAAGGCGTCTTTATGCAGCGCAGGCAGACCAAAGGCCGCGGCCAGTTTGTCCGGTTCAGCGCATAAAAATGCGACATCCAGCGTTTGCGATTGCTTGTCCTGGTATTCAATCTCAAACTCTGCCAATGACGAGCCGCAATCAAAGCACCAGTACACAGGTTTGAGGCCACGGTAGACAAAGCCGCGTTCCATGATGCGTTTGAGCGCGCGGATTTCATTGGCCTCGTTGGCAAAGTCCATCGTGCGATACGGGTTGTCCCATTCACCCAGCACGCCCAGGCGCTTGAAGTCGGCCAGCTGGCCAGCAATTTGCTCCGTAGCAAAGGCACGGCACTTGGTCTGAAATTCAGCGCGGGCATCCAGCAGCGAGCCGGGCTCAGCGGCCAGCGTGGGGCCTAATTTTTTGCCGTGCAGTTTCTCGATAGCGTTCTCGATGGGCAGACCATGGCAGTCCCATCCTGGCACGTACTGCGCGTCAAAGCCTTCCAATTGCCGCGCCTTGACGATCATGTCTTTCAGGATCTTGTTGACGGCGTGGCCAATGTGAATTTGGCCGTTGGCATACGGCGGGCCGTCATGCAAGATGAACTTGGGTGCGTTGCAGCGCGCGGCGCGCAGCTTCTTGTAAATGCCCTGGTCTTCCCAGGCTTTGACCCAGCCTGGCTCGCGTTTGGGCAAATCGCCGCGCATGGGAAACGGCGTGTCGGGCAAGTTCAAGGTGGCGCGGTAGTCGGCTTTCTCGGTCATGGACAGGCTTTATTCAATCGGATTCGGGCAAACCTGTATTTGGCAGGCGGCGGACAGGTGGCAGAGCACCGGGGCGGTAAGGCAGGGATGGGGCATGAAAGGGCAGGGTAGCCAAAAAAGCTTGCGGCACCTTCAAATTCGGTCAGCGAACCAGGCGCGCGCATCTTCGCAGTCGCTGGCTATGCCCAGCTTGAGAGCCTCCAGGCTGTCGTATTTCAGCTCGTCATGCAGTTTGTGCAGCAGTTCCACACAAACGATTTTACCGTAGCCCCCTTGTAGGCCAAGCGCCGCTGGCCAGTCCAGGCAATAGGTCTCCAGTAACACCTGGCCTTGGTTGACATCGCTGGCATCAAGCGAAGGCCGCACGCCCAGGTTGGCCACACCACGCAATGCAGTCGGCCCCAGGCCGTGCACATGCACGGCAAAGATACCGCTGGCGGCTGGGCTCCAATGGGCGAAGCGCAAATTCAAAGTGGGAAAGCCCAGCGTGCGCCCGAGCTTGCGGCCATGCAGCACATGGCCGCTGATGGCATAGGGGCGGCCTAGCAGCCGCGCCGCCTGCGCCATGTGGCCACCCGCGAGCGCCTCGCGCACGGCTGAGCTGGACACGCGCAGGCCATGCACCTCATAGCTGAGCATGCGGGCCACGTCAAAACCGTGCTGCACGCCCGCAGCGTCAAGCATGGCGTAATCCCCCGCCCGTTTGGCACCAAAGCGGAAATCGTCGCCCACCA
>JAKFVA010000041.1 GCA_021732385.1 Burkholderiales bacterium | reverse complement strand
CCGCAACCTGCCAAATCCGCACCCCCTCGATTGCCGACCTCTCACTTTCGTACACCTCTTTCCAGGCAGCAGCCGCTACCGCCACTACCAATTTCAACCTGCGCTGCACCCAAAGCCTGCCCTACACCATCAGCCTGCAGTCTGCATCTGCTACTGCCGGTGCCGGATTTGGTGTGCAAACGGCGGGGACCAACACCGCATTGCCCTACACCCTGGCTATCAACAGCAATAGCGGAACTGGCACTGGCTTGACTGAGATCAACCACATCATCACAGGCACGATTGCGGGCGGTCTGTCTGGCACTTGCGCTACGGCCAACTGCTCCGACACGATTGCGCGGACGGTTTTTGTAAACTACTGATAGCCCACATCAGCGGCTCCTGGTGTTCAGCAAGCCCTTGCATCCGGTTCACCAACCCGGGCTTGCTCCGCGGTTGGCTTGGCTATGCGCAGTTTTCATACTGATCATACTTATCGGGTCGCCGCCTACCCGCGCAGGCGAGGTTTCTGGCAGCTTTGGCGTGGTTGTTAGCCTAACCACATTACCCCCAACCACAGTTGAAGGCACGCTGCCCAGTCAGCAGCCGTTCTTACCTGGCTTTGCCCGCGGCACCTGTCTGAACCAGACTTTGAGCAGCCGAACACAAGCCAGCGTCCGTGTGGTTTGCGGAAGCTCTCAATTTGTGAGCATCGAACCAGTACCTGGCCAGCCCTTTGTCGGCACACATGGTGGCGCTTACCGTTTTGCTTTTGGCCCTGGCGCGCCTTTGTCACCTTTGTTGTCAGGTGGCAACACATTGCTCGGTGGCAGCGGCACCGTGACGGGTCTGCGTCTCATTGACATCAGTGGATTAGAGAGTTTCCTGGAAATGTTGGTAAGCTTTTGAGTATGAAAACTCAAAAGCCCCTTGTTGCGCTGGCGCTCGCCTGTGCTATCGGCAGCGCCATGCCTCCCGTTTTGGCGGGTGTGTTCTCTGTGACGCCGGTACGGATTTTCATGACCCTGAAAGACCGGGCAGTGGCAGTGACCATCGTCAACGAGGGCGACACCGAGGTAGCCCTGCAGGCAGACATTAACGCCTGGACGCAAAAACCCGACGGCACTGATGAGCTGGTGCTCACTGAAGACATGATTCTCTCGCCGCCCATCATCAAGTTGGCACCCAAAGCACGCCAGGTAGTGCGCCTGGCCTTGCTGAAACCAGCCGACGCCAGCCGCCAGTTGACCTACCGCATGATCGTGCGCGAAGTACCCGAAGCCATCAAATCCGACGCCACTTTGCAAGTGCCCATTGCACTGGCATTGAGCATGCCAGTGTTTATCACGCCGCCGATTGCCAAACGCGAAGTAAGCTGCGGCTTTGACACCAAAGAGCCGCAAAACCCGCAAGCCGTGTGCAGCAACAGCGGCACCGCTTACGCGCAGGTGCGCGAGATTACTTTGCAGCGCGGAACAGAGCGGCTGGCGCGATTTGAAGGCGGTAGTTACCTGCTGCCCGGCACCAAAAAAACCATTGCCCTGAAAGCCGCTGCCACGCTGGCCAGCGGGAGTGCCGAACTGCTGGTGTTGTTTGACGACGGCAAAAGCCAAACCTTTGCCGTTTCACTGCCCTGAGTGCGGCCACCCATGCGGCCGCGGCATGCCACCTGCTTCCAGCTCACCCCCTTATGCGCCTGGCTGGTGCTGGCGGGTTGGACCGGTACAGTGTTTGCACAAGCCCGCGCTGAACCGCCACTGCGGGTCAATATCTCCGAGCAACTGCTGACGCTGGATATCAGCATCAACGGCACGCCACGCGGGCGTTGGAATCTGCTGGACCGCAACGGTGTGTTCTACGCACCGCAAGAGACTTTTTCCGCCTGGCAGATCAAGCGCCGCATTAACGCAGAGTCGTTTGAATTTCGCGGGCAAAACTACTTTCCACTGGCCTCGGTGCCAGGTTTTGAAGCGCGCATCAACTTTGTCCAGCAAACCGCCGCCTTGCGCTTTGCCGGACTACCCGAAGCACCCAGCCAGGCCCTGCCTGCACAAGCGCCGACTTTGCGGCCAGGGGCAGAATTGGCGGGTGCACTTGGCACAGCCCCTGCCATCTCACAACCTGCCCTGGCTGCGCCGATAGCGGCTACACCAGCCCCGGCACTCGGGGCGCTACCCCCAACTTCTGCAGCGCTGGTTGGTGCCTCTCCAGTACCACCTATAGCAATCCCAGCGCCGGTCAGTTCGACACCACGTCTTGCGCCGGCACGCGAATCGTCCGCATCAGGCGATAAATTGCTGCCGCTGGAAGTCAGCATCAACAGCGCAGCCAGCGGCTCGTGGACGCTGCTGGAGCGCAATGGCGTGCTGTATGCGCCGGAAGAAGCCTTTGACGAGTGGCGGCTGAACCGCCGCCCCGAGGTACAGTCGATCGAGGTGCGTGGGCGCAACTGGTATCCGCTGACGGCCATTCCAGGCTTTGCCGCGCGGCTGAACTTTGCCAATCAGTCGGTGGACCTGGTGTTTGCGCCCAGTGCCTTTTCAGCCACCAAGCTGGCCACGCAGGCGCAGGAGCGGCCCGCCTTGTCGCCCGTGCTGCCAGCGGTTTTTGTGAATTACGACCTGTCTTTCAATGCCAGCGCCAACCGGGGCAGTAACGGCGCACGTGAACTCGGTGCCCTCACCGAGTTTGGCTGGAGCAACAATCTGGGTGTACTTACCAGCAGCTATGCAGCGCGCAATATCGGCACTGGGGACCCGGCTTTGCAGGCCAATGTACGGCGCTTGGAAACCACCTTCACGCGCGACTTCCCCGACAGCAACCTCACCTTGCGCGTAGGCGACGCCAACACCCGCAGCGCTACATTGGGACGCTCGGTGTTTTTTGGTGGTATTCAATTGGGCCGCAATTTTGCGCTGTCACCGGGCTTTATCAGCCAGCCGATTCCGGTCATCCGTGGCACCTCCAACGCGCCCAGCACGGTGGAGCTGTACATCAACGATGCGCTGCGCCAAACCTCGAGTGTGCCGACCGGCCCGTTTGCGATTGACAATTTTCCGCTGCTCACCGGTTCCGGCCAAGCCCGCGTGGTGGTGCGCGATCTGCTGGGCCGTGAGACCGTGCTGGTGCAACCGTTTTTTACCAGCGCCGAACTGCTGGAAGAAGGCCTGTCCGACTGGAGCACAGAAGCCGGGGCGGTACGGCGCAACCTGGGCACGCGCAACGCCGATTATGGCGAGGGCTTTTTATCGGGGGCACTGCGCTACGGCCTTTCCAAAGACCTGACGGTGGAGGGCCGTGCCGAGATCAGCCGCGATGTGCGCGGCGGCAGCATTGGTGCCAGTTACGCCCTGCCCTTTGCCATTTTGGGCCAGGTCGCCCTGGGCGTGAGCGACAGCAGCACCAGCGGACGCGGCCTCGAATATGTCGTGGGCCTGGAAAAAACCGGCCTGCGCCACGGCTTTACCGCGCGGGCTGAAGGTGCCAGCCGTGACTACCGCCAGCTTGGCTTGGACGACGGTACCTTGCCGCAAAAGCTGCAACTCTCAGCGAGCTACAGTTATGCGACCGAAGACTTTGGGGCTTTGGGCCTGGGCTTGGCGCGCATCGAAGGTTTTGACCGCAGTGCCATTAATTCTGTGAGCGCCAACTACTCATTTCGCATTGGCCAGCGCAGCTCACTCACTGTGAGTGCCACCAAGGTATCGGGCAGCAATTCGGGCAGCTCGATCGGCCTGTCGTTTGTGATGCCCCTTGATGGCCAGCTCAGCTTTGCCAGCAGCTTTACCACCCGTGGCGGGCAGAACGAAGGCTTTGCCAGCGTCAACAAAGGCCTGGCCAGCGAGACCGGCCTTGGCTGGCGTGCCCTGGCTGGCACTCGCCAGAATTCGCTCTACAGTGAAGCGGGGGCCTACTTTCAGGGCAATCAATCACTGCTCAGTGCCGACATCAGCGCTTCAAAAACCCAGCAGAATTTGCGCCTGGGCGCGCAAGGCGGTTTGGTATTTACCGACGGGCAGTTGTTTGCCTCGCGCCGGGTGCAAGACAGTTTTGCCCTGGTTGAAGTGCCAGGCTATCCGAATGTGGGTGTGGGCTTTCAGGGCAGCGACCTGACGCGCACCAACGCCGATGGCGTGGCCTTGCTGCCGCGCCTGCTGCCCTACCAGACCAACAGCATCCGCCTCAACCCCAACGAGCTGCCCATCAATGCCGAGATTGACGACATCGAGCAAATCGTGGTTCCGGCCGGGCGCAGCGGCGTGAAAGTGACGTTCCCGGTGCGCGCGGGCCGTGCCGCGCTCATCAAACTGGTGTTTGACGATGGCGAACCCGCCCCTGCAGGGGCTGAACTGGAATTGGCAGGAGACAAGAAAGAATTCTTTGTGGCGCGCCGGGGTGAGGCTTTCATCACGGGTTTGCAAAATAAAAATACCCTGAAGCTCAAATGGAACGGCGCAAGCTGCACCGTGTCCATCACACTGGACGACATCAAGTCCGATGACATTGCCCGCATTGGGCCCTTGACTTGCCCTGGAGTGAAACGATGAAAAACCTGCGCCTTTGCCCAATTGCAATCGCCTTGGCGCTGGGCTGCGCTGCGGGTACGGCACAAGCACAGGTGGCCTCTTGCGCAAGCGTTACCGCCAACAACGCTACCGGCATCTACAACGGTGCTGTACTGAATATTGACGGCAATATTTCCGTGACTTGCACCTACGTCAGTGGTGCCAGAAACCAGACGCTCTACCTCGGTATCAACAACGGCGAGGGTGGCACTGTGCGCAACCTGACCCGGCAAAGCGCTGCCAACACACTGGCCTATCTGCTGCTGCGCCCCAACAACTACGTTGCCGACTGGACTACCGCGGCTGGCCGCAATACGACCAACAATACCGACGGCGGCTTGAACCTCACCTTCAACTTCAATACCGCCAACACGCTGACACAAAATTATGTATACCGCTTTCGCGTGGCGGCCGGTACCGCGCCGGCCGCTGGCGTGTATGACGACTCCACCATTGGCGTATTTGTACGCCAAACCAACAACACCGGCGCCATACGCGCCAGCACCACTTTTATAGCCACTGTTAGCGTAATAGCGCAATGCCGTTTCACTTCCGCACCCACGGCATTGACGATGAACTACACCTCATTTGCTGCAGCCGCCAGCACCGGCACCAGCAACTTTGCCGTGACTTGTACACAATCCACACCCTACACCTTGGCGCTGGACGCCACCAGCGGCACGTTGCTCGGCCTGAACTACACACTTGGCCTGAGTGCCGCAGGCGCAACAGGAACCGCCTTTGCGCAAAATTTCACTGTGAATGGCAGCATTGCGGCTGGCCAGGCAGGCACTTGTGCTACCGCCAATTGCTCTGCAACACAAGCTCGAACGCTGACGATTACTTACTGAGATTGAATCTGGCGCCCAGCACTTAAAACGCCTCATCCAGCCGCAAGAACCGCCACTGCCCAGCAGGCAGATCGCCCAGCGTCACACGGCCAATGCGGATGCGCTTGAGCCCCGTGACCTGCAAGCCCACCTGCTCGCACATGCGGCGAATCTGCCGCTTCTTGCCCTCGCGCAGCACCACGCGCAATTGCTCTTCGTTTTGCCAGCTTACTTTGGCAGGGAGCAGCGGCTTGCCGTCCAGGCTTAGGCCATGACGCAACCGCGCCAACTGCTCGGGCGGCAGGCTGGCCTGCACATTGGCCGCCACCGGGCCTTGTGGCGTGAGGTGCTGTACCCGAACCAGGTATTCTTTTTCAATGCCGCTGTCTTCGCCGATCAGCTGACGCGCCACGCGCCCGTCTTGCGTCAAGACCAAGAGCCCCACTGAATCAATATCGAGCCGCCCGGCCGGGGCCAAGCCACGCAGTTGAGGTGGCGAAAACCGCTGGCCGCTTTTGTCGCCTGCCCATTGGCTGCGCGGGTTGATGAGTGTTACAGCTGGCAGGTGACCGTCTTCGGCCTGAGCGCTGACGTAACCCATGGGCTTGTGCAGCAAAATCGTGACGCGCTGCAATTGCTGGCGTTGCGCCGCCCGCTCTACTTCAATCTTGGCATCTGCTGTCACTTGCAAGCCCATCACTGCCACTGCGCCATCCACTCGCACCCAGCCTTGCGCTATCCAGTCGTCCGCTTCGCGGCGCGAACACAGACCCAATTCGGCCATGCGCTTGTTCAGCCGGGTGGTCGCCACGGATGGGGTTGCCGTTGCGGATTCAGACGCGTTAGCTGGCTGGGGGGCTTGTTTAAAAACGGGGGGCTTTAAATTCATTTTGCTATTTAATATCTAGCGAAAAGTACGCATGCAGTTTGCGTTGCAAGCTGGTTTGACTATACATCTGGCGTTCAGGTGTTAAAAGTTTCTGATCGCAGCTGTGCCAGTTGCAACACCCGTAAACCGCCGTATTCAATGCGGATGCAGCCACGGCGCTGCAATTCCTGCAAGGCCAAATTAACACGCTGTCGCGACAGGCCGACCAGGTAGGCCAACTCCTGCTGGGTAATCGCCAGCAACTCACCCACGCCGGGGTAGAGCCGGGTATTGAAGAGCGCAGCCAAGGTGCGCGCTACTTGCAAGTCGGGGTTGTTCATGCGGTCGATTTCATGCCCCGCAATGAATTGCGCCAGCCGCTCATTAAGCTGGTTCATGACAAAGCGGTTGAAGGCCAGCGAATGGTCAAGCAGCCAATGAAAAGTGTCCACTGGCAGCCCGGCCACCACGCTTTTGCGCAGCGCCTGGATGTTGTAGCGGTACGGCTCGCGCTTGAGCGCCGTGCCTTCACCAAACCAGCCTCCCGGCGAGATGCCCGTAAAGGTCATGGTGACGCCACGGGTGTCATCGCTGCTCATTTTGAGCAGGCCCGAGACCACGCCAAACCACAAGGTAATCGGTTTGCCGACGCGGCAGACATAGTCACCGGGCAATGCATCTCCAACGCGCAACTCGGCCAAGGCGCGTGATCGTTCAGATGCTGACAACAGGTGTAGCCAGGGGATACCGTCCAACTCCTGCGGCGTTCCTTGGCGCTGGCGCTGGTGCAGGGGCACAAAGCCGGGCAGCGTTTTAACTGAACTGGAAGAGTTGGGCATAACAGGACACCTGGAAAAAGTTGGGTAACCGGTGTTAACAGCCTGGGAATGGGAGGGAAAGTCCCGTTGGTATTGACCCTAGGATTGTCGTTGCAACGACAACATAGCGTCAAACTTACTCATAGTATGCCAATGCAACCTAGCCAATAAAGCCTTAGTTTTAACCTTCGCTCTACTTCACACGAAAGAAACACATGCAAACGACCACGGAAACCACGTTCCCGCGTTTGCTGCTGGCGCATGCCGGGCAACGCCCTGAAGCCCCAGCGCTGCGCGAAAAAGAATACGGCATCTGGCAGACCCTCAATTGGGCTGACCTCGCCAAACTGGTCGAGCAGATTGCGCTGGGCTTGCACGCCGCTGGCTTGGCCCAGCATGAGCATGTGGTCATCATTGGTTCAAACCGCCCGCGCTTGTACGCCACCATGTTGGCGGTGCAGTCGCTGCGCGCCATTGCCGTGCCGCTCTACCAGGATGCCGTCAGCACCGAATGCGTCTTTCCCATCAACAACGCCGAAGTGCGGTTTGCGATTGTGGAAGACCAGGAGCAGGTCGACAAACTGTTGGAGCTGCGCGAAACCTGTCCGCAATTGGCCCATATCTACTTTGACGACAAACGGGGCTTGAGCAATTACTCAGAACCGGGCCTGGCCTCGTTGCAAAGCCTGATGGATACCGGCGAAGCATTGGCGCAGCGCGAGCCAGGAAAATTCCGCGACTTGGTCGATGCCACGCAGGTCAGCGATGTGGCCGCCATGTTTTTCACCAGCGGCACCACGGGCAATCCCAAGGGCGTGGTGCACACCCACGGCACGCTGCTTGACCGCTCCATGGCGGGCGCCAAGTTTGACAAACTCACCTCAAACGAGGAGGTGTTTGCCTATCTGCCGCCAGCCTGGATTGGGCAAAACATCTTTTCCTATGCCATGTGGCTGGCTTGCGGTTTTGTGGTGAACTGTCCGGAATCCGCGGCCACCGGCATGATCGACCTGAAAGAAATTGGGCCCACCTACTACTTTGCCCCGCCACGCGTATTTGAAGGTTTGCTCACCAGCGTGATGATCCGCATGGAAGACGCGAGCGCGCTCAAACGCAAGCTGTTTCACAGTTTCATGGCGGTAGCAAAAAAAGTCGGTCCGGCGTTGATGGACGGCAAACCCGTCAGCGCCCTTGATCGGGTGCTGTACAAACTGGGTGACTTGCTGGTGTTTGGCCCCTTGCGCAACAACCTTGGCCTGTCGCGCGTGCGGGTGGCTTACACCGCAGGCGAGGCCATTGGGCCAGACTTATTCACGTTTTACCGCTCGATTGGCGTTAACCTCAAACAGTTGTATGGCTCCACAGAAACCGCTGTGTTTGTGTGTTTGCAGCCCGACAACGCGGTTAAAGCAGATACCGTGGGCGTGCCGATTGAAGGCGTTGAAATCAAGGTGGCGCAAAACGGCGAGATTCTGGTGCGTAGCGCTGGCTTGCTCAAAGGCTATTACAAAAACCCCGCCGCTACGGCCGAAGTGCTCACCGCCGACGGCTGGTACCACACCAGCGACGCGGGGTTTCTCGACGCTCAAGGCCATTTGAAAATAATCGACCGTGTCAAAGACGTGGGCCGCATCATGGGGGGCAACAACGACGGTGCGATGTTTGCACCCAAGTACGTTGAAAACAAGCTCAAGTTTTTCCCGTATATCAAGGAAGCCGTCGCGCTGGGCGACAAGCGTGACCGCGTGTGCGTGATGATCAACATCGACTTTGACGCTGTTGGCAACTGGGCTGAGCGGCACAACCTGCCCTATGCGGGCTACACCGATTTAGCGCAAAAACCGCAGGTCTATCAACTTATCAAAGAGTGCGTAGAAAAGGTAAACGCCGACCTGAGCGTGGATGCACTGCTGGCGGGCAGCCAGATCAGCCGCTTTTTGATTTTGCACAAAGAACTCGACGCCGATGACGGTGAATTGACCCGCACCAACAAAGTTAGGCGCGGCTACATCAGCGAGAAATACCAGATTCTGGTTGATGCACTGTACGGCGATAAAACCGAACAGTTCATTGACATTCAAGTCAGGTTTGAAGATGGCCGCACCGGCTCTGTCAGTGCCACCTTGAAGATTGAAGACACCAAAGTATTCACGCCAGTGAAGGCCGCAGCATGACTGATATGAGTGACCTGGGCGAAGTCACCGCCCGCCCCGCTATGTCCAGCCCAGCAACCAGCAAGATCGGCGAAGTAATTCTGGATGTGCACAGCATCTCGCTGAATTTTGGTGGCGTTAAAGCGCTGAGCGACATCAGCTTTGATGTGCGTGAGCATGAAATTCGCGCCATCATCGGACCCAATGGTGCGGGCAAAAGTTCCATGCTCAATTGCATCAATGGCGTCTACCAGCCGCAGCAAGGCACCATCAGCTTTCGCGGTAAAACCTTCAAGCACATGAACAGCCGCGAAGTTGCCGAGATGGGCGTGGCACGCACCTTCCAGAATCTGGCGCTGTTCAAGGGCATGAGCGTGCTTGACAACATCATGACCGGGCGCAACCTGCGCATCAAGAGCAATTTGCTTTGGCAGGCGTTTCGCAACCCGTTTGGTATTGGCCCAGCGCAGCGCGAGGAAATTGCACACCGCGAGTTTGTCGAACAAATCATCGACTTCCTTGAAATCCAGCCCTACCGAAAAACCCCGGTCGGTCAATTGCCCTACGGTTTACAAAAGCGCGTTGATCTGGGCCGGGCCTTGGCCATGGAGCCCCAAGTGCTACTGCTTGACGAACCCATGGCTGGCATGAATGTGGAAGAAAAACAGGATATGTGCCGCTTTGTGCTCGATGTGAACAGCGAGTTCGGCACCACCGTGGTACTGATCGAGCACGACATGGGGGTGGTGATGGACATTTCAGACCGCGTGGTGGTGCTCGACTACGGCAAAAAAATCGGCGATGGCACACCGCAAGAAGTGCGCAGCAACCCGGAAGTTATCAAGGCCTATCTCGGCACCAGCCACTGACCTGACAAGAAAGAGCGCGATGGGATTTTTTCTGGAAACTCTGCTTAGCGGCCTGATGGCTGGCATGCTGTATTCGCTGGTGGCACTCGGCTTTGTGCTGATCTTCAAAGCCTCTGGCGTATTCAATTTTGCACAAGGTGCCATGGTCTTGTTTGCAGCGCTCGCCATGGCACGGTTTATCGAATGGGTGCCTCAAGTCACCGGTATCAATAACGTCTATGTGTCAACCGTGCTGGCTGCGGCACTGGCTGCGGCTTTGATGTTTGTGCTGGCTTGGCTGATTGAGCGTTTGGTGCTGCGCCACTTGGTGAACCAGGAAGCGGCTACTTTGTTGATGGCCACGCTGGGTGTGACGTATTTTCTGGAGGGCGCAGGTCAGACCCTCTTTGGCAGCGACATCTACAAGATTGACATCGGCATGCCCAAGGAGCCGGTAATTGTGCTCGAGTCGATGTTCAGCGGTGGCATTCTGGTCAACAAGGAAGACCTGGTGGCGGCCCTGATTGCCGCTACCTTGGTACTAATGCTTACCCTATTCTTCCAGAAAACCCCCACTGGACGCGCTTTGCGTGCCGTGGCAGACGACCACCAGGCAGCGCAGTCGATTGGTATTCCGCTCAACCGCATGTGGGTGATTGTGTGGTTTGTGGCGGGTGTGGTGGCCTTGGTCGCCGGCATGATTTGGGGCTCCAAACTCGGCGTGCAATTTTCCCTTAGCCTGGTCGCGCTGCGCGCACTGCCAGTGGTGATTTTGGGCGGCTTTACTTCCGTGCCTGGTGCGATTCTTGGCGGGCTGATTATTGGTGTTGGTGAAAAACTGTCGGAAGTTTTTCTTGGTCCTTATGTGGGTGGCGGCATTGAGATCTGGTTTGCTTATGTGCTGGCCTTGGTGTTTCTGCTGTTCAGGCCTCAAGGGCTGTTTGGCGAGAAGATCATTGACCGCGTTTAAAGAGATAAATCATGTTCTACAGAGAAAACGGTCAATTCAAAACCAGCTACGCGGCTGACCAGCAAATCTTTGGTATTGCGCAAGACCGCTGGTTTGTCTTGGCCTTTATTGCTTTTGCTTTTATCGGTGTGCCAATGCTGGTGGACGAGTACCTGTTTCGCGCCATTCTTATTCCGTTTTTGATTCTGGCGCTGGCCGCCTTGGGCGTGAATATTCTGGTCGGCTATTGCGGGCAAATCTCGCTGGGCTCAGGCGCTTTCATGGCAGTAGGCGCTTATGCCGCATACAACTTTTTTGTGCGGGTACCGGGGATTCCACTGATCGGAGTGATTTTGCTAGGCGGATTTTTTGCCGCCCTGGTGGGCATGTTCTTTGGGATACCAAGCCTGCGGGTCCGTGGCCTGTATTTGGCCATTGCCACGCTGGCTGCGCAGTTTTTCTGCGACTGGGCATTCTTGCGAATCAAATGGTTTACCAATGATTCAGCTTCCGGGTCGGTCTCGGTATCGGCCATGCAGGTTTTTGGCATTCCGATTGAAACGCCTGTGCAGCGCTATATTTTTTGCCTGTGCTTCCTGGTGGTGTTTGGCGTGTTGGCGAAAAATCTGGTGCGCAGCGCAGTTGGGCGTGAATGGATGGCGATTCGCGACATGGATGTAGCGGCTGCCGTGATCGGTATCCGCCCGGTTTACGCCAAGCTCAGCGCGTTTGCCGTGAGTTCTTTTATTGTGGGCGTTGCGGGTGCGTTGTGGGGATTTGTCAACCTGGGCTCGTGGGAACCCGCCGCGTTCTCGGTAGACCGTTCATTCCAGTTGCTGTTCATGGTAATCATTGGTGGCATGGGCTCCATCATGGGCAGCTTTTTTGGTGCGGCCTTCATCGTGACCCTGCCGATTTTTCTCAACCAGTTCTTGCCATGGGCAGGCAGTTTGGTGGGCGTGGCGATTTCCACCTCCAACGTCTCGCACGCGGAGTCAATGATTTTTGGCGCGTTAATTGTCTGGTTTCTGATTGTTGAGCCACATGGCTTGGCACGCCTGTGGTCTATCGCTAAACAGCGCTTGCGGCTGTGGCCCTTCCCGCACTGACGCGGCCCACAAAACCGAGGGTTCTTTACTCGCAACTACCAATGCTTTTTCCGGTGTTTTTGTTTCAACTGTTGGTTTTACCATTTCAATCAAGGAGACATTCATGAAACTTCGTCAATTTGCCACTGCGGCTGCGCTTGTCGCGTCGGGCGTGGGCGCCCTCGTGGCAGGCAACGCCCTGGCTCAATCCAAGGAGCAGTTTTTCCCGGCGCTGGTCTACCGCACGGGTGCGTACGCGCCCAATGGCGTGCCATTTGCCAATGGTTACATCGACTATTTCAAACTGATTAATGCGCAAGGCGGCATCAATGGCGTCAAGCTGTCGTATGAAGAATGCGAAACCGGCTATGCCACCGACCGTGGCGTTGAATGCTATGAGCGCCTGAAAGGCAAAAATGGCGGTGCCACGGTGTTCCAGCCGCTGTCCACTGGCATTACCTTTGCGTTGACCGAAAAAGCCCCTGGCGACAAGATTCCTCTGATTACCGCCGGCTACGGCCGCAGCGAATCAGCCGACGGCAATGTATTCAAGTGGAATTTCCCGCTGACCGGCACTTATTGGGTTGCTGCTGACGTGCTGGTTCAGCACGTTGCCAAAAAAGAAGGCGGCCTGGACAAGCTCAAAGGCAAAAAGATTGCCTTGGTTTACCACGACAGCCCTTACGGCAAAGAGCCGATCGCCTTGCTGCAAGAGCGTGCCCGTGCCCACGGCTTTGAGCTCAGCCTGCTGCCTGTCGCCCACCCTGGTGTGGAGCAGAAAGCCACCTGGCTGCAAGTGCGCCAGAACAAGCCCGACTACGTGTTTCTGTGGGGCTGGGGTGTAATGAACTCGACCGCAGTCAAAGAAGCACAAGCCACGGGCTACCCACGCGAGAAAATGTATGGCGTCTGGTGGGCTGGTGCTGAGCCGGATGTGAAAGACGTGGGTGATGGTGCCAAGGGCTACAACGCCCTGGCCCTGCAACACGGTGCCGAGCCGAACGCCAAGATCACCAAGACCATTCTGAGTACCTTGCACGACAAGAACTTGGGCACCGGCCCCAAAGCTGAAGTCGGCGAAGTGCTTTATATGCGAGGCCTCTCGGCTGCCATGCTGGCGGTTGAAGGGGTGCGCCGGGCTCAAGAGCGCTTTGGCAAAGGCAAGGTCATGACCGGGGAGCAAGCGCGTTGGGGTTATGAAAACCTGTCACTGGATCAGAAGAAGCTGGATGCCTTGGGTTTTGCTGGTGTGATGCGCCCTATCTCCACGTCTTGTGCTGACCACATGGGGGCATCTTGGGCGCGCATCCATACCTGGGACGGCAAAAAGTGGAACTTCACGTCCGACTGGCTGCAAGGTGACGAGCAAATCATCAGGCCGATGGTTAAAGCGGCGGCCGACAAGTATTCGGTCGAGAAAAAGCTGACACGGCGTACGCCAGAAGATTGCCAATCATGAACGGCAAAGCCGTTTGTGATTGGCTGCGTCTGAGTTGACACTCCCCTCCCCACCCTCCCCACGGAGGGCTTTGGAGCAGCCCTCCCATTGGAGGGCTCTTACAAGCGCCGCGTGCGGTGCTTGTAAGAGTAACCAAACCCAATACCCATGACTGCACAAAACACAGTTCTTGATGTCAACGGCATCGAGGTGATTTACAACCACGTGATCCTGGTACTCAAAGGCGTTTCACTGCAAGTGCCGCAAGGTGGCATTGTGGCGCTGCTGGGCGGCAATGGTGCAGGCAAAACCACCACGCTGCGCGCAGTGTCCAATTTGCTGCGCGGCGAGCGTGGGGAAGTCACCAAAGGCAACATCACCTTGCGCGGCGAGCGGATTGAAAACTTGTCGCCTGCCGATCTGGTCAAACGCGGCGTGGTACAGGTGATGGAGGGCAGGCACTGCTTTGCCCACCTGACGATTGAAGAGAATTTGTTCACCGGCGCCTACACGCGCAACAACAAAGCCGAGATGGCGACCAACCTGGAGAAGGTCTACACCTATTTCCCGCGTCTGAAAACCCGGCGCACCTCGCAAGCCGCCTACACCTCGGGTGGCGAGCAGCAAATGTGCGCCATCGGCCGCGCGCTGATGGCCAGCCCAACCATGGTGCTGCTGGATGAGCCCTCGATGGGCCTGGCACCGCAAATCGTCGAGGAGGTTTTTGAAATCGTCAAAGACCTGAATCAGAAAGAGAAAGTGACCTTTCTGCTGGCCGAGCAAAACACCAACATGGCGCTGCGCTATGCCGACTACGGCTACATCATGGAGTCGGGCCGGGTGGTGATGGACGGCCCGGCCAAAGACCTGGCCAATAACGAAGACGTGAAAGAGTTCTACCTGGGTGTTGGCAGCAGCGATGGCGGCGAGCGCAAGAGCTTCAAGGACGTCAAGAGCTACAAGCGCCGCAAAAGGTGGCTGGCCTAGAACGGCTGGCACCCAATCTGCTTATCCTTTGCCAGTCCGCCAGCTTGAGTTACCCCATCCAACCGCATGAATACCGATTTCTACGACGACCTCGAAACCCGTGACCCTGCGCAGCGCGAAACGGCCTTGATGGCGGCGCTACCCGGCGTGATTGCCCAGGCACAAAAAAACAGCAAGGCCATGGGCGAAATCCTCCAGGGTATCGCTGCCGCTGGTATCAACTCACGCGCCGCGCTGGCCCGTTTACCGGTCACGCGCAAAAACGATCTGTTTGAGCGGCAAAAGGCCCAGCGTGCCAATGATCTGTTTGGCGGTTTCTCCACCCTGGTTCGTGGCCCGCAAATGCCGCGTGTGTTTGCTTCACCCGGCCCAATTTATGAACCTGATGGCGCAGCACGAGACTATTGGCGTGCAGGCCGCGCTTTGTATGCGGCTGGCTTTCGCGCGGGGGAACTGGTGCACAACGCGTTCAGCTACCACATGACGCCAGGCGCCTTCATCATGGAATCGGGGGCGCACGCGATTGGCTGCACGGTGTTCCCAGCCGGTGTTGGCCAAACCGAGCAGCAACTGCAAGCCATTGCCGAGCTGCGCCCCAGTGCCTACTTGGGCACACCCAGCTTTCTGCGCATTCTGGTCGAAAAGGCCGCCGAGCTGGGCAGCGACATCACCAGCCTGCACAAGGGCCTGGTCGGTGGCGAGGCTTTTCCGCCCAGCCTGCGCGACTGGTTTGCCGAGCGGGGTTTGACCATCTATCAATCTTATGCCACGGCCGACCTGGGCTTGATTGCCTATGAAACCGCAGCGCGCGAAGGCTTGCTGCTCGACGAAGGCGTGATTGTCGAGATCGTCCGCCCCGGCACGGGCGACCCAGTACCTGAGGGTGAAGTGGGCGAATTGGTGATAACCACGCTCAACCCCAGCTACCCGCTGGTGCGCTTTGGCACGGGCGATTTGTCGGCCATCCTGCCGGGCACTTGCCCGAGTGGACGCACCGCCACCCGCATCAAGGGCTGGATGGGGCGGGCCGACCAGACCACCAAAATCCGCGGCATGTTTGTACACCCCAGCCAAGTGGCTGATATTGCCAAGCGTTTTCCTCAGGTACTCAAGGCGCGGCTGGTGGTTAGCGGTGAAATGGCCAATGACACTATGACGCTCAAGGTTGAGGCAGCTGAGGCGGCAGAAGGGCTGGATGCCAAAATCAGCGATGCCATTCGCGATGTCACCAAACTGCGAGGCAGCGTCGAGCTGCTGCGCCCCGGCAGTCTGCCCAACGACGGCAAGGTGATTGAAGACGCACGCAGCTACAAATAGCCACGCGGCTGGTGTTGACCTGGATGACCGGGTCTACGTGTACGTGTTTTCCGCGATGAATGCAATCCGCTGGCAAGCTAGCATGATTGCTCAGCGCTGGTGCGGTAGCCTGATGTGCACCAAGCTGGCTGCGGCCACCCCAGCCCATAACCACTATTTATTTACCGGAGACTTTGTTCATGAAAAAACTACTCAGCTTTGCCTTGGCCGCCACCTCAGTGTGGGCAGTGCACGCGGCCGACTTCCCCATCAAGGACAAAGTCATCACCATCGTTGTGCCCTTTACCGCCGGCGGCCCAACCGACCGCGTGGCGCGCGACTTGGCAGAGGCCATGCGCAAGCCACTGGGTGGCGTCACGATTGTGGTGGACAACGCTGCGGGTGCGGGCGGCTCGATTGGTGCCAATAAAACCGCCAAGGCCACGCCTGACGGCCACACCCTGCTGGTTCACCACATTGGCATGGCCACTATGCCAACGCTGGTGCGCAACATTCCGTTCAAGGTCGAGAGCGACTTTGAATACCTGGGCCTGATCAACGACGTGCCGATGACACTGATCTCCAAGCCCAGCATGCCCGCCAACAACTACAAAGAGCTGACCACCTGGATTGCGCAAAACAAAGGCAAGATCAACTTGGGAAATGCCGGCATTGGTTCGGCCTCGCACCTGTGCGGTCTGCTGCTGCAAACCGCGCTACAAACCGACATGACCACCGTACCCTACAAAGGCACGGCACCAGCCATGACCGATTTGATCGGCGGCCAGATTGACCTGCTGTGCGACCAGACCACCAACACCACCTCGCAAATTGAAGGCAAGAAAGTCAAGGCTTTTGCGGTATCCACACCCAAACGCCTGACCACGCCCGCGCTCAAAGACCTGCCAACCCTGGATGAGAGCGGTTTGAAGGGCTTCTCGGTCTCCATCTTCCACGGGCTGTACGCACCCAAAGGCACACCGGCAGACGTAGTGGCCAAGCTCAATACCGCACTCAAGGCTGCGCTCAAAGATCCGGAGTTCATTAAGAAACAAGAGGGACTGGGCGCTGTCGTGGTAACCGACGGCCGCATGGAACCCGCTGGCCACAAAAAGTTTGTAGCTGACGAGATTGTCAAATGGAGCCCCATCATCAAGGCGGCCGGCGTTTACGCTGAGTAAAGCCGCAGGGTAGCCGCCGGAATCGGCCGGTTATCCACTATGGTATTTATAGCTGTACCCGCATGGCCATACTGACTTTAGCCTTGTTTTGATGCTAAAAAACGGCCTAAAAACCGCTTTTTAAGCATCAAAATACCAAGTCTGAAGGCACAAAAAGCCTTAAAGAGGCTATTTTTGGCCATTTTTTAATGCCGAATAAGCACCCAATCCAACAGGGGCAGGCGCCTACTGCTTCTCAATTTATAGCAAAAATCGCTATAAATCGGCCTAAACGCCCCAAACCACGTCTTTGCCCGCTTCGGCGCTGCGTTTAAGCATGTCTTGCAGCGGCTGGGCGCGCTGGCGCAAAGACACTGCGTCGCCAGCGGCTTGCTTGCCATTGGATGCGTCTGCGTTGTCTGCGGCGGGTGCTTGTTCTGCTTCTGCCGCCACAATGGCCGCCTCTATGGCAGCCAGTGCAGCGGGCACTTGATCGACCAAAATTATCCCAGTGGGATCGGGGGTTTTGCCAATAATCGCCAGCAAACGCCGCCCATGCGGCTCCAGCATGATGAGGTCGGCAGTGGCGCGGGATTTAAATCGGTACAGCATAGTTGGCCCAGCCTAGGGCCAAACCGGCTGGCCGTCAACTCACAATGACTTGACCTGCAATTTGCGGGCGCTTTTCATCCAGTGCCATGGGCTCGGTGGTTTGCTGGGCGCTGCTGTGTTCTGGGCTTTTGGTGAGCGCCAGTAGCCGGTCTACGTCGCGGTATTTTTGCAGTACTTCGCGTTCCTGGCGAGCGGCCTCGCTCCAGAATTCGTTCTCGGGCATTTTGTCGTAGGGGCAGCCTGCGCCTTCGGTAATGGCCCAGACCATGGTGCGAAAGGCCTGCGCCGCTTCCGGGCTGATACCGCGCAACCGCTCCAAATAGGCCAGCTCAAAAGCGCGTGAGAACAGCATTAATTGCTCGTCCCAGTGGTGAATCACCACCTTGACCTGGAAAGTGACCTTGCCCTGCTTGCTCATGGTCATCACTTCGCAACTGAGCCAATCCGGAGGTATGCCATGGTCTCGCGCCACATCGCGGCCCGTGATACGCAGCAATTCCCGCAAAGTCTCAGGCCCTTGGCTACGCGCAGCACCAGCACCAGCTCCGGCGTGGTCAGGTATATAGACCACGGAGTCGCCTGCTTCCCGGGGCTTGGATGATTTGCGTGGTTTGGGTTTGGGTGCAGCGCCCAGAAATTTCAGCAAGCTGTTAAGCATGGCAAGTGCGGCATGTGGCCTATCTTAGCGAACGCTGCCAGCAACTTCAATGGTCACGCGGCGGTCGGCCTGAAGGCACTGGATCAGGGCCTCGCTGGCGAGTTTGTCGGAGCAACCGGTCACCACGGGTTCGCGCTTGCCAACCCCCTTGGCGCTAGATACGGCAGCTTTGACGCCGAGTTTCTCGAAATGCGCCTTGACCGTGTCGGCGCGCTGCTGCGAGAGTTTGGTGTTGTAGTC
>JAKFVA010000049.1 GCA_021732385.1 Burkholderiales bacterium | reverse complement strand
CAGAAGAACCCCTGCGGCGGCGGGCGAGTGACGCGGGCTGCGTCGCTTGGACGGAACTAGGCGGCCGAATCGTCGGGAGAAGGCCGCGACTAGCCCCGGCCGAGGCGAGCCAGACGCCGGCTCTCCTCCAGGGCCATAAGTTCGCGGCCCTTAGCAACCTGCTCAGGTGGCATCTCATGCAGTTCTGGGATGCCTTCAAGATGTTGCGTCCAGCGCTTGGAAATTCCATCCAGCGACAGTTCGTCGGTCGTCACCTTGCGAACACCGGCGCTGACGAAAGGCCACAGCGCAGGCGCAAGTTCCCGCTCTTCCATGACGCGTTTGTAAATCCACAAGTAGACATCCGTCAGCTCCAAGCCGACGCTCTGGTCTCCGCCGGAAATTTCAATAGGGACCTGCGGCATGCCTCCAAAGTTGAGGTCTTGCATGCCGGGTCCCGACTGAAACACGAGCCTCTTCTGGCCCGCGGCAGCGTAGAACTCAGCCAAGGTGCGCTGCGCCTTGTTGAACTGGCTCTGACGGTCAACAACAATGCGCGCCGCCTTCACACCCGTCGCCAAAGCCCTCTTTGCAATTCCCATCATGACAAACTGAAAGCCGATGATGTTTGGAGATACTTGGAGAATTGACTTACGGTCTCCAACGTTGTAGCTGAGGTCAGCGGGATTCTCCCGTGCCCACGCAAGCGTATCCCCTACTAGCTGCCGTGACCTTGCATCCGGCAGGAGATCAACTCTCTCCAGTAAACGGTCGCACACGGCAATGAGCATTGCCTCAGCCTTGTCGTCCTTTATTTCAATGCGCGCTGCCCACGCAGCTTTCGCGAGCTCCTCGTCGAAGAGATGGGCTAGTTTGATAAGCAGGAGGTAGCGAAGTGGCGTCCAGTAGCCGGTCCAGGTGATTGCGGGATTCATGCCAGAGTCGAAGACTTGGTCAAAGAAACTGATGACAGCGTGATCAGCCTTCGCGACCCGATAGATGGAAAAGCGCAGATCGAAGCGGCGCTGCATGTCAAGAAGATCCCCTGCAATGGTGTCCAGCCCCGCATTGCCAAGTTCGTTGGCATGCAGGCGCGCAACACCCAAACGCTTTCGAAGGCTCAAGACCCTAGCCTGGGCAACAACGTCCACGTTGATGCGGCTGTGCAAACAGCCGTAATACAACATCGGCTGCTGCGGATCGAACAGGTTTGTCCCGGTATGGCCACTCTCATCTACGTAGAAGTGCATTCCTATCTCCCCTTGGCAATGTTGTCAGTCTATGCGGGCCAACCTCGAAAACAGCAGGCGACCGCGCCGTTCTCCAAGGCACCGCCACCGTGCGGACGTGAGGGGTCAAGGTCCATGCGTCCATCGCGCGCTGATGCCTAACCCTTCGTATATGGACTCCCCCTCAATCGCAAGAAACTGATCGATAGATTGGCTTTTGGGGAAACACCTGCAGTCGTATATCAGGCATCTGATGTGGACTCTGGTTTGGTCCGTGCCGACATGGAATCTGCGTCACCGGTGCGCCAGTCGCTACGAGCGGCTGCCGAACTTGCGTTTTTCGAGCCGGAAGAGTTATCGGCGTCTGTCAGTGCGGGGAGGACCCTGGTAGCCATGATGGTCGATCAATCTCGTCGCAAGCGTAGATGCCCGCGCATACCGTTCGCCTCGACACCGGGCCAAAAACCGGCGCGCACCACCACGGGCGCCTGCAGAGCATGAACTACGTCATCAAGGGCCACGCCCGCATGCCCTGGGGCGGTCTCATGAACAATATCGCTGAACAGTGTTCGCGTATTTGATAACATGAGTGCATGGCATTTGAGATTGAGTACTTCCATGAACGCGTACTTGCAGAGATTGAATCCTGGCCAGTTGACGTGCTTGCTGACTATGCGCGACTTGCCGAGCTTTTGGCTGAATACGGTCCGAGCCTTCGATTGCCGCACTCTCGCGCTTTTTGGCGGCGGGCTTTTTGAACTCAGGCCACGTGGCCCGGCAGGCATAGGCCGTGCGTTTTACTGTTTCATGGTGGGCAAGCGCATTACCATATTGCATGCGTTCATCAAGAAAACTCAAGCGACGCCTGATCGTGAGTTGAAGTTAGCGCGCAAGCGCCAAAAGGAGTTACAAGGTGGCTGACCTGAAATACAAACCGGTTCCCCATGACCACAGAGTTTTCCTTGCGAATGCTCGCGCTCGCAAGGGCTTCCGCGAAGCCTATGACGCCCTGGCATTGGAGTACCAAGTGGCCGGTCAAATGCTCAAGGCGCGCTCTCGTGCGGGCCTGACGCAAGACGCTGTGGCCGAGCGCATGGGAACGACCAAGAGCGCGATCTCCCGCCTTGAGTCTGCCGGCAAGCACACCCCGTCACTTGCAACACTCAAGCGCTACGCGAGCGCCGTCGGTTGCGAGCTTCAGGTCAAACTGGTACGGCAGAGGGCAGCGTGATGCACACCCCCCAACCCTGGCAGCACGACGGCGTGCGCGTCATTGCCGCCAATCAGCTTGACGGCAACACCGCGCAAACCCCCGGCATGGACCGCAAGGCGGCGATCAACTTTGCCCGCGTGGGCGCGCAAAAGCTGTGGGCGGGCACGGTGCACATCCACGCCGGGGCCAAGACCGGCGCGCACCACCACGGGCATCTGGAGAGCGTGATCTACGTCATCAAGGGCCGCGCCCGCATGCGCTGGGGCGATGCCTTGCAGTTCACCGCAGAGGCGGGGCCGGGCGACTTTATTTACGTGCCGCCGTATGTGCCGCACCAGGAGATCAACGCCAGTGAAACCGAAACTCTGGAATGCGTGCTGTGCCGCAGCGACGGCGAGGCGGTGGCGGTGAATCTGGACATTGCGCCCGTGGAGCAGCCGCAAACCGTGAAGTGGATTGACCCGACGCACCCCAAGGGCTGAAGCAACCGGGTCAGGCGAGGCAAGGCGAGGCGAAGTAGGTTGATTTGCTACCATAAGCATAGTAAAAAACCATAGCGCTACCCGCACGCCATTGCTGGTTAAATGCCTTATTTGATGCCTGAAAAATGCCAAAAAAGCTTTAAATTTCGGGCTGGCAAGCTGCTCAGGCCAAAAAATTGGCCGCAGTGGGCGAAAAATCAAGAAAAAACGGCTTATTTCAAGCATCAAAAAAGCATTTAAGCCAATGCTGACGTGCGGGTAGCGCTATGGTTTTTTACTATACCTTTTATAGCAAATAACTGGCGTTTTGACGCCAACCCAGCACGACGCCAGCTGCACACGATGCCAGCCCAGCACGACGCCAGCCATTGAACAACCCCGCCGCTCAGGGGGCCAGCGCAGGCGGCAGCGCCATGCCGCGCGCCTGCATGGCGCTGCGCACGCGGTCGGGGTAGTCGGAGATGATGCCGTCCACGCCCAGGGCCAGCAGGCGCTCAATGTCGGCGGCTTCGTTGGCGGTCCAGACCACCACTTTCAAGCCCAGCCGCTGCGCCTGGTCCAGCAGCGCGGGGGTGAGGTCGGCAAAGTGGGGCGACCAAACTTTGCCGCCGGCGGCTTTCACCATGGCGGGTACGCTGCCATGGTCTTGCAGCTTGAAGCCTGCCGTCCAGGGCGATGCCACGCTAGGCTGGGTGGCGTCAATCGTGGCAAAGCTGGGTTGCTGCGCGCTCAAGTACACGGTGGCTATGTGTGGCGCCAGGCGCTGGGCAATTTGCAGCGTGCGCCAGTCGAAACTTTGCAGGGTGACGCGCTGCGCCAGCCCGGCGGCGCGAATGTCGCCCAGCATGAGTTGCACAAAGCGCTCGGGCGCAGCGGTTTCCTGCGGGGCCAGCGGCGAGAGCTTGGTTTCTATGTTGAAGCGAATTGCGGCAAAGCGCGGGTCGGTTTTTTCCAGCTGCGCCAGCCGCGCAAACAAGTCGCGCAGGGCCGGGATGCGGGTGTCATCAATAGCCTGGGCGCTGGCAAAGCGGGCGGCGTAGGCGCTGCCAGGCTGGAGGCGGCCCACGTCGTAGCGTTGCAGTTGCGCTAGGCTGAGCGTGCGCAGCGCCGGGCCTTTGGCCGCCAAAAAAATGCCCTGCGCGTCGCGCGTGGTGTCGGGGTTGAGCGTGGTGTCGTGGTGGATCACGGGCACATCGTCGGCGCTGATGCCGACATCGAGCTCCAGCGTGTGCACACCTATGGCCAGCGCGCGTTCAAAGGCGGGCAGGGTGTTCTCGGGCATCAGGCCGCGCGCGCCCCGGTGGCCTTGCAGGTCAAACGCGTGGGCGGCGGCAGCGTGCAGCAACATGGCCGCGCTCAAACCGGCTGCGCGCCGCCACCCTGCGGCGCGGCCAGCGGGTAAAAAAGTCGGGGTGTGGTGCATTGAATGGCCTTGAGAAATTGCCGCCGGTAACACAACCTGCTGTTGAATGCTGCCACAGCTACCCCCGTTTTTTGATGAAAGTCAGTGCACCCAAGGCCGCGAAACAAGCACCCACCCATGGCAGCTGCGCAAAGCCCAGCGCCACACTGGCCGGCCCACCCACCGCCGCACCCAGTGCCGTGCCAAAGTACAGCATCGATGCATTCAGGCTCAGCAAGATGGGGGCTTGTGCAGGAGCTGCTGAGGCCAGGCGTGCCTGCTGCGGCGTCATCATGCCGAAACCGGCCACGCCCCAGACCATGAAAACCACCACCATCGGCCAGTAACTGCCCACGGTGATTGGCACCAGCAGCATCATGCAGGCCAGCATGGCCAGTTGCACTTTCAGCACCGGCTTCGCGCCAAAACGGTCGCTGGCCCACCCACCCGACAAAGTACCCATGACCCCTGCAATACCAAACAGCATCAACGTCAACGACAGCTCGCTGTTGTCGAGCGGAATCAGCGCCTGCAGTACCGGCCCGATATACGAAAACACGGTGAAGATGGCACTGAAATAAAACATGGTGAGCAGCAAGGTGCGCAGCACCTCGCCTTGTCCCACCAGGCGGCCCAGCCCACTGAAGCTGGCCACCGACGCCTGTGATTCGCGCCGCACCAAAAGCGACACCAGCACCAGCATCACCACACCGAGCATTGCCACGGTGTACAGCGGCCAGCGCCAGCCGTAGCGCAAACCCAGCCAGGCGGTGAGTGGCAGGCCAATCACGTAACTCAAGCTCATGCCCAGAAAGGTCAGCGACAACGCGCGCCCGCGGCGTTCAGGCTCCACCAGCATCACCGCCATGCTGGCAGCCACGGGGGTGAATACCGCGCCCGCGCCCATGAGCACGCGGCCTGCGATCAGCCAGGCAAACTGGTCGGCCAGCGCGCATACCAGCGTGCCCAGGGTGAACACCAACAAGCCCAGTTGCAGCGTGGCCCGGCGCGACCAGTGGCGAGTCAACATCAACAACACCGGAGCCAGCAAGGCGGTGGCAAACGCATAGGCGGTCATGGATTGGCCGGCCACGGCCACGCTCACACCCATGGTTTCGCTGATGGGTTGCAAGATGCCCGACAGGCCAAACGCGCCGGTGCCAATCACCAAATTGCAGGCGGCGAGGAGATAAAGAATGCGTGGCATGGGCTGGGTGGATGTTTAAGTAGCGGGATTTTTACGCGCGGACGACACAAGCGAACGATACGCGGTCAGGGCTGCGGCTGCCGCCGCTCCAGGGCCTGACTGTAGAGCGACAGCAGCAGGCAAAAGCAAAAATACACCAGCGCAATAAACAAATAACCTTCGAGCTTGAAAGGCCGCCAGTCGGCATCGGAATCAAGTGCCAGGCTCAACGCGCCGCTCAGTTCATACAAGCTGACGATAGTGACCAGCGAGGTGTCTTTAAAAATGCCAATGAAATTGTTCACCAGGCCGGGCAAAGCCGCGCGCAAGGCTTGCGGTAACACAATGCCGCGCTGGATTTGCCCATAAGTCATGCCCAGTGATTTTGCCGCTTCGGTCTGGCTTGCGGGCACAGCTTGCAAGCCGCCGCGCACCACCTCAGCGTTGTAGGCGGCGGTAAACAGCACCAGGGCGAGCAGCACGCGCAGCAGCACGTCCACCTGCAGGCCCGGTGGCAGTAGCAACGGAAACAGGAACGCCGCCATGAACAACACCGACACCAGCGGTACACCGCGCACCAGTTCAATGTAGACCGTGCATGCGCTGCGCACTGCGGGCAAGGGTGATTGCCGCCCCAGCGCCAGCAGTACACCCAGCACAAAGCCGCCCGCAATCGCCACGGTGGACAGCAGCAGTGTCAGCGGCAGGCCACCCCACAAGTCCGTGCTCACCTTGGTCAGGCCCAGCATGCCACCAGCCATCAGCAGCCCAAACGCGGCCAGCCCAGCCAGCCACAAAAGCGGCAGCCAAGGCCGCCAGCAGCGCCGCCAGGCGCTGGCGCAAAGCAGGGCCAGCAGCACAGCGCTGGCCAGCACGGGCCGCCACTGGGCATCAAATGGGTAACGGCCCAGCAAAATCAGACGGTACTTTTCAGCCACCACCGCCCAGCAGGCGCCGCTGGCCTGTCGGCAGGCCTCGGCCGGGCCAAACCACACGGCATCGAGCACCGCCCAGACCAGCACTTTGTGCCCCAGCCAAACCAGCAAAACTGCTAGCAGCACGCTGATAAAGTTGGAGCTGGCGCTGCCAAAGCAATGCTGGCGCAGCCACACAACGGGGCCAGCGGCTATTGCCGGCGCAGCCACGGCCGTGGGCGGCAAGCTCGTGTTTGCGGTCATGTGCCGCGCTCTTGCAGGCGCTGGTTGTAACGGTTCATGAGCAGGGCGGTCAGCAAAGAAAGCGACAAATACACCGCCATGACAACCGCAATGCACTCCACTGCGCGACCAGTCTGGTTGATGGCGGTGTTGGCAATCGACACCAGTTCCGGGTAGCCAATGGCCACGCCCAGGGAAGAATTTTTGGTCAGGCTCAGGTACTGGTTGGTCAGCGGCGGCAGCACCAGGCGCAGCGCTTGCGGCATCACCACATGGCGAAGTACAGGCCCCCGGCGCAGGCCAAGCGCCTGAGCGGCTTGCCACTGGCCGCGCGGCACTGACGTTATGCCCGCCCGTACAAGCTCGGCCACGAACGCCGCTGTGTAGAAAGACAGACCCAACCACAAGGCCAGAAATTCTGGCGTCAGTGCGCCGCCACCTTCCACCGCAAACTCAGCCTGGCGCGGCAGGCTCCAAATTAGGTTGCCAGCCTCCCACAAGGGCGTCGGAAATGACAGCCCGCCCTTGCTCAAAAACAAGGGACCCAACTGAATGGCTGCTGCGGGATCTGGCAGAAATTCAGTCAGCAGCAAATACGCCATCAGCAAATGCAAGAGCAACGGGATGTTCCGAAACCATTCCACATAGAGTCGGCATAAACCGCTTAGCAAGCGGTTGCTTGATAGCCGCCCCACGCCCAGCAGCGTGCCCAGCACGCTGGCCAGAACAATGCCGGGCAAGGCCACCCGCAGCGTGTTGCCCAGACCCACGGCCAGGGCATGGGCGTAACTTCGTGCGGCATCAAAGCGCCACAGGCTCTCGCCAATGGCAAATCCGGCGGGCTGCCAAAGAAAATCAAAGCCGCTTGGGATGCCGCGCGTTTGCAGGTTGTGCCGGGTGTTCCAGACCAGCAAGGCCAGCAAGCAAAGCAGCAGCAAAGCTGCCAGCCACTGGTAGGCCAGGGCGCGCACTTGCGGGTTGCGCCAGGACACTTTGGCTTGCATGGGTGGAATTACGCGTGGGTTGCGCAAGCGCGCTCAGCGCAGTGGCGGTGCATAGAGCAGGCCGCCCTGGCTCCACAGGCGATTGACACCGCGCGGCAGGCCAATCGCCGATTTGGGCCCGAGGTTGCGCTCAAATACCTCGCCATAGTTGCCCACAGCAGCCAGTGCCCGTGCCAGCCAGTCTTTGTCGAGCCCCAGCAATTTGCCCAAATCGTCGCCACCGCCCAGCAGGCGTTGCACGGCAGGGTCGCTGCCGGTCTTTTGGCTAACTAAGTTGGCTTGGGTGATGCCCAGTTCCTCAGCTTCAATTAGGCCGTAAATCACCCATTTCACAATAGCCAGCCATTCGTCGTCGCCACGGCGCAGCATCGGACCCAGCGGCTCCTTGGAAATCAGCTCGGGCAATATGACGTGTTCCGCGCTGCTTTTGGCTTGTTTGTTGCGCACCGAAGCCAGGCCCGACACATCGGTGCTGTAGGCCAGGCATCGGCCGGCAAAATAGGCGCTGTTGGCAGCTTCAAATTTGTCAAACACCACGGGTTTGATGGCCAACTGGTTGGCCCGCGAATAGTCGCTCAGATTTTTCTCGCTGGTGGTGCCTGACTGCACACACACGGTTTGCCCCTTGAGCTGTTTGGCGTTTTTGATCTTGCTTTTGCTGCTGACCATGAAGCCTTGGCCATCGTAGTAGGTAATGGCCGTCATATGCAGGCCAAGCGATGCATCGCGGCTCAAAGTAAAACTGGTGTTGCGCGCCAGCAGGTCAATCTCGCCCGACTGCAAGGCCGTAAAACGCTGCTGGGCGTTCAGCGGTACAAACTTTACTTTCTCTGCGCTGCCCAGCACAGCCGCCGCAATGGCGCGGCATACATCCACGTCCAGCCCCTGCCATTTGCCTTGCGAGTCGGCAGCTGAAAAACCAGCAACGCCCGTGCTGACGCCGCAGACCAACTGGCCGCGCGTTTGCATCGTCTTGAGCACGCTACCCGCAAGGGCCGAAGAAATGCCAAAAAGCAAAGCGATTAGCGCGAAGAGGCTGGCATGAATGCGTTTCATGGATTCAGTCTACTAGGGGTTTGCAGGGCTCAACAAAAGTGGCGGGCTTGGGCAAAATACCCAATCATTACAACTCGAATCCAATCCCATGTTCAAAACCGCAATTGCGGGCAGTCTGCCCAAACCCGCCTGGCTGTCCGAAACCCAAAAACTCTGGCCCCAATGGAAACTGCAAGGCGCAGAGTTGGCGCAGGCCAAGCTTGATGCCACGTTGCTGTGGATCAAAACACAAGAGGCTGCTGGCCTGGACACGATTGGTGACGGCGAGCAATCGCGCCAGCATTTTGTGCACGGCTTCCTTGAGCAGGTAGATGGGATTGACTTTGAGCATAAAGTCACCATGGGCATACGTGACAACCGCTATGAAGCGCAGGTGCCGCAAGTGGTGGCGCCAGTCAAACTCAAAGGCCGCGTGCATGCCGCCGAGGCGCGCTTTCTGCGCGCCAACACCAGCAGAAAAATCAAGTTCACCTTGCCCGGCCCAATGACCATTGTTGACACAGTGGCCGACCGCTATTACGGCGGTGACAAGCCAGGCCGTATCAAGATGGCCATGGCGTTTGCCGAGCTGCTCAACCAGGAGGCGCTGGCCTTGCAAGCCGATGGCGTGGACATCATCCAGTTTGACGAGCCAGCTTTCAATGTCTATATGCAAGACGCCGCCCAATGGGGTGTGCAGGCACTGGAGGTGGCCGCACGCGGGCTGACCTGCACCACGGCCGTCCACATTTGCTATGGCTACGGCATCAAAGCCAACAACGACTGGAAGCAAACCCTGGGCAATGAGTGGCGGCAGTACGCCGATATATTCCCGGCGCTGGCGCAAAGCAGCATCCAGCAAGTCAGTGTCGAGTGCTACCACTCGCATGTGCCGCCAGACCTGATGGCCTTGCTGGGCGGCAAAGACGTGATGGTGGGCGTGATTGATGTGGCGAGCGACATCATAGAAACGCCCGAGCAGATTGCCGACACGATTGGCCATGCGCTGCAGTTTGTGCCGCGCCAGCATTTGATTGCCTGCACCAATTGCGGCCTGGCTCCCATGGACCGCGCCGTGGCGGAAAAAAAGCTCGCGGCCCTGGCGCAAGGCGCGGCGCTGGCACGCCAGCGTTACGGCTGAAATACGCGCTTGCAGCTCACTTAAATGGGGGTTGTGTTGGTGTGTGTAGGCCCCGACCTACATGCGGTATTGAATGCGTCCGACGGCCTGTGGCCTTACCAGGGCGTTCAATAGGGGTATCAACGCAAGGAGTTTTTCCATGACCGCATATCCCCTACCCCGTGGCCCTAACCGCATCCGCACTCAACCGAGCTGGGCTGACCGTCTGCGCAGCAGCAAGGCGCTGTTGCCTACCCTGGCCGTCATGGGCGTTACCGTGCTGGCGCTGGCAGCGGCGCTATTGGTAACGCGTTCGCAGGCTGAGCCCGATGTCAATCCGGTTTTCGGTGCCACTGCTGTCAGTGAAGTTGCCAATGAAAAGGCGGTGGTTGTGACGCCAAAACCAGTAGCGGCCAAACCAGTGGTGGCCAAGCAGGTCGTGCCCAAGGCCGCACCAGTGGTGGTGGCGGCTGCCCCGGTGTGTGGCAATTGCGGCCGGGTAGAAGCGGTTACGACTGTGCAACGCAAGGGTTCCGGGAGCGGCGTAGGTGCAGTTGCCGGTGGCGTACTGGGCGGCGTACTGGGCAACCAGGTGGGCGGTGGCTCAGGCCGCACCATTGCAACCGTGATTGGTGCCGTAGGCGGTGGTTATGCCGGCAACGAGGTGGAGAAAAATGTCAACAAGCAAACCCTCTACCAAATCAGCGTGCGCATGAGTGACGGCAGCATTCGCAGCTTTGAACAAGCCAACGCGATTGCCGTGGGTGCTTCGGTGCGAGTTGAAAACAACAGCCTGCGTTTGGCTCCCACCTGATGGACCGTGGCGATTGGGCCTGAATTGAAATAAATACAAGCCAGTCTGCGCATGCAGGCTGGCTTTTTGTCGGCTTGTGATGTAATGCCGATGCCGTGACTGCGACTTATGAAATAGGCATCTGCAAGAGATGCTAAACAAAAGCCGGAGGCCTCTTTTTTGTCTGCTCAGTTATCCATTTCCTCCTGCCCCCTTGATGCCCACTTTGCTTTTGTCGGCACACGCCAGCAATTGATTGAGACTTTGCTTGAGGTACGGCGTCACACTGCGGCGTTGGCCCTGCATTTGTCAGCTGAAGACCAATGCGTGCAATCCATGCCCGATGCCAGCCCCGCCAAATGGCATTTGGCGCACACCACCTGGTTTTTTGAGGTTCTGGTTCTGCGGGCCCACCAGCCTGGTTATCAGGCCTTTGACGCACGCTTTTTCTACCTGTTCAATTCCTACTATGAAGCCCTTGGTCCGCGCCATGCGCGCCATCAACGCGGCCTGTTGACACGGCCCAGCGTGCCTGAAGTCATGGCTTATCGTGCGCATGTCGATACGGCTTTGCAGCGATTCATGACGCAATGCGACGACGCCACCTGGCGCAATGCCCAGGCCCTGCTGGAGCTGGGCTTGCAGCACGAGCAGCAGCACCAGGAATTGCTCTTGACTGACCTGCTGCATGCCTTTTCGTGCAATCCACTGCTGCCGGCTTACCAGTGCGTGCAAGCACCGGCTTTGCGGCTGGCTGGTGTTGCGCCCGCTTTGCACTGGGTCAACTACGTGGGCGGCCTGCATCAAATAGGTAGCACCGGCGAGGGCTTTGCCTTCGACAACGAGACACCGCGCCACACTGCCTTGCTGCAAGCGCACCAGCTGGCAGACCGCCTGGTGACCTGTGGCGAGTACGCGGCCTTCATGGCCGACGGTGCCTACCAACGCCCTGAACTCTGGCTCTCTGACGGCTGGGCGGCATTGCAGGCGCAGGGCTGGCAAGCCCCCGCCTACTGGTTGGCGCCGGGTGACGCGCGTGCCCCTTCGGATGACTGGCAGGTGTTTGGCTTGCAGGGCGTGCAAGCTTTCGACGCGTCTGCGCCGCTTTTACACGTGAGTTTTTATGAAGCCGCCGCTTACGCCGAATGGGCGGGCGCACGGTTGCCTACCGAGTTTGAATGGGAAGCCGCCGCCGTACAAGGCAACCTGCGCCAGATGACAGGCACTGCCTGGCAATGGACGCGTTCTTCCTACGACCCTTACCCCGGCTTCAAGCCCATGGCAGGTGCGGCAGGCGAGTACAACGGCAAGTTCATGGTGGGACAGATCGTGCTGCGCGGCAGCAGCCTGGCTACGCCAGCAGGCCATGCCAGGCCCAGCTACCGCAATTTCTTCCCACCGTCGGCGCGCTGGCAATTTACCGGTATTCGCCTGGCGCGCGACCTATGACGCCGCCAGTCACATTGCGTGTGGTGCGCCCTGGTACGCCGCAAGCATCTGCCAGCCAGGACGCGGCGCACAGCGACTTTGCCCGCGACATGCTAGCCGCCCTGGCATCCCGACCGCGCAGCATCTCGCCCAAGTATTTCTATGACGCGGCCGGCTCGGCGTATTTCGACGCCATTTGCGAGTTGCCCGAGTACTACCCCACGCGCACTGAAGTGGCCATTTTGCGCAGCAATGCCGCCGCCATTGCCAGCCACATCGGGCCGCACGCCGAGTTGCTTGAGTTTGGTGCCGGCTCGCTGCACAAAGTACGGCTTTTGCTTGACGCCATGGACCGTCCCGCGGGTTTTGTGCCCATTGACATTTCAGGCGAGCATCTGACCCAAGCCGCTCATGCGCTGGCGCAAGCCTACCCAGGCTTGCTGGTGCAGCCCCTGGTGGCTGACTACACCCAGCAATTGGTCTTGCCCGAGCCCTCGGCTGCGGGCAAACGCGTGGGCTTTTTCCCTGGCTCCACCATCGGCAATTTCAACCACGACGAAGCCCTGGCTTTCTTGCGCATGGCTTGCCATGCCTTGCGCGGCGGCGCGCTGTTGCTGGGCGCTGATTTGGTGAAAGACCCGGCAATTTTGCATGCTGCCTACAACGACGCGCAAGGCGTCACCGCCGCCTTCAACCTGAACTTGCTGACCCGCGCCAACCGCGAGTTGCAAGCCGACTTTGATGTCTCCAAATTTTTCCACAGCGCCTTCTACAATGCGCCCCTGCGCCGCATTGAAATGCACTTGGTCAGCCGCTGTTGGCAGCAAGTCCATGTGTGTGGCCAGCATTTTGAGTTTGAAGAGGGCCAGTCGCTGCATACCGAGAGTTCATACAAATTCACCATGGCCAGCATGCGTGCGCTGGCGCAGCAGGCTGGTTTTGAGCCCGGTCAGGTATGGACCGACAGCCAGCAACGCTTCAGCCTGCACTGGCTGATGGCACCCCGTTGACTAAACCCCAAGGATTTACATGAGAGCCATCTGGAAAGACACCGTTGTTGCCGAGAGTGAGCAAACTGTACTGGTCGAGGGCAACCACTATTTCCCCGAGGCCAGTCTCAAGCGCGAATATGTGACTTTCAGCAACCACAAAACCGTTTGTGGCTGGAAAGGCCAGGCCAGTTACTACTCGCTTATTTTGAACGGCGAAATCAATGCCGACGCCGTCTGGTATTACCCCGAGCCCAAGCCCGAGGCCGCCTCCATCAAGGGCCATGTGGCTTTCTGGAAGGGCGTCAAAGTCCTTGCCTGAGGTTGGGGGCATGCGATTTTGACTACCATTCAAGGTATGTCACTGCCGTCTTTTCCGCCATCTACCACCCCCCGCGAAGAAATCGTCCAACACCTGCAGCAGCAAGCCTTTGCCGTGCTTGGCGCGGCAGATTTGAGCCAGCTCCTGCAGCACAACGCGGGCCTAGCCCAGCCCGCACAGGCGCTGGCAGCCCTGGCGCCCAGTTGGGCGGAATTGCCGCCAGACACCTATTTGAAAGACGGCGGCCACTACCGCCGCCGCCGCCATGCCTGCTATGTGCTGCAAGGCCAGGCGCTGCAGCCCGTGGCGCATCGCGCGCACTGGCAACCACTGCAATACAACGCCCTGCATGGCGGCATGGCGCGGTGGTTTGAGCCGGTCACAGCCGCTGTGGCAGACCAGGCTGCCTGGCAGGCACTGCTTTCGGTGCTGGGGCAGGTGTTCACGGCCGCTTTGGGTGGCAAGGTGGCCGCGCCGGTTTGGCATATCGAGGCGCACCAGTTCCGCATTGACACCGCAGGCGGCATTGGCCGCCCCACGCCAGAAGGCGCACACCGCGATGGCGTTGATTTTGTGGCCGTGGTGCTGGTGGGCCGCCATGGCGTCAAGGGCGGCGAAACCCGCGTCTTTGAAGCCGATGGGCCAAACGGCCAGCGCTTTACTTTGAGCGAACCCTGGACCACGCTGCTGCTTGACGATGCCCGGGTGATTCACGAGTCCACGCCCATCCAGCCGCTGTCGGATACGGGCTGGCGCGACACCCTGGTACTGACCTACCGCCTGGGCGCATTCCAGGGGCCGCAGGCCTGAGCAGTTTGGCCGCCCGCATTGTGGGCCAGCGCATTAAAAGTGTCATCAAGTTGTCGCAGAATCACAGGCTGCGAGCGCACCGCATCAAACCGTCCAACCGCCAGGTGAAGCCATGACACTCCCAGACGAAGAACTCATCAAGCGCATCCAGCGCGATCTGATCGACAGCTACGACGAAGAGCTGGAGATGGAAATTGAAGACCGTACCCTGGATGAATTGGCCGGAAAAGATGCCAGCGACGAGGAAAAAAGAGCGCGCCGCCAGTATTTCCAGGAGTTGTTTCGTCTGCAGGGCGAGCTGGTCAAGCTGCAAGACTGGGTGGTGCGCACCAAGCACAAGGTGGTGATTGTGTTTGAGGGGCGCGATTCAGCGGGCAAGGGCGGCGTCATCAAGCGCATCACGCAGCGCCTGAACCCGCGCGTGGTGCGTGTGGCCGCGCTGCCCGCGCCCAGCGACCGCGAAAAAACCCAGTGGTACTTTCAGCGCTACATCTCGCACCTGCCTGCGGGCGGCGAGATCGTGCTGTTTGACCGCAGCTGGTACAACCGCGCCGGGGTTGAACGGGTGATGGGCTTTTGCTCCGACACCGAGTACGAGGAATTTTTTCGCAGCGTGCCCGAGTTTGAGAAAATGCTGGTGCGCTCGGGCATCCAGCTCATGAAGTACTGGTTTTCCATCTCCGACGACGAGCAGGAGTCGCGCTTTTTAAGCCGCATCCACGACCCACTCAAGCAATGGAAATTAAGTCCGATGGACTTGGAATCGCGCCGCCGCTGGGAAGACTACACGCGCGCCAAAGAGGTGATGATTGAGCGTACCCACATTGCCGAGGCGCCCTGGTGGGTCGTGCAGGCGGTGGACAAGAAAAAAGCCCGTCTCAACTGCATTCACCATCTGCTGCTGCAAATTCCCTATGAAGAAGTGGCGCACGATACGGTGCAACTACCCGAGCGTGTGCGCCACGAAGATTACCTGCGCCGCCCAGTGCCCACCGAGATGGTGGTGCCCGAGGTGTACTAAAGCGGCCTAGCGCTGACGCAAAAACTCGGGGATAACGGGCTTGTCGCTGAAGCTGCGGCTGCGCTGCGCGGCTTCTTTTTTGGCCAGTACCGGGGCAACTGGGGTGTAGCGCACTGCAACTGCGCGCGCACTGGCTGCGGCCATGCGCCCACCATGCACCAGCGACTCCTGCTGCGGCATCAAGGCCGCAGGGCGTGTGTAGTCCAGCGAGCTGGCGGTTCTTTGCGTGGTCTGCGCTGTATGCGCCGAGGCGTCGTTGGCTGCTACGGGTGGGCGCAGCACCGGCGCCAACCAGTCCAGAATCGGTTGCCACTGCGCCACGTCGGTAGCGCCTTGCGAGGCGGGCAGGTCAAACACCGTCAAACCGCGTTCAATTGCGCGCACATACCATTGGGTTTCGCGCAGCGCGCCCAGATGGGGCAATGGCAATTTCTCGGACCATTCCTTGAGCGTCTGTGCAGCATGGGTGCGCGAGTCGACTCGCATGCCCACCGTGGCAACCCGGCAGCGGCCGCTGAGCACGCGCGGCAGATTCTGCAATTCGGCAAAGCAGGCGGCAGCAGATTCGCGGTCAAACACCGAATTGCACACCGGCATCAGCACGGCATCGGCAAACATCACAATCTTGGCCAGTTCAAAACCGTGCAGGCCACCGGGGGTGTCCAGCACCACATGGGTGATGCCGCTGGGCACACGCAATACGTTTTTTTGGTCTACCGCCCAGGCTGCAATGGCGGGCTCGCTGGGGTGGCGCAAGCGCAGCCAGGTTCGGGTAGATTGCTGGCGGTCGGCGTCGCCCAACATCACCGCCAGGCCCTGGTGGGCGCACCAGGCCGCAATATGCGTAGCCAGGGTGCTTTTGCCACTGCCCCCTTTGCGGTTGACGACTGCAATCACCGGCATAAGCCACTCCGCCAGAAATGTAAGAGTTGTATTTTTATGCTAAAGCTGCGATTTGTCCAGTACTGGCGTGCAGGTGCAGCTAGCGTTTTGGTAGCGACGCAACGCTTGACCCGAAAAATCCTTATGCGCAGGTCAGGAAACTGTTACCGCGGCAGTTGCGCCGCGCTCGGCAATTGCGCCAATCTCAAACACCTGCTCGCCCAGGCCGTGCAGGGTTTGCATCACCGCGGGCGCGTCGGCGGCCGCTACGACCAGCACCATGCCAATGCCGTTGTTGAAAGTGCGGTTCATCTCGGTGTCGTCAATGCCGGCATGCTGTTGCAGCCAGGCAAACAGCTCGCTGCGTGGCCAGGCACCCAGGCGCAAGCGCGCGGCCAGACCTTCGGGCAGCACACGCGGAATGTTCTCCAAAAGGCCGCCGCCGGTAATGTGCGCCAGTGCCTTGATGCCCGATACGGCGTTGCACGGATGGGCGGCCAGCGCTGCCAGCAGCGGCTTCACATACAGCCGTGTGGGTGCCATTACCGCCTGGCGAAATGGCAGGCCATCGAGGGTGTCAGGCAAGTGGCTACCCACCCGCTCAATCACCTTGCGCACCAGACTGAAGCCGTTGGAATGCACGCCGCTTGAAGCCAGCCCCAGCACCACATCGCCCGCCTGCACCTGCTGGCCGGTAAGAATTTTGGACTTTTCCACCACGCCCACAGCAAAACCGGCCAGGTCGTATTCCCCTGCTGGGTACATGCCCGGCATTTCGGCGGTTTCCCCGCCAATCAGTGCGCAGCCACTTAGCTCACAGCCGCGCGCTATGCCACCCACCACGGCAGCAGCGGTGTCCACATCCAGCTTGCCGCAGGCAAAGTAGTCCAGAAAAAACAGCGGCTCGGCACCTTGCACCAACACGTCGTTCACGCTCATGGCCACCAGGTCAATGCCCACGGTGTCGTGCATCTGCCATTCAAAGGCCAGCTTGAGCTTGGTGCCCACGCCGTCGGTGCCGCTCACCAACACGGGCTCTTTGTAGCGCTTGGGTACCTCAAACAATGCGCCAAAGCCGCCAATGCCGGCCAGCACGCCCTCGCGCATCGTCTTTTTCGCCAGCGGCTTGATTCGCTCTACCAGGGCGTCGCCAGCGTCTATGTCAACGCCAGCGTCTTTGTAGGAAAGCGGGGAGGGTGCAGAAGCCATGGGCGGTGTTTTCATGAAGGCAGACTAAAATTTGCCTAATTCTAGGGGCGGCTGCTTTTCTTGACGAACCACTGCGCTGCGCAGCAAGCCACAGCGCCCACCCACCTAACAACTTCACATGACGTTTTTTCTGCAAAACATCCACACCCCATGGCCCTTACCCTGACACAAAGGCGCACCGTCTTCGGTGGCCTGTCGGCGCTGGTGGCGGCCCTGGCGCTGTGGCTGCTCGGCCCGGTGCTGACGCCTTTTGTCGTGGCGTCGGTGTTGGCCTATGCCCTGACCCCCTTGGTGAACCGCCTGGACGCGTTGTGCCATGGCCGTGTGCCACGGGTATTGGCTGTGCTGGTGGTTGAGCTGATTTTCATCATTTTGACGCTGTGCCTGCTGCTGCTGGTGGTGCCGATCATTGCCAAAGAGGTGCCGCTGATCCGCGAACAGATTCCGCTGCTGCTGGACAAGCTCAACGACACCATCAAACCTTTTCTGGCGCAGTTTGGCTTGAAGGTGTCGCTCGATGTTGCCAGCATCAAGTCCTTTGTGCTGAAGTTTCTCAACGCCAACATGGAAGGCGGCTGGGGCTCGGTGCTGTCATCGATTCGTCTGGGTGGCAGTGTGGCGCTGGCGGTGGTGGGCAATGCCGTGCTGATACCGGTGGTGCTGTTTTATTTGTTGATGGATTGGGCCCGCCTGGTTGAGCAGCTGGTCAACCTGGTGCCGATGCGCATGCGCGCCAGCTACACCAGCTTTACCCGCGAGGCGGATGCCGTGCTTGGCCAATACCTGCGCGGCCAGTTGCTGGTGATGCTGGCCTTGTCGGTGTTTTATACGGTGGGCCTGGCGTTGTTTGGCCTTGATCTGGCATTGCCCATCGGCCTGTTTACCGGCCTGGCGGTGTTTGTGCCCTATCTCGGTTTTGGGCTGGGGCTGGTGCTGGCGCTGCTGTCGGGCCTGCTGCAGTTTGCTTCGCTTAAAGCCCTCATCATGGTGGCCGTGGTGTATGGCCTGGGCCAGGTGGTGGAGAGCTTTTACCTCACGCCAAGGCTGGTCGGCGAGCGCATCGGCCTGCATCCGCTGGCAGTAATTTTTGCCTTGCTGGCCTTTGGTCAGCTGTTTGGTTTTGTCGGCGTGCTGGTGGCCCTGCCAGCCAGTGCCGTGTTGCTGGTGGCCATACGCCGCCTGCGCACGTCTTACCTGGCCTCTAACTTGTACCGGGGTGCATGAAGCAGATCGCGCTGGACATTGGCATGGAAGCGCCGCCCACGCTGGCCAACTTTTTTGTAGCACCCACGGGCACTGCCAACCCGGCGGCCCTGGCGCATTTGCAGCACTGGTTGTTTGCTGGCGCACCGGACGGCAGCGCAGCATGCCAACCGCCCACGCTTTTCACCCCCGTGTATTTGTGGGGTGAGCAAGCCAGCGGCAAAACCCATTTGCTGCGCGCGGCTTACCACGCCTTGCAAGCACAAAGCCCGCAGGCCGCGCACGCGGTGGGCTGGCTCGATGCCAACGTGATTGAGCCGCCCGCCTTCAATCCAGCCTGGACCGCGGTGCTGCTGGACGATGTGCACCTGTACTCCGAGGCGCAGCAGGCCATGGCCTTCAACTGGTTTGTGCAATTGCACAGCGGCGACCCAGCCCACGTCAAAGGCGTGCTGGCCGCGGGCCGCCTGCCACCTGCCGATTTGCCCCTGCGCGAAGACTTGCGCACTCGCTTGGGCTGGGGCCATGTGTTTGCGCTTGACGTATTGAGCGAGCCGCAGCGCCGTGCCGTACTGCGCCAGGCGGCCGATGCGCGTGGCCTGTTTTTAAGCGACGAAGTCATGGACTTCATGCTCACGCGCTTCTCGCGCGATCTGGGCAACCTGATGCAACTGCTGCAGGCGCTGGACGCGTATGCGCTGCGCACCCAACGCGCACTGACGATTCCCCTGATTCGCGCCATGTTGGAAGACGCGCCATGAAGTGCACGACCGTGGGGGCGCTATGAAACTGGCCCTGTTTGACCTTGACAACACCTTGATC
>JAKFVA010000051.1 GCA_021732385.1 Burkholderiales bacterium | reverse complement strand
TCCAACCCGAACGCAATACTTTGACGCTCCTGGTAGTTCAGTTGCTGATAAGAACGGTTGGTTAGTTTCATGTGAACACCTTACTGGGTTTAATCGCAGGGTGTTGCACTTCAGATTTGAGACCGCTGTTCCTTGCGCTTTGCTGGGTTGGCGTTGTGCAGGCGGGCTGGTGAGCCAGCAGGCCGGGTCTCGCCACGGCTAGCTGGCGCACCAAATCCACCTGCACAACGCCATCACAAAAAAGCAAGCTCAGGGCAACAAGCTCACCGGCGTTGTCAACATCTGCTCCAGCCGCGCCACGGTTTCGTCACCCAGCTCATCGCCTTGTGATTGCAGCCGCACATGGGCAATCAGCAAGTCCAGCCGGGCGGCAATGCGCTCGTAGCGGGCGCTCTCCAGTTGGGCGGTGGCCTCCATCACATCAACTTGCGAATTGGTGCCACGGGTAAAACCTGCTTGGGCCGACTGCTGGTTTTGGCCCGCCACACGCAACAGGTCTTCAAAGGCCTGCAGGCGCTGCGCTGCCAGGCCAAGCGTCAGGTATTCGCGCTCAACCAGCAAGCTGGCCTCGCGCCTCAAGCCATCCAGTTGGGCCTGCGCGCGCTCGTGCTGCGCCACCGCCTGGCGCACCGCCGAATCATGCCGCCCACCCGAATAAATTGGCACCGACAACTGCACACCGACAAAGGTGTTGAGGTAGACGTTGTTAACCGAATTGAAGCTCTCGCTGGTGGACTTGCTGCGCCCGCCCACCAGATCGAGTGTGGGCTTGTGGCCCGCCTGCGCGCGGGAAATACCCTCGCGCGCCACCTCAACTGCGGCCACCGCCGCGCGAATCTCGGGCGAGCGGCTTTGCGTTCGCTCCAGCAGTTGAGGCAGGCCCAGCGAGAGCAGGCTGGAGGCCTCAATCGCCGCGTTGTGCGGCGACAGCAGCAGCGTCACCGGTTCGCCCACCATGCCCTCCAGTCGGCGCTGCGCCTCAATCAAGCGGCCCTGCATTTGCAGCGCGCGCAGCCGGGCCAGGTTGTAGCGCGAGGCACGGTCGTCGCGCTCGTTCTGGCTGGTCAAACCCAGCGGCAGCCCGCGCTGCGAGGCGGCGGCCTGGGTTTTCAAGAAGCCTTCCTGGGCCTGCAAGGAACGCCATTCGGCATGCGTGCGAAGCAGCTCCAGGTAAGCACCGGCCACGTCCACCGACAGGCGGTTGCGCTCGCTCACCAGCACCGATTCGAGCCGCGTCACCTCAGTGCGCGCCTGGCGCAGGCGGGCAAAATACTCGGGCCGGTAAACAGGCTGGCGAATATTCAGCGCCGTGGAGCCCGAGAAATAATCCAAGTCCTGCGCGGGCTGGCTGCCAAAGCGGCTGTTGAGCTGGTTGGTGTTGCGGCTGTAGGAGAAATTGACCTCGGGGCGCAACAGCGCCTGGGCCTGCGGCAAGACCTCGCGGTCAGCCCGAAACGACGCCTGCGCGGCCAAAAAGCGTGCTTCAAACTGGCGCGCCTTGTCCAGCGCCTGAGTCAGCGACAAGGCCGCAGCAGGTGGCGCAGTTACCCGCACCGTGGTGCTAGCCTGCACCGGCGCAGTTTGCACCAGTGGCGTTTGCGCATGCAGCGCGGGTGCAACCAGCGCCGCCAGCGCCACCAGCGTGGCTGAAAAATACAGGGCCCGGGCCATCATCAGGCCTCCTTCAGGGCGTCAGACAAATGGCGCAGCAGCGGACGCACCATGTAGTTCAGCATGCTGCGCTCGCCGGTTTTCACCACCACGTCGGCGGGCATGCCGGGCTGCAGATCGCGGCCCTTGAGACTGGTTTTTCCCTCGGCGGTGACCTCGATGCGCGCCAGGAAATAGGGCAGGCGCGTGACCGGGTCGGACAAACTGGTGGCCGAGACCGACGTCACCCGCCCGGGCACCACCAGCTGCGGCAAATTCACAAAGGCATGCAAGTTGATGTCGGCGGGCAAACCGGCGCGCACGCGATCAACCAGATGTGGCGGAATTTGCGCTTCAATGACCAGCTTTGAATCGTCGGGCACGATCTCCATGATGCGTGCGCCTGGTGCCACCACACCACCTGCGGTTTGCACCGTCAACCCCACCACCGAGCCCGCCACCGGGGCCACAATCACGGTGCGGGCTTGCGCCTCGCGCGCGCTTTTCAGGCGCTCGGCCTGGGCCCCGGCCTCGCGCCGGGTCTCGGCCAGTTGCGCCTCGACCTGACTGCGGTGCTCTTGCTGGCGTTGCAGCTGACGCAGACGCGCTTCAGTCAGGCTCTCGTTCAGACGCGCCATGCTGGCGCGCAGGTCAGCCAGTTGGGCGGTGATTTCAGCGCCGCCGCGCTCCAGTTCGCTTTGGCGGTTGCGCGGCATAAAGCCGTCAGCCACCATCTGGCGCACGGCGGAAAGCTCTTGCTCACCCAATGCCTTTTGCTGCTCGCGCGCGACCAGCGATTGACGCAGCCCGGCCAGACTGGCCTGCGCACCAGCGGCAGCCTGGCCCAGCACGCTCAGTTCGCTGGCCAGCGCGCTGCGGCGGCTGGCAAACAACTGGTCTTGCAGGGCCATTTGCTGCTGCGCCAGCGCGTCGGCGGTGAGCGCCAGCAGCTCGGGCGGGTAAGTCACGCGCTGCGCGCCCGCCTGCTCAGCCTTCAGCCGCGCTTCCATGGCGCTGAGCGACACCCACAAGATGCGGGTGGCGTCGGAATTGGCTTTGGTGTCAATGTCGCTCAGCTCAATCAGCACATCACCAAGGGCCACACGCTGGCCTTCGCGCACGGCCACGCGCGCCACCACGCCGCCGGTGGGGTGCTGGATTTGCTTGGCTGCGGTGTCCACCACAATCATGGCCGGTGAGGGCACGCCTTCGTCCAGCGGGGCCAACGCGGCCCACAGCACAAAGCTGCCCAGACCCGCGCCCAGCAACCACAAACCGGTGCGCAGCGCCTGGCGCACATTGATGGGCGCTTTCGACGCGTCGGCAGCAGCGGCTTTTGCGCCGGCGGGCTGCTTGATGGTGGCGTCGCTCACGTCGTTGGCAGCGTTTGCGGGGTCGGATTTATCAGCCATGTTCAGTTTCTTTCGGAGCGGGTGCAGTCACCGCCGTCGTCGTGGTGTCGTCGGTCAGCGAAGGCGGTGGCGACACCGTCGTGGTGGTTGGCTCGGCCGCAGCGGGCGCGCCCGCCTGGGCTTTGGCTTGCTGTTGGGCCTGGGCTTGCGCTTGCGCTTGTGCCTGCGCCTGGATCTGAGCCTGCTGGGCTTCAGCCAGCTTATTCAACACGTCCTGGCGCGGGCCAAACAGCACCACCAGGCCTTCGCGCAGCACCAGCAATTTGTCCACGCCGTTCAGCACCGAGGGGCGGTGGGTAATCACAATCACGGTCTTGCCAAGCTGCTTGAAGATGGCCAGGGCTTGCAGCAAGGCGGCCTCGCCCACATCGTCAAGGTTGGAGTTGGGCTCGTCCAGCACCACCAAGGCCGGGTCGCCATACAAGGCACGCGCCAAGCCCACGCGCTGGCGCTGGCCGCCCGACAAGGCGCTGCCGCCTGCGCCCAGCGGCGTTTCATAGCCCTGCGGCAAACGCAAAATCATCTCGTGCACACCCGCAATTTGCGCGGCGCGCACAATTTTGGCGGAATCAAGCTCGCCAAAACGCGCAATGTTTTCTGCCACGGTGCCGTCAAACAATTCCACGTCTTGCGGCAGGTAGCCCACATGCGGGCCCAGTTCAGCCTTGTCCCAGGTGTAGACGTCGGCACCGTCCAGCCGCACCTTGCCAGCCATGGCGGGCCAAACGCCCACCAGGCCACGCGCCAGGGTGGATTTACCCGAGGCGCTGGGCCCCACAATGCCCAAAATCTCGCCCGGCAACGCGGCGAACGTGACACCCTTGAGCACCGGCGAGTTGACGCCTGGTGGTGCGGCAATCAGGTTTTCAATGGACAAAACACCACGCGGTGCAGGCAGGGTTAGCGTCGGGCCGGGCTTGGGCGCGGCATTAAACAACAGTGTCAGGCGGTCCCAGGCGTCGCGCGCGGAAATCACCGACTTCCAGGAGTTGATGGCCTGGTCCACCGGGCCCAGCGCCTTGCCCATCAAAATCGACGACGCAATCATCACGCCGGGGCTGGCCAGGTTTTGGATCACCAGGTAAGCGCCCGCGCCCAAAATAAACGACTGCATGGCAATGCGAAAGTTCTTGCTGATTGATTGGATGATGCCCGCGCGATCCGAAGCCACCGACTGCGTAGCCAACTGCTGGTCGTGAATCACTGACCACTTGCTGGACACATTGCCCAGCATGCCCATGGCCTGGATCACCTCGGCATTGCGCAAATTGTTATTGGCAAAATTGCTGGCCTTGATGGCCAGTATGTTGGACTGAGCCAGCGGCGGCTCGGTCATGCGCGAGGAAGCATAGGCCAGCGCAATCGACACCACCAGGCCAAACAGCGACACATAGCCCAGCACCGGATGCAGCAGGAAACAGGTGATCATGTACAGCGGCACCCAGGGCAGGTCAAAAAACGCCAGAATGCCCGCGCCGGTGGTGAACTGGCGGATATTGGTGAAATCCTGCAGCGACTGCGCCGGGTTGCCGCCCGACTGGCGCAGGCTGTTAACAAAGCTGGCAGAAAACACCCGCTGGTTGACGTCGGCATCAAGCTGGTTGCCCACGCGCACCAGCACGCGCGAGCGCGTCCACTCCAGCGCGGCAAGCATCACATACATGCCCACGGTAATCAATGTAAGCACCACCAGCGTGGTCAGGTTGCGGCTGGTGAGCACGCGGTCGTAGACCTGCAGCATGTACAGCGAGGGCACCAGGCCCAGAATATTGACCACCAGCGAGAAACCGCCCACCGCCCAAAACGCACCGCGGTACGACTTGAACGCCTGGCCCAACTCGGACTGCATGCGCGACTTGATGGTCGGGGTGGGCATTGACATGGGATTGACCGTGGCCATAGAAACTTTCAAGCAGCAGCGAGGAGCAAAGCTTTCGATTTTAACGCTGCGGTGTTACAGCACCAGTTAGTTGAGGCATGGGCACGGAATTTCAAGCCACCACACTGCAAAGGGGCTTTGCCCAATCTACCAGGGCTGTTGGCGCGTAAAGCACAGGTAAAACCGGCCAAAGTTAGCGAATGCAGGATTAAAGGTGTGTTTGACCCACTCAATTGGCTTGCCGGGACACCCCAGCATGCTTACCATCACGCAAAGCGCGCAGCGTGTGCGGCACCCCACACAGAGCCTTCATGGAAATTGAAATCACCAACCGGACCGCAGCGCCTTACCGCAGCATCTGCTACATCGAGTGCACCTGGCCCGATGGCAGCCGCACGCGCGGCTCGGGCGTGGTGGTGGGCACCAACGATGTACTGACTGCCCTGCATGTGGTGTTTGACGCGCCGCGCGGCGGCTGGGCGGCCACGGTGCGCGTGACGCCAGGGGCCGACACGCTGCCGCGCTTTGACGCGCCGTTTGGCACCTTCAGCGATGTGGGCCGCATCAATGGCCGCACCAACAACTGGGACCAAGACGGCGACGGCCTGTTGTTCGACTCCGAATCGCAATTTGACCTGGCCCTGATTGGCTTGCGCAGCCGCATTGCCGACAGCACCGGCACATTGGGCCTGACCAGCACCGCCAGCGACTTTACCGGCACTATTTTGGGTTACCCCGGCGACAGCGCGGGCCTGATTCAAAACAGCGGCGTCTTTGCCGACGCGTCCAGCCGCTTTGGCGTGTTTGACCTCACCACTGGCCTGGGCGGTGGTGCCTCAGGCGGGCCACTGCTGCAAACCGATGCCAATGGCAATAATTTTGTTGCTGGCGTGCTCTCCAGCGGCAATACCAGCGACACCGTGTCCACCTACGCCGGCTTGTTTGGCCCGAGCAATTTTGAGTGGCTGACGCAAGCCATCAACGGCAACAACGACCTCATTGGCGGCAGCGGCTTTGTCGCCAGCATCGGCAGCGTGAGCAACCGGGGTGCCAGCGCTGTGGTGGTGGACGACTACAGTGCCACCACCAGCACCGGCGGGCGTCTGACGGTGGGCGTGAGCACCAGCGGCAGCATTGAATCGGGCGGCGACAACGACTGGTTTCGTGTCAGCCTCGCCGCCGGGCGTTACCGCTTTGACGTGCTGGGCAGCGACTCGGGCAATGGCAACCTGGTAGACCCGTTTGTCACGCTGTACAACGCCTCGGGCATCAGCCTAGGCAGCGACGACGACACCGGCGCTGGGCGCGACGCCCAGCTCACGCTTGATATCGCCAGCACTGGCACCTATTTCCTCGGTGCCCGCTCTTTTTCAGATACGGGCACCGGCAGCTACACCGTGCGCGCCACCTTGCTCAGCGCCGCGCCCAGCCCTACCAGCACGGCAGCGCTGACCAATGGCACCAGTTTCAACGACAGTTTTGCCGCCGCCAACCTGGCGGTCAGCAGCACGGGCACGGCGCGCGTAGTGGCTGGCGCGGGCCGCGACCTGATCAGCTTCACCGAGAGTGCCGCCAATTTCCGCCTGGCCAACCCCGGCGGCGGCGACACGCTCACGGTGGAGCGCATCAACGCCAATGGCACCAGCAGCGCGTTTTTGGAAACCACGGGTGTCAATATCTTGCAGTTCACCAACCGCACGCTGTTTGTGGTGAGCGAGCCGCAGGCCCAGGTGGCGCGGCTGTACCAGGCCGCGTTTGACCGCCTGCCCGATTTTGAGGGGCTCGACTTTTGGCTGGGCACGCGCAACGCAGGTTCATCAGTCAGCACCATTGCACAAGCCTTCACCACCTCGGTGGAGTACCAAAACTTTTACCGCGGCCTGGGCAACCAGGCGTTTGTTGAGCGGCTGTACCAAAATGTGCTGGACCGCCCCGGCGAGAGCGCGGGCGTGAACTTTTGGGTCGGCACGCTGAACAACGGTGCAACCCAGGCCCAGGTGCTAAACAGCTTTTCAGACTCGCCAGAAAACATCAGCAATACACAAGGCCCGCAAGGCTTTGTGCAACTGGTGGGCGTTAACGACTGGTGGTAGGCCGCGCTTGAGCGCCTTTGCTTGAGCGCGTTTTAAAGCGCGCCCAGCCGCTTGAGAAACGGCAGGCGCGTTTGCACAAACTTGTTCACGTTGATTTGCGCCTGCTCCAAAGACGCTGCCGGGTCGCTCACGGGTTTGCCATCCAGTAAAAAAGCGCGGCCCAATCTGCGCAGTGCGGCATCAAGCTGCACGGCCAGCTCGTTGGTCTTGCCGTCAGCCTTCAGGCCGCGCTGCATCAGCGCCACAATCATCAGTTCGGTGTCATTGGCGTTGGCGGCGTCTGCCGTGCGCGGCAGGGCCAGGTAGCGGTAGGGCGCGCCATCGAGTACAGCCTCGGCCATGGCGATGTTGAGCTTGTGCGCGGCCTTGGCGTTGACCTTGGGCTGCTCCACCGACAGCCAGCCGCCCGTAACCAGCAGCGAGATGGTTTGCGTCATGGTGGGCAAATTCAGCTCGGGGCAGGCGGCGCTGGCCTGGGCCAGGGTGTTGCCGTTGTCGCCAAACGCGGCCAGTACTTTCAGGTAGGGCTCGCGCTTGCCGGTAATGCTGCCAAACGAGGTGTTGAACACAAAGTCTTTGTCGCCCTCGGGCAAGGTCGTGCTTTCCTTGGCAATGAAACGGGTTTTTCCCACGCCGTTCATTTGCTCTTGCTGCCAGGCCTTGGCCATGCCTTTTACGTAAATATCACGCCGAAAACTCTGGCTGATGGCCAGATCGCGCACGGTTTCGGCCAGCACCGGGTCAGACTGCGCCTTGATGATGGCTTGCAGCGCAGGCGGCATGCAGTTTTCAAACACCTCGGGCAGCGTGGCCGACGCCAAGAACGCCATTTTGTGCTGGCCTGCCAGCTTGAGCATGGTGGCGCAAAACACCGGTTGCCAAAACTGGTTGTTGTACTCTTGCACCAAGTAAGCGGCGTCTTGTTTTTTCATGCCCTCCAGCCGGTCTTTCAGGCTGGGCAGCAGGGTAAACAGCGCGCTACCGGCTTCCTTGAGCTGGTCGGTAATGGCCAGCGCGCCGTCCAGCGCGCCCTTGCCGGTATTGCCCGACTGCAGCTGCGACACCAGGTGCTGAAACGGCGTGGCCGCCAGCCAGCCAGGGTAGGTGTTGTAGCTGTTGTAGAACAGGCCGCCGGGTCTTTGTTAAGCGCCAGAAAGTCGCCCTCAATCAGCTTGACGTTGGTCAGCCCCGCGCGCTTGGCGAGGTTGCGCGCGTGGGCAATATGCTCGGGCATGAAGTCGATGCCGACAAACTCTGCATCGGGGTAGGCGGCCGCCAGAATCAGTAGGCCCAGGCCCTGGCCGCAACCCATGTCGATATAGCGAAACTGGTTGCCCGGCTCGCGCAGGCCCTTCAAACTGGCTATCCAGCCCAGCCGGGCGGGGGAAACCTCGGGGTAAAAACCGTAGGTGTAGCCGCTTTCGGCAAAGTAGCCGTGTTTCCAGTCCATGCAGGTGCTCCGGTGGGTAAGTGGGGAAATTGGGGTGGCGAAAGTGTAGCGGACTGTACGGGCCTTGATGATGCTACAAAAGGCTGATGCATGCTACGTTTTCGATAGCTGCCTGCGTTGTCGGCAAAAAATTGCACAGCGATTGAATTTAATTGGAATCTGACCCCAATTAATTGCTTTAATTCTTAGCGCGCGATTCAATGCATGGCTGGCAGGTACGCCACACCGAATTGCGCAGCCAAGCCAGTTAGCCGCTTATCGCGTGTCCACAAACCAGCGCCTGGCGTTATTAAAGTTGAGGTCAGCAAGATCAAGTCAACCAGGCCACAGCCTGATTGGTAGAGCTTTTCGCGCTCAATCAAAGCCCGTACCTCTGGCAGAGTGGCCTGCTTCGCGCTTTGCAAAAGCTCTATGTCACTCAAGCTTTTTTCACGCGGAGCGGGCGGCGTACCGCACGCCAGTTCAGCAATCACCATCGGGTGCGTCAGCACCCCATCTGCTGCCAGCAGCGCAGCCAGGCCGGTGTTGTGACGACGAAAGTGGTCAACCCAGACTGACGTGTCAACCAATACGTTCAACTGACCGAATACACTGTTCTGCGTGGCACATCTGGCAGGTTTGGCGCAGAGCCACCCAGCGCAGTGAGCCGTTTGGCGGCCTGCACCCGCACAAAAGTTTTCACGGCCTCGCGTAGCAGTTCGGATTTGTCCATACCCGGGTCTGCCATTTCTAGCGCTTTCTGGTACAGCGCATCGTCAATCGTGACGGTTGTTCTCATTTACAGTCCTACTGAATCATATGTGATGACATATTGCACCTGAATTGTCATCAATACAAGCAGCATGGCATGGTTGACGAATTAATTGGAATCTGACCCCAATTAACTGACCCCAATTAACTCAACACAGTTTGCAAGCACGCCAGAACCTCGTCCACCAGCACTGCCGGTGCGCGCTCTACCAAGCTGGCTTGGCGTGAAGCCCAGTCGAGTGATTTTATTTGATGGGCATGCACCAAACCGTCTGTACGCAGGCCCAAGCCCATTAAAGAAACCAAAAAGCCCGCACTGCGGGCATTTTCTGCGGCGCCGCCCGATATGGGGCAAACCAGCGCCAGCTTGAGGCGGGCATTAAAGGCCGCGGGCGAAACCACCAGGCAAAAATGCGGGCCTTTCATTTCGCGCCCGCTGGCAGGGTCAAAAGCCAAATGCAAAATATCGCCGCGCTCTGGCGAAAAATTTGCCATCACAGTTCGGCACCGGCTGCGCCCATTTCGTCCCAATCTTGCACCCTGCAAAGACCGGCTGGCATGGCAGCCAGCAACTCGTCCAAACTGTGTTTAGCGCGGGTCGGCCTGATTTTTAGTTGGTCGCCCACAATTTCTACAGCCAGGCGCGCGCCTGCTTCAAGGTGATTTTGATCCACATAAGACTGCGGAATGGTCATGATGAAAGACCCGCCAGAGCGCCTCAATGAAGCATGCAGCATACCGATCCCCTTAGTTATATTTAAGTATAACTAAAAACCGGCACTACAACAAATCGGCAATGTCGTTCCAGGCGTCGGCGGGTACCGGGCCTTCAAAGCGCTTGACCACATTGCCCTGCTTGTCTATGACGTAACTCACGGGCATCTTGCCCGATTTGCTGAACGTGTCTTTGTAGCCGGGTTGACCGGCCCACAAGATGGGGAAGCGCTCTTTAACGGGCGCAGCCACTGCCGTGATTTGCATGAAGCTGCTCAGGTTCTCGCTCTTGGGGTCTATATTGACCGCGACCAGTTCAAACGGCTGCCCCGCCCAACCCTTGTAGTTTTGCCGCAGCTCGTACATGGTGGCGCGGGCGTTGTAGGACTCGGTGGTCCAGAAGGTTAAAAAAATCACCTTGCCCTTGAGCTTGTCTAGCATCACCGGCTGGTTGTCCAGCGTCATGCCCTCTAACAGCACCTGGCTGCTTTGCGCCAGCGCCAGCGCGCCGCCCAGCGCCAAAGCCATTACAGCCACCCTGCTACCCCACGATTTTTGCCTGACCATATAACCTCCGCTACTGCTAAACGCAATTTATGAGCAACCCAAGTACCAATCAATGCCGCTATGAGGCACCAGCAGATACAGCGCTAGGCTTACCTTGTGGTGCACCGCACGATCCTGTTTACATGGGGTAACAGAATTATCCATACAAAAACATTTTTTTGATAGGTATATAGGTGAAAGCACGAAATTAAGATTAGTTCCACTAATCTGCTCACATCGCGGCCCAAACGCGCGGGGATTGTCTGCAGTGATGTTGGCTTGCGGGTATTGCACCCGTATTGCAATAGCAGCCATTTTGAGTTTGCAGGCTTTCAGCTCTTTTTCATACTCGTCTAGCTCATTCATCTTGCGCGCTCTTTGGCAAAAACTCCCGTGACCCCATTCAAGTTAACAAGTTGGCGTCCAGTAAATCTTGCACAATCTGCGCCTGCTTCAAATCACGCTGGCGTTTGAATGGCGCTCGCTGCTCAACTTGCGCTGCCATCCAGCGCTTGAAAGCCACAAAAGTTTGTGGCGAAACGGTACGCATCAGGGCCATTTGACCGTTTGCCGCGGTCACCACCTGTTCAAACTGCGGTGCGCTGGTCAAAACGGCTGCACGCACAGCCTGAACCGGCCACAAATCGTCTTCATTGGCTGAAAATCGGAATGGATGCGGGTCGTCATCGACGGGTTGACGCCGCAAAAAGTCCACCTCAAAACCTTTTGCGTTGATCGCTGTTTCAAGCTGCCCTTCTTTACGCTCAAAGGTGGCGTCCACGCGCTGCAAAACGCCCAGTATGGAGGTGTCCAACCTCTCAAGCTCAGTCATAAACTGCACACGCTTGCGGGCGTCCCACAGCAAATCCACGTCGCGGGTAGCTAACGCGCCCGGCAAAATGCGCACGCCGGCAGCCGCTTCGTAGGCGTACAACGCATGCGTGCCCACCACCGTAAAAAACTCGCCCAGCCGGGCTTTTTCTAAGGTGTGAAGCAGCGACACCACCAGTGTGGGCACACGCCCAACTTTCAGCGCCTTGTTCAAGCGTTCAGCCTCTCTAAGCGCCAGGCGCAAGCTGGCCAAGCGCTCTTCAAGCTCGCGTTTGCGCCGCATGAACTCTTGAAAAATCAACTCACTCTCGGGTGTGCGCAAACCCAAACGCTGCTGCCGATTGTTGGGTGCCGTTTTCACCAGGTATTCACGCGCTGCATGCCGCTTCCAATACATGCCACCTGCGTAACCTGCCGCAAGCGCCTGTACCCGCACAAATTCTGTAAAAACGGTGAGTGCGTCAATGTTTTGGCGCACCGCTTGATCTGACAAGGCAATGTAGTCCATGGCCGTATTCTTTTCAAAACTGAATTTTATACGGCCAATCCCTCGGGCCGCATACCTTTGCAGGCCAGGTAGCAAGTGACTGAATTAATTGGAATCTGACCCCAATTAATTCAAAAATTCTCTATCGTCCAAAGCAAGATCTGGCGAAAGTCTTTTTCAGCAGCAGCTGAAAGCCGCACGACATACTTGGGCACAAACTACGGGGCCATGGCTTCGTCAGCCGCTACCGCCAAATAATCACCCAGCGCGGTGGCCGATTCAAAGCTGCGGTACGCGCCAGTTTGCATGTCTGCCGCCCCCACGGCCACCGCAGCGCGAAGCGCTTGCAGAAGCAAATCAGCTTCAGATTCGTTGCGCTCGATTAGGCGCAAACCTTCACGCAGCACTTCGCTGACATTTTGGTAGCGTCCTGCCGCCACCAGATTCTGGGCATAGCGGGCCTGGTGGTCAGTTAATACAACATTTCGAGTCGGCATAGGTACCTCGCTGGCTAGCGCCGTAAATTGGCATTTTATGCCAAGGCTGGCGTATTGGTGGCAACTGGAATCTGACCCCAATTGATTTTCAGTGCTGATCGGGCCTGATACATACCACCACTAGATCGGGCAAGTCTGGCAAGGCTAGCCATGTCCGGTCTGCGGTTAGCACGCGGGCTTTCAGGCGCTGGGCTACGGCCAAGCACAAACGGTCGCCCAGGCTCAATCCCCACGCGCGGGTCGCAGGTCGCATCAGTCCGGCCAAAACGCCATCTGCTGCCTGCACGTCAACCACCGCATAGGGCAGCTCAGCCAAAATGGCTTGAATTGCATCTGTACCAACGCCCCGATCCAGCGCCTTGACGATGATTTCGGCCTGATTGGCAGCTGTTACCACACAGTTCTGGGTCTGCAGGGCTTGCTCCACCGCTGCGCTGCCCGGTTCACCCTGCAAATAGGCCAGTACGGCTGATGCGTCCAGCACCACTTGCTGGTTCACGTGAAATCCGCCTGATGGCGTGGGCCTTGCGATTCCATGCGCCGCTCGGCCATCAGCTCGTCAGCGGCTGAAGGGGAACCGCTTGGCACAAGCGTCTGAAACAGCGCTTGCGCTTTGCGCAGTTTGGCGCGCAGCGTGGTGGCCACCAGTTCACCATTGCGCACCTGCCAAATCAGCTGGTCGCCGTCTTGCAACGCCAGCTCGCTGCGCAAAGACGCAGGTATAACGGCTCTGCCATTTAATAAGCTGGTTGCATTTTTCATGGCATATTTGACTAAATTAATAAAAAATCCATTTTAAGGATTTTCTTAAAAATAGCCATTTTAAGGCAATAACAGCTTCCAAAACAATTGGAATCTGACCCCCATTAGCTGACACCAATTAGCGCCTGGCAATTAGCCAATCTTTCAGCGCGGCATTCATTCGTGTTTGCCAGCCGGGGCCACCCGCCTTGAAAGCTGACAACACATCGGCGTCCAATCTAACTGCCACCTGCGTTTTTACGGGTTTCTTGTTAGGCCCGCGGGATTTGCGCAAGGCTTGGATGGTAGCCACCACACCGCCGCCAGCCGTAACCGCGCCTGCCTCCCAATCAACACCGTCGGGCTGGGCATTGGGAAGCGCAAGCGCCAGGGCCAATGCCTTTTGCTCGGGGCTAAAACTGGGCAAAGAAGTTTTCTGTTTGCGATCGGTCTGCATAGCGACAAGAAATCAAATGAGCTGCATCTGCTCGCTCAGTCCATACCAAAAAGACAACCCGGCCAAACCACAGCGCCAAGCTTTGCAGCCTGAGCTCGCCATAGATTTCGCGGTCATCTTCTACTGTGACCATGGGGCCATCAAACACCGCCGCCAATTGGGCTAAGTCAATGCCGTGTTTTTCAATATTCAGCCTTCTTTTTGACTCGTCCCAACTGATCATAAACAAAATGTAGATGCAATTTGATTCGCTGTCAACTCAGCGCTTTTCTACCAAGCGCCCCGAGACAAATTTGTGCAGAACACTGGCAATGAGCGTTTGGTAGGGCATGCCTTCTTCAAGGGCACGGGCTTGAATGTCCATCAGGTCGGGGGTACTCAGGCGAATATTGACGCGCTTGTCTTTTATAAAAGTGGCCGTGGCTGCCGCCTTGAAGCGGGCCAAATCGGTTTTGGCTGGCCCGGCAGTCTTGAGCTGGCCTTGCTCAAAAGCCTCAAGCAGCTCTTTTTCATACTCGTCTAGATCATTCATCTTGCGCGCTCCTTGGCAAAAACTCCCGTGACCCCATTCAAGTTAACAAGTTGTGCGCAAGCCCAAACGCTGCTGCCGATTGTCGGGTGCCGTTTTTACCAGGTATTCACGCGCTGCATGCCGCTTCCAATACATGCCACCTGCGTAACCTGCCGCAAGCGCCTGTACACGCACAAATTCTGTAAAAACGGTGAGTGCATCAATGTTTTGGCGCACCGCTTGATCTGATAAGGCAATGTAGTCCATGGCCGTATTCTTTTCAAAACTGAATTTTATACGGCCAATCCCTCGGCCGCATACCTTTGCGGGCCAGGTAGCAAGTGACTGAATTAATTGGAATCTGACCCCAATTACTCCAATTACTTATGTATTGGCGTGCAGCTTCAAGCCCAGGGCTTTGATGACTTTCATCACCGTAGCAAATTCGGGGTTGCCATCGGGCGAGAGCGCTTTGTACAAGCCTTCACGCGCCAGGCCTGTATCGCGAGCCAATTGGCTCATGCCGCGCGCGCGCGCGATGGCCCCCAAAGCGGCACGCACCAAGGTGCCATCGCCAGGGTCTTCTTCTACACATATTTGGAAGTACATGGCCCTGTCGGCCTCTGTTATTAGGTCGTCCGCTGAGTCCCAGCGGGAAAAGGTTTCGGACATTGCTTAATCCTTCCAGAGTTTGGAAATTTCAATGGCGCGCTCAATATCTGTACTTTGCGTGCGTTTATCACCACCAGCCAGCAACACAATAATGACCGGCCCGCTGCGCATAAAGTAAATGCGATAGCCGGGACCAAAGTCAAGCCGCAGTTCACTGACTTTTTCGCGCACTGGTTTGGCATCGCCCAAATTACCAGCCCCCACGCGCTCTAGCCTCGCATTGATGCGCAACACCGCCTGCCGGTCTTTTAAGGCAGCTCGCCAATGCTTGAACGACTCGCTTTGCAGCATTTCAAACATATGCAATTCTTAAATACAAGCATACCCAATGTCAACCATGGGCTACAACCAGTTTAATTAATTGGCTCACCTCAACGCTTTTCCACCAACCGGCCCGCTACAAATTTGTGCAACACGCTGGCTATGAGTGTTTAGTAGGGCATGCCTTCTTCAAGGGCGCGGGCTTGAATGTCCATCAGGTCGGGGGTACTCAGGCGAATATTGACGCGCTTGTCTTTTATAAAAGTGGCCGTGGCTGCCGCCTTGAAGCGGGCCAAATCGGTTTTGGCTGGCCCGCCAGTAAGTTAAATGGCACTCCACCCCATTAACCGCCCAGGCTAACCGCCAGCAACGCGTTGGGATTGTGCTGCGCAATGGCGAGCAGCGTGCGCGCCGCGCCACTGGGTTGCTTGCGGCCCTGCTCCCAGCCTTGCAGGGTACGCACGGAAACTCCCAACAGCGTGGCAAATTGCGATTGCGAAAGGCCGGTTTTCTTGCGCGCGTCGATAACGGGCGACATCACCACATGCACCTTGCCCGCCTTCATCTCGCGAACTGACTGCAGCAGCTCCGCCGCCAGATTACGGGTAGCCTCGTAGGCGTCCAATTGCGCATCAGTTAGTGGTTTAACTTTCGAGGACACGGCGAATCTCCTTTATCACCACCCGCACACCGCCTGATTTACCTGACCCTGCACGGCTCCAGCGCACCTTGCGTATACCGCCAGACTCGGGAACCACATCGCCAGCGCCAGGCGTTTGAGCGATATAGGTGGCAAACGCACCACGCTCTTCTTCGCTCCAATAATGTGGCCACTGCTTTTGGAAGAGCAAGGTTTCAACCACCGTAAACATAATTGATTATACGCCTAAAGCGTATTAAGTTTTCAAAAAGGCGCTTTTCAGGCGGCAAGCGCTATTGCTAATTTTATAGCGCTACCCGCAAGTATCTACTGGGCTAGAAGGTTAAAAGACCTTAAAAAAACGGCCTTTTTGGCGATTTTTGGCGGTTTTTGGGCCTGCCAGGAGCTGCCAATGCCTTGCGCGGGGCATTTTTGGCATAAAAACACGGTTTTTCAGGCATCAAATAGGGCTTTTAGCCAGCAGTGACGTGCGGGTAGCGCTATGGTATTTTTTATCAACTTTCATAGCGTTTTGGGCATAAAAAAACCCGCCCCCTTGTGAGGGGCGGGGTTTTTACGAGTTTTAGGCAGTTCGCCTAACCCGCCTGCATTGGCTTGGCACCAATGCGGTGGGTTGGGAAATTACGCTTGGAACACGATGTCGTTGGATGCGATCACACCAGTCACAGACAGGAATGCGTCATCAACGGTCACGGTACCAACGCCGTCGTTCAGCACCAGGAAGTGGCCCGTCAGGTTACCAGCAGCAACCGTAACGTCATAGAACTGTGCGGCAGCCGAGGTAGAAGCCACGCCACCACCCACAACTGCGGCCTGAATGGCAGCAGCCAGTGCGGTGAAGTCAGCGGCGGTAGCCACGTTCACAACCGTCAGCGTGGAAGCTGCTGCCGATGCGAAAGTAACCGTACCCAGAGTGAACGCGCCGTTCGTGATGCCAGCTGCGGTTACTGCGTTGGCGGTACCGAAGCGGATGGTGTCACCCAGTGCAGCGCCGTTGCCAGTGAAGTCCGTAATGCTGTCAATGTTGGCTAGCGTCGTGTTGGCAGCGGCAAAAGCCGAACCACGCAACGATGCGCTGGTGTTGTACACAAAGGTGTCATTGCCACCGCCACCGGTAGAGGCATCAGCACCAGCACCACCCAAAATTACGTCGTCTTGAGCAGAACCGGTGATGGTGTCGTTAACCGTACCACCCGAAATAGCCAGCGGGAACACGGTTGCAGCCGTAGCGACAATCGTCAAAGCGCCAGTGAATGCCGAGCCGTTGATGTTGTCCAGGCTAGTCGTGGCACCAGTGGTGATCGACAAGGCATTGCTGCCCGTGATGATCAGGTTATCCAGATCAGCAGCGCTGCCCGCGATCGTGGTGATCACGTTCTTGCTGCCAGTGCCCAAATTGCCACCAATGGAGTTGATGGTCAGGTTGTCGATATTAGTTGCAACAATGTCAGCAACAGTCTGACCAGCCGCCGTTTTGGTCACGCTGTTATCGAGCGTGATGGTGTAGGCATCAGCGCCGCCGTTAGCTGGGCCTGCGGTACCGGTGGTGGTGATAGTTACGGAGCCAGTGGCCGCACCCAAAATGGTGGTGGTCACGGTAGGCGCAACAGCAGTGAACACTTGCGCTTGTGCAGCGGTAGTGTTGATTTCAATGCCAGTCAGGCCAACAATCTTGCTCGCATCAAAGGTCAAGCCAGCAGCGGAATCGTTGTTGCGCAAGATTTCGAAGTTGGAAACCACACCCGTACCCAGCGTTGCAATGGCAGCGCCAGCAGTGATTGCCAGGCGGTCAATGCCATCGCCACCGTTAACCGTACCAGTCTGAACGGCAGCGCCGGTCAGGGTCAACAGGTCAGCGCCAGTACCACCAACAAAGGTGTCAGCAGCATCAAAGCCAATGTCAATCGTTACGCCGCCAGTGTTGGCAGTTGCCGTAACGGCCTTGACGTTTGCTGCCAAGGTGTTCAGGTCAACAGCGCCAGCGCCGGTAACTGTGATGGTTGAGTTGGCAGCCAAACCATTGACAGTACCTGCGTTTGCAGCAGCAGTACCAATGGTCAGAGCAGTGGTTGCATTGATGGTGAGCGCCGTCACGGTGTCGTTTGACACCTTGATGTCACCCGTGGTGTTTGCGGCACCAGTGGAGTTGATGGTGGCTGCGGTTGCGGTACCGGCGGCGTAAGAAATTGCACCAGCCTTGACACCGTTGGTCAGGTTGATAGCAACTGCCGTAGCGGGTGCGGTGTAAGCAAAGGTGGTAGCGCCGTTTACCGTGGTGCCGTCACCATTGATGCCAACTGCTTGACCAGCGGCCAAACCAGTTACATCAAACGTGCTGGTAGAACGGTCAGACACAAATGCGGTAGCACCCAGGAAGTTGGTGCCCACAATTGCTGCGGCACTGAGTGCGCGCACATTGATGTTTTCGACGTTTTTGACCAAGGCAACTGCAACAGCAGCGCCGTCAACCACCAAGCTCAGGGTGTCAACACCAGCTGCGCCGTCAATGTTGTCAACGGAAGTGAAGGTGCTGTTTGCAGCCAACACGGAGCCAACGAACGTGTCGTTGCTGGTGCTGCCAGTCAAGGTGTCAGCAGCTGTGGTCAGCGTAACGGTGTTGCCAATAGCGGCACCGCCGTTGGTAGCAACCAGGTTTTCAATGTTGGTGCTGACGCTGGCGGCAAAGTTGGCGGCTGTGGTGGTAGCCACGACTGTGCGCAACAAGGTACGTGCAGAGGCTGCAGCGGCGGTACCGTTGTAGGCGTTGATTTCAGCCACGGTGTCGACAGCAGCGGTGTAGCTGATAGCAACGTTGGTCTTGGCGGTAACGACCAAGCCATCTGCTGGGTCACGCGCACCGGCTTCAATAACAGCCAGGGCAACGCGGGCCAGGCTCAAACGGCCAGAGTCGATCTCGGTGGACCAGTACAGCAAACCACCGACGTCTGGGTCGCGGTTCAGCACGTTGCGGTAAATTTCTGTAACGCGGGCGGTGGTCGTGCCGGTGTACAGAGCTGTGGACTCGGCGCTGGAGCCAAAGTTGTTGATCAGGGCAACCACGGTGGCGTTGGTGCTGGACAGCAGGCCGGCCAGGGTGGTGGGTGCGCCGGCGTTGGCCAGGGCTTGGCTGGTGGTTTGCAGGCCCACGGGGTCAGCAGGGCGGCCAAAGTAGGCTAGGTAAAACTACTGCAGGATGGTGGTATAGGCTGAAGGCATGTAGATTTCTCCAAATAAAGAATGCCGTTTAAAAAACTTAAATTTAAGGGCTGGTTACCTTGTTTTTGTGCTGAATATGAACGGGGCGCTTCAGCCTGCAGGTATAGCGGCTAGCACAGGGCGCGTCTTGTGAACTTGCCTTGGCGTCATACCTGCCGGTTGACTAACTCTGCTCTTATTCGAACGTTTTGTAGTATGCCACGCGAAATGGGGTCTTTTGTGATGTGCGTCACAAAGCGGCAGATTTTGTGCTTTTGCGCAACAGGGGTGTAAGGTGGGTGGGTAGCAGTTTAGAAAATGAGGATTGGTATGTATTGTGAAGTAACGCAACTTAAAACAACCGGGCCACTGGCATTGCACGTGCAGTTTGCTGATGGCACAGCAGGGCATGTGCGGTTTGAGCCTACCCACTTAACAGGCGTTTTTGCCGCGCTAAAAGACCCTGAGTTATTTGCGCAGGCTCAAATTGAAGCAGGCGCCGTTACTTGGCCGGGGGATTTGGACTTGGCACCTGATGCGATGTACCAGGCCATAAGGCTGCAGGGAGAGTGGGTTTTACGCTAGCGGCCAATGGAGCCAGTTGCCGCATGAGCCTTAGCATGGCCAGGTCAAGGCCCGAAGCTGTTAACCACGGTATTGTGGGAACAAAGAAATACCGTACTGGCAAATTGGTATTACAATTTATAAATGAAAGCATTGTCTATAAAACTACCTGCTCCGCTGTTTCACGACCTGGCGGCCCGTGCGCAGGCCAGCGCCACCAGCCAAAGTGAGGTGGTGCGTGCCGCTTTGGCTGCGTATTTGCAGGCCGACACCGCCTTAAATACCGCCTCGTGCGCGCAACGCGCCAGCCGCTGGGTAGGCGTGGTGCAAGGGCCACCCGATTTGTCCACCAACCCCGCGCACCTGAACGGGTTTGGCCAGTGAAGCAAGCGGTGGTGGTGGATACCGGGCCACTGGTGGCCCTGCTGAATCAGCCAGATCATGCCCACACCTGGGTGTTGCAGCAGATGGCCGATTTGCGGCCACCCCTAATTACCTGCGAGGCTGTGTTGGCTGAAGCCACCTACCTGACCCGCCAGGTGCCGGGTGCCCGCATCGCTTTAATGGAGATGGTGGGAGAGGGTTTTTTAAACTTGGGGCTGGCCGTTGCCGACCAGCACGCAGCGCTACTGGCCATGATGCGCCGTTATGCGGATGTGCCCATGTCGCTGGCCGATGCTTGCCTGGTTCGTCTGGCCGAGCTGAACCCAAAAAGCGTGGTGTTCACGCTGGACAGCGAATTTGCGGTCTATCGCAAAAACAACCGGCAGGTGATTGGGCTTTTGTGCCCTTGGTGATCTGCAACAAATAGCGGGGGCTACCTATAAACCTCTCGCCGGTTGCCGATTCGAAT
>JAKFVA010000027.1:2582-20337 GCA_021732385.1 Burkholderiales bacterium | reverse complement strand
TGTTCGGCAAGGAAAAATAAGATGACTGACCATTCCACTACCGCCACCGCAGCGGCCATGGCACCACGCAAAGCCGCTTCGGCGTTTTCGGCCCGCTTTTATGTTTACCTGGCGCTGCTGGGCCTGTTCCTGGTGTTGCCCCTGCTGGGCGCATACCCGGTGCTGGTGCTCAAGGGCCTGTGCTTTGCGCTGTTTGCCTGTGCCTTCAATTTGCTGCTGGGCTACACCGGTTTGCTGTCGTTTGGGCATGCGGCATTTTTTGGGCTGGCCACCTACAGCACTGGCCATGCCATGAAGGTGTTTGAGCTGCCGATGCCGCTGGGCTTGCTCGCTGGTGTGGTGGCGGCGGGCTTGCTCGGTTTGCTGACGGGTTGGCTGGCCATCCGCCGCAGTGGCATTTACTTTTCCATGATTACGCTGGCGCTGGCGCAAATGCTGTATTTCATTTTCCTGCAAGCGCCTTTTACCGGCGGCGAAGACGGCTTGCAGGGCGTGCCGCGCGGCAGCTTTTTTGGTATTTCGCTGGTCAACGATTTGACGCTGTACTACGTCGTGCTGGGCATTTTCAGCGCGGCGTTTTTGCTGATTGACCGCACCCTGCACTCGCCCTTTGGCCAGGTGCTCAAAGCCATTCGCGAAAACGAGCCGCGCGCCATATCGCTGGGCTACGACGTAGACCGCTACAAGCTGCTGGCCTTTGTCATGTCAGCGGCTTTAAGCGGCCTGGCCGGTTCGCTCAAAACCGTGGTGCTGGGCTTTGCCACCTTGTCCGACGCGCTGTGGACCACCTCCGGCGCGGTGATTTTGATGACACTGCTGGGCGGCCTGGCCACCATGACGGGCCCAATTTTGGGCGCGTTTTTGGTGGTGGCGCTGGAAAACAAGGTGGGCGAGGCCGGTCGCTGGCTGGCTGACCTGACGGGTATCCAGTGGTTTGGCACGCTTGGCGAATCCGTCACCATCGTCACAGGGCTGATTTTTGTGCTGGTGGTGCTGGCGTTCAGGCGCGGTCTGGTGGGTGAATTCAGCGCCTGGTGGGAGCGCATGCAGGAGCGGCGCAAGCAGGGCTAATGCCTTTTTGCTCCTGAAATAGGAGTAAAAATTCATAGCGCTAACCGCACATCCCTGCTGCTCCCAAGACTGATTTGGCATCTAAATTAAGCCTTAAAAGCTTAAAAAATCGCCCGTGGCAGCCCACCAAGCCGGTAAAAGGCGCTCAGAACACTGAATTTTACGAAAAACAGGCCAATTTCAGGCCTCTAATTGGCCGCAAAGCCAATGGCGGTGTGCGGGTAACGCTATCTTTATTTACTATGAAAATAATAGCAATCAGGGCGATGGCAACTCAACACACCAGCGGCGGCTCTTGCATCGCCTCGATTTGCTCTTGCAGCATCTGCACTTGTCCGGCCCAGTAGTCACGGCTGCCAAACCACGGAAAGTTGGCCGGAAAGATCGGGTCGCTCCAGCGGCGTGCCAGCCAGGCGCTGTAGTGAATCAGCCGCAGGGTGCGCAGCGGCTCTATCAGCGCCAGCTCGCGCCGGTCAAACGCCCGCAGAGTCTCGTAGCCGTCGAGCAGCGTGCCTAAAGCGCGGCTGCGTTGGTGCCGCTCGCCCGAGAGCAACATCCACAGGTCTTGCACGGCCGGGCCGCTGCGGGCGTCGTCCAGGTCGACAAAATGCGGGCCGGGAGTTTGTAGCCCCCACGGTCGTTCACTGCGTGTAACTCCCTGCCCCCCGAGGGGGCCGTCATTTCCCTTGGGGCGGCCCGGCGGGAAATGTTGCCCCCCTGCGTCGTGCGCTATCGCGCCCGCCGGGGCGCTAACTTCGGGCGTCCACAAAATATTGCCGGGATGGCAGTCGCCATGCAGGCGCAAGGTGTCGGCTTGGGCCAAACCGCTGGCCTGGATGCACTCAATGGCCGTGGCGCAGGCGCTGGCCCATTCGTTTTCTACCTCGGGCGCAACCCGCTGGTGGGTGAGCAGCCACTCGCGTGGCTCGATGGCGAACTGCTGCACATCCAGCGCTGGCCGATACGCAAATGGCTGGCGTGCGCCGACGTTGTGCAGGCGCGCCAGCAGGCGGCCAATCCACTCCAGGTGGGTGTCGTCGTCCAGCTCGGGCGCGCGTCCGCCGCGGCGCGGGCTGACGCTGAAGTCAAAGCCGGCGTGCTGGTGCAGCGTGGCCGGCCCAGTGGCGCTGCCGCCGCCTTGCAAAAGCAAGGGCCCGACCACCGGAATCTCGCCTTGCATCAGCTCCGCGCTGAATGCGTGTTCTTCCAGAATTTGTGCGCGGCTCCAGCGGCCAGGCCGGTAGAACTTGACCACCACGGCGGGCAAAGCCAGATCACCCGGCTCCAGGTGCACCAGGTAAACGCGGTTCTCATACGAGTTGAGCGCCAGCAAACGCCCGTCGCCATGCAGGCCCACGCTGGCCAGCGCGTCGAGCACGGTATCGGGGGTGAGGTCGGTGAAAGGGTGGGGGCTTGCGGACGAGTCGAGTATGGGCATGGGGTTGATTGTCGCGGTGTGGCCCAAACCAGGCGAAAAAAAGCCCCGTGGCTTGTGGCGACGGGGCGGATGAGCGAGGGGGATTACGCCAGCGTGATGGTCACTTCAATATTGCCGCGCGTGGCGTTGGAGTAGGGGCAGACCTGGTGGGCTTTGTCGACCAGGCTTTGCGCCTGGGCGCGGTCCATGCCGGGCAACGACACGGTGAGCGCGGCCTCAATGCCAAAACCCGCGGGAATCGGGCCAATGCCGACTTTGCCGCTGACTGCGGCGTCTGCTGGCACAGCGATTTTTTCCATGCCGGCCACGTGTTTGAGCGCGCCCAGAAAGCAGGCCGAATAACCGGCGGCAAACAGTTGCTCGGGGTTGGTGGCGCCACCGGTGCCACCGAGTTCTTTGGGTGGTGCCAGTTTGACGTCGAGCAGGCCGTCGTCGCTGCTGGCGCGGCCTTCGCGGCCACCGGTGGCTTTGGCGTTGGCGGTGTAGAGCACTTTGTCTAGTTTGGTGGTCATGGTCGGTCTTTCAGGTTGTGTCTCAAGGCTTGAGGCGATTGCGGGTTGAAGAAAAATCAGAGTGCTAAGAATCCTGGGCGCTCAGCGCCAGTTGCCCGCGCAGGGCCTGCAACTGGCGCGTCAGCGCCACCAGTTCGGGCAGGGCGCACTGGCTGGCGGCCACCACGCAGTCGGGAATTTTTTTGGCCTGGGTCTTGAGCTTGCGGCCAGCCGGGGTGAGCGCCACGGTGACGCGGCGCTCATCGGGCGTGTCGCGCTGGCGCGTCAGCCAGCCGCCAGCTTGCATGCGCTTGAGCAGCGGTGTGAGCGTGCCAGAGTCCAGGTGCAGGCGGGCACCGAGCGCATTGACGCCCAGCCGGTCTTGCTGCCACAGCGCCAGCATCACCAGGTACTGCGGGTAGGTCATGCCGAGCTTGGCCAAAAAAGGCTTGTACAGCTTGGTCATGGCCAGCGAGGTGGAATACAGCGCAAAACACAACTGGTTGTCGAGGTGCAGCAGCTCGCCGTGGTCGGGCGCGGGCTGATCTGGGAAAGCGGCTGGATTAAGCATTGCAGAATTATAGTGAGCAATTAAATTGTACACAATCTATTTGCGAAGTATGGAATTAAATAGGCTGCAACAGCAGCGGTGGTTTGCCGCGTTCAGGCTTTGAAGCGCTTGCGCGTCAGCGCCAGCGCCAGCCAGAAACCGGCTACAGCATAGGCCAGCAGCAGCGCCAGATTGACGGCAAACTGCTGCGGCATGGCCAGCGGGTTTTGCCCCAAAAAAAGCGGGCGTATCAGCTCCACGGCGGCGGTGAGTGGCAGCCAGCCGGAAATGCTTTGCACCACGCCGGGCAACTGCTCACGCGGGAAAAACACGCCGGATAAAAACATCATGGGCGTTAAAAACAGCGTGAAATAGTAGGTGAAAAAGTCGTAGCCCTTGGCCAGCGCATTGAAGATCAGCGCAATGCTGGCAAAGGTAATGCCGACCAGGGCCAGCAGCGGCAGCGCCAGCAACAAGCCGGTGACGCTGCCTATGCCCAGTGCCAGCATGACGCCCAAAATAGCCAGCGTGGTGCACAGCGATTTGAAGCTGGCCCACAGCATTTCAGCCAACAGCACATCGTCCAGACCAATGGGCGCGTTCATGATGCCGTCCCAGGTGCGTTGTACGGCCATGCGCGAGTAGGCCGAGTACAGCGCCTCGAACGACGCCGCGTTCATGGCGCTGGTGCAGATATAGCCACCCCCCAGAAACACGATGTAGGGCACGGTGGTGTCTCCCAATTTGACATCGCCAACCAGAGCGCCCAAGCCATAGCCAAAAGCCACCAGGGCAATCAACGGGTCGGCAATGTTGCCGAGCAGGCTGGGAATCAGCAGCTTGCGCCAGACCAGCAAATGGCGCAGAAAAACCGGCCACCAGCGCATCGAGAGTTGGGGCGCGCGCCAGATGCCAAGATTGGACGTGTCCATCACCCTTCCTCCCGAATCTGCCGACCGGTCAGCTTCAAAAACAAGTCTTCCAGATTGGCCGGGCGGTGCAGCGTGCGCAAATGGTGTTGTGATTGCAGCGCAGCCAGCAGTTGGCTCGCGTTCTGGGTGTAGAAAAACACGGTCTCACCGCTGACTTCCACCCGCGCGGCCAGCGCTTTGAGCGGGGACTCCACCAAGTCCAGTGCCCCTGCGCCAAACACTTCCACTACATCGGGTTCCAGGTGCGCGCCAATCAATTCACGCGGGCGGCCCTCGACCATTTGCTTGCCATGGTCCAGCACCAGCAGGCGGTGGCACAGCCGCTCGGCTTCGTCCATGAAGTGGGTGGTGAGCAAGATGGATTTGCCTTGCAGCAACAATTGCTGCAAGCGCTCCCACATCAGGTGGCGCGCTTGCGGGTCCAGGCCGGTGGTGGGTTCGTCAAGCAGCAGCAGTTGCGGGTCGTTCACCAGTGCCCGGGCCAAAGACAGGCGGCGCTTCATGCCGCCCGAGAGCTCGTTCAGCTTGGCGTTGGCCTTGTGCGTGAGCGCGGCAAATTCCAGCAACTTCGGTATGCGCTCGCGGATCACCGCATCGCGCAAACCAAAATAACGGCCGTACACCAGCAGGTTTTCGGCGCAGGTAAAGTCAGGGTCAAGCGAGTCAAACTGGCTGACCACGCCCAGGCGCGCCTTGATGGCCAGTTGGTCTTGCGGCATTTGCAGGTCGCCGCTGGCGTCGCTGCCAAAGTAGCTGATGCTGCCAGCGTCGGGCGCGGCCAGACCCAGCGCCATGCGGATGGTGGTGGTTTTGCCCGCGCCGTTGGGGCCGATGACGCCCAGGCATTCACCGGGGGCAATCTCCAGTGACAAGTCATCCACCACGGTGGTTTTGCCATAGCGCTTGCTCAGGTGGCTGATGCGCAGCAGCGGATGCGCGATGGAGCGTTGTGGGGCTGCTGGATTTGAAATTGCGCAAAGCATTGGCAGATTGTGGATGCAAAAGATGCCGCTACCGGCTTTCAGCATGGCTTTGAAAGGTCAAAAAACAAGCCATCAGACTGCCTATAATTTTCGCACTCCATGCACGATCAATTACACGCCGCGTTGCAACACGCCATGCCCAAGCAAGCCATGACGCGGCTGGCGCACTTTGTGGCCAATGCCCGTTGGGGCGGCGTAACGCAATGGATCATTGCGGATTTTGTGCGGCGCTACGGCGTCAACATGGCCGAGGCGCAGCACGAAGGCATCAGCCATTACAGCACGTTCAATGAATTTTTTACCCGCGCCCTGCGGCCCGATGCAAGGCCATTGGCACACGCCGATTTGGTTTGTCCGGTAGATGGCGCTATCAGCCAATGCGGTGCGATTTCCGGGGATCAGATTTTTCAGGCCAAGGGGCATACCTACTCCACCATGGCCTTGCTAGGCGGTGATGCAGCGCTGGCCGCGCCTTTCAATGGGGGCACATTTGCCACCATTTATTTAAGCCCCAAGGACTACCACCGCATCCACATGCCGATGGCCGCGCGTTTACTGCGCATGGTGCATGTGCCGGGGGTCCTGTTTTCGGTGAATCCGGCCACGGCGCGCAGCATCCCCGGCCTGTTTGCGCGCAACGAGCGGGTCGTTTGCGTCTTTGAATCTGACTTTGGCGTGGGCCATGGCGTGAAGCCCTGGGCACTTGTGCTGGTGGGCGCGACCATTGTGGGCAGCATGGCCACTGCATGGCACGGCGTGGTGAATCCACCGCGCCCAGGCTTGCTGCGCGAGTGGGATTACGCAGGCCAGCACACCATACTGGGGCAAGGCCAGGAGATGGGCCGCTTTCTGCTTGGTTCTACCGTGGTGGTGCTGTTTCCGCCGGGCCTGGTGCAGCTCAATGTGCAATGGACGGCGGGTTTGCCGGTGCGGTTGAACGAAGCCATGGCAGCTTTGCATGCCCCAATCCCACGCGCTAACGTCATACCTCAACCTTGAAGCACGCACATGACCCCCATCACCTTCGGCACGCCACTGACCCCAAACGCCACCAAAGTCATGCTGCTGGGCAGCGGCGAGCTGGGCAAGGAAGTGCTGATTGCCTTGCAACGCCTGGGTGTGGAAACCATTGCAGTAGACCGCTACGACCACGCGCCCGGCCAGCAGGTGGCGCACCATGCGCGCACCATCACCATGAGCGACCCTTTGCTGCTCAAAGCGCTGATTGAACGCGAGAAGCCGCACCTGGTGGTGCCCGAGATTGAAGCCATTGCCACGCCCATGCTGCAAGAACTGGAAGCGACGGGCGTGGTGCGCGTGGTGCCGACTGCGCGCGCGGCGCGCCTGACGATGGACCGCGAGGGTATTCGCCGCCTGGCCGCGCAAACCCTGGGCCTGCCAACCAGCCCCTACCAGTTTTGTGATTCTTTGGCCGAGCTACAGGCAGCTATTGATGCCAGGATAGGCTATCCCTGCATCGTCAAGCCCGTCATGAGCAGCTCGGGTAAAGGCCAGAGCAAAATCGGCGCACCTGCGGATGTGCAAAAAGCCTGGGACTACGCCATGGCGGGTGGCCGTGTGCAAGGCGGGCGCGTGATTGTGGAAGGCTTTATTGACTTCGACTATGAAATCACCCAACTCACCGTGCGTGCGCTGGGCGAAGGGGGCGACATCGAAACCCATTTTTGCGACCCCATCGGCCACATTCAAGTCGGCGGCGACTATGTGGAAAGTTGGCAACCGCACCCCATGCACCCGGCCGCGCTGCATAAAAGCCGCGATATAGCCAAGGCGATTACCGACAACCTTGGTATTGGCCACGACGGCCAGCCTTCGGGCCTGGGCTTGTTTGGCGTGGAGCTGTTCGTCAAGGGCGAGCAAGTGTGGTTCAGTGAGGTCAGCCCGCGCCCGCACGACACCGGCCTGGTGACGCTGTGCACGCAATGGCAAAACGAGTTTGAGCTGCACGCCCGCGCCATCCTCGGCCTGCCGGTCAACACCGCGCTCAAAAGCCCCGGTGCCAGCGCCGTGATTTATGGCGGTGTGGAGGCCAAAGGCATTGTGTTTGACGGTGTGGCTGATGCGCTGCGCGTACCCAATTCCGACATCCGCCTGTTTGGCAAACCCGAGAGTTTTGCCAAGCGCCGCATGGGGGTGGCACTGGCGTTTGATGCCGATGTAGAGGTGGCGCGGCGCAATGCCAAACTGGTGGCATCGCGGGTCAAGCCACGAAAGCCTTAAGCCGAACCCCGCACCCCGGGGGTTTGCAAGATACGGTTGCGTATGAAGGCGCTCAGGCTGTCCATGGCCACCACCAGCGCCACGATCACCAGCAGCAGCGTGGCCAGCCGCCCCCACTGGAACAGCGACACGGCTTCGCTCACCAGCAGGCCCAGACCACCCGCGCCAATCAAACCCAGTACGGTGGAGTCGCGCACATTGAACTCCCACAGGTACAAGTGAATGGACGCAAACTGCGGGTAAAAACCGCGCCGCATCGGGCGGGAGACAATTTGCCAGGGCGTAAAACCCAGCGCCAGGCCGCTTTCAAACAGCGCGGCATCCGCGCCCTCAATCGCCTCGGCGTACAGCTTGCCGTAGGTGCCCAGCGAGTGCGAGGCAATCGCCAGAATGCCGGCCATGGGCCCCAGGCCGACGATGCCCACATAAATCAGCCCAAACACCAGGGTATGGATGGCGCGCGAGGCGTTGAGCAGCGCGCGCACCGGTTGCGCCAGCCAGCGCGGCGCTTGCGCGTTGCGTGCTGCCAGCAGGCCCAGCGGAAGCGCCAGCACCCCGGCCAGTGCGCTGCCCAGTGTGCCAATGACCAGCGTGGTCCAAGTGGCGCTGGCAATGCCGTGCAGGTAGGTGCGCTCAACCTCGCGGCGGTTTTCTACCCGCAGTACGCGGCCGTCATCGGCCTTGAACTCAAGCCGCTCAGGGCCGAGCCAGACGTCCAGAAAACTGGGGTGCGAAAAATCGGCCAGCGTGCGTTGCAGGTTTTGCCAGGGGTTGCGGCCCAGCGTTAAATCGCCCTGGCTGGCCAGTGTGTAGAGGCAGGCCAGCAGCAGTGCCAGGTAAGCCAGCGTGAGCCAGCGCAGGCCGTGGGTTTTAACGGGCACGCTCAGGCGGGATCAACAGGGGGGCACTGGCAACGCAGCACAGGTCAACGCTTGGGCACCAGCTTGCCGGTCGCCAGCCCAGCATCGCGAATCGGCGTGTAGTACGTGTTGTCTTTGGCGACAAAGCCGGTGTAGCGTTTGGGCAGCAGCGCGGGGCTGGTTTTGAGCTCAGTGCCAATGGCTTCGAGTGCGGCGCGCAGGTCTTTGACCAGCGCCGCGTCTTTAGCCAACGTGGCACTCACGGCGAAGGCGTCATTGGGTAAGGGCGCGGAGGTCCAGATGATTTTGCTCTCGGCGGCTTTAATCAAGCCCTCGTCGATCATGGCGTCACGGTTGCGGTTGTAGTCGGCGCCGGCGTCCAACTCACCACGCGCCACCTGGGTTTCAATCGCCTGGTGCTTGGTGTAGAGCACTTTGGAGAAATGCGTCTCGACATTGATGCCGCGCTTTTGAAACTCATGGAAGGGGATCAAATAGCCGCTGGTGGAGCCTTTGTCGCCAAATGCAAAGCTCTTGCCTTTCAGATCGTCAATGCTGTTGATGCCGCTTTTGGGGTTGGTCACCATGATGGCAAAGTACTCGGGCTTGCCTTCATAGAGGATGGTTGCAATGGCTTGGGCACCCGCCTCATGGTTGGCCAGCACATAGCCCCAGGGGCCCATCAGCGCCAAATCGGTCTCGCCGCTGGCCAGCGATTTGGCCAGGCCTTCCCAGGTGTCGACCGTGCGCAATTGCACCGGGCGTTTGAGCTTGGCGGCAAGGTAGTCGGCCAGCGGCTTGTAGGTGGCATCGTTCTTTTCCTTGTCGGGCTGGAACAGGCCGACGCCCAGGCGCAATGTGGCTGGAGCGGTTTGGGCTTGGGTGCTTTGCAGCACGCCCAAACTGGCAAAAAAGAAACTGAAGCAGAGCAGGAAACGAGCAAACATAGCAACTCCTGAATGAAGGGGGTAATAACTAAACGGCAGCGGTGCAGTTGGCCATGCTGCCTGTAATACGTGACCAGTAAGACATATGCGCTGCCGAGCCTGGTGGCCACTGTGCCAGAAACTGCTGTTGCCAACGCGCATCGTCAAAATCCACCTGGATAGCCTGGATGTAGACACCCAGCAGCCGGGTTTCGTTCAATACGGCAACGCCGGATGGTGCGTCGTGCAGCGAGATGCGGGTGATGGTGCCATGTGTATGGCCCGCGGCATGCCCCATGCCGGCCGAGCCGTTGTTGATGACGGCGCGTATTGAATGGTTCGCGCCTTTCCACTGCCGCAGGCCGGGTGTACAGGTGTGGCTGGAGGCAAATACATCGACCTGGGCTTGGTCAAAAATGCGATCTAACCAAGCTCGGTTGGCGGGCTGGTCCAATGCCGACGGGTCAAACTGCCAGCCTGCGAGCGATTCGGCATCGCCATGCACCACGGCAATGCGGGCTGCACCGACTTGCGCCACGCTGTGCATGGGCAGTACGCCCAGCGCGACGCGCTGCGCTGGGCATTGGTGTGCGGTCTCGCGCAGGCGCTGCAAGATGGTGTTGGAGCGTGCCACATCGGCGTCAGCCACATGGCTGGGGTAGGCACAGCCGCAGCCTGCGCCTGAATCGGCATTGGCCAGCTCGGTCTCCACATTGCCGCGCAGCGCGGTGTGCTGGTGGACTCGCGCATCAATGCTGGCAAACAGCGCGGGATCAATGTCAAACCAGTGGAAGTCGCCATTGAAGACCATGTGCTTGCTGCCGCTTTCTCGGGCAAAAAGCGCCTCAATGGCATCGAGCGCAAAGGGGTTGCCGTACAGACCACCTACAACGTAGAGCGTGTCGGCATGCCACTCGGGTGGGCGTGCAAATACGCTGGGGTTATAGCGGTATGCCAGTGGACAACTGCGGCCGGGCCCGTGCGCAAAATCGCCGGGCGTGTCGGCCATCAATGACAGCGCGGCATTCACGAGGCGCGGTTGGCAACAGGTTCACGCATCGTCACAAACTCTTCCGCTGCTGTGGGGTGAATGCCAATCGTGGCATCAAACACCGCCTTGGTGGCGCCGGCTTTCAAGGCCACGGCAAAACCCTGCACAATCTCGCCCGCTTCCGCGCCGACCATATGCAGGCCGACTACGCGGTCGGTTGCGGTCTCCACAATCAGCTTCATCAGGGTGCGCTCGCTGCTGCCGCTCAAGGTGTGCATCAGTGGCTTGAAGTCAGTGCGGTAAATAGTGACCGCGCCAAATTTTTGGCGCGCGGCTTCTTCGGTGTAGCCCACCGTGCCAATACTGGGGTGGGTAAACACGGCGGTGGGGATGAAGTCGTAACTCATCTCTCGCGGCGGTTTGCCGGCAGCGGGGCCGAAGAGCTGGTCCACCACCACCATTGCTTCGCTCAAAGCGACAGGCGTGAGTTGCACCCGTGCGGTAACGTCGCCCACGGCATAGACCGAGGGCAGGTTGGTCTGGTAATGGTCGTTCACCACAATCGCGCCTTGCTTGCCTTGGGCAATGCCAGCCGCCTCCAAGCCCAGGCCTTGCACATTGGGCACGCGGCCGGTGGCATACAGCACGGCATCGGCCACCAAGGCGCTGCCGTCTTTTAATGCAATGTGCAAACCGTCTGCGGCCCGCGTGATGCGGGTCACTTCGGTGCCATGGCGCATATGGACACCGGCTTTTTGCATTTCCGTGCCAATGAATTGGCGCACATCCTGGTCAAAGCCGCGCAGCACTTGCGTGCCACGGTCGAGCTGCGTAACCTGCGCGCCGAGGCCATTGAAGATGGACGCAAATTCACAGGCGATATAGCCTGCACCCACAATCAAAAGCCGTTTGGGGAAAGGCTCGACATCGAAGATTTCGTTTGAAGTCAGCACGTGTTCGCGCCCGGTAATATCGGGCACATGCGGCTTGCCGCCGGTGGCCAGCAGCAGGTGCTTGGCGCTGTAGGTTTTGCCGTTGACCTGCACGTGGTGCGCGTCCAGCAAGGTGGCGAAGCCTGATAGGCAGTGCACGCCCGCGTTGTGCAAGATGGCAGCGTAAATACCATTGAGCCGCGTAATCTCGCGTGCCCGGTTGGCTTTGAGAAGCGGCCAATTCAAGCTGGGCGCTGCGCCTTCCCAGCCAAAGCCGTGCGAATGTTCAAACGCCTCGGAGAAGTGCGCGGCATAGCTGTAGAGCTTCTTGGGGATACAGCCGACATTCACACAGGTGCCGCCTAACTGGGGCTGGGCCTCCACCAGCGCCACTTTGGCCCCACGCCCAGCCGCCATGCGCGCAGCGCGCACGCCGCCACTACCACCGCCAATTACCAGTAAATCGAAATCAAAATTGGCCATAGGCTTACCTGCTTGCATAAAACGAGACTAACAAAGGCATCGCGAAGTGCTTTGCACGAGTTCATTTGATTAAACCAGTTTTCAGCCGTGGGCGGTCTTGCCGCCACATTGCCCTAGGGTGGCTTGTGGCTTCAGTGCGCTGGCTAAAGCACCAGTTCGCGCTTGATCCAGTCTATGAATACGCGGGTACGGACCGGCAGCAAGCGTGCATGCGGGTAGATCACACTGATAGGGCGGGGCGGCAGCTCATACTTTTGCAACACGCGCCTGAGCTTTTTTTGCGCCAAAAAGGGGGCCACCTGGTAGGAGATGAACATGCCAAACCCCAGATCCGCAACGCAGGCTTGCACGGCAGGCGCGACCTGGTTGAATTCAAGGTTGCCGGTGACGGGCAGGGTGAATTTCCGGCCGTCTTCGTAGAACGTCCACCACGGCCCGGTGGCGGCGGAAAAGCGCACGCAGTTGGCTTGCAACAATTCCTTGGGGTGCGTGGGCGTGCCGTGGCGGCGCAAATACGCCGGGCTGGCCACCACCATGCGCTGTACCGTGCCCAGTGGTTGCGCCACCAGCGAAGAGTCTTCCAGGGCACCGATGCGGATGCCCACATCCAGGCCCTCGTCGACCAGGTTCACCACGCGATCAAGCAACACCAGACGGCTACGCATTTTGGCGTACCGCTGAACAAAGCGCGTTAGCGCCGGAGCCACATACATCTGGCCAAACAGCACCGGCGCGGTCACGCTCAGCTGGCCGCTGGGTTCATTGGCGTCAGGGCTAAGCGCGGTTTCAGCGTCGTCCACGGCAGCCAGCAGGCTGCGGCTGCTTTCCAGGTAATTTTTGCCCTCTTCGGTGAGGGAGATACGGCGCGTGCTGCGGTTGAACAGGCGCACACCCAAATGCACTTCCAGTGCCGCCAGGTTGCGCACCACGGCGGGCAGCGACGAACCAAGCGTACGTGCCGCCGCAGTGAGGCTGCCGTCATCGGCAATCTGCACAAAGGTCTGCATTGCCCTGAGCTTGTCCATACCTGGATGATAATGCGCCGTGCATGATTAATCCATTAAGTGGAGTAGTCAAATACGCGTTGGGGTATTTATCATCTGGCAGAAATCCGCACAATGGCGTGCATCCGTCACCACCTGGAAAGTTCACCATGGCCGCTTCCTCTCGCCCTTCTCAACCCATCAAACTGCACACATTTGCCCTGTCGGGTCATTGCCACCGCGTGCAGTTATTCGCTTCCCTGTTGAATTTACCGGTTCAATTGATTCCGGTGGATTTGACCCAGGGCGCGCACAAAAAGCCCGAATTTCTGGCGCTTAATCCTTTTGGCCAGGTGCCGGTGATTGAGGATGGGGAGGTGACGCTGTCGGATTCCAACGCGATTTTGGTTTACCTTGCCGGCAAATATGACGATGGCCAATGGTTGCCGCATGATCCGCTCAAGGCGGCGCAGGTGCAGCGTTGGCTGTCGGCCGCCGCTGGCCCCTTGGCCTATGGTTCAGCGGCAACGCGGGTGGCTTTGCTGTTCAAGCAGGCGTTCAATGCCGACGAGTTGACCAACCGGGCCAAAGCGCTGTTTGGCGTGATGGAGCAGACGCTGGCCGTCACCCCGTTCTTGACGGGCAGCACACCCACGCTGGCCGATGTGGCGCAATACAGCTATGTGTTCTTGGCACCCGAAGGCAATGTGTCGCTTGAGGCCTACCCGCAGATCCGGGCCTGGTTGGCGCGCATTGAGGCACTGCCCGGCTTTGTGCCGATGCCACAGACCAAGGTGGGCCTGAACGCCTGAATCCACGGCATTGCCAAACACCATGGCTGAATTTTTGAGCAGTCGGGACGAGCACTTTCACGCCGGCGAGTGTGCCGTGCAGGCGCACGTGCTCGGTGGCGCAGATGCCCGTGCGCGCATGACCGCAGTGGGGCGCTTGGCCTTGCGCGACCACATGCCCGATCAGCACCGCGCTTTTTTTGCGCAACTGCCGTTTTTGCTGGTGGGTTCGGTGGATGCGGCAGGTCAACCCTGGGCGTCTGCTTTGGCCGCACCGCCGGGCTTTGTCACCTCACCTGGTCCCCAGCATCTTGCCGTGAATGTACTGCCGCATCCGGCAGATCCGCTGCACCAGCAACTGGCTGTGGGAGCCCCACTGGGGCTGCTGGGCCTGCAGCCGCATACCCGGCGGCGCAACCGCGCCAATGGCGTGGTCAGCCAGCTTGGCCCGGCCGGGTTTGGCGTGCGGATTCACATGAGTTTTGGCAACTGCCCCAAATACATTGCAGCGCGCGAGCCGTATTACGCCCCGCCAAATAATGCGTTTGGCGATGCACTGGCCCATACTGCACCACCCGCAGCGCAGGTAACTTGGCGCAGCGGCCTGGACGATGCCGACCGATCCCTGCTGACCCAGGCCGACACCTTCTTCATTGCCACCACGCATCCGGATGCGGCTGCTCCAAGTTCCTCTGCCACACAAGGCGTTGATATCTCGCACCGTGGCGGCAAATCCGGGTTTGTTCGTGTTGATGAGAATGCACTTGGTCAAGCAAGCCTGACGGTGCCTGATTTCACCGGCAACTTCTTCTTCAATACCTTGGGCAACCTCAATTTGCATCCGTTCGCCGGCTTGCTGTTCATCGACTTTGCCAATGGCGACTTGTTGTACCTGGCGGTCAAGGTGGATATCGTGTGGGAGGGTGCCGAGGTTCGGGCATTCTCTGGCGCTCAACGCCTGTTGCGCATGACGGTACTGCGGTCGCGGCGGGTACCGGCCGCGCTGCCGTTGCGCTGGGGCCCGGCCACGATGTCGCCGGTGTTGGCAGACACGGGGACATGGTTGCCGCCGCAATCTGCGCTGGTCAATTCGTGACGATAGCCGCTGCTCTGCCAATCGATACGCCCGGATTGACGGTGGTGCTGGGCGCGGGTGGAGGGCTCGGTATGGCGTTCGTGACGGCTTTGCAAAGGCAAGGCTATCCTGTGCTGGGGCTGGGACGCGTCAGCCAGCCACCGCTGGATTATCTGCTCCCTGATTCGATAGCACTGGCCGCGGCCCACGTCAAGGATTATTGCGCGACGCAAGGCTTGGTATTGCAGCAGCTCATCGTGGCGACCGGCTATTTACATGGCCCTGCGCCGCTGGCACCCGAGCGCAGTTGGACGCAGATTGACCCGCTGTATTTGCAGCAGGTGTTTGCCATCAACACGCTGGGGCCGGCACTGGTCATGAAACATTTTTTCCCGCTGTTTCCGCGTCAGGGGCGCTGCTTGGCGGGTTTTTTGTCTGCCAGGGTAGGCAGTATTGAAGACAACGCACTGGGCGGTTGGTACGGGTACCGCGCAGCCAAGGCGGCGCTGAATCAGCTGGTTAAAACGGCATCGATTGAGCTTGCACGGTACAACCGCGCCAGCCTGTGCGTGGCCTTGCATCCGGGCACCGTAGATACGTTTTTGTCCCGGCCGTTTGCCAAAACCGCGTTACGCGTCAGGCCACCTGCTGTGGTCGCCCAAACCCTGCTGGGCGTTCTGGATGCCTTGCAGCCCGCCGATACCGGCGGTTTTTTTGATTACGCGGGGCAGCGCTTGCCTTGGTGATCTGCTTTAACTCAAACAGCGCTGTGTTTTTGAATCACGCGAACCCACCATAAAAAAAGCCCAGTGCCTTGCGACACCGGGCTTTACAAGCGTTGGGCCGGTTAAGGCTTGGCGCTTGTAGGAAATGGCCAAGCCGCTTGCGGGTTCAGCGTGGTTTGCGCGCTGGCACCGGCGACTGACTTGGCAGCGGCTTTGGGCGCTGCTTTCTTGGCCGCTGGCTTTTTGGCAGCGGGTTTTTTCGCCACCGGCTTTTTGGCGGCTGGTTTTTTGGCGGCTTTCTTGGCCGCTGGTTTCTTGGCAGCTACTTTTTTAGCAGCTTTCTTGGGGGCAGCCTTTTTGGCAGCAGGCTTTTTGGCTGCTACTTTTTTGGCTGGAGCCTTCTTGGCTGGCGCCTTTTTGGCAGCAGGCTTTTTGGCCGCTACTTTTTTGGCTGGAGCCTTCTTGGCTGGCGCCTTTTTGGCAGCAGGCTTTTTAGCCGCTACTTTTTTGGCTGGAGCCTTCTTCGCGGGAGCGGCCTTCTTTTTTGCGACCGGTTTTTTTGCAGTTGCCATAGTTCATTTCTCCTTGATCAAGTTACAAAGAGCACTCCACGCAGGTTGGATTGCGTCAAGTGATTCATCAGGTTGGATTGAATGCAGGCATTCAATCCAGCCCGATGAACGGGGTCGCAACGCGTGGCTTCATGCTCTGCGGCAGATGACCATTCATTGCAATTCTTCACATCGATTTCTCGTATACGTTTCGTCAAACTTCAGTCCCAAGACAGCGCGCCACCCGACTGGTATTCAATAACCCGGGTTTCAAAGAAGTTGCGCTCTTTCTTCAGGTCAATCATTTCGCTCATCCAGGGGAAGGGGTTTTCTTCGTTGGGAAACAGCGCTTCCAGGCCGATTTGCGTGGCACGCCGGTTGGCGATGTAGCGCAGGTAGCCCTTGAACATGTTGGCATTGAGCCCGAGCACGCCGCGTGGCATGGTGTCTTCGGCATAACGGTATTCCAGTTCCACCGCTTTCATGAACAGCGCCTTGATCTCTTCTTTGAAAGAGGCTGTCCAGAGGTGCGGATTTTCCAGCTTGAGTTGGTTGATCAGGTCGATGCCAAAGTTGCAGTGCATGGACTCGTCGCGCAGGATGTACTGGTACTGCTCAGCCGCGCCGGTCATTTTGTTTTGCCGGCCCAGTGCGAGGATTTGCGTGAAACCGACGTAGAAGAACAGGCCTTCCATCAAGCAGGCAAAGACGATCAGGCTTTTTAGCAGGGTCTGGTCGTTCTCGGGTGTGCCGGTCTTGAAATTGGGGTCCATGATCGCCTCGATAAAAGGGATCAGGAACTGGTCTTTGTCGCGGATCGACTGCACTTCGTTGTAGGCGTTGAAGATTTCAGCCTCGTCCAGGCCGAGCGACTCGGTGATGTACTGGTAGGCGTGGGTGTGGATGGCTTCCTCAAACGCCTGGCGCAGCAGGAACTGGCGGCACTCGGGCGCGGTGATGTGGCGGTAGGTGCCCAGCACGATGTTGTTGGCAGCCAGTGAATCGGCTGTGACGAAAAAGCCCAGGTTGCGCTTGACCAGGCGGCGCTCGTCTTCGGTCAGGCCGTTGGGGTCTTTCCACAGTGCAATGTCGCGCGCCATGTTGACCTCTTGCGGCATCCAGTGGTTGGCGCAGGTGGCAAGGTATTTTTCCCAGGCCCATTTGTATTTGAACGGCACCAGCTGGTTGACGTCGGTCTGACCATTGATGATGCGCTTGTCGTCGGCCCTGACACGCTTGCCGACACTGGGGCGCTCGGCGGGCTGGGCCGCGGTGGGCAAGAGGGGTGGCGCCGGTACAACCGCACCATCGTTGAGGATGCGCGCAGTTGGAGCGGCTGCATCGGCTGGATCGGAAAAAGTGGGGGGACTGCTGAGGAAAGCAGGCGAGTCGTTTGGGGAAAAGACGGCCTGACCTTCCCGAGAAAAGGCGGGTTGGCTATTTCGGTCAGGCAATGAACCGTTGTGTGTGGTGCTCAGCAATGCGGGCTGACGTTCTTCGTCCCAAGTCAACATAGTTTATCCAATGAATGAATTATGGAAGCATCGATGGAAATAGGAAAGTGTTCATTCACATCGGACGCTGTTTGTGTTGTGCAATTGCATCGCCCAGCTATCACTTTAGAAGCGCCATGCCGGTGTTGAAGGCACGCCTGCGAATTGATAGCAGTTGATGCGCGGTTTATTGACATGCCTCGCAACCCGGATCGTCGATGGCGCAAAACTTGATGTCG
>JAKFVA010000027.1:0-2550 GCA_021732385.1 Burkholderiales bacterium | reverse complement strand
ACTTGATGTCGTCAATGCACCAGTGCCTGCCGCGCTTTCCGCGCTGCTTGCCTGGCGGTTGGAGACCGCATTGAGCTGGCGGTTGTTGACCGTGCTCATCTCCACGTGCGTTGCACTTTGAGTGCGCAGGTAATAGGTGGTTTTGAGCCCGCGCAGCCAAGCCAGCTTGTAGGTGTCGTCAAGTTTTTTACCCGAAGCACCGGCCATATAGATGTTGAGCGACTGCGCCTGGTCAATCCATTTTTGGCGGCGTGCAGCGGCTTCGACCAGCCACACCGGCTCGATTTCAAATGCCGTGGCGTAGAGCGCCTTGATGTCCTGCGGTACACGGTCAATCGGTTGCAGCGAGCCTTTGAAATGCTTGAGGTCCATCACCATCACGTCGTCCCACAATTTGAGGCGCTTCAAGTCGCGCACCAGGTAATGGTTGATGACGGTGAACTCGCCCGACAGGTTGGACTTGACCGACAGGTTGCCAAAGCTCGGCTCAATGGAGGCGTCCAGCCCAACGATGTTGGAGATGGTGGCGGTGGGTGCAATCGCCACGCAGTTGGAGTTGCGCATGCCGTCTTTGGCTATTTTTGCGCGCAGGGCGGCCCAGTCGAGGGTGGACGAGCGGTCCACTTCCACATAGCCCGCACCGCGCGCCTTGCCAAGTAAGTCGAGTGTGTCCAGCGGCAATATGCCCTGGTCCCACAGTGAGCCGGGGTAGCTGGAATAGCGGCCCCGCTCGGCGGCCAGTTCGGTCGAAGCCCAGTAGGCGTGGTAGCAAATCGCCTCCATTGACTGGTCGGCAAAATCCACGGCGGCTTGCGAGGCGTAGGGGATGCCCAACTGGTACAGGCTGTCCTGGAAACCCATCACGCCCAGGCCCACCGGGCGGTGCCGCACATTGGAGTCGCGGGCTTTCTTGACCGCGTAGTAATTGATGTCGATCACGTTGTCGAGCATGCGCATGGCGGTGGTAATGGTGCGCTGGAGCTTGGCATCGTCCACTGACTGCGCGCCGTCAGCGCCCACTTTCAGGTGTTGCAGCAAGTTGACTGAACCGAGGTTGCAAACGGCGGTCTCGGTGTCGCTGGTATTGAGCGTGATCTCGGTGCACAGGTTGCTGGAATGCACCACGCCGACGTGTTGCTGGGGCGAGCGCACATTGCAGGCGTCCTTGAAGGTAATCCAGGGGTGGCCGGTTTCAAACAGCATGGTCAGCATCTTGCGCCACAGGTCTGCCGCTTGCAGGGTGCGGCTGGGGCTGATTTCACCGCGCTTGGCTTTTTCTTCGCAAATGACATAGGCCTTTTCAAAGTCAAGACCAAATTTGTCGTGCAGGTCAGGCGCGGAAGACGGCGAGAACAGCGTCCACTCGCCTTTTTCCATCACGCGGCGCATGAACAAATCGGGAATCCAGTTGGCGGTGTTCATGTCGTGCGTGCGGCGGCGGTCGTCGCCGGTGTTTTTGCGCAGCTCCAGGAACTCCTCGATGTCCAGGTGCCAGGTTTCCAGGTAGGTGCAGACCGCGCCCTTGCGCTTGCCGCCCTGGTTCACCGCCACGGCCGTGTCGTTCACCACTTTGAGGAATGGCACCACACCTTGCGACTCGCCGTTGGTGCCCTTGATGTGCGAGCCCATGGCGCGCACGCGCGTCCAGTCGTTGCCCAGGCCGCCGGCAAACTTGGACAGCAGGGCGTTTTCCTTGATCGATTCGTAAATGCCGTCCAGGTCGTCCGGCACGGTAGTCAGATAGCACGACGACAGTTGGGGCCGCTGCGTGCCGCTGTTAAACAGCGTGGGCGTGCTCGACATGAAGTCAAAGCTCGACAGCACTTCATAGAACTCGATGGCGCGCGCCTCGCGGTCAATCTCGCCCAGCGACAGGCCCATGGCCACGCGCATGAAGAAGGTTTGCGGCATTTCAATATGCGTTTTGCGCACGTGCAAAAAATAGCGGTCGTACAGGGTTTGCAAGCCCAGGTAGTCAAACTTCAGGTCGCGCTCGGGTTTTAATGCCGCGCCCAGGCGTGCCAGGTCGAACTGGGCTAATTTATCGTCGAGCAATTCGGCGGCAATACCTTTTTTAATGAGCAGCGGAAAGGCTTCGGCATAGGCCTGTGCCCGGTTATCCAGCGCGGCTTTTTCGCCCAGCACCTCGCGCGCAATCGTGTGCAGCAACAGGCGCGCGGTGGCGTAGGTGTAGTCGGGGTCCTTCTCAATCAGGGTTCGAGCCGCCAGGATGGAGGCCTTGTAGACCTCATCCATGGGCACACCGTCATACAGGTTGCGCAGCGTCTCAGCCAGGATGGGAGCGGGCAGCACGTCAGCGCCCAGGCCCTGGCAGGCATCGGCAATCAGGCGCTCCAGGCGGCCCATGTCCAGCGCCATGCGCTGGCCGTTCTCGATCACATGCAACTGGAGGGTCACCGGTGCGGTGGGGGCCGACTGCTTGGCGCGCTCTTGTGTGCGCTTTTCGCGGTACAGCACATAGGCGCGGGCAATTTCGTGGTGGCTGCTGCGCATCAGCGCCAGTTCCACATGGTCTTGCACGTCTTCAAT
>JAKFVA010000017.1 GCA_021732385.1 Burkholderiales bacterium | reverse complement strand
CCCGGCGACAACGTGACGATCACCGTCAAGCTGATCAACCCGATCGCCATGGAAGAGGGCCTGCGCTTTGCCATCCGCGAGGGCGGCAAAACCGTCGGGGCAGGTGTGGTTGCGAAGATTATGGAGTGATTTTCGGGGCAGGCCGGCGGCGTGCCGCATGTGCTGTTCCAGCCAGTCAAGTAGGGGCGTAGCTCAATTGGCAGAGCGCTGGTCTCCAAAACCAGAGGTTGGGGGTTCGATGCCCTCCGCCCCTGCCACTTTCCAGGTGGAGAGCGGTGGTAGGTAAATACAAAAGCCCGTCAAATATTTGACGGGCTTGCGCGTCTCAAGAGCGCTTGATTTTTGATGCAGAAATACCAGTCAGGAAACGCCGCAGATGGCAACTTCGCAAATTGAAACGGTAAGCACCGCCGCAGACAAGGCAAAAATCGCTGTGGCGATAGCGTTGGTAGTGCTTGCCTTGGCAGCCTTTTACCTGCTGGCCAAGCAGGGGCAGGTTGCGCAATGGGGCGCTTTGCTTGCTGGCTTGGGTGGCGCTGTGGTGGTGTTTTTCACATCGGAGCCGGGCAAGGCACTGGTGGCATTTGGCCGCGATTCCTGGCGTGAAGTTAAAAAAGTAGTGTGGCCAGCGCGCAAGGAAGCCGTGCAAATGACGGCTTATGTATTCGGTTTTGTGCTGGTGATGGCCTTGTTTTTGTGGCTGACCGACAAAACGCTGGAGTGGGTTATTTTTGATTTGGTTCTGGGGTGGAGAAAGTAATGACAGAGACTGCTGCAGTACCAGCCGTTGACTATTCAACACCAGCCACCAATCCCGACTTGCGTTGGTATGTGGTTCATGCCTACTCGGGCATGGAAAAAGCCGTTGAACGCAACATTCTGGAGCGCATTAACCGCTCGGGAATGCAGTCCAAGTTTGGCCGTATTTTGGTGCCCACCGAAGAAGTGGTGGAGATGAAAAACGGCCAGCGGAAAACCACCGAGCGGCGCTTTTTCCCGGGTTATGTGCTAGTTGAGATGATCATGGACGATGAGTCCTGGCACCTGATAAAGCATACCAACAAGGTAACCGGTTTTGTCGGCGGCGCTAAAAACCGCCCATCGCCCATTTCTGAGGCCGAGGTGCTGAAAATAGTCAGCCAGATGCAAGAGGGCACCGAGAAGCCGCGCCACAAGGTGGAATTCGTGGTGGGTGAGTATGTGCGCATCAAGGATGGCCCGTTCACTGACTTCAATGGTTCCATTGAAGAGGTTAATTACGACAAGAACAAGGTGCGCGTCTCGGTCACTATTTTTGGCCGATCCACGCCGGTTGAACTGGAATTTGGTCAGGTTGAAAAAACCTAAGACTGAAACCTTGTGGGATAGACCAAGAATTGCAAAGCAATTTTGCTCTGTACCCAACTGATGTAAAACTTCTGCGCTTCTCGACTCGGCGCAGATTGCGGTAAAGAGTCGCTAACCCCGGGGAGCTGTGGCTTGTTGCCATGGCGTCATGACCCGCAAGGAGAAAAACTTGGCTAAGAAAATCGTAGGTTACGTCAAGCTGCAAGTGCCAGCTGGCAAAGCCAACCCGTCGCCCCCGATTGGCCCCGCTTTGGGTCAACGCGGCCTCAACATCATGGAGTTCTGCAAGGCGTTCAACGCGCAGACCCAAGGTGTGGAGCCTGGTCTGCCTTTGCCCGTGGTCATCACGGCATTTGCAGACAAAAGCTTCACTTTCATCATTAAGACGCCCCCAGCGACTACCTTGATCAAGAAGTCCATCAAGCTCGACAAGGGCTCGGCTACACCGCACAACGTCAAGGTGGGCAAGATTACCCGCGCCCAGCTTGAGGAAATTGCCAAGACCAAAATGAAAGACATGAACGCCGCCAACGTTGATGCAGCCATCCGCACTATCGCGGGTTCGGCCCGCTCGATGGGCGTTACGGTGGAGGGCCTGTAAATGAGCAAGCTAACTAAACGCGAAAAGACCTACACAGGCAAAGTTGATAGCAACAAGCTGTATCCTCTGACCGATGCGATTGCTATCGTCAAGGAATGCGCCACCGCCAAATTTGATGAGTCCATCGATGTGGCTGTGCAGTTGGGCATTGATGCCAAGAAATCTGATCAAGTGGTGCGCGGTGCCGTTGTGCTGCCCAATGGCACCGGTAAAACTAAGCGTGTCGCGGTGTTCGCGCAGGGCGCCAAGGCAGAAGAAGCCAAGGCTGCCGGCGCTGATATTGTGGGTATGGATGATCTGGCTGCCATGGTCAAGGCGGGCAATATGCCGTTTGACGTGGTGATTGCCGCGCCAGATGCGATGCGAGTGGTCGGCACGCTGGGCCAAATTCTTGGCCCGCGCGGCCTGATGCCCAACCCCAAGGTGGGCACCGTGACGCCCGATGTGGCAGGCGCGGTTCGCAATGCCAAGGCCGGTCAGGTGCAGTTTCGCGTGGACAAGGCCGGCATTGTGCATTCCACCATTGGTCGGCGCTCGTTTGATGCCGATAAGCTGCAGGGCAACCTGGCGGCACTGGTGGACGCCCTGAACAAGGCCAAGCCGGCTTCGAGCAAGGGCGTGTACTTGCGCAAGGTCGCCGTGTCTTCCACCATGGGCGTGGGCGTGCGTGTGGACACGCAGACGATTGCGGCGTAGTTGATTTGAGGAATTTGGGCGCGCTTTAGGGCGCGCCCAATGTGGTGGGCTGATGCGGCCAAGCGGTTGCATCAGGCCATCCAAGACCGTTGGCGTGCAGCTTGACTGCACTTAATCCATCAGCCAACGCAGATGGCGACCCCACTGCAAAAGAAGTGATTCTTGGGTAGTTGGTCGCTGCGGAAAGTGGGCCTGCTGGCGTTTGGTCGCAGGCATTTTTAAAGGAGCAGACTTTGAGTCTTAATCGCAGTGAGAAAGAAGCGGTCATTCATGAAGTGACCAGCCTCGCAGCCAAAGCTCAAACCCTGGTAATGGCGGAATACCGTGGCATCACGGTCGCTGACATGACCCGTTTGCGCGTCAAGGCCCGTGAGCAGGGCGTGACCTTAAGCGTGTTGAAAAACACGCTGGCACGCCGCGCCATGGTGGGCAGCGCATTCGAGGTGGTGTCCGATCAGATGACCGGCCCGTTGATCTATGGCTTTTCAACCGATGCAGTAGCCGCCGCGAAAGTGGTGGCTGACTTCGCTAAAACCAACGAGAAGTTGGTGATTCGCGGTGGTGCATTGAGCGGCAAGGCCCTGGATGTCAACGCCGTCAAGCAATTGGCCAATATCCCTTCCAAGGAAGTGCTGTTGTCGCAGTTGCTGGGTTTGATGCAATCGCCAATTTCCCGTACAGCCCGCGTGCTGGCGGCATTGGCAGAAAAGCGCGGCGAAGCCGTAGCGGCTTGAGGCAGATCAGAGGCGGTTGCGGCGTTGCTGCAATCACAACCAACTATTGAAATTTAGAGGACAAGAAAATGGCATTTGATAAAGACTCCTTTCTGACCGCGCTAGACAGCATGACGGTTCTGGAACTGAACGACCTGGTGAAAGCCATCGAAGAAAAATTTGGCGTGAGCGCTGCAGCCATGGCTGCACCGGCTGGTGCTGGCGGTGGCGCAGCCGCTGCGGTGGTTGAAGAGAAGACCGACTTCAACGTGGTCTTGCTTGAAGCTGGCGCGCAAAAAGTCAGTGTCATCAAGGCAGTGCGAGAAATCACTGGCCTGGGCTTGAAAGAAGCCAAGGACCTGGTTGATGGCGCGCCCAAGGCAGTCAAAGAAGGCATGCCCAAAGCGGATGCCGAAGCTGCCAAGAAAAAGCTGGAAGAAGCCGGCGCCAAAGTCGAGCTCAAGTAAACACTGTGCTGACAAAGGCTGGAGTGTCCGCAAGGACCTCCGGCCTTTGATGTTTGTAAGAGGGCACCGCAAAGCAGGCTCACACGCCGGTTTTGCAGTGTTCTTTGCTCCCCGACTGCAAAGAACACCTTGGTTCGGGTGATGTGCAATGCATCACCGTCCGCCATTGGTTGGTAGCGGCCAACCACCAAGAAGGTGGGTGCTTGATGGGTTCAAGCGCCTCGCTTTTCTAGTCGTCGAAGACCCTTTTGCATGTCTTTGCCCGGAGATTTCATGGCCTATTCCTATACCGAACGCAAGCGGATTCGTAAAAGTTTCGGCAGCCGCGAGAGCGTGCTGGCGGTACCTTACCTGTTGCAAATGCAAAAAGATGCTTACACGGCATTCCTGCAGGCTGGTGTCAGCCCGCTTAAGCGAACCAATGAAGGTTTGCAGGCCGGCTTCAATGCCGCCTTCCCCATCGTCTCGCATAACGGTTTTGTCGAGATGAAGTTTCTCGAATACAACCTGGCCAAGCCTGCCTTTGAAGTGCGCGAGTGCCAGACCCGCGGTCTGACTTACGCGTCGGCTGTGCGCGCCAAGGTACAGCTCATCATCTATGACCGCGAGTCTTCAACCTCGCAGTCTAAGGTGGTCAAGGAAGTCAAGGAGCAAGAGGTTTACATGGGCGAAGTGCCGCTCATGACCGACAAAGGCTCTTTCATCATCAACGGCACCGAGCGTGTGATCGTCTCGCAGTTGCACCGCAGCCCCGGCGTATTTTTTGAGCACGACAAGGGCAAGACCCACAGCTCGGGCAAGCTGCTGTTTTCGGCGCGCATCATCCCTTACCGCGGCTCCTGGCTCGACTTTGAGTTCGATCCCAAAGACCTGCTGTACTTCCGCGTCGACCGCCGCCGCAAGATGCCGGTCACGATTTTGCTCAAAGCCATTGGCCTGAACCCGGAATCGATCCTGGCCAATTTCTTTGTCAACGACCATTTCCGCCTGATGGACAGCGGCGCGCAAATGGCTTTTGTGGGTGAGCGCCTGCGCGGCGAGGTAGCCCGCTTTGACATTACCGACAAAGACGGCAAGGTCGTGGTGCCCAAAGACAAGCGCATTACCGTGCGTCATTCGCGTGAACTGGAGCAATCTAACACCACGCACATCAGCGTGCCGGAAGACTTTTTGGTGGGCCGTGTGGTAGCGCGCAGCATCGTGGACCAAGACACCGGCGAGGTTATTGCCAAGGCCAATGATGAGCTGACCGAAGCCCTGCTGAAGAAGCTACGCCTGGCGCAAGTGCAAGAGCTGCAGTGCATCTACACCAACGAACTCGACCAAGGGGCCTATATCTCGCAAACCCTGCGCAGTGACGAAACCGCTGACGAGTTTGCCGCCCGCGTGGCCATCTACCGCATGATGCGTCCTGGTGAGCCGCCTACTGAAGACGCGGTGCAGGCCTTGTTCCAGCGCCTGTTCTACAACCCTGACACCTACGACTTGTCGCGCGTGGGCCGCATGAAATTCAACGCCAAGGTGGGCCGCGACGAATCCACCGGCCCCATGGTGCTGACCAACGAAGACATCCTGGCTGTAGTCAAGATTCTGGTGGACCTGCGCAATGGCCGAGGCGAAGTGGACGATATCGACCACCTCGGTAACCGCCGCGTGCGCTGCGTCGGTGAACTGGCTGAAAACCAGTACCGCACCGGTTTGGCGCGGATTGAAAAAGCCGTAAAAGAGCGCCTGGGCCAAGCCGAACAAGAGCCACTCATGCCGCACGACCTCATCAACAGCAAGCCGATTTCCGCGGCGTTGAAAGAGTTCTTTGGTGCCTCGCAGCTCTCGCAGTTCATGGACCAGACCAACCCGCTGTCCGAGATCACGCATAAGCGCCGCGTCTCTGCCCTGGGCCCTGGCGGCTTGACGCGCGAGCGTGCCGGCTTTGAAGTGCGCGACGTGCACGTTACCCATTACGGCCGCGTCTGCCCGATTGAAACGCCAGAAGGCCCGAACATCGGCCTGATCAATTCGCTGGCCCTGTATGCACGCCTGAATGAATACGGCTTTATTGAAACGCCGTACCGCCGCGTGATTGAAGGCAAGGTCACGATGCAAATCGATTACCTGTCGGCCATTGAAGAAGGCAAGTACGTTATTGCGCAGGCCAACGCCACGCTCGACAAGACCGGCCGCTTGACCGATGAGCTGATTTCCGCGCGCGAAAAAGGCGATTCCATCTTGGTTGGGGTTGAACGCGTTCAGTACATGGACGTGTCGCCCGCGCAAATCGTCTCGGTGGCTGCATCGCTGGTGCCTTTCCTGGAGCACGACGACGCCAACCGTGCGCTGATGGGCGCCAACATGCAGCGCCAGGCCGTGCCTGTACTGCGCCCCGAAAAAGCCTTTGTCGGCACTGGCATTGAGCGCGTGTCGGCCATTGACTCGGGCACGGTGGTCACCGCTACCCGTGGTGGTGTGGTCGACTATGTGGACACTACCCGCATTGTGGTGCGCGTGAACGATGCCGAGGCGACTGCCGGTGAAGTGGGTGTGGACATCTACAACCTCATCAAGTACCAGCGCTCCAACCAGAACACCAGCATCCACCAGCGGCCTATCGTCAAGCGTGGCGACAAGCTGGCCAAGGGCGATGTGATTGCCGACGGCGCATCGACCGACCTGGGCGAACTCGCCCTGGGACAGAACATGCTGGTCGCCTTCATGCCCTGGAACGGCTACAACTTTGAGGACTCCATTCTCATCAGCGAACGCGTTGTGGCCGATGACCGCTACACCTCGATTCACATTGAAGAGCTGGTGGTGATGGCACGCGACACCAAGCTGGGTGCCGAAGAAATCACCCGCGACATTCCCAACCTGGCCGAGCAGCAGCTCAACCGCCTGGATGACTCCGGCATCATTTATGTCGGCGCTGAAGTCCAGCCTGGCGATGTGCTGGTTGGCAAGGTCACGCCCAAGGGCGAGACCACTTTGACGCCCGAAGAAAAACTGCTGCGCGCCATCTTTGGCGAAAAAGCCAGCGATGTAAAAGACACCTCTTTGCGGGTTGACCAAGGCTCGCAAGGCGTGGTGATTGACGTGCAGGTGTTCACCCGCGAAGGCATTGTGCGTGACAAGCGCGCCCAGCAGATCATCGACGACGAACTCAAGCGCTTCCGGCTCGACCTGAACGACCAGTTGCGCATTGTGGAGGCTGACGCGTTTGACCGCATCGAGAAACTGCTGAGTGGCAAGGTCGCCAACGGCGGCCCCAACAAGCTGCCCAAAGGCAGCAAGCTGGACAAGGCCTACCTGGCCTCGGTCGAGAAATTCCATTGGTTTGACATTCGCCCCGCCAGTGAAGAAGTGGCGGCACAGCTTGAGAGCATCAAAAACTCGCTGGAGCAAACCCGCCACAGCTTTGACCTGGCCTTTGAAGAAAAGCGCAAGAAGCTAACACAAGGTGACGAGCTGCCCGCCGGTGTTCTGAAAATGGTCAAGGTCTACCTGGCCGTCAAGCGCCGCCTGCAGCCGGGTGACAAGATGGCTGGCCGCCATGGCAACAAGGGCGTGGTTTCAAAAATAGTCCCGGTCGAGGACATGCCCTACATGGCCGACGGCACGCCGGTTGACATTGTGCTGAATCCACTGGGCGTGCCTTCGCGCATGAACGTGGGCCAGGTGCTGGAAGTGCATCTGGGCTGGGCTGCCAAAGGCATTGGCCAGCGTATTGGCGACATGCTGCAAGCCGAGGCCAAGGTGGCGCAGTTGCGGTCGTTCATGGAAAGCCTGTACAACGGCTCCGGCCACAAGGAAGACTTGAGCCAACTGACTGATGCGCAAGTCACCGAGATGGCGCGCAACCTGACGGGCGGCATTCCGTTTGCCACCCCGGTGTTTGACGGCGCTTCCGAGGAAGACATCCGCACCATGCTCAAGCTGGCGTATCCGGAAGAAATCGTGCAGGCCAAGGGCCTCACCTCGGCCCGCACGCAGGCGCACTTGTTTGATGGCCGCTCCGGCGAACAGTTTGAGCGCCCCACCACAGTGGGTTACATGCATGTGCTCAAGCTACACCACTTGGTAGACGACAAGATGCACGCCCGCTCGACCGGCCCCTACAGCCTGGTCACGCAGCAACCGCTGGGCGGCAAAGCCCAGTTCGGCGGTCAGCGCTTTGGCGAGATGGAGGTCTGGGCGCTGGAAGCCTATGGCGCTGCCTACACCTTGCAGGAAATGCTCACCGTCAAGTCCGACGACGTGCAAGGCCGTACCAAGGTCTATGAAAACATCGTCAAGGGCGAGCACTCGATCGACGCCGGCATGCCGGAATCGTTCAACGTGTTGGTCAAGGAAATTCGTTCGCTGGGTATCGACATTGAATTGGAGCGCTCATGAAATCATTACTCGACCTGTTCAAGCAGTTCACGCCCGATGAGCATTTTGATGCCATCAAAATCGGCATGGCTTCGCCCGAGAAGATCCGCTCCTGGTCTTTTGGTGAAGTCAAGAAACCCGAGACCATCAACTACCGCACCTTCAAGCCTGAGCGCGACGGCCTGTTTTGCGCCAAGATTTTTGGCCCAACCAAGGACTACGAATGCCTGTGCGGCAAATACAAGCGCCTGAAACACCGTGGCGTGATTTGCGAGAAGTGCGGCGTTGAAGTTACCCAGACCAAGGTGCGCCGCGAGCGCATGGGCCACATCGACCTGGCTGCGCCCTGCGCCCACATCTGGTTCCTGAAAAGCCTGCCGAGCCGATTAGGCCTGGTGCTGGACATGACGCTGCGCGACATCGAGCGCGTGTTGTACTTTGAGGCTTACGTGGTCACCGACCCCGGCATGACGCCTTTGAAGAAGTTCGCCATCATGACTGAGGACGACTTTGACGCCAAGCACAAGGAGCATGGCGACGAGTTTGTGGCCAAGATGGGCGCCGAAGGCATCAAGGATTTGTTGCACGCTATCGATATCGACGCCGAGATCGAGAAACTGCGCAATGACCTGACCGGTTCCGAGGTCAAGGTCAAGAAAAACGCCAAGCGCCTCAAAGTGCTGGAAGCATTCAAGAAATCGGGCATCAAGCCCGAGTGGATGGTGCTGGACGTGCTGCCCGTGCTGCCACCCGACTTGCGTCCGCTGGTGCCGCTCGATGGCGGCCGTTTCGCCACCTCGGACCTGAACGACCTGTACCGCCGCGTTATCAACCGCAACAGTCGCCTGCGCCGCCTGCTGGAACTCAAGGCACCCGAGATCATTGCCCGCAATGAAAAGCGGATGTTGCAGGAAGCTGTGGACAGCCTGCTGGACAACGGCCGCCGTGGCAAGGCCATGACGGGTGCGAACAAGCGCGCGCTCAAGTCGCTGGCCGACATGATCAAGGGCAAGAGCGGGCGTTTCCGCCAGAACTTGCTGGGCAAGCGCGTCGACTATTCGGGCCGCTCGGTCATTGTGGTGGGCCCCACGCTCAAGCTGCACCAGTGCGGCCTGCCCAAACTAATGGCGCTGGAGCTGTTCAAGCCGTTCATCTTCTCGCGCCTGGAAGCCATGGGCATTGCCACCACCATCAAGGCGGCCAAGAAGGAAGTTGAATCCGGCACGCCGGTGGTCTGGGACATCCTGGAAGAGGTCATCAAAGAGCACCCGGTCATGCTCAACCGTGCGCCCACGCTGCACCGCCTGGGCATCCAGGCGTTTGAGCCGATCTTGATTGAAGGCAAGGCGATCCAGTTGCATCCGCTGGTCTGCTCGGCTTTCAACGCCGACTTTGACGGTGACCAGATGGCCGTTCACGTGCCGCTGTCGGTGGAAGCGCAAATGGAGTGCCGCACCCTGATGCTGGCGTCCAACAACGTGCTGTTCCCTGCCAATGGCGAGCCCTCCATCGTGCCGTCGCAAGACGTGGTGCTGGGCCTGTACTACACCACCCGCGATCGAATCAACGCCAAAGGCGAAGGCCTGGTGTTTGCAGATACCGGCGAAGTGCAGCGCGCCTTTGACGCGGGCGAAGTGGACTTGACCGCCAAGGTCACGGTGCGCCTGACCGAGTACACCAAAGACAAGGAAACCGGCGAATTCACGCCATCGACCAAGCTGGTGGAAACCACGGCCGGCCGCGCCTTGTTGAGTGAAATTCTGCCCAAGGGCCTGCCGTTTGCCAACATCAACAAGGCGTTGAAGAAAAAGGAAATCTCCAAGCTCATCAACGTGTCATTTCGCAAGTGCGGCCTGAAAGAAACCGTGGTGTTTGCCGACAAGCTGTTGCAAAACGGCTTTCGCCTGGCAACCAAGGCGGGCATCTCGATCTGCATCGACGACATGCTGGTGCCGCAGGAAAAGCCGGCCATCCTGGAGCGCGCTGAAAAAGAAGTCAAAGAAATCCAGAAACAGTATGTGTCTGGTTTGGTGACTTCCGGCGAGCGCTACAACAAGGTGGTCGACATCTGGGGCAAAGCCGGCGACGAAGTCTCCAAGGTGATGATGGCGCAACTGGCCAAGCAAAAAACCACCGACCGCCACGGCAAGCAGGTAGACCAGGAGTCGTTTAACTCGATCTACATGATGGCCGACTCGGGCGCGCGCGGCTCTGCTGCGCAGATTCGTCAGCTCGCCGGTATGCGCGGCCTGATGGCCAAGCCCGACGGCTCGATCATTGAAACTCCGATCACGGCCAACTTCCGTGAAGGCCTGAACGTGTTGCAGTACTTCATCTCGACCCACGGCGCGCGCAAGGGCCTGGCCGACACCGCGTTGAAAACCGCCAACTCGGGGTACCTCACGCGCCGTCTGGTGGACGTGACGCAAGACCTGGTGGTGATTGAAGACGACTGTGGCACCCACGAAGGCTCGCTGATGCGCGCCATTGTTGAAGGTGGCGAAGTGATTGAATCGCTGCGCGACCGCATCCTGGGCCGCACGGCGGTGGAAGATGTGTTGCACCCCGAAACGCGCGCTGTGGTCGTGAAAAGCGGCGCCATGTTTGACGAGGACATCCTCGACGAATTGGAAGCGTTGGGCGTGGACGAAGTCAAAGTCCGCACCGCGCTGACCTGCGAGACCCGCTTTGGCCTGTGCGCCAAATGCTACGGCCGCGACCTGGGCCGTGGCGGGCTGATCAACGTCGGCGAGGCAGTCGGCGTGATTGCTGCACAGTCGATTGGCGAGCCAGGCACGCAGTTGACCATGCGCACCTTCCACATCGGTGGTGCGGCTTCGCGTGCGGCCATTGCGTCCAGCGTGGAAGCCAAATCCAACGGCGTGATCGGCTTCAACGCCACCATGCGCTATGTGACCAACAGCAAAAAAGAGCAGGTGGTGATTGCCCGCTCCGGCGAAATCGTCATACACGACGAGCATGGCCGCGAGCGCGAACGCCACAAGGTGCCTTACGGTGCTACTTTGAGTGTCAAGGCCGACCAGACCCTCAAGGCCGGCACCGTTCTGGCTAACTGGGATCCGTTGACCCGCCCGATCATTACTGAATTTGCCGGTCAGGTGCGGTTTGAGAACGTGGAAGAGGGCCTGACAGTGGCCAAGCAGCTCGACGAAGTTACCGGCTTGTCCACCCTGGTGGTGATCGACCCCAAACGCCGCGGTGCGGCCAAGGTCGTGCGTCCGCAGGTCAAGCTGATTGACGCTTCGGGCAATGAAGTCAAGATCCCTGGCACCGACCACTCGGTAACCATTGGCTTCCAGGTTGGTGCGCTGATTCAGGTGCGCGACGGCCAGGACGTTGGCCCTGGCGAAGTGCTGGCCCGTATCCCGATTGAAGGCCAGAAAACCCGCGACATCACGGGCGGCTTGCCGCGCGTGGCCGAGTTGTTTGAAGCCCGCACGCCCAAAGACAAGGGCATCCTGGCCGAGATGACGGGTACCGTGTCGTTCGGCAAGGAGACCAAGGGCAAGATCCGCATGCAGATCACCAACCCGGAAGGCCAGATTCACGAAGAGCTGGTGCCCAAGGAGAAGAACATCCTGGTGCACGAAGGCCAGGTCGTCAACAAAGGCGAGAGCGTAGTGGACGGCCCGGCCGACCCGCAAGACATCCTGCGCCTCCTGGGCATGGAAGAGCTGGCGCGCTACATCGTCGACGAAGTGCAGGACGTCTACCGTTTGCAGGGCGTGAAGATCAACGACAAGCACATCGAGGTGATCGTGCGCCAGATGCTGCGCCGTGTCGTGGTCGACAACGTCGGCGATTCCAGCTATATCGCCGGTGAGCAGGTTGAGCGCAGCGAAATGTTTGACACCAACGACGCCCTGCGCGCCGACGGCAAAATTCCCGCCACTTACACCAACTTGCTGCTGGGCATTACCAAAGCCTCGCTGTCCACCGACAGCTTTATCAGCGCCGCGTCGTTCCAGGAAACCACGCGCGTGCTGACCGAAGCCGCCATCATGGGCAAGCGCGACGAGCTGCGCGGCTTGAAAGAAAACGTCATCGTTGGCCGCCTGATTCCTGCAGGCACCGGCATGTCGTACCACAAGGCGCGCCGAGCCAAGGAAGCCATGGACGACGCCGAGCGCCGCGCCATTGCCGAATCGGAGGCCAGCGATTTGGCCGCCGACCAGGCTACAGCGCAAGTGGGCAGCATGACTGAGTAAGCGCGCTTACCCCTGAGCAGCGCCCCGCCCCGTTAGTCACGGGTGCGGGGCGTTTTTTATGGGCAGCATGGCAAAATAAAACGCCGTTTCACAACACAACGCAAGCCACCGCGCGCACACGCAAAAATGCCATGCTCTGGTACTGGTCAATCGGGTTAACGCTGGCCTTGCTGCTGTGCTGGGTGGTGGGTGCTTACAACCGCCTAGTGCGTTTGCGCGCCGTTGCGCTGGCTTCATTTGGCGCACTGGACGCGCAGTGGCTGCACCAGCTGGATTTGATCAAGGACAGTCTCAGCGCACAAGATGCGCCGCCAACCGAGGCGAACGCGGAGCTTCAAGCCAAAGTGCAGGGCGCGGCCAGCCAGTTCAACAGCGCGCTGGTTTATGCCCGGGCGCAGCCTTTAAGCGCCCCTGCCATTGGTGCGCTGGAGGCCGCACGCGACATTTTGAACATGGTCTGGCTGCAGCAGGCTGCCCCAAAAAGCCTGGCCCGGGAACCGGCGGATTTTTTGAAAGCGCACTGGGAACGCGTCAGTTTGCAAACCCAGCAAGCACGCGAGGCGTTCAACACGGCCGTGGCGCAATACAACAGCGCCATCAGCCAATACCCGGCCTGCATGGTGGCCTGGGTCGTGAATTTTCAGCCTGCGCGTGCGTTGTGAGTTTTTGCTACTGTAAGAATAGTAAAAAACCATAGCGCTACCCGCACGTCAGCATTGGGCTGGTGCTGACTTTGATGCTTGAAAAAAGCCATTTTTTCTGAATTTTAAGCAAAAAGGGCTGCGTCAACGCCATGGCGCCCTTGCGCAGGTGCTTTTCCAAGGTTTTTTGCCATTTTTCAGGTGCGAAATTGGCTTTTTGTCCAGTGTAGACGTGCGAGTAACGCTATGATTTTTTACTATGTAATTCATAGCATTCGAACCGCACTTTTGCCCCATTGCCCGATGAGGCGATACTCACGTCAAACCGCTCATTACAGGCACGCCGCAGATTGGCGATACTGGCGCAAAAACAGCCAGAAACAGGAGATAAGCATGACGAAACACCGGGTAATTTTTGCCGGCCTGCTGGCCGCCTGCTGTCAGTTGGGCGTGGCCCAGGCGCAAGACAAAGACGTGCTGTATGTGCAAAGCCTGGCCGCCACCTGTGCGAGCTGCCACGGTACCCAGGGCCGCGCCATACCGGGGGCCAGTGTGCCGGGGCTGGCCGGCCAGGCCGCGCCGCAGTTCATTGCCAAGATGAAGGCGTACCAATCGGGCGCGCTGCCCGCCACCATCATGCACCAGCTCAGCAAGGGCTACAGCGACGCGCAGATTGAGCAACTGGCCGCCTACTTTGCCGCCCAGCCGGTTGCCCGTTAAGCACATTCGCGCCGCCTTTGCCCTTTGGCCTACTTGAATTGAACAGGTGAACTCCATGCAACGCCGCTCCTTTCTCCACTCCTCTGCCGCGCTCAGCCTGTTGGGCCTGGGCGCTTGTGCCACCACCTCAGTGCCTGCCAAGGCGCAGGTCGTGGTGATTGGCGGCGGCTATGGCGGTGCCACCGCTGCCAAATACCTGCGCCTGCTGTCGGGCAACCGCCTCCAGGTGGTCTTGATCGAGCCACAGCCGGCCTTTGTCTCCTGCCCCATCTCCAACTTGGTGATTGGCGGCAGCAAGCAACTGGCCGACATCACGCTGTCCTACGACAGCCTGGCCAAGCTTGGCGTGACCGTGGTCAAAGACAGCGCCAGCGCCATAGACAGCGCCCGCAAAACCGTCACCTTGGCCAGTGGCGCCCGTATCGCGTATGACAAGCTGGTGGTCTCGCCTGGGGTGGACTTGCTGCTGGACACGGTAGACGGCCTGCGTGCCGCGCACGCCAGCGGCCAACTGCTGCACGCCTGGAAAGCTGGCCCTGAAACCGTGGCGTTGCGCCGCCAGCTGGAGGCCATGCCCGATGGCGGCGTCTATGCCATCACCATCCCCGAGGCACCCTACCGCTGCCCGCCTGGCCCGTATGAGCGCGCCTGCCAGGTGGCCTGGTATTTCAAGAATGCCAAGCCGCGCAGCAAGGTGCTGATCCTGGACGCCAACCCCGACGTCACCTCCAAAGGCGCGCTGTTCAAAAAAGTCTGGGCCGAGCAGTACAAGGGCCTGGTCGAGTACCGTGGCCAGCACAAGGCCATTGGGGTGGATGCCAAAAACGGCGTCATCAAGTTTGAAGTGCAAGACGATGTCAAGGCCAACGTCATCAATTTGCTGCCCGCCATGCGCGCCGGTGCCATTGCGGTGCAGGCGGGCCTGAACAACCAGGCCAACCAGCGCTGGTGCGGCATCAACTACCAGACCTTCGAATCCACCGCCGCCCAAGACGTGTTCGTGCTGGGCGACGCCATTTTGGCCGCCCCCGCCATGCCCAAGAGCGGCCACATGGCCAACAGCCATGCCAAGGTGGCGGCAGCGGCCATCGTGGCCCAGCTCAGTGGCTGGCCGGTCAACCCCGCGCCCATGCTAAACAACACCTGCTACAGCTTTGTGGACAACCAGCAGGTTGTGCATGTGGCCAGCGTGCACGCGTACGTGGCCGCCGAGAAAACTTTCAAAACCGTGGCTGGCTCGGGCGGTCTCTCCGCCGCGCCCACCACGCTGGAAGGCGCGTATGCCATGAACTGGGCCAACACCATTTGGGCCGACACCCTTGCCTGAACACGGCACGCGGGCCGCTGAGCCAGCCCCAGGGCAACCCGCGCAGACCGCGCAGCACAAGCTGCCAGCACGGCCCGCCAGTGGCCTGGCACCACCGCTGTGGCAGCAGCTGCAGGCCACCGCGCAGGCACTGCAGGGGGTGCGCCAGGGCCAGTCGCTGACGGCGCTGCTGGAGGCAGTTGATGCTGCGCTGCGCCCTGGTGTGCAAGCGCTGACTTTTCAGGTATTGCGCCGCCTGGGCCAGGCCCAGGCACTGCGCCAGCTGCTAGCGCGCCGCGCGCCGCCACCAGCGGCCGATGCCCTGTTGTGCAGCGCATTGGCGCTGGGCTGCGAAAGCGCCGATACACCCTACGAAATACACACCCTGGTTGACCAGGCCGTGGAGGCTGCCAAACGCCACCCGGCAACCCGCGGGCAGGCGGCTTTTCTTAACGCCTGCCTGCGGCGCTTTCTGCGCGAGCGCGAGGCGCTGACGCAAGCCATCGCCCACGACCCGGTGGCGCAGTGGAACCACCCCTTGTGGTGGATTGAGCGCCTGCAAAAAGACCACCCGGGCCACTGGCAGGCCATCTTGCGCCAGGCCAATACGCGCGCACCCATGGCGCTGCGGATCAATTTGCAAAGAACCGACAAGGCGCACTACCAACAGGCGCTGGCGGCTGCCGGCATGCAGGCAAGTTGGGTCAGCAGCCACGGCCTGGTCATGGCGCGCGCCTGCCCGGTGCAGCAGCTGCCGGGCTTTGCACAAGGCCAGGTGTCGGTGCAAGACGGCGCGGCGCAGTTGGCCGCGCCGCTTTTGTTGCAGGGGTTGGTACCGCGCTCGGCATCGCAAAAGGGGGCAGCGCCTGTCCCGCTGCGTGTTCTGGACGCCTGCGCCGCGCCTGGCGGCAAAACCGCCCACTTGCTGGAGTTGCTTCAACCCCAAGACCGTGTGGTGGCAATCGACATTGACGCCAGCCGCTGCGAGCGCATTCACCAGAATTTGCAACGCCTGGGTTTGCAGGCGCAGGTGCTGGTGGCTGATGCCGCGCAGAGCGCGCAGTGGTGGCCCCAGCATTGCCAAAGCCAGTTGTTCGATGCCATCTTGCTCGACGCGCCCTGCACTGCATCGGGCATTGTGCGCAGGCACCCCGACGTGCGCTGGCTGCGCCGTGCGACTGATGTGGCGCAATTGGGCCAGCGCCAAAGCGCGCTGCTGGCGGCGCTGTGGCCCTTGCTCAAACCGGGCGGGCAACTGCTGTATTGCACCTGTTCGGTGTTCAAAGCCGAGGGAAGTGAGCAAATACAAACGTTTGTTGCACGCAACACCGACGCGGTTTTAGCGCCCTCACCAGGCCATTTGCTGCCCCCAATTGGGGCAAACGGCACACCCGTCCCGGACAATCCACTGAGTGACCACGACAGCTTTTTTTACGCCCTTCTGCAAAAACGCCTGCTGGCCTGAAGCCAGCCAAGCCATGTCTGCGCGGTGGCACTTAGGGTGGCGTTCGTGCTGGCGCAGCGTGTGGCAGGCCATGCTGCGGGTTTGCGGGCGTCGCCTGCACCCTGCGGCGTTATGGCTGGTTTGCGCTGCTTGCTGGCTGGGGGCCGCGCAGGCGCAAGGCGTTACGCCCGATATCACGCAACTCAAACTCGAGCGCACCGACGAGGGCGTATTTCTTTCAGCCCAGGTCAATTTCGAGCTTTCGGGCGTGGTGGAAGAAGCGCTGCTCAAGGGCATTCCGGTATTTTTTGTGGCCGAGACACAGCTGAACCGCGAGCGCTGGTATTGGTACGACAAAAGTCTGGTGAACGCCAGCCGCCAGATACGCCTGGCCTACCAGCCACTGACACGACGCTGGCGGCTCAATATCTCGTCTGGCCCGGCGGCCAGTGGTGGCCTGGGTGTCGCGCTGAACCAGAACTTTGAGTCACTGGCCGATGCGCTGGCGGTCCTGCAACGTATTTCGCGCTGGAAAGTGGCCGAGGCCAGCGAGCTGGAGCCTGATGTGCGGCACAACCTGGACTTTCGCTTTCGACTGGATGTGTCGCAACTGGCGCGGCCGCTGCAAATCGGCGTTCTGGGCCAGCCTGACTGGAACATCAACTTGAGTCGCAACCAGCGCATCAGTCTTGCGCCGGAGACAGGTAAATGAGCGCGCCAGTGCCAGTGGCACCGGCCACCCCAAGCGCAGGCCGGGCCAACTCGCCCGCCTTGCGTTGGGCGCTGGGCATTGGCGCTGCCAGCATGGTGGCGCTGGGGCTGGTGCTGCTGTTCTTGCTGGCCCAGGCCACCAACAACCGCGAACTGTACGAGCGCAATTACGAGCGCCTGTTTGTCTTGAACGTGGGCGTAGCCGCATTGCTGCTGGCAGTGATTGGCTGGATTAGCTGGCGGCTGCTCTCGCGCCTGCGCCGCGGCAAGTTTGGCAGCCGTCTGCTGGTCAAGCTGGCAGCCATTTTTGCCCTGGTGGGGTTGGTGCCCGGCGTGCTGATTTATGTGGTGTCCTACCAGTTTGTCTCGCGCTCGATTGAAAGCTGGTTTGACGTTAAGGTTGAGGGCGCACTCGATGCTGGCCTGAACCTGGGGCGCACTACGCTGGATGTGCTGAGCAACGACCTGACCAGCAAGAGCCGCGGCGCTGCGGCGCAACTTGCGGATGCGCCGCAGGCCAATGTGGGTTTGCTGCTTGAGCGGCTGCGCGAGCAACTGGGAGCAAGCGATATCAAGCTGTGGGCGGCCAATGCCACACTGATTGCCAGCAGCGGCGATTCGCGCTTTCAGATCAATCCCGAGCGGCCGAGCTTGCAACAGCTGCGGCTGGTGCGCAGCCAACGCTTGATGGCCCAGATTGAGGGCCTGGAAGAGCGGCTGGATGCTGCCCCGCCCACTGAGGCGCAGGCCAGCCCGCTGGCACCGCGCATTCGTGTGTTGGCGCTGGTGGCCAGCAACAGTTTTGGTCTGCTGGCCGAGCCGCGTTTCTTGCAGGTGACGCAGGAACTGCCCACCGCGCTGGTGGCCAATGCGCTGGCCGTGCAAAGCGCTTACAGCGAGTACCAGGAACGCGCGCTGGCGCGCAACGGCCTGCGTCGCATGTACATCGGCACGCTCACACTCAGCCTGTTCCTGGCGGTGTTTGGCGCAGTGCTGCTGGCGGTTTTGCTGGGCAACCAGTTGGCGCGGCCCCTGCTGTTGCTGGCCGACGGCGTGCGCCAGGTGGCTGCGGGCGATCTCACGCCCAAGAGCGTGCTGCAAAGCCGCGACGAGCTGGGTGGCCTGACGCGCTCGTTTGCGCAAATGACGCTGCAGCTCTCGGACGCGCGCGCGGCAGTAGACAAAAGCATGGGCGAGGTCAGTGCGGCGCGCGCCAATTTGCAAACCATTTTGGACAACCTCACGGCGGGCGTGGTGGTGCTGGATGCGCAGGGCGTCATTTTGTCGTCCAACCCTGGCGCCAGCCGCATCCTGCGCGTGCCGTTGGCCGCCTACGAGGGCGAGGCGCTGGCGCAGATACCGGAGATGGCGGCTTTTGGGCAGCAGGTGCAAGCCCAGTTTGACGCCTTTTTGAGCGAGCGCCAGCAGCATGCGCTTGACCATTGGCAGCAATCGTTTGAGCTCAATGCCGCGCAGCTGGAGCGTCCGCAAGACACGATTACTTTGGTGGCACGTGGCGCGCACATGCCAGGCAACTCCAGGCTGTTGGTGTTTGACGATATCTCAGAAATTGTCTCAGCCCAGCGCACGCAAGCCTGGGGTGAGGTGGCGCGCCGCCTGGCGCATGAAATCAAAAACCCGCTCACGCCGATTCAGCTTTCAGCCGAACGCATGGAGTTCAAACTCAAGAGCAAACTGGGCGAGCCTGAACAGGCGTTATTGACCCGCTCGGTCAAAACCATTGTGGACCAGGTGGACGCCATGAAGCGCCTGGTCAATGAATTCCGCGACTATGCGCGCCTACCCGCTGCCGAGCTCAAGCCCCTGGACCTGAACGCGCTGGTGGGCGACGTGCTTAACCTGTACGCTGAAGACAACGCCGTGGTGCCGGTACGCACCGAGCTCGACGCCGCTTGCCCGCTGATTCTGGGCGACGCCCAGCAACTGCGCCAGGTGGTGCACAACCTGCTGCAAAACGCGCAAGACGCAGTGCTGGCGGCGCAGGAATCGCCCGCCCAGGCGGTGGCACCCCGCAGCGCGCAGGTCACTATCAAGACCCAGTGGGCACAGTCGGCCAAGAAAGTCCGCCTGAGCGTGCAAGACAGCGGTGCCGGCTTTGCCCAACACATCCTGAATCGGGCCTTTGAGCCCTATGTGACCACCAAAGTGAAGGGCACTGGCCTGGGTTTGGCGGTGGTCAAGAAAATTGCCGACGAGCATGGTGCGCGCGTTGACTTGTCCAACCGCCTTGAGGGCGGTGTGGTGCTGGGTGCGCAAGTCTCGTTATCATTCGCCATCTCCCCCCAGGCGGCTTCCCTGCCTGAGCCGGGCTGACCCACTGAGCAAACCGCAGACTTCAACATGGCAAACATACTGGTGGTGGACGACGAGCTGGGCATACGCGACCTGCTGTCGGAAATTCTGAACGACGAGGGCCACCAGGTCGAGCTGGCCGAGAACGCAGCGCAAGCCCGCGCGGCGCGCCTGCGCGAGCGGCCTGATCTGGTGCTGCTTGATATCTGGATGCCCGACACCGACGGCGTGACCCTTCTTAAGGAATGGGCCAGCGCCAGCCTGCTCACCATGCCCGTCATCATGATGAGCGGCCACGCGACCATAGACACGGCGGTGGAGGCCACCAAAATTGGTGCGCACTCGTTTTTGGAAAAGCCCATCACGCTGCAAAAGCTACTCAAGTCGGTGGAGTTGGCGCTGGTGAAAAAAGCCCTGCGCAAGCTGGCTGAAATGCCGCTTGGCCAGATGGCCGAGCTTACGGTGGAAGCCGCCATGACTGGCGGCCACAGCATCCCCGCCGTGGTCGACATGGGGCCGCAAAGCAACCAGAGCTTTGAGCTGGACAAGCCCCTGCGCGATGCGCGTGACGAGTTTGAAAAAGCCTACTTTGAATTCCACTTGGCCAAAGAAGCCGGCTCGATGACCCGTGTGGCTGAAAAGACCGGCTTGGAGCGCACCCATCTGTACCGCAAGCTCAAGCAGCTTGGCGTGGATTTGTCGCGCGGCAAACGCAGCGCCAATTAAGCCAACAAAAAGTCACCCGCCGCTTGGCTATAATCTTGCCTCTGGCCCGGTAGCTCAGTCGGTAGAGCAGAGGATTGAAAATCCTTGTGTCGGTGGTTCGATTCCGCCCCAGGCCACCAATATTCAAAGCCAACTGTTCTCAGTTGGCTTTGTCATTTCTGGGCTTTCTCCAAGCCACGCGGGGTTCCTGCCGGATTTGCGTGTGCTGACCGCTTGATGTTGGTCGTCCATACTCCCCGT
>JAKFVA010000030.1 GCA_021732385.1 Burkholderiales bacterium | reverse complement strand
CAGACCCCGAAAGACTTTGGGCTGGCTGTCTCCACTTGAGGTGTATAGCCAACATCTGGCTCGCCTTCAGAGCCAGCCAGATGTCTTGCAGTAACCTCCACGTGTTGCGCTTGAAGTTGAGACCGCCGGCCCAAGACAGGCGGTCAATCGCTACTGAAAGCATAGTAAAAATGATTGCTTCACCCAAACGCAAGACGAGAGTGACCGCCATTCTTGCGCCGCAGAAGCACCGCTTATGCATCGGGTGGCTGCAACGCAAATTCTTACAGTGGTTAACCCTGTGCGTTGTTTCGCATGTGGCAGGAATAATTTGCTTACAAATCAAAAAGCTGCTTACAGCTTTCCACCGCTTCAGGAGACAAATATGAGATTCCCTACTTTTGGTTTGGCCCGTCCGCTGCTCGCCGCCTTGTTGCTTGGCCTGTTTGGCAGCGCCATGGCCGCTGTCGTGGAGGTGTCTGGCGTCAAATATGAAGACAGTGTCACGATTCGCGGCACGCCGGTAATTCTCAACGGCGCGGGCGTGCGTTATCGAGCCATTTTCAAGGTTTACACCGCTGGCTTGTACCTGAACAAAAAAGCGGAAACGTCTGAGGCAGTAATGGCCTCCACCGGTCCCAAGCGGCTGACCATACAGATGCTGCGCGAGATTGACACCAACGATCTGGGCAAGCTGTTTACCCGCGGCGTAGAAGACAACACCCCGCGCAACGAAATGTCCAAGCTGATCCCTGGCTTGATTCGCATGAGTCAGATTTTTTCAGACCACAAAAAGCTCCTCCCTGGCGACAGCTTCACGTTGGAATATGTGCCCGGTGTGGGCACTATCATCACAGTCAAGGGTCAGACACAGGGCGAGCCTTTCAAGGAACCGGCGTTTTTCAACGCCATGATGAGCATCTGGCTGGGCAACAAACCCGCTGACGCCAACTTGAAAGAAGCCCTGCTGGGCAAACCCACCAACTACTAAGCTCTGGCCAGCCGCTTTTTCAAACCATTTGGCTACGCCTTACGCCAGCCAGTGCGCCAAATCAGCCAGCGTATCGAGCACGCCATCAGCGTCCACCTGGCTGGCAGCTTGCCCGTGGTTGTAGCCGTAACTCACCAGTAGCACTGGGCAACCTGCTGCGCGCGCGGCTTGCGCATCGTTGCTGGAATCACCCAGCATCAGCGTCTGCGCGGGCAACGTGCCCAAAGCCGCGCAGGTTTTCAGCAGCGGTAACGGGTCGGGCTTTTTGCGCACAAAGCTGTCGCCGCCGAACACATGGCTGAAGTAGCCATCCAAGCCCTTTTGCCTTAGCAAGTCTTGCGCAAACGCCAGCGGCTTGTTGGTCAGGCAGACCAGTGGCCAGCCGCGTTTTTGCAGGCTGCGCAGGCCTTCAAGCGCGCCAGGGTAGATGCTGGCGTACTGGCCGTTAATGGCGGCGTAATGCGTTTGGTAGCTGTGCCAGGCGGCATCAAAATCGGCCTTGGGCTGCGCCTGCGCATTGGCCAGCACCAGCGCCTGGGCAATCAAGTGCTCGGAGCCTTTGCCAATCATCTCGCCAATTGTTTGCTCAGGCAGTGCGGGCAAACACAAATCAGCCAGCATGCGGTTGATGGCCACAGCAAAGTCAGGCAGTGTATGAACCAGCGTGCCGTCCAGGTCGATCATGGCGGCACGCAAGCCGCGTAAAGGCGCGTGCACCCTTGCCTCAGGCTGCACCTACAGCGCGGCGCAAATCGGCAATCGCAAGCGCGTAGTCAGGCGCACCAAAAATGGCGCTGCCGGCCACAAAGGTATCAGCACCCGCATCAAACGCGCGGCGAATGTTGTCGGCTTTGATGCCGCCATCGACCTCCAGCCGAATCGGCTTGCCGCTGGCCGTGATGCGCCCTCGCACTACCTCGATCTTGCGCAGCGCCGAGTCAATAAAACCCTGCCCGCCAAAGCCCGGATTGACGCTCATGATGAGCACCAGGTCAATGTCGTCGATCACCCAGTCCAGCACCTCCAGCGGCGCAGCCGGGTTGAACACCAGCCCCACCTTGCAACCGGCACTGCGAATGCCTTGAACGCTGCGGTGCACATGGGTGCTGGCGTCGGGGTGAAAGCTGATCAGGTTGGCGCCCGCCTGGGCAAAGGCAGCCGCCAGCGCATCCACCGGCTCCACCATCAGGTGCACATCAATGGGCACTGGCTGGCCGCTGGCCGTGACGCAGTGCGGGCGCAGCGCCTGGCACACCATCGGGCCGAATGTGAGGTTGGGCACATAGTGCTGGTCCATCACGTCAAAGTGGATCCAGTCGGCACCGGCATCAATCACGGCACGCACCTCTTGGCCAAGGCAGGCAAAGTCCGCCGAGAGGATGGAGGGCGCAATCAGGCAGGCAGGCAATGAGGGGGTAGTCATGCCTGTCATTTTCGCAGCAGCCGGACAAAAGAGCCAGCCGCTGATGAAAAAGTGCGCCGGTTTGAATCCGGCGGCACAAGGGAAACCTCCTAACCACCCACTTACCCGCCAGGCCTTGCGGCCTGGCACCCTCAGAACTCAAAAGCTGTGGCGCAAGCCCAGGTCATGGCCAGTAGACGACTGGTTGGTTGCCGAGGTTGCGCTCAAGCCGGACACGCCGCCGTCGCCCACGTTCACACGGGCACCGCCCGAATTGCTCACGCGTTGTCCAGCGAACCATGGAAGGTCACTGACGATTGGGCGCTGGCCGTGCCACCCAGACTGCGCACAGATACGATCAATGCGCAATCGATCAACATCCAAGCAATTGATTGATATGAAAAATTTCGTGGGCCATCTGTGTTTCAAAACAACCCTATTTAAATCGGGCTTTTGTGTACTGCGTCGCACTATTTTTGCTCTCTGCCAGCGATGTAATGGCCCCTGCGCGATGGCACAAACCGGCACCATGTACTGCGTTATATCCCTACAAATAAGCGCGCAACGCAAATGAATGGCCTTGCGACAGCCCGCCACTTTCGCAGTTAGCATTGACCCATGCCCAAATACCAGTTCAGCATCAGCGTAGTCGCGCAATACCTGCCGCAAGAGTCATTGCCCAAGCAGGGCGACTATGTGTTTGCCTACACCGTCACCATCACCAACACGGGTGAGGTAGCCGCTCAACTCATCTCGCGCACCTGGAATGTGAACGACGCCAATGGTCACACTACCAAAATAAAGGGTTTAGGTGTGGTGGGTGCGCAACCACTGCTGCAGCCCGGTGAATCGTTTGAATACACCAGCGGCACCCGGCTGGCTACGGCCACCGGCACCATGCACGGCAGCTACTTTTGTGTGGCGCAAGACGGCGAGAAATTTGACGCCGAAATCCCCGTGTTCGTACTCGACGGCCTGAGCGGCCATGAAGACAGCCATGGCCGCACTTTGCATTAACGTGCCCCCAACGCCTGCCATTGCGCCCTCGCCCGCATGAAGTCCGCGTCTGAACTGCACGCCTTGCTGGCGCGCTTGGACGCCAACAGCCCGCTGGCGCAACGCCACCTGTGGCTGATTGACCTGCTCGACTGGATTCGCGGCAGCGACCGCAACGCCCCAGCCGCTGTGGCACGCCTGGTGTTATTGATGGATGCCCTGCAAGCCCAGCCTGACTTGCTAGCGCGCTTTAGAGCCTGGTGGCAGCGCCTGGGTGACACGCTGGACACCACTACCCTGATGGCCGACTACGGCTTTGCACCACGCAGCGGTTTCTTCAGCGAGTTTGCCGATCGCATGCGTTTGAAGTTGTTGCCCGCCACGCCCGAGACGGCCGACGCCGCTGAGCTATTTGCGCTGGTGCTGCATGGCGAGTTTGACCGCCAGTGGTTGGCTTTATTGGATGAGCCGCAGTTGCAACGGCTGGCACTTTTGTTGCGCCAAGACAGCACCCCGGGCCTGCCTGCCCCAGCACCCAACGAGCCCTCGCCTTGGCAGCATGTGCTGCTGCAAGCCCTGACGTTTTGTACCAGCCAGGTGTGCGCCACCGGCTTCTCGCCCGAGCTGCGGTTGCGCATGAACCACCCGGCTCAAGACCAGCAGCCGTTTCATGCCCTCAGCACCGATCTGGACGCGGTAAACAGCGCTTTCTTGCATTGCGTGGCCACCGCGGACGCGCCTGCTGGCAATGCCGCCTTGCATGCGGCCAGTCATCAGTTCAAGGAGCGGCTTGATGCCTGCCGCCAGGCGGCCTCCAGCGTCTACACCCACCTGGACGAAAACGGCATTTCGGTTGGCCTGGTTTTCCGCCTGCGCCAGTTACGCCAGCGCGTGCTGCGCATCCGCGATTTGCTGGACTGCTTGCTGACGGCCCAGCCCGCCCAGCACACCCGTGACCTGCTGTGCAAACTGATTACGCTGCAGCATGAGCGCAGCAGTATCCGCGAGCTGATTGCCAGCAACTCCTCGCTGCTGGCCGCCAAGGTGGCCGAGCGCAGCGCGGAAACCGGCGAGAGCTACATCACCCGCAACCGCGCCGAATACCGTGGCATGCTGGCCAAGGCGGCTGGTGGCGGCGCAGCCACCAGCCTGACCACCCTGCTCAAGTTTGCGTTGGGTGGCCTGGGGCTGGCGGCATTTTGGGGCGGCGTATGGGCTGGCGCCATGTATGCCGCCAGCTTTGTCTTCATTCAGCTCATGCACTGGACACTGGCCACCAAGCAGCCCGCCATGACGGCGCCCGCCATGGCAGCCAAGGTCAAAGACCTGAGCACGCTGGAGGCAGTGGAAGAGTTTGTTGACGAAGTCAGCCACCTGGTGCGCTCGCAAGTAGCCGCGGTGCTGGGCAATGTGGGGTTGGTTGTGCCCTGTGTGGTGCTCATCAGCGTGCTGCTGATGGCCGTGCGCGGTAGCCCCATGCTCAACACTACCCAAGCTTGGTATGTGTTGGAGAGCCTGGACCTGCTGCGCCCCAGCACCTTGCTGTTTGCCGGTTTTACTGGCGTCTTGCTGTTTGCCTCCAGCTTGATTGCTGGCTGGGCGGAGAATTTCTTTGTGCTGCACCGGCTGCATTCGGCCCTGCGCTACAACCCGCGCATCACCGCCGTGCTGGGCCAACCGCGCGCCGAACGCTGGGCGCGCTTCATGCGCGACAACATTTCTGGCCTGGCCTCCAATATCTCGCTGGGTTTCATGCTGGGGCTGATTCCGCCGGTACTGGGGTTTATTGGCCTGGGGCTGGATGTGCGGCATGTCACGCTGTCGGCCGGGCAGCTCGCTGCTGCTGTAGCCTCGCTGGGTATTGAGGCCTGGCGGCTGCCGCAGGTCTGGTGGTGCGTGGCCGCCATTCCGCTGATTGGCGTGCTCAATTTAAGCGTGAGCTTTTACCTGGCTTTCAGTTTGGCCCTGCAGGCGCACAACGTCAGCAATATTGACCGCGGCCGAATCCGCACAGCCTTGTGGGCGCGCTGGCGGCGTTACCCGCGCAGCTTTTTTCTGCCACCCTGATGCCTGCACAATGACAGCACACCATGGGTGAATTTGAACTGATTGAGCGCTACTTCAAGCGCCCCGCACGCAACGACAGCCGCACTGTGCTGGGCCTGGGCGACGACTGCGCGCTGCTGGCTCCCGCCCCCGGCATGCAACTGGCCATCTCCAGCGACATGCTGGTAGAAGGGCGGCATTTCCTAAGCACGGTTGATCCGGCGCGGCTGGGCCACAAGGCGCTGGCCGTAAACCTGAGCGACCTCGCCGCCTGCGGTGCCCGGCCACTGGCCTTTACGTTGGCACTGGCGCTGCCGCGCGCTGACGCCACGTGGCTGTCGGGGTTTTCCGCTGGCCTGTTTGCGCTGGCCGACAGCCACCAAATCGAACTGGTGGGTGGCGACACCACGCAGGGGCCGCTCAATATCTGCATTACCGTGCTGGGCGAAGTACCCGGCACCGGCACCCAACACCAGGCCCTGCTGCGCGGTGGCGCACACGCCGGAGACGACATTTACGTCAGTGGCAACTTGGGCGATGCGCGGCTGGCGCTGGCGGTGTTTCGCGGCAACCTGTCATTGACAACCGCGCTTTTTGAACTGGCCCGCACCCGTATGGAACAACCCACGCCACGGGTTGCACTGGGCCTGGCCTTGCGCGGTGTGGCCAGCGCCGCCATTGATGTGAGCGACGGCCTGCTGGGCGACCTGGGGCACCTGCTGCGCGCCAGCCAGGTGGGCGCTGTAATTGAGACGCCGCTGGCTTCGGGCTTGCTGGCCGCTGCCGCCCACCCTGACTGGGCGGCTCAAGGCATTGGCACACCAGCCCAGCTGGACTATGTGCTGGCGGGTGGCGACGACTATGAGCTGGTGTTCACCGCCCCGGCTGCTGCTGCTGCTGCTGTACAGCAAGCCGCGCTGGTCAGCGCAACGCCAGTGACCCGTATTGGCCGCGTGCGCGCTGCGGCAGGCATCCAATTGCTCGACGCCCAGGGCCACGAACTGCAATGCAACCTGGCATCGTTTGACCATTTCAAGTCATGAACTTGTCCGAGACCCTGCCAAGACCACCGCCAGAGCGCATTGGCGCGTCTTTCCTGCTGGCGCATCTGGCCCATTTCATTGCCTTGGGCCTGGGCTCGGGCCTCTCGCGTTACGCACCCGGCACCGCGGGCACGCTGTGGGCCTGGCTGTCGTTTTTGGTGCTGCAACTGTGGCTCAGTCCAGGCCAGATAGGCTGGCTGATTGCCGCTTCTTTTGCGGTGGGCTGGTGGGCCTGCACCCTCGCCGCGCAGCACCTACACGTGGCCGACCCCGGTTGCATTGTGTGGGACGAAATAGTGGCTTTCTGGCTAGTGCTGTGGCTACTGATGCCAGTGGGGTTTTGGGGCCAGCTGATTGCGTTTGCGCTATTTCGGTTTTTTGACGCGGCCAAGCCCGGCCCGGTGGGCTGGGCCGACCGGCAGTTCAAAGGCCTGGGCTGGCGCGGCGGTTTTGGCATTTTGTTTGACGACATGGTGGCGGCTTTTTGTACCCTGCTGGTGATGGCACTGGGGTTGCGCCTGCTACAAGCCTGGGGCTACTGATGGCTCACGCAGTCATGCCACTGGCCCACCCGCAAACGCCGGCAGATCTGCAACAGACCACGCATGCCTTGGTTGCCACGGCAGCCGCTTTGCTGCTTGAAAAAAGCTGGCTGCTGGCCAGCGCAGAAAGCTGCACCGGCGGCCTGATTGCCGCCGCCTGTACCGACCTGGCCGGTTCAAGCAACTGGTTTGAACGCGGCTTGGTAACCTACTCCAATGCCGCCAAGACCGAACTGCTCGGGGTTGAACCCGCGTTGATAGAAGTTCACGGCGCGGTCAGCGAGGCCGTGGCGCGCGCCATGGCGCTGGGCGCGCTGGCACACTCGCGGGCGCAAGTCAGCGTGGCGGTTACCGGTATTGCCGGGCCGGGTGGCGGCAGCGCGGCCAAACCGGTGGGCACGGTCTGGCTGGCCTGGTGCCTGCCAGGGCAACCAGCAACTCAATGCGCCACGCAGTGCTGCCACTTTGTTGGCGACCGCGCTGGCGTGCGTGCCGCCACGGTGCATCAGGCCTTGCATGGTCTGGTGGCGCGCCTGCAAACCATTGGCTAGGCAAATACAAAAAGCCGCCGCTTTGGGTTTTGCATCTGTTCGCTTGGCATTTAGCCGTGTAGGATTTGCCTGCTTTTGCCTTTGCTGCTGCTCTTATTACTTTACTTGCCAGTCGCGCCGCCGCCATGCTTGCCAATACCAACACCATCACCCGCTTCTACAGCGCCTTTGCCCGGCTTGACGCCAAGGAAATGGCCACCTGCTATGCCCCCAAGGCGCGCTTTGACGACCCGGCTTTCTCGCTGGCCGGGCGCGAGGAAATTGGCGGTATGTGGGCCATGCTGTGCAACGCTACCAAATCCAAGGGCCTGGATGCCTGGCGGCTGGAATTTTCCAGCGTGCAGGCTGACAGCCGCAGTGGCAGCGCCCATTGGGAAGCGCATTACCGCTTCAGCGCCACCGGGCGGCTGGTGCACAACATCATTGAGGCGCAGTTTGCTTTTGACACCAACAACCTAATCACCCGCCACCAGGACCACTTTGGCTTTTGGCGCTGGTCGCGCCAGGCGCTGGGCACACCGGGACTGCTGCTGGGTTGGACGCCGCTGCTGCGCAACAAGGTGCGCGCCACCGCCGCAGGCAACCTTAAGAAATACCTGGCGGCCAAAGGCAAGGCATGAACTGGTTTGCAGGCTTTGAGGCGCGCCATTACGCGCTCAACGGGATCAAGATTTTTGCCCGCACCGGTGGCAATCCGGCCAAACCTGCGTTGCTGCTGCTGCACGGTTTTCCGCAAACCCACGTAATGTGGCACCGGATTGCGCAGCAATTGCAGGCCGACTATTTTCTGGTGTTGCCCGACCTGCGCGGCTACGGCGATTCGTCCAAACCACCGGGTCTGCCAGACCACAGCAACTACAGCAAGCGCGCCATGGCGCACGACCTGGTGGCGCTGATGCAGGCATTGGGCCACCCCCAGTTTGGCGTATGCGGTCATGACCGCGGTGGCCGCGTAGCGTACCGGCTGGCGGTAGACCACAGCGACCGCGTGAGCAAACTCTGCGTGGTTGACATTGCGCCCACGCTCGACATGTACGCCAACACCACACTGGAGTTCGCCCGTGCCTACTACCACTGGTTTCACCTGATCCAGCCCGCGCCGCTGCCCGAGATCATGATGGGTGCCAACAGCGCGGAAACCGCGCGGTCTTATTTGCATGCCAAGTTGGGCGGTTGGGGCGGCACGGGGCTGGACTTTATCGAGCCCGCCGCGTTGGCCGAGTACGAGCGCTGCTTTTGCCAGCGCGAGGCCATTCACGCCATGTGCGAGGACTACCGCGCCAGCGCTGGCGTCGACCTGGAGCACGACCAGCGCAGCCGTGAACTGGGCCACAAAATTACCTGCGAACTCATGGTGCTGTGGGGTAACTGCGGCGTCATACAGCGTCTGTTCAAGCCACTGGACTTGTGGCAGGCACAGTGTGCGCTGCCGGTGCAGGGCCAGTTGGTGGCGGCAGGCCACTTCATTCCCGAAGAGCAACCCGAAGCCACAGCGCTGGCGCTGCGGCAGTTTTTCAAGTAACCCCACCGATTAAGACCGTGCATCGCACCCGCCCATGCCCGCCGCACATTCACCCGACTGACGAAAGCCGCTCTTGCTCGAACGTTTGAACCACCTCTACCCCGTGCGCCTGCTGCCGCTGGTTTTTTGCGTGCTCGGCCTGGCGCTCAGCCTGCTGGGCGTGGCCATGTATCCCATCAGCAGCGTGCCTGCGCTGGTGTTTGGCGTGCTGGTGGTGGTGGGCATTTACGACCTGCGCCAAGAAAAGCGCTCGGTCTTGCGCAACTACCCGGTGATTGGCCACCTGCGCTACATGCTGGAATTTGTGCGCCCCGAGATCCGCCAGTACTTCATTGAAAGTGACAGCGACGCCGCGCCCTTCTCGCGCGCGCAGCGCAGCCTGGTCTATGCCCGCGCCAAGGGCGACTCCGACAAGCGCCCGTTTGGCACCCAGCTTGACGTGGGCAAACCCGGCTACGAGTGGATCAACCACTCCCTGGCACCCACGCAGATTGCCTCGCACGACTTTCGCATCACCATTGGTGAGGGCGCATGCAGCCAGCCGTATTCAGCCAGCGTGTTCAACATTTCAGCCATGAGCTTTGGCGCGCTCTCAGCCAATGCCGTGCAGGCGCTAAACGCCGGGGCCAAAAAGGGCGGCTTTGCGCACGACACCGGCGAGGGTTCGATCTCGCTCTACCACCGCGTGTACGGCGGCGACCTGATCTGGGAAATTGGCTCGGGCTACTTTGGCTGCCGCAACGACGACGGCAGTTTCAATGCCGACAAATTTGCCGCCAACGCGCAAGACCCGCAGGTCAAGCTGATTGAGCTCAAGCTCAGCCAGGGCGCCAAGCCGGGCCACGGCGGCGTGCTGCCCGGCCCCAAGGTCACGCCCGAGATTGCCGCTGCGCGCGGCGTGATGGTCGGGGTGGATTGCGTCTCGCCCGCCACACACAGCGCGTTTTCAACGCCGCTTGAGCTGATGCACTTCATTGCGCGCCTGCGTGATTTGAGCGGCGGCAAGCCGGTGGGTTTCAAGCTTTGCATTGGCCACCCCTGGGAGTGGTTTGCCATGGTGAAAGCCATGCTGGCCACTGGCATCACACCCGACTTTATTGTGGTCGATGGTGCCGAGGGTGGTACCGGCGCTGCGCCACTGGAATTTACCGACCATGTGGGCGCGCCGCTGCAAGAGGGCCTGCTGCTGGTGCACAACACGCTTAAAGGCGTGGGCCTGCGCGAGCGCATCAAGATTGGCTGCGCTGGCAAGGTGGTGAGCGCTTTTGACATGGTGCGCGCCATGGCGCTGGGGGCCGACTGGTGCAATTCGGCGCGCGGTTTCATGTTTGCGCTGGGCTGCATCCAGGCCCAGCATTGCCACACCGGCCGCTGCCCCACAGGCGTAACCTCGCAAGACCCGCAGCGGCAAAAGGCGCTGGTAGTGGGCGACAAGACCGAGCGGGTCTGGCAGTTTCACCAAAGCACGCTAAAGGCTTTGAGAGAGCTGGTACAAGCGGCTGGCCTGATGCACCCACGTGAAATCACCGCCCACCACATCGTGCGCCGCCTGAATGAAAACGAGGTACGGCTACTGGCCAACCTGGTGCCACAAATGCAGCCCGGCGCGCTGCTTGATGCCGACATCAGCGCCGAACACAACGTCTACAAGCTTTACTGGCCCAAAGCCCGCGCCGGGCAGTTTGCGCTGCACCTGAATTAAGCCCGCGTTGGTGCTTCTAGCGTAGGGCTGGCGCGCACGCCCAGCGCCGCCAGCCGCTGGTGCAGGCACAGCACAGCGGCGTCTTTGCTCAGCAAGTGCGCACGGTGGGCTACCGCCAGGTCAATAAATGGCTGGTCGTCGGCGTCGCGGCAGGTCACCGGGGCTTTGGCTGGCACCGCCTGCATCTGCGCCAGCGCGTCAAAAGTGGCCAGCACCTGCGCGGCGCTGTTTTCAGCGCGCAATAGCCGGGCGGCAATGTGCGGGTAACCCAGCACCCGCGCCAGTTCCTCGCGCATGGCGGGCGTGGCCAGCCAAAGCACCCGGCCCTGCGCCAACGCTTGGCCCAGCGCCTGCGCCGAGGGGTCGGCAAACACTAGCAAGTCCAGCGCAATGTTGGTGTCAATGACGGCGGTTACAAGCAGCGCGGCAGGCAATTGGAACGCTCTCAAAAGTATAGTAAAAACTGATAGCGCTACCCGCTAGTCAATAAAAGGGTTCAATGGGTTTAGGCAGTTGAAAAATGCCTGTTTTTTCTGAATTTCAGGCCTGCGAGGCACTTTGCCGCCATCTACAGTTGCTGCGAGGCCTATTTTTCAGCTTTTTAAGCCGATTTTTAAACATTAAAATGACCTGTGTATCAATAACAGCGTGCGGATAGTGCTATTAATTTTTACTCTACTTTTGGTAGCGGTTTGGCGCGTGCTGAGCCTTGCACCAGATCAAACCTGAACAGGCGGCATTCAATGGGCCCGTTCCACATCGGCACGCGGCGCGATTCTTTCAGGCGCATGCGGCCCGGGAGCTTGAGGTCGGGGCTGAGGATCCAGGCGGTCCAGCCAGGGTAGTGTTTTTTCCAGTGGCTGGCGAGCTGGTTGAAGAAGTCGCTGCCGTCTTCGGTTTGGGCGCTCTCGCGCCCGGCTTCAGTGCCGCGGCCTGCGCCCGCACTGGCTCCCGCCCCCGCAATACCGGCGACCTCAATGCGTTCACCGTAGGGCGGGTTTAGCAGCAACAGCCCCGGCACCTCGCTTGGCGGCATGCGCTGCAAGGCATCGCCGCCACGAAACTGCACCATGTCCTGCACCCCGGCGCGCTGTGCATTGCGGTTGGCAAAGTCAACCATGCGAAACGACACGTCGCTGCCAAATATGTCGCCCGGCCACATTTGCTGTGCAGCAACCGCCTCTGCTTTGATGGCGTCCCAAATGTGCGGCGCAAATGGCAGCAGCTTTTCAAACGCGAACTGGCGCGCCAGGCCGGGGGCGATGTGACAGGCCATTTGGGCCGCCTCAATGGCAATGGTGCCGCTGCCGCAGCAGGGGTCGTACAGCGTCACGCCCTGCGCCGCCAGCGCGGGCCAGCCAGCGGCATGCAGCATGGCAGCCGCCAAGGTTTCCTTTAATGGCGCCTCGCCCTTGTCTTCACGCCAGCCGCGCTTGAACAGCGGCTCGCCCGAGGTGTCGATATACAGCGTGACGCTGTCGGTGGTGAGGTGCACATACACGCGCACATCGGGCCAGGTGGTCTCTACATCCGGACGCACGCCGGTCTTGGCGCGAAAGCGGTCGGCAATGGCGTCTTTGACGCGCAAGGTGGCAAAGTTCAGGCTCTGGAGCGGGCTGTGCTGGGCGGTGATTTCCACCTTGAAGCTGTGCTTGGGCGTGAACCACGCCTCCCAGGCAACGTCGCTGGCAGCCTCGTACAAATCCTGCTCGCTGCGGTAGCCACGCTGGAGCAATTGCACCAGCACGCGCTGGCACAGGCGGCTGTGCAAGTTGATGCCCAGCATGTCGCGCCAGCCCGCCTGCAACTGCACGCCGCCGCGCAGCGCCTGGCCCGGCAGGCCGGTGATGGCCTGCACTTCATCTTGCAAAAAATGCTCGACCCCGGCGGCGCAGGGGAGAAAAAGCTGGAGATTGTTCATGGCCTAGGGGAAAGATAGCAAGGGGATGTTTTGCCGCCGGGCCGCCCCAAGGCAAAACGCGACCCCCTCGGGGGGCAGGGCGCTACACGCAGTGAGCAACCGTGGGGGCCACATTCTCAAAGTGCTTTACGTAAGTTGGTGGGTGCAATGCGCAGGGCTTCGCGGTATTTGGCCACGGTGCGGCGGGCGCATTCAATGCCTTGCTCCTTGAGCATTTCCGACAGTTGGTGATCGCTCAGCGGTTTTTTGCAATTCTCGGCAGCCACAAACTGCTTGATGAGCGCGCGCACCGCTGTGCTCGACGCATTGCCGCCGGTTTGCGTGCCCAGGCCAGAGCCAAAGAAATACTTGAGCTCGAAGGTGCCATACGGCGTGGCCATGTACTTGGCGGTGGTCACGCGCGAAATGGTCGATTCATGCAGGCCCAGCTCGTCGGCAATCTCGCGCAATACCAGCGGGCGCATGGCCAGTTCGCCATGGATGAAGAAGTTTTTCTGCCGCTCCACAATCGCGTTGCTCACGCGCAGGATGGTGTCAAAGCGCTGCTGGATGTTCTTGATGAACCAGCGCGCCTCTTGCAGGCGCTGCTGCAAGGCTTGGCTGCTGGCGCCTTTGTGCTGGCGCAGGGCGTTGGCATAAATGTCGTGTACGCGCAGGCGCGGCATCACATCGGCGTTGAGCAGCACCTGAATGCGCAGCTGCGCACCGCGGCCAACCACTTTCACCAGCACATCGGGCACCACAATATTGCGCTCGACCTGCACAAAGCGGCGGCCGGGCTTGGGCTCCAGCCGCCCAATGAGCGCAATGGCAGCGCGAATTTGTGCCTCGACCTCACCACAGGCCAGCGCCAGGCGCTTGATGTCGCGCCGCGCCAGCAACTCCATGGGTTGCTGGCAAATGCGCAAGGCCGCCTGAACCACGGCATGGCGCTCGCTATTAAAGGTGTTGGCGGCACTAGCGGCACTGGCGAGTGGTTGTAGCTGCAGGCGCAGGCACTCGGCCAGATGGCGTGCGCCCACACCGGCGGGCTCCAGCGTGTGCAGTAGCGCCAACGCCACGCGAAAGTGGTGCAGTAGCGGCTCCACCTGCGCTTCATCGGTCCCAGCCAAGCCTTGCGCCAGTGACTCCAGTGTGTCTTCCAGGTAGCCATCGTCGTTCAGCGATTCAATCAAGAACGCCAGCGCCGCTTGGTCTTCCGCGCAAAGGCGCAAGAGCAGCGCCTGCTGGTGCAAATGCTGCTGCAGCGACTCCTGGTTGCGCGCCAGCTCGGTGGCGTCGGTTTCGTCGCTCTCGATATTGTTTTTGCGCGGCGCGGCGTCGCCACCCCACTCGCCGTCGTCGGGGCGTAAATCGGCGCTGCCATCACCGTCCCAGGTGAAATCTTCGGGTTCGCTGGCTCCCTCATTGGCCGCTTCGCTGGCAAATTCTGCTGGCGCGTCGCTGTTGCTGGTTTCAGCGCGCGTATCCGTGCTGGCGGGGGCGTTGTTGGCGCTGTAGGCATCGGCTTCGAGCTCTTGCGCAGGCACTGGCGCATCGGCTTGCGAGAGGCCAAATTCCTCGCGCGCAGCCTCCTCGCTGCTTCGCTCCAGGAAGGGGTTGTCGTCCAGCATCTGGTCGACCTCCTGGCTCAGCTCCAGCGTGGACAGTTGCAGCAGCCGGATGGATTGCTGGAGTTGCGGCGTCAGCGCCAAATGCTGCGAGACGCGCAGCGACAGGCCCTGTTTCATGTGGCCCCCACGCTTGTCACTGCATGTAGCTCTCTGCCCCCCCAGGGGGCCTTCGCGCCTTGGGGCGGCCCGGCGGCGCTCATGTGGCCCCCACGTTCGCTCACTGCGTGTAGCTCTCTGCCCCCCCAGGGGGCCTTCGCGCCTTGGGGCGGCCCGGCGGCGCTCATGTGGCCCCCACGTTCGCTCACTGCGTGTAGCTCTCTACCCCCCCAGGGGGCCTTCGCGCCTTGGGGCGGCCCGGCGGCGCTCATGTGGCCCCCACGTTCGCTCACTGCGTGTAGCTCTCTGCCCCCCCAGGGGGCCTTCGCGCCTTGGGGCGGCCCGGCGGCGCTCAACTCTGCGGCAACCATCTTTGGCTCACATTCGGAAGTGCTCGCCGAGATAGACGCGGCGCACATCGGCGTTGTCCACGATCTCGGCGGGTGTGCCTTTAGCCAGCACGTGGCCATCACTGATGATGAAGGCGTGGTCGCAAATGCCCAAGGTTTCACGCACGTTGTGGTCGGTAATGAGCACGCCAATGCCCTGCGATTTAAGGTAGCTGATGATGCGTTGGATTTCAATTACGGCTATCGGGTCGATGCCGGCAAACGGCTCGTCGAGCAAGATAAAGCGCGGCTGCGTGGCGAGCGCGCGGGCAATTTCAACGCGTCTGCGCTCGCCACCCGACAAAGACAGCGCAGGCGAGTCGCACAAATGCTCAATGCGCAAGTCCTGCAGCAGGCCGCCAAGCCGTTGCTCAATGTCGGCCTTGGTCAGTGGCGTGTCGGTGCCGTTTTGGTGCTGCAGCTCAAGCACGGCGCGCACGTTGTCTTGCACATTGAGCTTGCGAAATATCGAGGCCTCTTGCGGCAGATAGCTCAAGCCCAGGCGCGCGCGGCGGTGCATGGGCATGTGCTCGATGGCCTGGCCGTCAATCGCAATGCTGCCCGCGTCGGCACGGATCAAACCCACAATCATGTAAAACGAGGTGGTCTTGCCCGCGCCGTTGGGGCCCAGCAAGCCCACCACCTCGCCTTTGTTGACCGCCAACGACACGTCTTTGACCACCTTGCGGCTGCCAAAGGACTTTTGCAGGTGCCTGGCCTCTAGGCGGCTGCCGTTGCCAGCGGATTGCTCAGCGGGCTCGGTCAATTTTTGCCTTCAGACAGGCCGGGCGATATGCGCAGATTGGCCGGTGGCACCGGGCTCGGGCTAGCTGCGCTGGCGCCAGCGCTTTTGGGTGTGAGGATGGCGCGCACCCGGCCACTAGTGGCAGGCGTACCCGACGACGTAACCGAAGGCGCTGATGCCGGGTTGGCGCTGCCACCATCGACCGAAAACACCTCAGCAATGTTGTCGTACACGATGACGTTGCCGGTAATTTCATCGTTCAGCGTGGCCCCGCGGTAGCGACGCAACTCGGCACGCTTGATAAATTTCACGCGGTCGGCCTTGCTGTCGTACTCGATGGAATCAGCCTCGCCCTCGGTAAACTCGTCCAGCCCTTCGCGTTTTTGGCGGTAAAACGCCCGCTTACCTGGTTCGGCGGTAACCACGCCAAACTGGTTGCCCTCAGGATCCTGGCGGATTTCAATGCGCGCACCACGCATCACAATGCTGCCTTTGGTAACCACCACGCGGCCACTGAATACACTGGTTTGCTTAAGGTCGTCGTAGCGCAGGTTGTCGGATTCGATGTTCATGGGCTTCAAGCGATCGGCCCGCTCGGCCAGCGCTGCGCCGCAGCCCAGGGCCAAAACCAGCGGCAAAAACCAGGCGAACAAGCCGCGCCAAGCGCGAGGAATCAAGGACATAACTTTGGTGCAGTGCAATAAACAACGGCCAAACTTGCCGGCAAGGGGGTAGGCCAAAAAGGCATGAATCTTGCTGCTGGAACGAATTGTAGTGTTGGTGCACCCGGTTGTGCAGTAAAAAGCCCGCAACAGCGGGCTTTTTACTAAGGGCCGCTGGCACCAGTGGAGCGCTAGGGCTTTTTACGGTGCTCAGCAATCAGGTAGTCGGTCACGGCCAGCGCGCGGTCCATGTTTTGCGCCAACTGGCCGTCGGTGTAAAAACGCCCGGCAACGCCCAGCGCAGGCACACCACTGACTTTGTAGGCGTCTTGCAGCTGAGCGGCACGCCGTGCCTTGTTGCTCACGCCAAAAGAGTTGTAGAGCTCGGCGAACTTGGCTTTGTCCAGGCCCTGCTTTTCTGCCCAGGCGGTAATGGTCTCTTCCTTGTTGAGAGCGAGCTTTTCAACATGAATGGCATAGAACACCTTACGGTGCAAATCGTCGATGCGGCCCAGCGCCTCAAGGCAATAGAACAGGCGCTGCTCGGGCACGAAACTATCGCGAAAAGCCACCGGCACGCGGCGCACCGCCACGTCTTTGGCAACCCCTTTGATCCAGCTCTCGAGCTTGGACTCAAAAGCATTGCAGTGCGGGCAGCTGTACCAGAAGAACTCGACCACCTCAATCTTGCCCGCGGCTGCCTCAACCGGTGCGCGCTTGTCCAGCGCCATGTAATCGGTGCCCTCATCGGGCTTTCGGGCTTGGGCCAGGGCCGGGCTGAGAAAAGCAGAAGCTGCCAAAGCACTGGCGGTGGCTACAGAAAAATCACGGCGTTTCATCTCACATACTCCTGATCAATAAGCAAACAGACCCTGGCAGACCGCCACCTGGAGGCCGGCTAGCGTTGCACCCGCACCAACGCGGTTTCAATCGAGGCGGCATCCAGCTTGGACTTGGACTTGTCCGCATCGTCTTTCTTGTCAAACGGCCCAACGCGCACACGGTACACCGTACGACCCGATTGCTCCCGCTCGCTAACTTTTGCCTCCAAACCCAGCAGGGACAATTTGGCGCGCTGGGCTTCGGCATCTTCGGGTGTGCGAAAGGCACCCACTTGGACATAGTAAGTAAACGGCTCAAGCCCGCCCGCGGCTGACCGGTCACGTACTAAATCACCCAGCGGGTCGCCGGACGGGGAATTTTTTGTGTCCGTCCGGCCTTGCGGCACTGCAGTGGCAGGCGCGCGGGCTGAACGGGCGGCTGAAGCAGCTAAAGCAGCCGGGTCGGCCTCGATCAGCGGCGCAGATGCGCCGGGCGTGTCTGCGCGCACCGGGTTTTTGCCGTACAGCGGGGCGTTGGGGTCCCAATCCTTGTTCTTTTTGGCTTCCTCCACGTCTTGAACGGCCGAGCGGTTTTGGCCTTTGTTCAAAAACGGAATCGGCACCTTGGTGACGTAAACGGCAATGCCCAGGGCAATTCCCAGGCCCACCACCAAGCCCACAATAAAACCAACCAAGCTGCTGCCAAAGTGTTGCTTCATAGTGCGTTCACATTTTTTGCGGCGCACTCACGCCCAGCACCGCCAAGCCATTGTGCAACACCTGCGCCACCGCGCAAACCAGCGCCAGGCGGGCGTTTTTGGTGGGCGTGTCGTCCACCAAAATGCGTTCGGCATCGTAGTAGCTGTGATAGAGGGCGGCCAGCTCGCGCAGGTAAAAGCTCACGTCATGCGGCGCAAAGTCCTGGCAGGCGCGGGCCAGCATGTCGGGGTATTTGGCCAGTTGCAGCATTAGCGCCTGGGCAGACGGGCTTTGCAGGGCTTGCAATTCCACCGTGTGCAGCAATGCGCGATCGCCGCCCCACGTGGCCAAAATCGAGCAGATGCGGGCGTGGGCGTATTGCACGTAATAGACCGGGTTGTCGTTGTTTTTGGCCAGCGCCAGGTCGATATCAAACACGTATTCGGTGTCGGGTTTGCGGCTGAGCAAAAAGTAGCGCACTGCATCCCTGCTGGTCCAGGCGATCAGGTCGCGCAGCGTCACATAGCTGCCTGCGCGCTTGGAGATTTTTACCTCCTGCCCGCCGCGCATCACGCGCACCATGGTGTGCAACACGTAGTCGGGGTAGCCGGGTGGGATGCCCACGCCCGCCGCCTGCAAGCCCGCGCGTACACGGGCGATGGTGCCGTGGTGGTCGCTGCCCTGGATGTTGACCGCCTTGCTGTAGCCGCGCTCCCATTTGGCAATGTGGTAGGCCACATCGGGCACAAAATAGGTGTAGCTGCCGTCGCTTTTGCGCATGACACGGTCTTTGTCATCGCCGTAGTCGGTGGATTTGAGCCACAGCGCGCCGCCCTCCTCGTAGGTTTTGCCCGCAGCCACCAGCTTACCTACGGTGGCTTCCACGCGGCCACTGCTGTAGAGGCTGGATTCCAGGTAGTAATTGTCAAAGCGCACGCCAAAGGCCTGGAGATCGAGGTCTTGCTCGCTACGCAGATAAGCCACGGCAAATTGGCGCAGGCCATCCAGGTCGGCCACGTTGCCGCTGGCGATGAACTCGCGGTCGTCGGCCTTGACGGTCTTTTTACTTAAAAAGTCTTGCGCAATCTCGGCAATGTAGTCGCCGTTGTAGGCCGCCGCTTGCTCGCCGCTGGGCCATTGCGCATCGCCCGGTTTAAAGCCCTGCGCACGCAGCTGCGTGCTGTGCGCCAGCGTGGCAATCTGTACCCCCGCGTCGTTGTAGTAGAACTCGCGGTACACCTGCCAGCCCTGGCTGGCGTAGAGATTGCAAACCGCGTCACCCAAAGCCGCCTGCCGCCCGTGACCCACATGCAGCGGGCCGGTGGGGTTGGCTGAGACAAACTCCACCAGCACGCGCTGGCCATTGGCGCTTTGCTGGCCAAAGCGCTCACCGGCCTGCAAGACCTCACGCACCACTTGCTGGCGGGCGGCGTCTTTCAGGCGGATGTTGATAAAGCCCGGCCCGGCAATCTCCAACGCCTGCACCCACTTCTCAAAGGCACCGCTGGCCATCAGGCGGGTGCAAAGGGTCTGGGCCAACTCGCGCGGATTTTGCCCGAGCGGCTTGGCCAACTGCATGGCCGCTGTGGTGGCCAAATCGCCATGAGCGGCTACTTTGGGCGACTCGAAAGCCGCCTTGGCGCCGCTGCCGGGTGAGAGGTTTTCCAGCTCGGCAGCCAGTGCAGCGAGCAGGTCTTTTTTCAGGGAGAGCATGGGCAGATTCTAGTTGGCGGCTTGGCCATCAACTAGCCGCTTGAATGCCTGTGGCGTGCCCGCCTGCGTGCGCTGGCGTCATCCTTATTGAGGCGTCGGGCGTTGTATGCTGGAATCCGCCTGCGGGATTTATTTTGTTGACAGCAGTCTCCTGCCTGGTCTTTTTTCGCCAACCTTTATTTGGACACGCCATGAAACACTTTTTGACTCTCGCCGTTGCCGCCCTTGCTTTGTGTGGCAGCCTGGGCAACGCCTTTGCCCAAGACAAGGCAACGCCTGCCACCAAGCCCGCAGCAACGCTCACACCTGCCGCGAAACCGGTGGTGGCAGCCACAACACCTGACGCCAAGGAGCCCACCACCCAGCAAAACAAAATGGCCTTGTGCAACAAGGATGCGGCTGACAAAAAAAGGTGACGAGCGCAAGGCCTTCATGAAGACTTGTCTGAGCGCCAAAAAAGTTTCGCCCCAGCAGGAAAAAATGAAGTCCTGCAACGGTGATCCGAAAGCCAAGGCCCTCAAGGGCGATGAGCGCAAGAAATTCATGAGCGAGTGCCTCAAGGGTTAAGCCCCCTTACCGGCTCACGGCTATCGCCGACCGCGCCTTTGCGCGTGGTCGGTTTTTTTTCGCCCCCGACCTGGCGCCTGCTGCAGCGCAGCACAGCGTACGCAGGTCGGCAAACGCCGCCGCGCCAGTTAGCGCACAATCTCAGCCTGCAATTTTTTGTGCGCTTTTTTTCTTAGGACGCTCCACCATGACCGCTCGTACCACTTGCCACCGCCTGCAAGTTGCCACTGTTTTGTACCGTTTCATTGAAGATCAGGTGTTGCCTGGCACCGGCGTTTCCAGCGCCAGTTTTTGGCAAGGGTTTGACGCCATCGTGCACGACCTGGCCCCAAAAAACGCCTTTTTGCTGGCCGAGCGCGAGCGCATGCAAACCGCGCAGGACGCGTGGCACAAAGCCCACCCTGGCCCGATTGCCGACATGAAAGCCTATCAGGCGTTCTTGAAACAGATTGGCTACCTGGTGCCCACGCCCAAAAAAATCCAGGTCAACACCAAAAATGTGGACGCCGAACTGGCGCTGCAAGCCGGCCCCCAACTGGTGGTGCCAGTGCTCAACGCGCGCTACTCGCTCAACGCCGCTAACGCGCGCTGGGGTTCTTTGTACGACGCGCTGTACGGCACCGACGTGCTCTCCGAGGCGGGTGGCTGCGCTCGTGGCAGCAGCTACAACGAAAAGCGCGGCGCCAAGGTCATTGAATACGCCCGTTACGTGCTGGACCGCACGGCACCGCTAAAAAAGGGCTCACACATTGACAGCCTGGCCTACAGCGTCAAGGGCGGCAAACTGGTGGTCAAGCTACGCGGTGGCAGCAGCACCAGTTTGCAAAACGCCAAGCAGTTCATTGGCTACCAGGGTGACAACGATGCGCCGTCTGCCGTGCTGCTGGCACACAACGGCCTGCACCTGGAAATTCAAATCAACCGCAACACGCCGATTGGCCGCAGCGACCCCGCTGGCGTTTGCGATCTGGTGCTGGAGGCAGCGCTGTCCACCATTTTGGACCTGGAAGATTCCGTGGCCGTGGTGGATGCGCCTGACAAGGTGCTGGCCTACAGCAACTGGCTGGGCATTTTGAAAGGTACGCTGACCGAAGAAGTCACCAAGGGCGGCAAAACCTTTACCCGTGGCCTCAATGCCGACCGCGCTTACACACCGCCCAAGGGCAAGGGCAAGCCAGTCGTGCTGCATGGCCGTTCGCTCTTGTTTTTGCGCAATGTGGGCCACCTGATGAACAACCCCGCCATCACCTGGGGCAGCGGCGAGGAAATTCCTGAAGGCATTCTGGATGCCGTGGTCACCACGGCCATTGCGCTGCATGACCTGCAGGGCCACGGACAAAAAGCACACGCTGGCACCCGCGCCGGGGGCATTCGCAATTCGCGCAAGGGCTCGGTGTATATCGTCAAGCCCAAGATGCACGGGCCCGCCGAGGTGGCCTTTGCCAGCGAGCTGTTTGGCCGCGTTGAGGCGCTGCTGGGTCTGCCGGAGAATACCGTCAAGCTGGGCATCATGGACGAAGAACGCCGTACCAGCGTCAACCTCAAGGCCTGCATTGCCGCCGCCAAGAGCCGCGTGGCCTTTATCAACACCGGCTTTCTCGACCGCACCGGCGACGAGATGCACACCGCCATGCATGCAGGCGCCATGATCCGCAAAGGCGAGATGAAGGCCACGCCCTGGATTGCCGCTTACGAGAAGAACAATGTGCTGGCGGGCCTGTCGTGCGGCCTGCGCGGCAAGGCGCAAATTGGCAAGGGCATGTGGGCCATGCCCGATTTAATGGCCGCCATGCTGGCGCAAAAAATCGTGCATCCGCAGGCCGGTGCCAACACCGCCTGGGTACCCAGCCCGACGGCTGCCACGCTGCACGCGCTGCACTACCACCAGGTCAAGGTCGGCGATGTGCAAAAGAAGCTGGAGAAAACCGACTACAACAAAGTGCATGCCGCGCTTTTGGCCGATCTGCTGACCATCCCCGTGGCCAAGGAACGCAATTGGTCAGCGGCTGACATTCAGCAGGAGCTGGACAACAACGCCCAGGGTATTTTGGGCTATGTGGTGCGCTGGATCGACCAGGGCGTGGGCTGCTCCAAGGTGCCCGACATCCACAACGTGGGCCTGATGGAAGACCGCGCCACACTGCGCATCTCTAGCCAGCACATTGCCAACTGGCTGCTGCACGGCGTCACCACCACGTCCCAGGTCAAAGCCACGTTTGAGCGCATGGCGGCAGTGGTGGACCAGCAAAACGCCGGTGACCCGTTGTATAAAAAAATGGCCGGCAACTTTGACAAATCCGCTGCCTACAAGGCCGCTTGTGACCTGGTATTCAAAGGGCTGGTACAGCCCAGCGGCTACACCGAGCCGCTGCTGCACGCCTGGCGGCTCAAAGTCAAGGCCGCTTGAGGACGCAGCCGACTCCACCCACCCAAGCTGCGGTTAACACTGGTCACGCTACTTTTTTGGCAGCAAAAAACCATAGCGTTACCCGCACATGCTAGCTTGGGCGGTCTCAACTTCAAGCGCAACACGTGGAGGTTACTGCAAGACATCTGGCTGGCTCTGAAGGCGAGCCAGATGTTGGCTATACACCTCAAGTGGAGACAGCCAGCCCAAAGTCTTTCGGGGTCTG
>JAKFVA010000037.1 GCA_021732385.1 Burkholderiales bacterium | reverse complement strand
CCCGACGTCATGCTGCTGCGCCTGCAACTGCCCGCCAACGACGCGCTGCAATACCACGCGGGCCAGTATGTGGAATTCATCCTGCGCGACGGCGCGCGGCGCAGCTACTCCATGGCCACTGCCCCGCACCTGGCGGGCGCGCAAGCCACCTCGCAGGCCACGCCAGCGGCGGCCAACCCCGGCATTGAACTGCACATCAGGCACATGCCCGGCGGCAAGTTCACCGACCACGTATTTGCCGCCATGAAAGAAAAGGACATCCTGCGGGTCGAAGGCCCCTATGGCAGTTTTTACCTGCGCGAGGAATCCGTCAAACCCATGGTGCTGCTGGCCTCGGGCACGGGCTTTGCGCCCATCAAAGCCATCATTGAGCACATGCAGTTCAAGGCCATCACCCGCCCTGCCGTGCTGTACTGGGGGGGCCGGCGCCCGCACGATTTGTATATGGACGATTGGGTGCAGGCAAGGCTGGCCGAGATGCCCAATTTGCAGTACATCCCCGTGGTGTCCAACGCCACCGCAGAAGACCACTGGAGCGGTCGCACCGGCTTTGTGCACCAAGCCGTGCTCGACGACTTTCCCACCCTGGCGGGCCACCAGGTTTATGCCTGCGGCGCGCCGATTGTGGTGGACTCCGCCAAAGCCGCCTATGTGGGCCAGCGCGGTTTACCGGAAGAAGAGTTTTACGCCGACTCGTTCACCACCGAGGCGGATAAACACCCCAGTGCATGATCAGCCCGCAGGCCCGTCTATTCACCCAAATACGCCGCCCGCACGCGCGGGTCATTGAGTAGCGTTTTGGCGTCGCCGCTCATGGTGATCAGGCCCGACTCCATGACATAGGCGCGGCTTGCAATGGCCAGGGCGCGGCTGGCGTTTTGCTCGACCAGCAAGATGGTGACCCCTTGTTTTGACACCTGGCGCACCACCTCAAAAATCTTGTCCACCATCAACGGCGCCAGGCCCATCGAGGGTTCATCGAGCAGCAACACCTGCGGGCGGCTCATCAGCGCGCGGCCCATGGCCAGCATTTGCTGTTCGCCCCCCGAGAGCGTGCCCGCCAATTGCTTGCGGCGCTCTTTGAGACGCGGAAACAGGGTATAGACCTGCTCCAGATCGGTGGCTATCTCGGTTTGGTTGCGGCGGCTGTAGGCACCCATCAGCAGGTTCTCGTCGATGCGCATGCGGGCGAATACGCCACGCCCCTCGGGCACCAGCGTCAGGCCCTGGCCCACCAAATCCCACGGGCCCTGGCCTTGGGTGTTTTTACCGCGCAGTTCAATTTGGCCACCCGCCAGCGGCAGGCTGCCGGTCATGGCGTTGAGAGTGGTGGATTTGCCCGCGCCGTTGGAGCCAATCAGGCTCACCAGTTCGCCACGCCGCACCTCCAAGTCCACGCCTTTCACGGCCTGGATGCCGCCGTAGGCGACTTGCAAGCCTTTGACTTGCAGCAAGATGGGCTCGGCTTCCAAAGTACTCATGCCGCATCCGTGCCAAGGTAAGCCGTAATGACCTGCGGGTTGCGCTGCACCTCGGCCGGCGCGCCTTCGGCAATCGGCTTGCCGTAATCGAGCACCGTCACGGCGTCGCACAGGCCCATTACCAGTTTCACATCGTGCTCAATCAGCAACACGGCGCGGCCATCGCACCGGATGCGGTCAATCAGCTCGCGCAGTTGCGTTTTTTCGGTGGCGTTCATGCCAGCGGCTGGTTCGTCAAGTGCCAGCAGCTTAGGCTCGGTGGCCAGCGCCCGCGCGATTTCCAGGCGGCGCTGGTCGCCATAGCTCAGGTTGCGGGCCTTGGCATCGGCGTGTTTTTCTATGCCCACATAGGCAAGCAGTTCATGAGCGCGCTGGCGGATGGCGGTTTCTTCCAGCTTGAAAGCCTTTGTACAAAAAATGGCCCCCAGCAAGCCCGAGTGAGTGCGTACATGGCGGCCCACCATCACGTTCTCCAGCACGCTCATGTCGGCAAACAGGCGGATGTTCTGGAAGGTGCGGGCAATGCCAGCGCGGGCAATCTCGTGCACGGCTTTGGGCCGGTAGGTCTTGCCCGCCAGTTCAAAGCTGCCGCTGTCGGCGGCGTACAGGCCTGTGATTACGTTGAAGAACGTAGTTTTGCCCGCGCCGTTGGGGCCAATCAGGCCATAGATCTGGCCGGGCAGCACCGTCATGCCGACATCGCTCAGGGCTTGCAGGCCGCCAAAGCGCTTGGAGATGCCCGCCACCTTCAACACCGGCGTTGGCGCGTCAAGTGCCGCGTGGGCCGCATCAGGTGCTGTGGACGACGCACCGGATAAACCGGGCGCAACAGGCGTGCCAGCCGCCCAGTGGCTCATGCGCTGCCTCCGGTGTTGGGCGCAGACGCTGCGCTTGCGGATTTGCCAAACCACTTGCGCCACCAGCCGCCGCCCTGCCCCGGCTTGGGCCACAGGCCTTGCGGGCGCAGCAGCATGATGCTGATCATGGCCAGCGCAATCAACAACTGGCGCAAGATGGACGCATCAAGCCGCCCGCCCGTCAGTGCTTGCAAGGGGCTGGCCACGTAGCGCAATACCTCAGGCAATGCGGCCAGCAAGATGGCCCCCACAATGACGCCCGGCAAATGCCCCAGCCCGCCCAGCACCACCATGGCCACAATCATCACCGACTCCATCAGGCTGAACGATTCGGGCGATACAAAGCCCTGAAACGCGCCAAACAGCGCGCCGCTGACGCCGCCAAAGGTGGCCCCCATGCCAAACGCCAGCAGCTTGAGGTTGCGGGTGTTGATGCCCATGGCCTTGGCTGCAATTTCGTCTTCTCGAATCGCCATCCAGGCGCGGCCAATGCGCGAGTGCTCCAGCCGAAAGCACACCACCACACTGATGACAACCAGCGCCAGAAACAGGTAGTAATACAGCGTGACCGAGGGCAAATCAAAACCACCCACGCTCCAGGTTTTGCCCAGGTTGATGCCAAAGAAAGTAGCGCTGTCGATTTGCCCCAGCCCACGCGGGCCGTTGGTGATGTTGACGGGGTGATCCAGGTTGTTCAAGAACACCCGCACGATTTCACCGAAACCTAAAGTAACGATAGCCAGGTAATCGCCGCGCAGCCGCAGCGTGGGCGCGCCCAGCAGTACGCCAAACACGCCCGCCACGCAAGCCGCCAGCGGAATCACCACCCACAGCGGCGTGTGCAGCCCGCCCGGGAACCAAGCCGCCAGCAGCGGGAAAGTTTCAGTCAAATGGGGCGAGGCCAGCAGGCCAAACAAATACGCGCCCACCGCAAAAAACGCCACATAGCCCAAATCAAGCAGCCCGGCGTAACCCACCACAATATTCAGCCCCAGCGCCAACAGCACATACAGCAGCGCCACGTCGGCAATGCGCACCCAGGCGTTGCCCGCCTGCTGCAAAGCCAGCGGCAACAACAGCACCAGCAAGATGCCAAAGCCGATCAAAAGCTTGCGGTTTAACGCTGGAGACAAAGCGAACGTTGAAGCGGGCGTCATGGTCTGGCCTTCAGGCGCGGTCGGCCACGCGCTCGCCCAGCAGGCCCGAGGGCCGCAGCGTCAGCACCACAATCAGCACCACAAAGGCAAAAATATCGGCGTAGTGGCTGCCCAGCACGCCACCAGTGAGCGGACCGATGTAGCCCGCGCCAATCGATTCGATCAAGCCCAGCAAAATCCCGCCCAGCACCGCACCGCCCAGGTTGCCAATGCCGCCAAACACCGCCGCCGTAAACGCCTTGAGCCCTGGCAAGAAGCCCATGCTGTGCTGCACTGTGCCGTAGTTGGCGGCGTACATCACGCCGGCAATAGCGGCCAGTACCGCGCCAATGATGAAGGTGGCTGAAATCACCGTGTCGGGCTTGACGCCCATCAATGCAGCCACGCGCGGGTTCTCTGCCGTGGCGCGCATGGCGCGGCCCAGCCGAGTGCGGTTAACCAGCCACATCAGCGCCGCCAGGCAGATGGCGGTGAGCGCCAGAATCAAAATTTGCGTGGGCGTGATCACCGCGCCGCCAAAGGCGATGGGCTCGCTGGGCAGTAGCGTGGGATAGGGCTTGTAATTGGGCTTCCAAATGATTTGCGCCAGCGTTTGCAAAAGCAGGCTCATTCCAATGGCGGTGATGAGTGGTGCCAGGCGCGGGCTGTTTCTGAGCGGCCGGTACGCCACTTTTTCAATCACAAAATTCAAGGTGCCGCAGACCACGCAGGCAATCAGCATGGCGCCCAGCAGCACCAACCAACCGGGGGCACCGGGCGTGGCGTCCTGCATCAGGCCAATCACGCTCCAGCTGGTAAGCGCGCCGACCATAAGCACGTCGCCGTGGGCAAAGTTGATCAGGTTGATAACGCCATAGACCATGGTGTAGCCCAGCGCAATCAGCGCGTACATACTGCCCAGCACCAGGCCGTTGATGGTTTGTTGCAGCAGGATTTCCATCAGGTGGCGTTTGTTGTTCTGGGGGCATTCAAGATGGCAAGCAGCGTGTACACCCAAGCTGAAGGTGCCGCGCATTCTAGCGCTGCAAGTCGCACGCCAAGACTGCGGCAGTCCCTAAGAGGCCTGTTTTTTTGCTACTAAAGGCATAGTAAAAAACCATAGCGCCACCCGCACGAAAGTAAAGCGTTTTAGTTGTTTTTTATGCTTGAAAAATGGCCTATTTTTATGATTTTCAAGTTGTTGGGTGCCTGTGAAGCCTCATGGCAGCCGCTGGACGGAAGTTTTTAGGTTTTTAGTGGTTTTCTAAGGCCCAAATAAAGCATTAGCCCACTAGATACGTGCGGGTAACGCTATAGTTCTTTACTATTTAATTTATAGCAAACTCAGGTTACTGCGTGGGGGTTACGCGAGCAGCCTTTGCCCTACCCAGTACAACGACAGCGCCAGCAGCGCCCAGGAGCCACCGCGCACGACCACGCTGTGGTACCAAGGCCGCCGCGCCAGCAACAGGTGAAACACGCACCACAGCGCCACCCCCATTAATTGCCCGGCTTCCACGCCCAGGTTAAAGCCCGCCAGACCCCACACCAGCAAGCTGCCCGTGACGCCCGATTCCGTCATGACACCAGAAAAACCCAAGCCGTGAATCAGCCCAAAGCCCAGCGCCAGCGCGTCACCGCGCAGCCGCGGCGCGGGGATCAAATTGAGCACGGCGGCAATGGCAATGGTGATGGCAATGGCCGGCTCCACCCAATCGGGCGAGGCGGCAATCCAGCCCAGTGTGGCCAAGATCAGGGTGACGGAATGACCAATGGTGAAGCCCGTGACCGTGCGCACCAGCTGCCACAGGCCGCTCCAGCCGGTGGGGTTGGCTGGCGTGGAGTTTGCGGCTACTGTGCTGGCGGACCGCTGCAGGGATGCCGCAGGCCGCATGGCCAGCAACTGAATCGGTAGCAGCAGCGCCAGCAGGAAGGCCAGGTGGTCGTAGCCCGTCACGAGGTGGTGCAGGCCCTCGGCAAAAAAGCTTTGCAGGGTTTGCCAGCCGCTGGCAGGCAGGCTGGGCGCGCCGGCGGCAGACGCACCGCCGCCCTGACTATCAGCGTCTGTCAGGCCAGGCGCTTGCGCGGGCGCGCCCTGCCCTGACGCACCAGCTTGGCGGTTATTGGCGGGCCGCAGCACCAGCGCCGAGCGGCCTTGCGGGGCCAGTACGGCGGCCACGGGCTGCCCAGCCAAGCTGCCCGCCAGCAGCAAGCGGTGGGTTGGATCAATGCCAGCGAGCAAGCGGTAATCCAGCGCCCAATCAGCATTGGCAGGGCACTTGAGCGTGGCAGCCAGGCGCACATACGCGCCGTCGCTGCGCTGCTCGAGCGACTGCAACTGCCAGGTGGTTGGCAGGTTTTGGCCGCCGCACTGAAAGCGCGCGCCATTGCCGACCCAACGCGTGATGGCGGGCAGCGCCTGCTTGATTTCGCCCCAGGTGAGCTGCCGGTCGTCGTTGGCGTCTAGCGTGGGAATGGCGGCGTCGAGGTCTTTGAGCGCGAGCGAGAGGCGCAAATCAAAGGTGTCGGTGCCAACGCCAGCGGCCATTACAGCGCTGGCGGGTGGTGCAGCAAGCGCCGCACTGGCCACAGCGGCGGGCGGCGCTGTGCGCTGCGTCAATAGCAAATACGCGTCGCTGGCTTTGTGCGCCCAAGCGGGTGCCGCCAGCAGCAGCACAGCAGTAAGCGCCACGCCAAGCGTCATATTGAACGCAGCACGGTAAGCCAGCAGCGCCCTCATGGTGCCAGCCACGCGGCCAGGCGCGCGTCTTTCAGGCCGGTGGCAGCGAGCTGCTGGCGCAGCTGGCCGAGCGCAAAAGTTTGCTTAGCCATCGTGGCGCTTTGCAGTGCCAGCCACCAGTCAAGCGGCTCTTTTTGCAGGCCCAAATTGACTTGCGCTGCGGCCCAGGCCCTGGCGGCATTACCCTCCAGCCAAAGCGCGGCCTGGGCGCGTTCACGCGCATGCAGGGCTGGGTCGTCGCCGCGGGCGTCGAGCGCGGCAAAACGCTCGGCCAATTCGGCTTGCAGCACCTTCCAGCGCGCATCGCCCAGGGTTTTATGGGCATAGGCGCGACGCAGTAGCACGGCGTCGGTGGGGTTTTGGCTTTGCAAGGCTTCCAGCGCGGCAGCGGGCTTGTTGGTGCGCAGCAGGGCGTCGGCCAGGGCCAGTGCGGTGTAGCCGTCGGGGCCGCGTTGCAGGCTGTCGCGGTAGTGCATCAGCGCTGATTCATCGCGCCCGGCACGCTCCTCGCTCTCGGCCAGTAGCGACAACAGCCACGACTGGGTGGCCGCATCGCGGCTTTGCGCAATGGCCTGGGTAAAGGCGCTGCGCGCGGCGTCTTGCTGGCCCAGCAAAGAGGCGGTTTCCAGCAGACAGGCCTGGCGGTAAAGCGCGGCCTGCGAAAAAATAGACGCCACGCAGGCCGTCTGCGCGGCGCTGTAGCGGCCAGCCACGCGCTCCAGTGTGGCCAGCGTGAGCCAGCCCTGGGCCAAGCTGGCGTCGCGCTGCAGGGCTTGCGTCAGGATTTTGCGGGCGGCGTCAAACTCATGGCGGCTTTGCTGCACCGTGGCCTGCAACACCGCCAGTTCGGGCGGGGCATCTGCCCTGTCCCACCACCTGGCCAGCACGCCCTGGGCGCGGCCCAGGTAGCGCGGGTCGCCGCTTTGGCGGCTTTGGCTGATCCACTGGCGCGCTTGTAGCGCGGCAGCTTCCGGGTTTTGCGGCGCTGCGCTGAGGCGCGGGGCCAGGGTTTCAATCACTTGCGCGTCATTGCGCGGCTGAATTTCTTGCGGGGCGGCGTGGGCGGCTGAAGCGCAAAGCAGGGTAAGGCCGCAAATCAACGCGGCTGCGCCCTGCACAGCAGCGCACAGAGCACGGAAAAAGGCAATGCGTGGCATGAGAACCATGGTGTAGATTAAACAGGCAAAAAAAATCGGCGTGGAATAAACCACGCCGATGATTTGAACAGGCAGGCCCTTAAACCGGGCGGGGTTCTGCCGTTTCGCTGGTAGCAAGGACCACGCCGGTAAGCGCAATCGGCTCGCCGCCATTACCGCCAGCTGCAACCAGCGTGCTGACAAAAGCACTGGCTTCGGTAGCGTTGGTGGTTGCCGCCACTGGCACGGTGGTACCGGGCACCAGGGCCACGGGGGCCGGGGCGGTTGAATCACCGCCGCCGCCACAAGCGGCCACCAGCGCAACCGCAGTGGCAACCGCCAGCATGCGCAAGGAGTTGGTATGTTTCATGTTGATTCCTTGTGTGAATTAAATGCCATCAACGCGCGGAAATACCGGCTGGGAACGGCGCAGACAGGTCAATACTGCCCGGCAGCGGCGTGTTCAGGTACGGAAAACCTGCGAGGAAGGTGACGCGGCGCTGGTCCACACCATCATGCACGGTGAGTGATGCATTGCCAGCTGGCACGCTGGCAGGAGCGCAAACGGAGGTCAGGCCAATCACGCTGTTGAGGCCCAGCGTGTTACCCGTGCCGTTGGCAACGCACAAACCACCTAACACCGCGATCAGCGAAATGTCCACCGTGTCGTCTTGCGGACGGCGGCCGTTCGGGTAACCGGCGTTGTCAGAGCCACCAGCCAGAATGTTGCCGGGAATGCCCAAGCGATTCTGGTTGGCAAATGGCACTGCCGCTATGTTGGTGTTCAAACGCATTATCTCGCCCGGCACAAAGGCCACAGGTGCGGTGGCAACGCCAAGGTTGGCGGGGCGGTTGACACCAGCGATACCGGTCAGGAAGACCGATACCAGGTCAGTGCGCGGGAAGTTGGTGGGTGCCAGCGCCGCAGGATTGTTGGCGAGCACCAGGCCCAACAAGGCCGGGAAGGTGGGGTTGGTGACGTAGTTCAGAAAATTACCACCGTCAGCGGCAGGGCGCGAGGCATTGAAACGGTCTTTGTCGGGCAGACCAATCACGACCTCATTAACCAGTGGATGGCTCAGACGCGAGACTTGCGTCCAGGCACCGCCCAGGACGGCGCTGGTCTGGTGGCCAGAAGCAGGTGCGCCCGAGATCAAGCTGGCCTGACGCACGCTGGAAGTGGTCCAGCCACCAATCACCGGGTCGGTACCGGCGGTCAGGCAGTCGCGGTGAACTTCAATCGCCAGGCTGGTCACGCTCTTGACCTGAATCGACCGGCCGGCAAAGGCATCAATCAGGGCTGGGTTGGTGATGTCGGCCAGGTTGGCGTTGACCAGGTCAAAAATCGGACCGAGGTTGACGGCAAAGCCCTCGCGCCGCTGGCCAGCAAACACACGGCCAATGTCACGGCCGGCGGGGCAGCCGGGGATGCGGATGTCATGCACATGGCGACGCGCATAAGCCTCGTAAGTGGCGGTATTGCCCAAGGTCTTCTCGCCGATGTAATCCACCGGCTTTTCAAAACTGGCGGTGCCGTCACTGACCTTGACTACGGCCTGGCTGGTACCACTGCGTCGGTTGCCGCGCACTACGTTGACCGAATAGGCTTCGTTCAGATTCAGGTTGGCATCGCTCGGGTTGGTGACAGCACCGGACTGGATCAGCGGAATCGGCACCGATCGGGCGTTGGCACCGGTGCCAATGGTCAGCGACGTGCTTTTGAGGGCATTGCGAAAGCGGAACTGGAAGGTGATGTCTTCTTCCGCGTTGCCGTTGTTGTCAATATGAATTTCATACAGCGCGTTGGGGTCCAGGCTGAAATAGTTGGGGCCACCGTAAGAGTCTTGCAGCGGCTGGTAGTTGGCGATCAGTGTTACGTAGTCGCTGCGGCCACCTGCTCCGTTGGCGGCAACGCCTTCGTAGCTGCGAAACATGTAAAAGTCTGTGCCGTCAACCTTGGGCAAGGTGGTGATGAAGGGGGCTTCGCGATGGCTGGAGGCCATGCTCAGTCCGGCGGCACATACTGTGGCAACAGCCAACAGTGCGGTATTTAACTTAAAGCGCATGGTTATCTCCGGTGGGTTTACGAAATGTTTACGACTTTGCTGAGTACGGGGCTAACTGGCATTTGGATTTACTAGATTCAATGGCACTAGCGAATGACGGAAATGAATAAGGGTAACTACGATGTTGCACTCATGCAGACAAAAAAACAGCTCACGTCTTCGGCTCGCCACTGGCACGCGCAATTAGGTTGCGCTGCCGCAGTTCTTGCAACTTCTCTGCAATCTTGATTTCCAGACCGCGCGCTACAGGCCGGTAAAACTGCGGCGCGTGGATGCCCTCGGGGAAATAAGTCTCGCCTGCAGCAAAACCGTCTTCTTCGTCATGGGCATAGCGATAGTTTTTAACAACACCCAAACTCGCCGTCTGTTCGCTATCGCGCCAAGTTTTCATCAGTGCGGTGGGTGCGTTTCTCAAGTGCATCGGCACCGGCTGGGTGCCACCTTGCTTGACCAGTGCGAGCGCTTCCTTGTAAGCCACATAAACCGCGTTGGATTTGGGCGCCACGGCCAGATACACCACGCACTGCGCCAGCGCCAGCTCCCCCTCGGGCGAGCCCAGGCGTTCATAGACTTCAGCCGCGTCCATGGCCAGGCGCAGCGCGCGCGGGTCGGCCAGGCCAATGTCTTCGCTGGCCATGCGCACCAGGCGGCGCGCCATGTAGCGCGGGTCGGCACCGCCGTCGAGCATGCGCACCAGCCAATACAAAGCGGCGTCGGGGTCGGAGCCGCGAACCGACTTGTGCAGCGCGCTGATGCTGTCGTAGAACTGGTCGCCGCCCTTGTCAAAGCGGCGCATGCGCTCGCCCATGACCTGCATCACCCAGGCGTCGCTGATGGTTTGCAGCTTTTGCGTGCGCGCGGCTACCTCCAGCGTCTCCAGCGTGTTGAGCAAGCGGCGGGCGTCGCCATCGGCAAAGGCCAGCAAGCGCTGCTGCGCTTCAAGTTCAATGGCCAAATTGGCAAATGCTGTTTGCGCTCGGGTCATGATTTGTGCCAGGTCGTCGGTTGAAAGCGGCTGCAACACATAGACCGCCGCACGCGACAGCAGCGCAGAGTTCACCTCGAACGACGGGTTTTCGGTGGTGGCACCCACAAAGGTGAACAAACCGCTCTCCACATGCGGTAAAAATGCGTCCTGCTGACTTTTGTTGAAGCGGTGCACCTCATCGACAAACACCAGTGTGCGCTGGCCCTGCGTGTGTGTGCCGCCCTGGGTGCGCTCCAGCTGCGCCATCTGCGCACGCTCGACCGCCTCGCGAATGTCCTTGACGCCGCCCAGCACCGCGCTGAGGGGAATAAACAGCGCGTCAAACGCCTGCGCCATAAGCCGTGCAATGGTGGTTTTGCCGGTGCCCGGCGGCCCCCACAAAATACAGCTGTGCGGCCGGCCCGATTCAAACGCCACGCGCAGTGGCATGCCAGGCCCCAGCAAATGCGGCTGGCCCACCACCTCCCCCAGCGTTTGCGGGCGCAGGCGCTCAGCCAAGGGTACGTGGGTGGTGGCGGTCTGGGGTTTCATGGCATCGGCGGCTTGAAAAAAGTACGTGTTAAACCTGTTGGTTGACTTTAGTACATCCCGCTACCATGGCTGTACACAGTCTGCATGAATACCGCCGCGCCAATCACCCAACGACCATGAGCACCCTGCCCCGACTCACCTTGCGCGAGCTGCGCGTCCGCGCGGTCAATGTGCCCATGCGGTTGCCGCTGCAAACCAGCGGCGGCACCATTCAGGTTGCACCGCTGGCGCTGATTGACCTGTACACGCAAGAAGGCGTCACCGGCACCACCTACCTGTTTTGCTACACGCCGCTGGCGCTCAAGCCGGTGGTGGAACTGCTGGCCAACCTGTCGGCGCTGCTCAAGGACGAACCGCTAGTGCCTTTTGAGCTGGACCAAAAGCTCAAAAGGCAGTTTCGCCTGCTGGGCAGCAAGGGCCTTACCGGCATGGCCATGGCCGGCATCGACATGGCGGCCTGGGATGCGCTGGCCCGCGCCCAGGAACTGCCACTGGTGCGCCTGCTGGGTGGCCAGCCGCGCCCGGTAGCGGCCTACAACAGTTGCGGCCTGGGCCTGATTGGCAGCGAGCACGCCAGCGCGCAAGCCACGCAGTTGCTGGACGCAGGCTTTACCGCCATTAAGGTGCGGCTGGGCTATGCCCATGTGCACACCGACCTGGAGGTAGTGCGCGCTGTCAGGCGCGCCATTGGCAACGGTGTGCACCTGATGGCCGATTACAACCAAGGCTTGTCGGTGCCCGAGGCCATTCATCGCATGCAGGTCCTGGCCGATGAGGGCCTGTACTGGATTGAGGAGCCCACCCTGGCCGACGACTTTATCGGCCATGCACAAATCCGCAGCAAGGCGCGGGTGGCTGTGCAAATGGGCGAGAACTGGTGGGGGCCCCACGAAATGGCGGCAGGCCTGGCCGCGGGTGCCAGCGACCTGGGCATGCCAGACGCCATGAAGATTGGTGGCGTGAGCGGCTGGCTGCGCGCTGCAGCGCTAGGAGAGGCTGCTGGCATGCCACTGTCGAGTCACCTGTTCCCAGAGGTAAGCGCCCACCTGCTGGCAGTGACACCCACCTGCCACTGGCTGGAGTATGTGGACTGGGCCAGCCCGATTTTGCAAGAACCCCAACGCATTGAAAACGGCCACGCCCTCATGGCCGATGCACCGGGCTGCGGCATGGCCTGGAATGAAGCCAACGTGCAGCGCTATCTGGCGCAGTGAGTTCAAATACCGACATCTGCTGTCTTGCACTGCGTCTACCTGATACACCATCAATCACCAACCACTACCTGAAACACCATGAGCGCACCCACACCCCACACCGTGCATGTTGCCGTCGTCCAGGCCGGCTCCGTTCCGTTTGACACCGAGGCCTGCGTCAGCAAGGCCTGTACCCTGATTGCCGAGGCCGCCGCCAATGGTGCCAAGGTGGTGGTGTTCCCCGAGGCCTTTGTTCCTGGCTACCCCAAGGGAGTCAACTACGGCCTGGTGGTGGGCACGCGCGACCCGCTGGGACGCGAGGAATTCCGCCAGTACCTGGAAGCGGCGATTGCCGTGCCCGGCCCGCAAACCCAGCGCCTGGGCGAAGCGGCGGCGGCGCACGGCTGCCACGTGGTGGTGGGCGTGATTGAGCAGGACGGCGGCACTTGCTATTGCACCGTGCTGTTTTTTGGCCCCGACGGCGCGCTTTTAGGCAAACATCGCAAGCTCATGCCGACCGCCATGGAGCGCATGATCTGGGGCTTTGGCGACGGCTCCACCCTGACCGCGATAGACAGCCCCTATGGCGTCATCGGCTCGGTGATTTGCTGGGAAAACTACATGCCAATGCTGCGCATGGCGATGTACGCCAAGGGCGTGGCGCTGTACTGCGCGCCCACCGCCGACGACCGCGATACCTGGATCGCCACCATGCAGCACGTAGCCATGGAAGGACGCTGTTTTGTGCTCTCCGCCTGCCAGTTCTTTCGCAAGAGCGATTTCCCCGCCAGCCTGCGCGTGAGCCTGGGTGACACGCCCGACGCCGTGCTGATGCGTGGTGGCAGCGCCATCATCAACCCGCTGGGCAAGGTGCTGGCCGGGCCGCATTTTGGCAGTGAAACCATTTTGTACGCCACCCTGGATTTGCATGACATTGGCCGTGGCAAGTTCGACTTTGATGCCACTGGCCATTACAGCCGCCCGGATGTGTTCCAACTCAGCGTCAATGAATCGGTGCAAAGTGCCGTGGTGGGCAAGCCGCATTTCTAGAGCCTGCCACAACGGCACGGTTTACTGCCGCAGTACATCCACCCCGGCGGGTGGCTTGAAACTAAAAACACCGGCAGTTAGCGCCGGGTTCACTTCCAGCTGGCTAAAGCTCATGACCGAGCGCTGGCCAAAGCTGTCCAGAATTTCCAGCGTGGCAAGTTGCTCACCTTTGAAGCCCACCGCAATCGCCTGCAGCGGCCCGTCTTTGTTGCGCGGCGTGGCGGTGACCCATTGCAAACCGGCCTTGTCGGGTGCGTCTTGCAGATTGAAGCTGGCTTGCAGCGCCGCAATGCTGGTAGCCGACAAAATCACCGCTGGCGTGCCCTGAAGCGCCTGGCCCAACGGGCGGGTCGAGACCTGGTTCAAATCGACATCGTGCAGCCATAAGGTTTGCCCATCAGACACGATGGACTGCTCAAACGGTTTCTTGTAAACAAAGCGAAAACGGTTGGGCCGCTGAAACTCAAATGTGCCAGTGGAAATTTTGCTGCGCGCCGTGGCCTCGCCCTGGCGCAGCGGCGCAGTAACCACCTGGGTAAAGTCGGCGCGGGCGCTTTTGACGCCGCGCATAAAGCCATCAAGCGCTTCCAACCCACCCGCCAACGCGCAGGCGGGCAAGGCCGTCAGAACCAAGAGCAACGCGCAAAGCCGGTGTTTTTTCATGCGGCTACTCCACTTGCGCGGGGTTGGGCAGGGCACTGGCACCGCTCCACCACTGCGCCCAAGGCATGGCCGCATGCAGCGCCATTTGCTCGCCAACACTCATTTGCGGATTGGAAGGTGGGCCGTAATTGAGGTTTTTTTCGCGTTGCGCAATGCGCGCCCAGGTGTCACGCACATGCTGTTCAAAGCCAACGCCGCTGGTGGTGGACGGGCCCAGCAGTTCCTCAATGAAAAAGGTGTTGCGGCTGCTGAAATTGCAGCCAAACGAGCTGCGGTCTGCAGAAGACGCCGTTAGCACAATGCGGTGCGGCGCTGCCACCGCCGGAATCAGCGAGCCCGAGTAGCAGGCCGACAGCAACACCAGTGTGGGCCGCTGCGCCAGCGGCGCAAGCCAGGCGGCCAAGTCAGTCGCGCGCACGGCCGGGTAATTGCGCTCGGCAATATTGATTCCCAGCAGGCCTTCATTGCCGTGGCTGGTGAACATCAAAGTTACTGGCGTTTGCGGATTGCTGTGCTGGGCTATGGCAGCCAGCGCGCGGGCAATGCTGTCGCGCGTGGCCAACGGATAAAACAGGTTTTTTGCCGAGCGTTTGCCGGCCCCGTTACCCAGACGCAGCACCCGCAGGGTCTGGCCTTTGGACAAGTAGGCGCGAGCAGTGCGCAGCGTGAGATCCGCGTCGCCCTCAAAGGCCATGGACTCCGAGTGCATGGCAAACACCGCCAGCACAGGGCTCGCCGGGTCGCCCAGGCGCAGTTGCTCGATTTGCTCGGCCAGCAGTACGTTGCTGCGCGCCGTGGCCGCTGCCAAAGACTGCGGCAAGCTGGCGCTGCCAGCCAGTGGCAACCAGCAGGCAAGCAGCAGGCCTGCCAGATGCCGTTGAAAAGGGGTGGCCAGCGCTAGCAGGCGAATCAGTAGGGAGTGGTACATCACGCCCGCATCATGCCCGCTTCAAGTAGCCCTAGCGGGCACCAGTATTTCACGCTGGCCGCTGCTGCTCATGGCGCTCACCAGGCCAGCTTTTTCCATGTCTTCCACCAGGCGGGCGGCGCGGTTGTAGCCAATCTTCAAGTGCCGCTGCACCAGAGAAATGCTGGCTTTGCGGTTTTTCAACACCACCTCGACGGCCTGGTCGTACATGGGGTCTTTTTCGCCTGCGCCGTTGCCACCCTCCAGATCGCCGTCTTCGCCATCGACCGTACCGCCTTCAAGCACACCTTCAATGTAGTTGGGCTGGCCGCCCTGCTCCTTGAGGTAGGCCACCACGCGGTGCACCTCGGCGTCACTCACAAACGCGCCGTGCACGCGCACCGGCAAGCCTGCGCCACTGGGCAGGTAGAGCATGTCGCCCATGCCCAGCAGGCTCTCTGCGCCCATTTGGTCGAGGATGGTGCGACTGTCGATTTTGCTGCTGACCTGAAACGACATGCGGGTGGGAATGTTGGCTTTGATGAGGCCAGTGATCACATCGACACTCGGGCGCTGCGTGGCCAAAATCAAATGGATGCCGGCCGCGCGGGCCTTTTGCGCCAGGCGGGCAATCAGCTCCTCGATTTTCTTGCCCACCACCATCATCAGGTCGGCCAGCTCGTCAATGACCACCACAATGTGCGGCAGCCGCTCCAATGGTTCGGGGGAGTCGGGTGTGAGGCTGAAGGGGTTGTAGATAAACGCCTCGCGGGCCTTGGCCTCGTCTAGTTTGGCGTTGTAGCCCGCCAGATTGCGCACACCCAGCTTGCTCATGAGTTTGTAGCGCTTCTCCATTTCGGCCACGCACCAGTTCAGGCCATGGGCGGCCTGCTTCATATCGGTCACCACAGGTGCCAGCAGGTGCGGAATGCCCTCGTAGACGGACATTTCCAGCATTTTTGGGTCGATCAGCAGCAGCCGCACATCGCGTGCCTCGGCCTTGTACAGCAAGCTCAAGATCATGGCGTTGATGCCCACCGATTTACCCGAGCCCGTGGTGCCCGCCACCAGCACATGCGGCATCTTGGCCAGGTCGGCCACCACCGCGTGGCCCGCAATGTCCTTGCCCAGGCCAATCGTCAGCATCGACTTGGCGTCGTTGTAGGTGTTGGAGCCCAGAATCTCGCTCAGCATGATGGACTGGCGCTTGGCGTTGGGTAATTCCAGCGCCATGTAGTTCTTGCCCGGAATAGTTTCAATCACGCGGATTGACACCAGGCTGAGCGAGCGCGCCAGATCGCGCGCCAGACCCACAATCTGCGCGCCCTTGACGCCCGTGGCCGGCTCAATCTCGTAGCGCGTAATCACCGGGCCGGGCAAAGCCAGTACCACGCGCACCTCTACACCAAAATCCTTGAGCTTTTTCTCGATCAGGCGGCTTGTCATTTCCAGCGTTTCGGGTGCCACACCCTCTTGCCGCCCGGCAGAACCATCGAGCAAATCCACTTGCGGCAGCTTGTTGTCGGCCAGCTCGACGAACAGCGGTTTTTGCCGCTCCTTGGCCACGCGCAGGCTCACTGGTAAATCGGCCAGTGTGGGCTCAATGTGCACTGGCGTCGGCGGCTGATCCTGCACCTGCACGCGCTCTTGCTCAAGCCGGGCCTCACGCTCCTGCGCAGCCTGCTGGCCCAGCGCAAGATCCTGGGCGATTTCGCGCTTTTCGCGGCGCAAGTCAATCGATGTGTCTACCCAAGCACCAATTTTTTCAGCCAACTGGCCCCAGGAAAAGCCAAACACCAGCGGCAGGGCCAGCAGCACCAGGCCAATTCCCGCCAGCCCCGAGCCTGCAAAGCCGAGCCAGCGCACGGAAAGCGGCCCCGTCCACCAGCCCAGCAGGCCACCCACATGGTGCGGCAAAAGCGGCTCATAGCGGTAAAAGCGCGACCACTCCAATGCGCTGCTGGCCAGTAACAGCAACAGCAACCCCAGCCAAAAGGCCGGGCGGCGCAGCACAAAGGCTTCAGCAGCTTCGATAGGTACGGTGGCGCCATGGCGCATCCAGCGCGCCAGTACAGCCAGCCAGACCCGCCCTGCCGCCAGCACACACCACCACACGCTAAAGCCCAGCAGCCAATAACTGGCGTCGGCCAGTCGCGCGCCGAGTTTGCCCGCCAGGTTGCGAACCACGCCGTCGGCGCCCGAGGTAGACCAGGCGGCATCCAGCGGAGAATAGGTAAGCAAGGCCAGTAGCCACAGTGCCAACGACAGCGCGCCAAGCAGCAAGGCAATTTCATGGGCGAAGCGCCCAGCACCCGAGGCAATCAAGGATGGGCGGGCATCAGCCCCTGCATTGGGGCCACTCAAGCGTTGGAGCGAGAAAGTCATTGCCGACAGCTTACCGCGAAAGCGGCCACCTCACGCGCAAAAACAGCGGCATCAACCCAGGGCGTTCATCGGTTCTTTGATGAGCATGGAGCCGTCGTCACGGGTTTCAATAAAGCCGCGGTCTTCCAAGTCTTTCATGACGCGGCTGACCATCTCGCGCGAGGCACCCACCATTTTGGCGATGTCCTGGCGCGAGATTTTGTCGCGGATGCAAGGCACGCCGTCGCGGTCGGGCACGGCAAACTCAAGCAGGGCGCGGGCCACGCGGCCATACACGTCCATCAAGGCAAGCGATTCAATTTTGCGGTCGGCATGGCGCAACCGTTGCACCAGGCCTTTCATGACGGCGTACGCCATTGAGCTGTTTTCGGGCAGGCAACGGGCAAACTCGGCGCGACCCAGCATCAGCACGTCGGTTTGCACTTCAGTGCGCACGGAGGCCGAATGCGCTTCGTTGTCAATCAGGCTCATCTCGCCAATGTAGTCGCCGGGCTGCAAAGTAGCCAAAATCACCTCGCGGCCGCGCTTGTCGGAGGTAACCACCCGCACACGGCCAGTCAAAATAATGTACAGCGAGTCCGATTTTTTGCCTTGCTCCACAATCAGTTCACCGCGCTTGAAGCGCTGTTTGGTTACCGCGTTGGAGACCAGTTCGGCCTGCTGGGCGGTGAGCATGGAAAACAGGGGCACCCGCCGTATCAGTTCCAGATTGGACAACATGGACATTGCGCAATACTCCTAATTTCTTTCAAACTTGTTTTCAGCCAGTCCATCACAATCTCACAACGAAGCATGGCGCGTTCTGGATTCAGGCTTTTATGATGAATTCAGGCTGATTGATCAAGCTGCACTGCAAGTCGTTCTCCGTATTTACCAACCCTTCTTTTACCACGCAAATGAACAAACACGCAAAAGTCCTGATCCTAGGCTCTGGGCCTGCCGGCTACTCGGCCGCGGTCTATGCCGCACGCGCCAATTTAAATCCGGTGCTGGTCACCGGCATTGCGCAAGGCGGCCAGCTGATGACCACCACCGATGTGGACAATTGGCCCGCTGATGTGGATGGCGTGCAAGGCCCCGAGCTGATGCAGCGCTTTCAAAAACATGCCGAGCGCTTTAACACCGAAATTGTGTTTGACCACATCAACGCGGTCGACTTCAGCCAGCGCCCCTTCACGCTCCAGGGCGACAGCGGTCAATACACCTGCGACGCGTTGATTCTGGCCACCGGCGCTTCGGCCAAGTACCTGGGCCTGCCCTCGGAAACGGCTTTTATGGGTAAAGGCGTGTCGGGCTGCGCCACCTGCGACGGTTTTTTCTACCGTAACGAGGTTTGCTGCGTGGTGGGCGGCGGCAATACCGCCGTGGAAGAAGCGCTTTATTTGTCCAACATAGCCAGCAAGGTCTACTTGGTGCACCGGCGCGACAAGTTCAAGGCCGAGGCGATTTTGATCGACAAGCTGATGGACAAGGTCAAAGCCGGCAAGATTGAGCTCAAGCTGTTCCAGACGCTCGATGAGGTGCTGGGTGACGCCAGCGGCGTGACCGGCGTGCGCCTCAAAAACACCCAAACCGGCACCACTGAAGACCTGGTGCTCAAGGGCTGCTTTATTGCCATTGGCCACGCGCCCAACACCGAAATTTTCCAGGGGCAGCTCAAGATGGAAGGCGGCTACATCGTGACGCAAAGCGGCTTGAAAGGCTTTGCCACCATGACCAGCGTGCCCGGCGTGTTTGCCGCAGGCGACGTGCAGGATCATATCTACCGCCAGGCCATTACCAGCGCAGGCACCGGCTGCATGGCGGCGCTGGACGCGCAGCGCTTTCTGGAGCAAGGCTAGCCGGTGGCACAAAGTGCAAACCACCCGCGCTATAATCGTGGGCTTTGCTGAAACGCCAGCAAAAACTGGGTTACCGCCACCAGACGCCATTAACGGCAAACCATATGGCGAGGTCGGGCCGGGGCGCATTGAGAACATCAATCGCCGCACGGCCGTTAGCAAACTTGGAGTGTCCCTATGGCACGTGTATGCGACGTAACGGGCAAAGGCCCGATGGTGGGAAACAATGTATCCCACGCCAACAACAAAACCAAACGCCGGTTTCTGCCGAACCTGCAGTACCGCCGCTTTTGGGTAGAAACCGAAAACCGCTGGGTGCGTTTGCGCGTTTCAAGCGCTGCTTTGCGCCTGATTGACAAAAACGGCATTGACGCCGTGCTTGCTGACCTGCGCGCGCGCGGGCAGGCATAAATTAATAAACTTGCGGGACAGATCTTTAGCTCTGTCCCCAACTGACTAGGAACACATCATGGCATCAAAAGGCGGACGCGAGAAAATCAAGCTGGAGTCCACAGCTGGCACCGGGCACTTCTACACCACAACCAAAAACAAGAAAACCACACCTGACAAAATGCTGATCAGCAAGTTTGACCCGAAGGCGCGCAAGCATGTGGATTACAAAGAAATCAAGCTGAAGTAATTTGGCTTGACTCAAAAAAAAGCCCCGCAATGCGGGGCTTTTTTGTTGTGCCGCAAAAGCCAGCGACACGCAGTCGACCAGCTATGGACACCCACTGATTCAAGGATGGGCGGCGCGCAGCCTCAAAGAGAACTGCTGCAAGGCCACAATGCCGCTTTCCTCAGCCTTGCGGCACCAGGCTTGCAAATCAGCGGTGAGCTGCTCGCGCGACTGCGAGGTGCTTTGCCAGAGCTGGCGCAGTTCTTCGCGCATGGTGACCATTTTGTCCAGCACCGGATGCGCGGCGCGCGCCTGAGCCAAGTGCGGCAACACGGCAGCGGGCACCTTCTCGGCGTCGCGGTGCATCCAGCGGCGGGCGCTGCGCAGGGCCGACACATCGGCCTGCACGGCCTTGCGTTGCGCCAGTTCAGTTTGGCAGGCGCGTCGCAGTTCGCGCGCGTAGCTGGCCATCATTTCGTAGCGGTTGGCAATCAATGCTTCCAAAGTTTTTTCGTCGGCTACTGGACGGATGCTGCCCAGTTGCAGCTTAGGCGGCGTTTTCTTGACGCGCGCCAGACCCACCGCCTGCAGGGCGCGGATGTAAATCCAGCCAATGTCAAACTCATAGGGCTTGATGGAGAACTTGGCCGACGTGGGGTAGGTGTGGTGGTTGTTATGCAGCTCTTCACCGCCAATCAAAATCCCCCAGGGCGAGATGTTGGTGCTGGCGTCAGGCGCTTCAAAATTGCGGTAGCCCCAGTAGTGGCCAATGCCGTTAATGATGCCTGCCGCGGTAACTGGAATCCACATCATCTGCACCGCCCACACCGCCAGGCCAGCGGCACCAAACAGCGTCAGGTTAATGACCATCATGACGCCCACGCCTTGCCAACTGTAGGGGGTGTAGAGCTTGCGTTCGATCCAGTCAGTGGGTGTGCCTTGGCTGTACTTTTGCAGGGTTTCCTGGTTTTTGGATTCGACCCGGTAAAGCTCGGCGCCGCGCCAGAACACGGTTTCAATGCCACGCGTCTGCGGGCTGTGTGGGTCTTCATGCGTTTCACACTTGGCGTGGTGCTTGCGGTGAATAGCTACCCATTCGCGCGTGACCTGGCCCGTGCCAAGCCACAGCCAGAGCCGGAAAAAATGCGCCACAACGGGGTGCAAGTCCATGGCCCGGTGGGCCTGGTGGCGGTGCAAATAAATGGTGACACTGGCGATCGTGATGTGCGTGGTGATCAGGGTGTAGACCACCACTTGCCACCAGGCTAAATCCCAAACACCGCGCGCCAGCCAATCGACCACCGCGTTAAACACCACTGAGTCAAATACGAACATGGTTTGAGGTTCTCAGGCAAAAAATACAAAAAAACTAGGCAGACGCCAAAGCGTCACAGTGCAAATGATGCACTTTGGTTTGATTGTAAGTGGGTGGGGTGCCAAAAGCTATTGTCTGGCGTCACTAATTGGCCAATTTGCCGCTGGTCGGCGTGTCGCATAGCGCTAAATAAGGCGGATTTACGCGCTTTTACCGTATTTTGCAGTGCTGCACTAAACGCTTGCGGGTTACTTTTTTTCCCAGGCGGCAGCAAAAAAGCCGTCGGTTTGATGCAAGTGCGGCCACAGTCGCAGGTAAAGCCCGCTGCACAGGCTGGCGGCGTTCTCCACCTTCAGGCCACCCAATAGCTCGGCAACAGGCAGGGGCGCAAAATCGGCTTGCTGGCGGGTAAAGGCATCGGCAATTTCCTCGTTTTCCTGCGTCAGCAAGCTGCATGTGGCATACACCAGCCGCCCGCCGGGTTTGAGCAAGCGCGCGGCGCTTTGCAAAATGGCCGCTTGCGTCAGGGCCAACTGGGCCAGGGTTTTGGGGTTTTGCCGCCACTTCAGGTCGGGGTTGCGGCGGAGCGTGCCCAGGCCGCTGCAAGGCGCATCAACCAGCACGCGGTCAATTTTGCCGGCCAGGCGTTTAATGCGCTCATCGCGCTCGTGGGCAATTACCAGCGGGTGCACATTGGACAGGCCGCTGCGCGACAGCCGCGGCTTGAGCGCGTCCAGCCGGTGCGCCGAGGTGTCCATGGCATAGAGCCGCCCGGTATTGCGCATGGCTGCACCCAGCGCCAGGGTCTTGCCACCCGCACCAGCGCAAAAATCCACCACCATCTCGCCACGCCCGGCGTCCAAAAGCAGGGCCAGCAGTTGCGAGCCCTCGTCTTGCACCTCTACCGCGCCGCGGGTGTAGGCATCCACCTGATTCAATGCGGGCTTGCCTGCCACGCGCAGGCCCCAGGGCGAAAACGGTGTGGGGCTGCTGGCAATGCCGGCTTTTTGCAGCTCGGCTTGCACCGCAGCGCGCTTGTCTTGCAGTTGATTGACGCGCAAGTCCAGTGGCGCGCTGGTGTTCAGGCTGTGTACCAGCGCCCAAAAACCGCTGCCCTGCTGACCCGCCTGGCCCACTTGACCAGTTTGCGGCGCATCAAGCTGCGCCTTGAGCGAAGCGGCCAGCCAGTCGGGCAGGTTGTGGCGGTGCAAGTCCATCAGGCCGGCCACAGGCGTTCCGGGCGGCTGGCTGGCCTGGGCAGCCATGGCGGCGTCGCAGGCATCAAGCCAGGTTTTTTCGGCGTCGTTCAGTACGCTTTTGAGAAAGTCGCGCGGGCCGTGAAAGCCCAAAATTGCCAGCCGCCGCGCTTTGTCGCCCGCGCCTTTGGGTGCGCCTTGGGCAAAGGCCTCAAACAGCAGCTTTTTGCGCAGCACGGTGTAGATGGTTTCCGTCAAGGTAGCGCGCTCGCGCGAGCCAAACGCATGGCCACCGCCCTTGCCCTGGCGCGCGCGCGGGCCGCTACGCTGGTCACGAAAGTAATGCGACACCACGGCGTCAGCCGGATGTTCAAACTGGAGGGTCAGGCGTACCAGGTCGGTACAGGCTTCTAGGAGGGCTTGGGGGTGCATGGGCTATTGTCCCATTGCGGGCCTATTGGATTTTTTGCTATTTAATTTATAGTATTTTTTAATAGCACTACCCGCACGTTGGTGTTGGCTAAAACCCATTTTTGATACCTTAAAAATGCCCTATAAACTGCAAAAACGGCCGTTTCAGGCCTGCACCAGGCAGTTGGCGGTCTTTTTGCGCTTGAAAATTCAATAAAAACGGCTATTTTCAAGCATAAAAAACAGCTTTTACCCAGAGCGGTCTCAAATCTGAAGTGCAACACCCTGCGATTAAACCCAGTAAGGTGTTCACATGAAACTAACCAACCGTTCTTATCAGCAACTGAACTACCAGGAGCGTCAAAGTATTGCGTTCGGGTTGGA
>JAKFVA010000047.1 GCA_021732385.1 Burkholderiales bacterium | reverse complement strand
AACTTGCGCGACTCGCTGTTGTTCATCTTCAACCGTAAACTCAATTGCCCGCTCAAACCTTTGAACAGTTGGGCTGTCAATTATCGACTTTGGAATTCGTCTGTTTCAATACCTGTTTAGCAATCCCTCAAATCAAGCCAAAAATCAATAGGGACGTGCGGGTAGCGCTATCAAAAAATACTATTATTTAAGTAGCAAAAATCCGCAGCAAACTGCAACAAGCGGTGCTAGCGCTTGACATGTCCGAAAACGGCTAGTGCAAGCCAACGCGAAACGTATCATCAGCGCCATGCCTTCCTCCACCAGACTCTTGCAAGCCGACGCCTGCTACCTCGCGCTCAAAGCGCGTGACGCGCGCTTTGACGGTCGCTTTTTCACCGGCGTTACCTCCACCGGCATTTACTGCCGCCCAGTCTGCCGGGTCAAAACCCCGCGGCCTGAGAACTGCCGTTTTTTTGGCCTGGCGGCGCAAGCAGAAGGTGCAGGATTTCGGCCCTGCTTGCGCTGTCGGCCCGAACTGGCGCCCAATGCGCTGGCACCGGGCCAGGCGGCCTATGGCCAGGTCTGGTCAATCCACGACGCCAGCCGCATCCTGGCGCAGCAGGCTGCGCGCCTGATGGACGAGCCCGACCCGTGGCTTGACCCGGCAAACCAGGCTGCCCCCGCCATGGCCCAACTGGCCGCCCGCCTGGGTGTGAGCGACCGGCATTTGCGCCGGTTGTTTGAGGCGCAGTGGGGCGTGTCGCCGCTGCAATACCTGCAAACGCGCCGCCTGCTCACCGCCAAGCAACTGCTGAGCGACACCCGCCTGCCTGTGGCCCACATTGCCCACACCAGCGGTTATGCCAGCGTGCGCCGCTTCAATGCGGCGTTTGTGCAGCATTACCGGCTCAATCCGACCCAACTGCGCCGCGCCGGCGCTGCGCAGCCAGGCCATGGCGCAGACCCCGGCATCGTGGTCCGGCTGGGCTACCGGCCTCCTTACGACGCGCCTGCCATGCTGGGCTTTTTTGGTACGCGGCAAATTCATGCCATGGAGTGGGTTGACCCCACGCCCGGCACGCTGCGCATGGCCCGCACGCTGCGGCTGGAATCTGCTGGCGCGGTGCACACCGGTTGGCTGGCGGTGGAGTTTGACGAACCGCGCTGCCAACTGGTGTTGCGGGTGAGCGAGTCGCTTGGCGCGCTGCTGCCCCTGGTGATACGCCAGGTGCGCGGCTGGCTCGACTTAGATGCCGAGCCAGTGGCCATCAACGCCGTGTTGCATGCGCGTTTTCCTGGCGGCGATGGGCTGCGTGTCCCCGGCTGTATGGACGGTTTTGAGCTGGCCGTGCGCGCCGTGCTGGGCCAGCAAATTACCGTGGCCGCCGCCCGCACCCTGGCGCAGCGCTTGATGACGCGCTTTGGCACGGTGGTGGAAACGCCATTTGCGCAGCTCACGCGCTGCTTTCCTACCCCCGCCGCGCTGGCCCAGGCCGAGGGCGATGCGCTGGGGCAACTGGGCATCGTGCGGCAGCGCCAGGCGGCCATAGTGGCAATAGCCCGCGCGGTGTCCCAGCAAGGCCTGGCCCTGCACAGCGGTGTGGATGTGCCCGCCACCATGGCCGCGCTCAAGGCGCTGCCCGGCATTGGCGACTGGACGGCGCACTACATTGCCATGCGCGCGCTGCGCTGGCCCGATGCGTTTCCGGCAGGTGATGTGGCCTTGCACAAGGCGTTGGCTGTACAGGGTGAAAAAAGTCCCCACCGCGCAGCCGAAGCGGCCTCGCAAGCCTGGAAACCGTGGCGCAGCTACGCCGTAATTCGCGCCTGGAGCGCCATGAACCCAGTCAAGGAAGCCACATGAAATTTGACCCGTCCATCGTTCAAAGCCACTGCCCAAGCCCCTTGGGGCGCATGATCTTGGCCGCCACCAACCAAGGACTGGCCGGCCTGTGGTTTGAAGGCCAGAAACACCTGCCTGCAGATACCGCCCGCTGGCCGCTGGAGCACCAGCACCCGGTGTTGCTGCAAACCGTGGCCCAACTGAACGATTATTTTGCCGGCCGGCGCAACACGTTCGACGCCGTGCTGGACTTGCGTACCGGTACGCCTTTCCAGCAAAGCGTGTGGCACGCGCTGCTGGCCATACCACCCGGCGCAACCACCAGCTACAGCGCGCTCTCGCAAGCCATTGGCAAACCGCGTGCGGTGCGCGCGGTAGGTGCCGCCATCGGCCGCAATCCAATCAGCATCGTTGTGCCCTGCCATCGCGTGATCGGTGCTAACGGCACACTCACCGGCTACGCAGGCGGGTTGCACCGTAAAACCGCTTTATTGCAACTTGAGGGCGTGCATTGATGGCCTTGCCACCGGGGGAATTTTGTTGGGCACGGCACTGGCCACGGGTTTGCTTAAACTGGGCAAATGACTGCACCGCGCAAGATCAAAATCAAACTAAAAGCCATCAAACCGCGCAACCCGCTGGTGGTTACAGCGGCGCTGCGCAAAGCCGGTAGCCACCGCAAAAGCGAGAAAGCACGCCGCGTGGCCGACAATACAGCGTTAAAAAAGCAGGTACCGGGCACATGACCTATTCAGTCAAGGAAATTTTCTACACGCTGCAAGGCGAAGGTGCGCAAGCGGGTCGCCCTGCCGTGTTCTGCCGTTTTGCCGGCTGCAATTTGTGGAGCGGGCGCGAAGCCGACCGTGCCAGCGCCATCTGCCGTTTTTGCGACACCGAATTTGTGGGAACCGACGGCATCGGCGGCGGCAAATTTGCCGATGCGACGGCATTGGCGCAAGCCGTTTCCAGCGCCTGGGGCAGTGGTGCTGAAAAGCGCTATGTAGTGCTGACGGGCGGCGAGCCGCTGCTGCAAGTTGATGAAGCCTTGACCAGCGCCTTGCATGCACAGGGCTTTGAAGTGGCAGTGGAAACCAACGGCACCTTGCCCGCTCCACCCGGCCTGGACTGGATTTGCGTCAGCCCCAAGGCAGGCACTGAACTGGCCATTCGACAGGGGCAAGAGCTGAAGCTGGTGTACCCCCAGGCAGGCGCAGAGCCGTGGCAGTTTGCCGCGCTGGATTTTGCGCATTTCTTTGTGCAGCCGATGGATGGCCCCTTGCTGGCCGAGCACACCCGTCGCGCCATTGACTGGTGCCTGCAGCACCCGCAATGGCACTTGAGCGTGCAGACGCACAAGACCCTTGGCATCCGATAATCAGCCAATGTTTGAATTGACGCAAGAATTTTATTTTGAGGCGGCGCACACGCTGGAGCGTCAGCACGAAGCGCAATCAAGCCGCCGTATTCATGGCCACACCTACCACGCCGAAGTCACCGTGGCAGGCGAGCCCGATGCACAAGGCATGGTGCTGGACCTGGCCGCGCTGCGTACTGCGCTGCAAGGCGTGCGCAACCAACTCGACCACCATTTTCTTGACGAGGTTCCCAGCTTGGGCCGACCAACGCTGGAGAATTTGTGCCGCTATATAGCAACCGCGCTACAGCCCTTGCTGCCAGGCTTGCAGCAGGTGACGGTAGCGCGGCGTGCCTCGGGCGACCGCTGCACCTGGCGGCGCAGCGCAGCCTGAGCGAGCGGCTCTCAGCCCAGCATCAAGGACGAATCGAAATCTGGTTGCTGACAGCCTTGACGCCGCTCACATTGCGGGCAATGCTCTCGGCAGTGGCTTTTTCACGAGCGCTTTTGGCAAAACCGGCCAGTTGCACTGTGCCGTTTAGCGTTTCCACCGTAATGCTGGAAGCGTCCACATCCTTGTTTTCAATGTAGCGGGCCTTGATGCCGGTGGTGATTGACGTGTCGTCAATGTAAGCGCCTACCGATTCCTGACCGCGCGTCACAGCGCAGCCCGTGGCGGTGAGCAAAACAGCGGCGGTCATGGCGGCGGCTAATAGGGTGCGGGGGTTGATTTGAATAGACATGGTGAAGCTCCTCTTGGTGAAAAATGCTTTTTTAAAGCGGGTGAAAAAATAACCGTGCGGGTTTGCCAAATGCAAGCCTTAAAGCTATCAAGCTGTGAGCCAGTCTTTCAGCTCATCAGCGTGCTCCTGCTCGTCGCTCAAGATGTCTTCCAGCAAACGTCGGGTGGTGGAATCCTTGTCGCCAATCAAAGCAATGATCTGGCTATAGCTTTCAATCGCTACTCGCTCGGCAATCAGATTGGCCTTGATCATGGCTTTAAGGTCAGTTGAATCGTCGTAATCGGCATGGCTGCGCTGGCTCAATGAATCGGGGGAAAAATCAGGCGAGCCGCCCAGTTGAACAATGCGCTGCGCCAGCCGGTCGGCATGGGCCGACTCTTCGTTGGCATGCACTAAAAACTCTTCTGCAATTTTGGGTGAGGCCAGTCCTTCTGCCGTGAAGTGGTGGCGCTTGTAGCGCAGCACGCAAACCAGCTCGGTCGCTAGCGAATCGTTTAACAGCTTGATGATGTCTTCGCGCCAGGGGCCATAGTTGGGCGTTACAGCGCCTTGGTCCAGGCTGCGTTTGGCAGATTCAATGGCCACCATGTCCAGCGCCATGCGCGGGGGCTCGGTCAGCGGAAGTTTCTTGACATTGCTGGGTTGGGTTTTGGTTGGCATGGGATTCCTGAACGGGCTAAGCAAGTGTGGGTGTACTTTTGTGCACACCCATTGAGTCCAATGTAGGTGTGCCTAGGCTGGGCGGCCATCGGCATTTGGCTACTGCGCTTGTAGGACGCCGCCGCATGGCGGGATAATCAAGTGGAAATTTCTAGCAGCCAATGCCCACTCGGGCTGATGTCATTGGCACAGCCTGCCTGCGGCGCAGGCTGCAGTGGGTCTGGCGCAAATGAGTTGGGTTTTCACTGGTGTTGCATAGCTGCTTGCTGCGTGGTCATTACGTCGTAAGAGCCAAACACCTCTTGCACTGACTTGACTTCAGGCAACACGTAAACAATTGCACGCTGTGCTGTGAAAACAGGGCGGATGTGAGTTTCATAAAACGCTACTGGCACATTGATGCAACCAAAGGAAATACGGTTGTCCTGAATGCTGGGCGTAGCCAAACGCTCAAGCCGCTTTTCCTGGGGGTTACTCGTGCGTACGCGGTGCATTGAAACGGCAGCGTCGTAATCGATCCAAACCACATCTTCACCAGTCAGATTGCGGCCACGCTCGGCCACAAAACGCCCTGCGGGGGTAGTGCGCTCGTGCGGTAGCACTTGACTTAACGCGCGTGTACCTATGTCTGGAACGGAGTCGTCACCTGGGGCCGAACCGAGCAAAACCGGCGTTGAATCAAGCAAGCGGGCCTGTGCATCAAACACGTAAATGCGAGCCTGCCTCTTGTCCACCACAATAAAGGGTGCTGGCCCGTTGTCACGCGAGTCAGCAACCCAATTTGCCACATGGCGCACATCATCTGGTGGCGTGTGAGATCCAAAATTCGCAAACAATGCCAGGCGTTGCTGCGCCGCAGCCGCGGGCTGCTCACTGGGTGCCGCCAAACGCATGCCCGACGCCAGCGCGGTCGCCAACACAGCGGCGACCATCAGGCCCAAAACAACGCTTACACGTCCCCGCATGGGTTCAACCCCAAAGTGGTTAGTTGCCGGTAATCAGTTGCGGTCAGCACGTGCCATGCGTTCGCTTGACATCATGCCAGTGTTACCGCCACCACTGGTGCCGCTGCTGGAGTTGCTGCCACTGGTACCGCTATTGCTTGTGCCGCTCCCGCTGGTGCCAATGTTGGGCTGATTCAATGTGGCACCACTGGTGCCACTGACTGGGGCAGCACCTGAGCCACTGCGGGTAGCGCCCGAATTGCCCACAGCAGTGGGATCTGGATTGGTTGGCTGTGAAGTGGTCGCACCGCTACCGGAGCGCTGGCTTTGTGACGTCGTATTTGGATTGCTGGATTGGCCGGCACTCGGGCTGGAGGTTGATCCGCTGCCTGGTGTGGCGTTAGTAGAGCCCGTGCTTCCCGCTGGACTGTTGAGATTGCGCAGGGTCGGGTCGGTGGTGGTTGACTGCGTGTTTTGCGCATAGCTAAAACCAATGACGCCTGTCAAAGCCGCAGCAACCGCCGTGGAGATCAAAAATTTGGATGTTTGCATTGAATGCTCCTAATGTGAGGATGAATGGAAGATTGCCGACTTAGCCGACTGCATTCAGCGTAGCCGCGCAGCGTAAACCAGACCGTCAGGTGGCCGCGCAGCCCTATGTAGGAAAAAACCGCAAAGCAAGCCGAAATAATCAGGCTGGCAAGCCTTTCATAAAAACTTCAAGCTCGCCAATCGGCAGGGGCGGGCAAAACAGGTAGCCTTGATAGCAATGGCACTCCTGTCGTGCCAAAAATTCGCGCTGCGCCAGCGTCTCAACACCCTCGGCAATTACGCCCAGGCCCAAGCTTTGCGCCATGGCAATGATGGCGCGGGCAATCGCAGCGTCGTTGGGGTCATGCAGTATGTCGCGCACAAAGGCCCGGTCAATTTTGAGCTGATCCAGGGGGATGCGTTTGAGGCTGGACAACGCCGAGTAACCCATGCCAAAGTCGTCCAGCGCCAGTGTGACGCCCATGTCTTTGAGAATGTCCATCTTGGCTATCGTCACCTCAATCCCGTCTGCCAGCAAAGTCTCGGTAAGTTCCAGCTTGAGCCGCGCGGCGTTGATACCGCTGCGCTCAATAGCGGCCACCACTTGCTCCACAAAATCGGGGTGCCGGAACTGGCGCACGCTGACGTTGACCGCAATGCTCAGATGCGCCGTGCGTGCTGATTGAGCCCAGACAGCGAGCTGATCACAAGCGGTCTCCAGGGCCCATTGGCCCAGCGGCAAAATCAGGCCTGTGTCCTCTGCCACCGGAATGAACTCCGACGGCCCGACCAAGCCGCGCTGGGGATGCTGCCAGCGCAGCAACGCCTCAACGCCGAACATACGCCCGTCACGATCAACCTGCGGCTGGTAGTAGAGCAAGAAGTGCTGCTCGCGCAGACTTTGGCGCAGGTCAAAACTGAGGTTGGCCTGCGCCGTTACGCTGGCCTGCATGGCCGGGTCAAACACGCATACGGTATTGCGCCCGGCTGACTTGGCCTGATACATCGCCAGATCAGCCTGTTTAAGCAGTTCGCTGACGCTGTCTTGATAGCCGGAAAACGGCGTCATGCCGATACTGCAGGTGCTGAAATGCTCACTGCCAGCCAACTTGTAGGGTACTGCAAGAGCCGCCAGTATCTTGCCAGCACACTCAAGGGCGGTGGCGGCGGCCAAATCCGGGTCTTTGCCCAGCCCGTCGAGCATCACCACGAATTCGTCGCCACCAAGACGCGCTACCGTGTGACTCTTGCCAACCGATGCAGTCAGCCGCTTGGCCACCTGCCGCAGCAGCAAATCGCCTTTGTCGTGGCCCATGGTGTCGTTCAATATCTTGAAGTTGTCCAGGTCAATGAACATCAGCGCGCCGCACCCCCCCTCTTTGACGTGGGCTGCCAGCGCCAGCTTTAGCCGCTCCATCAGCACCAGCCGATTGGGCAATTGCGTCAACGGGTCATAAAAAGCCAAGTGGTGGATCCGGTCTTCAGCTGCCTTGCGTTGCGTCACGTCGCGGCCCACCGCCACCCAATGCGAGACCTGGTCTGCCGTATTGACTACCGGAACCAGATCCAGGTCAATCCAGAATTCGCCCCGGTCTTTTTTATAGTTGATAAATTCCGTGCGCACCGGCTGGCCGGTCGCCAACGCGTCGCTGATGCACTCCAGCGCAGACCGCTGGGTTTTTGGCCCGCGTAGCAATTGAAGCGTCTGACCCAGCACTTCTTCGCGGTCATAGCCAGTCAGGCGTGCGAAGGCGTCGTTTACAAACACAATGCGCTGATCCGACGACCCATCTTCGGCCGCTTCGGTAATCAGCACGAGGTCGTTTAGTCGCGAGACACCCATCTCCAGAAGTTTGAGCTGCTCCTGAGCCTTGCGCCTGCCGGTTATGTCGCGCACATACACTGCAAAACCATCTTCGGAGGGATAGGCGCGCACTTCAAACCACAGACCGGTAGGTTCGTAAAATTGTTCAAACTCCAGCGGCGTATTGCTGTCTGGTGCCGGCTCACCGGGCCGTCCAACCGCGCTTTCCACCACTTTGCAAAAACCTGCCCACACCATTTCGCCCAGCAATTGTTCGCGCGGTTGCTGAAGCAAGCGCTCGGCTTCACGGTTTAGGAACGTAAAGCGCCAGTCGTGATCGAGCGCAAAAAACGCATCTGTGATGCTCTCCAGCGTGATGGCCAGCCGTGTTGCGAGACGCCTGGCATCTTCCTCGACTTTGCGCACCTTCATGATGTCCTGCGTAGCACCCAGCACGCCAATAATGCTGCCGCTGGGGTCGCGCAACGCCTGGCCAATGGTGCGCACCCACACCCGTCGACCCTTGCTGGTGGTGATTTCCAGGTCTTCATCAAAGGGTGTGCCGTCGCGCACACAGTAGTCAAACACCTGCATGAACTTGTCGCGCCATTCAGGCCGGTAGTGGCTGACTGCATCGCCCCACTCATACAGTGCACCGCTGGTTTGCTCGTAAATGGCCGCCACCTCGTCTGACCAAAGCACACGGCGTGACGGCAACTCCACTACCCAACCACCAAACTGCGCTGAGCGCCCGGCCATTTGCAGGAAATGGCTGGTTTGCTGCACCAGCATCGCGCTCATTCGTTCGTGCTCACTGCTTGGGCTGCAGGCCAGTGCAGCTTCTGGCAGGTGACGCAATTCAAGTTGTGCCTGCACTTGAACAGCTAACGCTTGCAAACCCTCAGTAGGAAGCGCACCAAGCATACGGCTCCACCGGGTTGTCGGGCTCTCAATGGCGTTGTCTGTGGTCATGGCTGTTTGCGGGTGGTTTGATAAGGCTGGGTTGGCTATGCAATGTAAGGAGTATTTGCCAATTTGCGGCTTATTCCTTCAAAAATCGCGCTTGTGTCCTACAGGCGCGCGCTGCGGCGGGCCATAGCCTTCAATCCATGCCGCAGACAAGGTTTTTATGTTCGACGGCGAACAGACTTTGCGTGCTGGCGCACATAGAGTGGCTTATGTTCATTGACTCAAGCCAGTCCATTACTTTTACTTGACCTCTTACCTTGACTGAAAGTTTCTATGAATAACGCCCTTGCCAAACTCGGTGCCTGCGCCAATGTGACCAGCCTTAAATCTGCACTGCACATGATTTGCGCCGAGTACGGCGCAGTTGACCGGCTTGAAATACTGACTGCGCGTCAAGGCGGCAAACACCAGGCGCTGTGCTTTTTGCGCATGCAGTCGCCTGAACAAGAGCAGCACATCATGAATTCGCTGGGTGTCGGCCGATTTGCCGGCGACTTGGTGGTGGTGGTTGATCTGAAATCCCAAGCGGCCAATTCAAGCGGTGCCTTCTCCGGCATCCAGGCCTGAGCGGGCGCTGATTTGAACCCGGCTACCCAATTATTCTGGTTACCCGGCAGCGTCGGCCATACCGTTTTGGCGTTATTGGCGGCGCTTCTGCTGGGCATAGTGCTGGTAATGGTGATTTATGCACTGCGCCATGTGGTGTTTACGCTCAGCCGCCTGTTTGGCCGCCAGCGCCACCCCTACTTGGACATTGACAACGCGCAGTGGCCCATGATCACTGTGTTTATTGCCGCCCACAATGAGGAAAAAGTCATTGCTGGTTGCATGCAGGCGCTGCTCAACAGCAACTATCCGCTGGACCGCCTGAAAATTGTTCCAGTCAACGACCGCTCCAGCGACACCACCCGAGCCATCATTGATTACTGGGTGGCGCTCTATCCCAGGCGTATTACCCCGTTTCACCGCACCAGCGGCAAGGCTGGCAAAGCCGCCGCGCTGAAAGATGCGCTGGCTTACGCCCAAGGCGACATTGCCCTTATTTTTGACGCCGACTATGTGCCCGGACGCGGCTTACTCAAGCAACTGGTAGCCCCGTTTTTCGACCCCGAGGTAGGCGCTGTAATGGGCCGCGTTGTGCCGGTGAACGCCGGGGCCAATTTGCTCACCCGTTTGCTTGACCTGGAGCGCGCGGGTGGCTACCAGGTAGACCAGCAGGCACGCATGAATTTGCGCCTTGTGCCGCAGTATGGCGGTACGGTGGGCGGCGTGCGTCTCTCGGCTGTAGCCGCAGTGGGTGGCTGGCACGACGACATGCTGGCTGAGGACACCGACATCACCTACCGCCTACTGCTAAATGGCTGGAAAACCATCTACACCAACCGCTCCGAGTGTTACGAGGAAGTGCCGCAAGACTGGGCCGTGCGCATCAAACAAGTCAAGCGCTGGTCCAAGGGCCACAACCAGGTCCTGCTGCGCTATGGCTGGCGCTTTGTCACTAGTCCCTACCTGAGCTGGCGTGAGCGGCTTGACGGCACCTTGCTGCTGCTGGTGTTTGTCATGCCACCGCTGTTGTTGTTGGGTTGGTTGCTTGCGGTTTTTTTGTATTTTTTCAACGCCAGTGCGCTGTTAACGCAATGGATCGGTGTGTTTGCCCTGATGGCTTACGGCACCATGGGCAATTTTGCGGCTTTCTTCGAGATCGTGATCGCTGTACTGCTAGACGGCAACCGCCGTCGCCTGCGATTGCTGCCATTCAATCTGCTGGGCTTTTTCATCAGCCTGTTTTCCATTTCATCGTCGGTCTACAGCTTGGCGATCGACAGAATTTTCAAGCGTGAGATGGTCTGGGACAAAACCGTGCGCTACCGCAAGCCTTCAATTGAATCATGAACAACACGATGTACTTTTTGGCGTTTGCCTTGGTCTGCTTCAGCTTGCTGTGGATTGCCTTTGGTCCGGCCTGGCAAGAGTGGCGCCATCCAACTGACCTGCAACCGCTGCCAATTGCCGCTAACTACACCAGCAATATCGACCATTTTTCCGACCAGTTCCGCGCCATCGCACTGGCCCGGATTACCGGGCAACCCATGTCCAGTCATGCGGTGTTTGAGTTTGTGCCCGATACGCATGACCAGGTCGACTGGTCTGCCGCCAAGCGGCCGCTAATTTCCTTTAATGCGCTCAAGTCGCGCCGCGCGATTGAGTGCAGACCGCCCTTGTTCGTTAACGGCGATGTCGTGCTGGACGCCAACAACCGTTTTTCTGGACTGCACGCGCAAGGCAATGTGCAGCTAGGGCCCAATAGTGAAATCTCGGAATGGGCGCATGCCGATGGCAGTTTGTATTTGCAAGCGGGCTGCATTGCGCTGCGGCGCATCTCGTCGGCAATTGCCATTGCACTTGATCATGAATGCTGCTTTGAGCGGCTGCATGCGCCTGTGGTGCATTTTGGCCCTGATACGGGCCAACCAGCCACCGCAGATGAGCCGAGCTTGATTGAGTCGTCTTTCAGCGAGATTGACGGCGCGGTGCGCCGCAGTGATTCGCTGTATCTGGTGCAAGGTAACTGCAAGCTGCCACGCGGACGCCTGTACCGCGGCTCGCTGATAGTCACTGGCCGCTTGTTAATTGGCACTTGCACTCAGGTCATTGGCGATGTCAAGGCACGCGCTGGCGTGGTGGTGGGTGCCAAGGCGCGCATCGAAGGTGCACTGACCAGTGAAAAACAGATTCAGCTATTGAGCCAAGCCAGCGTAATGGGCCCGGTCGTATCGGAAACTGTGATTTTGATGGGCGGCCATTCGCGCATTGGCAGCCCCGCACTGCCCACTACCGTGAGCGCGGAAAACATAGTGGCCGAGGCTGGCGCGGTGGCGCATGGCACTGTCTGGGCGCGTGATTTAGGGGTTGTATGGTCCGGTTGATTATCTTGCGTGGTTTACATAGCTTATTGCTGCCTGCATTAATGCTGGCGGTATTGCCAGGTCAGGCGCAAACGCCGTTGCTGAACCTGGACGGTTATACCGACGCTAAAGGGGCGATTTCAGTGCAGCACAAAGGCGACACCATCGATCCCTACTTCACGCTGCAAGCCCTGCTGCTGGCGCGTGATAACGGACTGGACATTTCCACCTATGCCAAACCGTGGGTCAACTGGCTGGTGGAGCGACAAAAGCCCGACGCCACCTTCGATCGCTTTTGCCGCAATGGCCCAGTCTGGGCACCTTGCAAGACAGCCGATGCTGATGATGCGCTGCTGGCGTTGTGGCTGAAGTTTTTGGACACCATGCCTGAAGAGTTGACCCAGAATCCCGCCTGGTTAAAAAGCTACCAGCAAAGCGCCGCGGCCCTGGCCCGCCTGCTTGACACGCCTCGCGGCATTTACTTGGTGTCACCGGTCTACCAGCACGGCCTGTTCATGGACAACCTGGAAGTGCTGTCCTATCAGCCCGCGCTGTCCAAAGTCCGCACCGATGTCAAGCTGCCCTCCAGCAAAAAGCTCTCGCGCGACATTCACAACGTATTTTGGGACCCCAAAGACAAACGCTTTTTGGTGTCGACCCAGCCCGAGCAAAAAAACGTGCCGCACACCTTCTACCCCGAGTACGTGGCGCAGTTGTTCCCACTGTTGTTTGACTTCAAGCTGCTGGGCCTGAACCGCAACCAGCATTACCAAAAATGGATGCGCGATCACCGCGCTGAATGGCTAACTCAGTCCAAGGCCGACTTTTCCTGGGGCTTGGTTGCAGTGATTGCCGCCCGGCAGGGTGACCGCACCTCAGCCGCCTGTTGGCTGCGCGAAACCGCCAGCGCGAAAAACACATCGCATTGGATAGTGACCGACACCGTAGCCGCTCAAATCCTGGCCAGGCAGGGCATCAGTGCGGCCAAACCCGATGTGGCCTGCCAATGATGCGCCCGCCACACCAAGGCGTGCGCCTTGCCCAGCAAACTTCATCCATCAACCACCAAGGCAACCCCATGCACCCCAAAACCTACCTGGCTTGCATTGGCACGCGGCCCGAAATCATCAAGATGGCGCCGGTTTACCAGGCGCTTAAATCACGCGGCGAAAAAGTCGTGCTGCTGCACACCGGCCAGCACGAGGCGATTGCCCAGGCGCTGTATGCTTTTTTTGAAATGCCGCCTGATATCAGCATTGATTTGCAGCGCAAGTCTGCCTCCTTGGCACATCTGACCTCGGCGCTGATAGATAGCGTCGATGCGGCTGTGCAAACCCTGCAACCCGACGTAGTCATGGTGCAGGGCGACACCAGTTCGGCCCTGGTCGGTGCCCTGATTGGCTACTACCATAACAAGCCCGTGGCGCATATCGAGGCTGGTCTGCGTACCCACGAGCGTGAGCCTTTCCCCGAAGAAAAAAATCGTGAGCTTATTGGCCGTCTGGCGCACTGGCATTTCCCACCCACGGCACAAGCCAAAAGCAACCTGCTGGATGAGGGCATTGACCCCGCCTGGATTTTTGAAGTGGGCAACACCGTGATTGACGCCGCACTGTGGACGCGTCAACGCATTGCCCAGCCCGCCTCTGACGCAAGCGAGGCCATGCCCGCCAATCTGAATGAATTTCTGGTGCGCTACCCTGCCCAGCGCCTCATCTTGGTAACCGCGCACCGGCGCGAAAACTGGGGCCAACCCATTCGCAACATTGCCAATGCGCTGGCCCAAACCATTGCCAACCACCCCGACACCGTGGCGGTTTGGCCGGTGCACCCCAACCCTGCCGTGCGCGCCGATGTGGAGGCAGGCATTCAGCAACTGCCCCTGCAGGTGCGCGCGCGCATATGCCTGACCGAGCCGCTGGGCTACCAGGCACTGATTGGCCTGCTGGGGCGTTGCGCTTTCACGCTCACCGATTCTGGCGGCATTCAGGAGGAAGCCTCGGCTTTTGGCAAACCGGTATTGGTGGCACGCAACAGCACCGAGCGCCAGGAACTGGTGGATGCTGGTGGTGCATTGCTGGTGGGCACGCAAGTGGCCACGCTGCTGGCGCATATCGAAATGCTGCTGACTGACCCTACCCTTTACCGAAGCATGCAGCTCGATAAAAGCCCGTTTGGGGATGGCCACAGCGCTGTTCGTATCGCCGATATTTTGACCCGTCCCAGCCCGCTGGCACAGCTTGCCCGCGTATCCCCGCTTCCTTTATTTGGTTCTGTACCGCACAATGCGAACACCCTTCACGCCTAACACGAAGCAGCGTTGGCCCACCGCCTGTGGGCCTTGGCTTTCCAACCGAGGAGCCGCCTTGTCCACTCTCGCACCCTTTCACGCCTGCTTTGCAATCGCCATTGCTGCTATCAGCCTTCCCGCGCTGGCGCAATACCAAAACAGCAGTTCTCCGGGCATTGCCATTCATGATGGTGTGCTGCAAAACCAGCAACAAGCGCAGCGCTCACCTACCCGCAACCTGGAATTGACGCTGGGCGCACAACGCCTGACCAACGGTTTTGGCAACTGGCGCGACACCACACTGCGCGGTGCCTACGAGATTGGCAGCCATGTGCTGCAAGGCGAGCTCTCAGCCAAACGCGAATTCAACGAGAGCGGCGTTTTTGCCGGTATCTCTGACACTTACACCTTCAATGCCGACTGGTATGGCAGCCTGTCCATTGGTGCGGGCGACGGTGCTTTTTACCTGCCCAAGGTGCGGGTTGACGGCGCGCTGTACAAAAAGTGGCTGGATAAACGCAATTTGGTCACCTCGGTGGGCCTGGGCTACTACGATGCCCCTGCAGGCAACACCGACCGCAACCTGAACTTTGGTGCCACTTACTACTTTGACGCACCCTTCATTGCAGAAGCTGGCATTCGCTTTAATCGCAGCAACCCTGGCTCCATCAGCACGCACCAGCAGTTTGTTGCGCTCACCTATGGCCATGTTGGGCAGTACCTCATTACAGGGCGCTATGGCGAAGGCGGGGAGGGTTACCAAACAATTGCGCAAAACACCCAGTTGGTCAATTTTCAAAGCCGTGAAGCCAGCCTGGCCTGGCGCCACTGGATAACCGTCAATTCAGGCTTTTTGATCAGCGCCGAGGCCTACCGCAACCCCAACTACCAGCGCCGCGGCATCAATGTAGGCTTATTTACCCAATTCTGAACATGCAGGTCCAGTTAAAAACGCTGCAGGAGCTTTCAAAGGCACGTGACGGTGCTTTTCAAGCTGCCCTACAAGCCCTTGGCCGGGCCAAGCAACGCCATCGCACGGCACGCCCGCACCGCGCTATCAGCCGCTTGTCGTTAGGCCCTTACCTGCTGCTTCAGGTGATCCTACTGCCCATTTTGTTCTGCGCCGCTTTGCTGGTGATGCAACCGCAGCTGTTGGCTTTTTGGCGTGAACTCATGCTGTTTTGGGCCAGCCTGCTTAATCTGCCGCTGGCTGCCAGCGCCAACCCGGACAGCCTCCACCAATTGGGCTTGCTTTGGCTACCCGCCACGGGCATGTCAGACCTGCCCAGTGAACGCACTTGGTTCATAACGGCTGCCGCTACCTTGTTGGCCGCAGCCGGCTCATTTGCCTTGACCGGCCCAATGCTGCCGCTTAAATACCTGCTGCGTATTGGCTGCGCCGTGCAAGCCATGGCGCTGGTGTTTTTCTGGTGGCTGCCAGCCTGGTTTCCCTACACCGTGGCCAACCACCTGCAAGATATGGTGAGCCTGGGCTATGTGCTGCTGATAGCCTCGCCCGTCATGCTGGCGCTGGGCTATTACGTACTGCGTATTGGCCTGTGGACCAAACTCTGGCACACGTTTTTAATTTTGTTGTTCTTCATCATCATGGTGCCGCATCAGGCGCTGGCGCACGCCTTGCTGCTGCAGCATGGCTCGCTGCTGTTCATGCCGCTGCTCTACATCTGCTTTGGTGCGCTGTTTGATGTGCTGGTTTTTGTGGCGCTGTATTCCTGGGCTGCCAGCACTGCACCTGCTAACGCCACCACTTGAAATCCTGGGCATGTGTTCGATATCGAACATACAAGAATCCTGGTTTGCCCCTACATTGCATCAGCATAAAACCATGTCTGATGCCAAGCAAACCTCCCCCCCCCCCCGCGTAATTCATTGCTGGCCAGCAGTATGAAAAGCACCGACCCCAAGATGAACCAGCTGCTGGCTGCCCTGCCAGATGATGTATGGCAGCGCTGGCAGCCCCTGCTTGAGCCGGTGGATTTGCCGTTGGGCAAAGTGCTTTATGAATCGGGCACTACGCTAGCGCATGTGTACTTTCCCACTACTGCCATTGTCTCGCTGCTGTATGTCATGGAGAACGGCGCTTCGGCTGAAATTGGCGTGGTGGGCTTTGAGGGCGTAGTGGGCATCTCGCTGTTCATGGGCGGTGGCTCCACGCCAAGCCGCGCCGTGGTGCAAAGCGCGGGCCACGGCTGGCGGCTCAAGGCCAATGCAATCAAGGAAGAGTTCAATAACAGCAGCCCGGTGCTGCATCTGCTGCTGCGCTACACCCAGGCGCTGATTACACAAATGTCGCAAACCGCCGTGTGCAACCGCCACCACAGCCTCGACCAGCAACTGTGCCGCTGGCTGCTTTTGAGCCTGGACCGGCTGCAAGGCAATGAGCTGGTCATGACGCAGGAACTCATTTCCAACATGCTGGGCGTGCGCCGCGAGGGCGCGCTCAAGCTGCAAAAAGCCGATTTGATCCGCTACTCGCGTGGCCGCATCACGGTGCTAGACCGCCCTGGCCTCGAAAAACGCACCTGTGAATGCTATGCCGTGGTCAAAAAAGAATATGACCGCCTGTTACCTTTGAAACTGGCAGTCTGAACCCACTGCCAGACTGGTATTTGCCAGCCTAGTTGGTCACCCCTTCTACCAAAAACCGCACCCGGCGCTGGCCCTGCCATTCATCGGTCTCCAGCCTGAAGGCCAACGTGGCCTTGGCTGGCAAAGGCGCGGTGTGGCCAAACCAGATGCCGTCAACTGGCTGGCCCTGGTGCTTGAGTTTCAGCGCCAGATGCCGCTCACCCACCAGGCGCTGCGACAACACTTCTACTTCCTCACTGAACACCGGCGGCGCAAAGCCCTGGCCCCACACTTCGCGCTGCAACACGTCCACCATATCGGGGCGGCGGTACTCGGGCGCGAGCGCGCCATCGGTGGCTAAACGGCGCGTCAGCGTAGCGGCGTCCAGCCACTCGCTGGCCACCTGCTGCAGCGCCTGGTCAAACTCATCCAACGATTCTTCTGCAATGGTGCAGCCAGCTGCCATGGCATGGCCACCAAAGCGCAGCAGCACGCCAGGGTGGCGCTTGGCCACCAGGTCGAGCGCGTCGCGCAGGTGAAAGCCGGCAATCGATCGGCCCGAGCCCTTGAGCAAATGGCCCTGGCCATCCGCGCCGCTGGTGGCAAACACAAAGGTGGGCCGGTGCAATTTGTCTTTGATGCGCGAGGCCACAATGCCCACCACGCCCTCGTGAAAGTCGGGGTCAAACAGCACCACGGCAGGCGGCGGTTCGTCGGCCTCGTCAAACAAACTGTCGGCAGCCAATTGCGCCTGCTCGCGCATGCCTTGCTCAATGTCGCGCCGCTCGCGGTTGATGGCATCGAGCGCCTGCGCTAGCTCGGTGGCGCGCGCTGCGTCGTCGGTGAGCAGGCATTCAATGCCCAGCGACATGTCGGCCAGGCGGCCTGCGGCGTTGATGCGCGGGCCCAGCGCAAAGCCAAAGTCAAAGGTGCTGGCTTGCGCGGGCTGCCTGCCCGCCACGGCAAAAAGAGCCGCCATGCCGGGCGGCAACTGACCGGCACGCAAACGCTTCAAGCCCTGCGCCACCAGGCGGCGGTTGTTGGCGTCGAGCACCACCACATCGGCCACGGTGCCCAGCGCCACCAGGGGCAGCAGCACATCGAGTTTGGGCTGATTGACGCGTGCCCCCCCCACGCTCCCCGCTTCACGTGGTTCGCTGCCCCCCGTGGGGGCCGGCCCGTCTTGGGGCGGCCTGGCGACAGGCCCTGCCTCAAACACGCCTCGCGCACGCAATTCGGCGCGCAGCGCTAGCAGCACATAAAACACCACGCCCACCCCGGCAATGCTCTTGCTGGCAAACGGGCACCCAGGCTGGTTCGGGTTGACGATAGTGCAGTCTTGCGGCAGCTGCACCTGGCCGTTTTCAATAAGCGGCAAGTGGTGATCGGTAACCAGCACCTGCAAGCCCAGGGCACGCGCAGTGGCCACGCCCTCCACGCTGGCAATGCCGTTGTCCACGGTTATCAAGACATCAGCGCCGCTGTCCTTGACGCGCTTTGCAATGCCGGGCGTCAGGCCGTAGCCTTCTTGCACGCGGTCGGGCACCAGGTAGCTGACCTGTTTTGCACCCAGCTGGCGCAGGCCGCGCACCCCCACAGCACAGGCGGTGGCACCGTCGCAGTCGTAATCGGCCACGATGCAGAGTTTTTTATCTTGTGCAATCGCATCAGCCAGCAGCACAGCAGCGGCTTGCGTGCCTAGCAGGTTGACGGGTGGCAGCAGGCGGGCCAGCGTGTCATCCAGCTCGTCCTTGTGCGCAATGCCGCGCGCGGCGTACAGGCGTGCCAGCAGCGGGTGTATGCCCGCTTGCTCCAGTGCCCACACATTACGCGGAGGGGCGTCTCTTACTATAATTTTCATAGCTGTAGGCGCGCATCCAGATTTGGCTGCGGGCTGAAAAAGCTTTTAATGCGGGCCAATAAAGGCGGGCGCTGGCCGTTTGACGTGCTGTCAAAACGCACAAAGCGCCGCTCGCCACACAGCAGCAAGCTGTGCGTGTCGTTGGGCGATTGGCCAATGACGCTGTGCAGGGCTGCGCAATGCGTGTTGTCAATCTGCTGCCAGGCCTGCCCCCAAGCCGTCCAGTTGTGTGCCAGGGCAGAGCCACGCAAACCATTGGCCACCCGCACAGTGGGCTGCTCCACTGGCGGGGTTGCCAGCGCACCGCTGCCATGCACCCAAAACGAGTTGACGGGCAGCAAGCCGTGCGCCGCGCGTGCTTCATTGAGCGGGTGGGTGTAGAGCAGCATCTGCATTTCGTTTTGCAGGCGGCGTAGCGGTGCGGCTTGCGCGGCCTCGGGCATCCAGGTGTTAATGTTGCGGGCGATCACGCGGCTCAGGCTGGCGCTGGCCAGGCCGTCAAACACGGCGCTGCGCGCCAACCAGCAAATCCCCGAATCGAGCTGTTGCAGCTCGGGCAGCAGCGCAATACCGTCTTCAGCAAAGTAGGGTTGCAGGGCCGCATGCAGCGCCTGCAAATCCTGGGGTGACAAGGCCAAGGTAGCTGGGTCAGCCAGCGTCAATTGGTCGGTGCCCACCTGCCAGTGGCAAGGCGTGATGAAGGCCCAGGCCGCGCTTGCGTCCAAGCCGCGCTGGCGGGCATGATGCGCTGCCCAGGGAATCTGCCCGTCTTGCGAAGGCAACCCCAGCAGGCCTGCTAGCGCCACCTCATGCGGGGGCGAAAGGCTGGCTTCATCTGCCGCGCTTTCATCCGCCAGGGCAGGCGACATGCAGGCCAACAATTTTTGCAAGTACGGGAGCTTAAGCGCCGCCAGTACCGGGCGGCTTTGCGGTGCGCTGCACGCGGCATAGGGAATCAACAATTGCATGGCCTGCATTGTCTGCTGCATTGCGGCAGCACAGGCAGGTTGTGGGCTTGTTGACCCCGCCAAACAGACGCCAGGTGGCAATGCAACAATTGCGCCATGCAGTTTCCCTACGAACTCACCCTGGGCTGGCGCTACACCCGCGCTGGCCGCGCCACCCGGCGCAACGGCTTCATCTCGTTTATCTCAGGCGTTTCCATGCTGGGCATTGCGCTGGGCGTGGCGGCGCTCATCATTGTGCTGAGCGTGATGAACGGTTTTCAAAAAGAGGTGCGCGACCGTATGCTAGGCGTGATCTCGCACATTGAAATTTACGCCGCCAACGGCCAGGCGCTGCCCGATGTGGCACGCACCCTAACAGAGGCACGCAGCGAGATGCAGGTGATTGGCGCTGCGCCTTTTATAGCCACGCAAGCTTTGGTAGCGCGCGGCGAAGACATGAAAGGCACCATCGTGCGCGGGATCGACCCGGCGCTGGAAGGCCAGGTCACCGACCTGGCCGCCGCGGTGCGCAACAGCACACTCGACGCTTTGAAACCCGGTGAATTTGGCGTGGTGCTGGGCGGCGAGCTGGCGCGCAACCTGGGCGTGCGCGTGGGCGACCCCGTGACGCTGGTGGCCCCCAGTGGTCAGGTCACACCCGCCGGCGTGGTGCCGCGCCTCAAGCAAATGACAGTGGTTGGCACCTTTGATTCGGGTCACTATGAATACGACTCGGCGCTGGCGCTAATGCATGTGGATGACGCCGCCCGCATCTTCCGGCTTGAAGGGCCAACCGGCGTGCGCCTGAAGCTCAAAGACCTGCACCAGGCGCGCGATGTGGCGCAGCGCCTGGTGAGCAATTTGAGCGGCGACGTCAGCGTGCGCGACTGGACCCGGCAAAACCGCACCTGGTTTGCTGCCGTGCAGTTGGAAAAACGCATGATGTTTATCATCCTCACGCTCATCGTGGCGGTGGCTGCATTCAACCTGGTAAGCACGCTGGTGATGACGGTGCAAGACAAGCGCGCCGACATTGCCATCTTGCGCACGCTGGGGGCCAGCCCGCGCTCCATCATGGGCATTTTTGTGGTGCAGGGCGCGCTGGTGGGCGTGATTGGCACACTGGCAGGGCTGCTGCTGGGCCTATCCATTGCGTTCAATATCGACACGCTGGTGCCCGCGCTGGAGCAAGCCTTTCACGCCAGCTTTTTGCCCAAAGACATCTACCTCATCAGCCGCATGCCCAGCGACCCGCAAAGCACCGACATCATGCCGGTGGCCTTGATCTCGCTGGTGATGGCGTTTTTGGCCACGCTGTACCCCAGCTGGCGTGCCAGCCAGGTCAACCCCGCCGAGGCACTGCGCTATGAATGACGCCCCCACGGTCGCCCATTTCATGTGGCTCCCTGCCCCCCGAGGGGGCCGCATTTCGCCTTGGGGCGGCCCGGCGGCGAAATCTCCCGTTTTAGTCGACCATTTGCAATGAAACAGACCGTTCTCCAAGCCAACGCCATCACCAAGCGCTTTACCGAAGGTCGGCTCGACGTCAGTGTGCTGCAAGGCGTTGACCTGGCTGTGCATGCAGGCGAAACCCTGGCCATCGTCGGCGCATCGGGCTCGGGCAAAAGCACGCTGCTGCATCTGCTCGGCGCGCTTGATGCACCAACCAGCGGTACTGTGGAACTCAAGGGCCAAAACCTGGCCGCGCTCTCTGCCGTGCAACAAGGCCAGTGGCGCAACAAGCACCTGGGCTTTGTCTACCAGTTCCACCACTTGCTGCCTGAGTTTTCCGCTCTCGACAATGTGGCTATGCCCCTGATGATTCGCCGCCTAGCACCCGCCGCCTGCGCCCAGGCCGCAGGCCATATGCTGGCCGCCGTGGGCCTGGCCGAGCGCATTCAGCACCGCCCGGCAGAACTCTCCGGCGGTGAGCGCCAGCGCGTCGCCATTGCCCGCGCGCTGGTCACACAGCCCGCTTGCGTGCTGGCCGACGAGCCCACCGGCAACCTCGACCGCAGCGCCGCCGACGGCGTGTTCGATTTGATGCTGCAACTGGCCCGCCAGCACGGCACAGCGTTTGTGCTCGTCACGCACGACCAAAGCTTAGCCGCGCGCTGCGACCGGGTGCTGCATCTGGAGCGGGGGCGTTTGGTATAAAGCAAGCCATGCACCGCCTTGCGCTAATTCCAATCGAGTCATCGCTGGGCTTTGTTTTGCCCACAGAGGTGCAGGCGCGCCTTAATGCCAAGCCGGGTGGCGTGCTCTACCTCACTGAAACACCCAACGGCTTGTTGTTGACCGCAAACAACCCCGACTTTGATGAGCAGGTGAGCGCGGGGCCGGAAATCATCAAAGAGCGCCGTGCTGTGCTCAGTACACTGGCCAAGTTTTAGCGTGTGACCCCGCAAGACTTCATCGCCAAATGGGGCATTGCCGATGGCGTGCCCGGCCCCGCCTATGCGCTGAATGAAGAGCAAGGCGCGCAAAGCCACTTTATTGACTTGTGCGAGCTACTGGGCGTGCCCAAACCCGGCAGCGAGTCGGGCTACCAGTTTGAAGAAAAAAGCGCCCTGGTGGGCGGGCGCACCGGTTATGCCGATGTGTACAAACAGGGCGTGTTTGCCTGGGAAAACAAGGCCCCTGGCAAAAACCTCGACGCGGCCCTGAAGCAATTGCTCAGCTACAGCCTGGCACTGGCCAACCCGCCGATTTTGGTGGTGTGCGACAGGCTGACCATCCGCATCCACACCCAGTTCACCGGCCACCCCACCGAGCAATTTACGGTGCTCTTACAAGAGCTGGCGCAGCCACCTCAATTGGCCCTGCTGCGCCGCATCTGGCAAAACCCCGAGAGCTTTCGCCCCAAAAAAACCAGCCGCGACATTACCGAGGCCGCTGCCAAAAGTTTTGCCACCCTGGCCGAGCAGCTGCGCAAGCGCGGCCACCACCCCGACGCCGTGGCGCACTTTCTCACCCAGTGCCTGTTTTGCTTTTTTGCCGAAGACGTAGGCCTGCTGCCCGGCCGCATGTTTGAAAAACTGGTGAACAACCTCAAGCTCACCAGCGACAAACTCACTCAGGGCCTGCACAACCTGTTTACCGTCATGCAGGGTGGCGGCCTGTATGGCAACGACGACATTCCCTGGTTTAACGGCGGCCTGTTTAAACGCATTGCCGTGCCGCCGCTGTCCATCATGGAGATGACCGAGCTGCGCAACGCCGCCGCGCTGAACTGGAGCGCCATTGACGTATCCATTTTTGGCACGCTGTTTGAGCGCGGGCTCGACCCCGCCAAACGCAGCCAACTCGGCGCGCACTACACCGACCCAGCCACCATCATGCGCATTGTGGAGCCCGTGCTACAGCGCCCCTTGCTACATAAATGGGAGCTGCAGGCGCAAGCCCTTAAAGCGCTGCTGGCCAAAAGCACTAAAAAGGGCGACAAAAATTACCGCGCTGCCCGCGCCCAGTTCATCACCTGGCTGGACGAGCTGAAAAACTTTCGCGTGCTCGACCCGGCCTGCGGCAGCGGCAACTTTTTGTTCATGGGCCTCAAGGCGCTGAAAGACATTGAGCACAAAAGCCACCTGGAAGCCGAAACCCTGGGCCTGGACCGCGAGGCCGATCTGGTGACCGGCCCGCACAACCTGCTGGGCATAGAGCTTAACGAATACGCCGCCGAGCTGGCGCGGGTGACGGTGTGGATAGGCGAGCTGCAATGGCGCATGGCGCACGGCTATGAGTTCAAGACCAATCCCGTGCTGGAGCCGCTGGACCACATTGAATGCCGCGACGC
>JAKFVA010000053.1 GCA_021732385.1 Burkholderiales bacterium | reverse complement strand
GGAGGCCTTACTCCAGCTTGATGCCGATGTCCTTGACGACTTTGCCCCAGCGAGCCATTTCCTTGACCATGTATTCAGACATCGCCTCGGGCGTTGACGAGCTTGGTTCCACGCCAGCGTCGTACAAGGCTTTTTTGGTTTCAGGCGAGTTCATCGCCTTGGTGATTTCGCTGTTCAGTTTGGTGACAATCTCCTTTGGCATGCCGGCAGGACCCAGCATCGCCAGCCACACTGACGCTTCGTAACCCGGCACGCCCGCCTCCTGCATGGTCGGTACATCGGGCAACTGCGGTATGCGTTTGGCCGTCGTCACCGCAAACGCCTTCAGTCGCCCTTGCGGTACCTGTGCCAATGCGTTGGGCACGCCTGCAAAGCTGGTTTCGACCACGCCCGACACAAGGTCTGTTGAGGCTCCACTGCTTCCCCGATAGGGGACGTGCTTGAGCGGTGCTCCGGTCAATGATACGAACAGTCCACCCATCAAATGCTGCGCGCTGCCGTTGCCCGAGGATGCGTAGTGGATGGTATCGGGTGATGCCTTGGCCAGTGCAATCAGCTCCTGCACATTTTTTGCAGCCACTTTGGGATTGACCAACAGCACATACGGCGAGTCCACCAGTTTGGACACGACAGAGAAGCTCTTGAGCGCATCGTAGGGCATGCTTTTGTAGATCCACGGGCTGATGACATGGGTGGTGGACACCATCAACAGGGTGTAGCCGTCAGGTGCAGCTTTGGCGACAAAGTCAGAACCTATTGTGGAGCCGGCGCCAGGCTTGTTTTCAATTACAAACTGCTGGCCCATGGACAGAGACAGTTTTTGTCCCAGAATGCGCGCCACCACGTCGGTGAAGCCACCGGGCGCAAACGGAACAATCAATTTGATCGGTTTGCTCGGGTAGGTCTGCGCGAATGCCGTACCCATAGCCAGAGCCAAAGTCGATCCGGCAAGTGCAAATTTAAAAAGTGTTTTCATGACGTTAGCCTTGGTAAGCAGGTTCTGGCATGGTGAAAAAACTGTGCAAAATCTGGTAGACCATCATGTAGTTTTTTTGCTGGAAACTGGCATGTGAGATACCCGCCATTACGCTGAACTGTTTGTTCATATTGGGCAGCAGCTTGAAGAAATCGATTAAGTCGTCCATGCCTGCGATTCCGTCATGCTCTCCACGCAGGATGATGGACGGCACGGGGATTTTTTTAGGATCCAGCAATGGCAGCTTGGAGCACATATCGACATAGGTGCCCGTCGGCATGGAGTCATCGAGCGTCAATATCGCGTCCGCAAAAGCCTCAACCGTATGGGCGTCGGCGGTGCCAGGATGGTCGCGCTGAAAAATGCTGTGAACAAAGGCGCGGTCTATGGGGCGGCGGTTTTTGGCCAGAAACTCCGGCAGCTTCTTTTTGCGTTGCTCGAGTGTGTGGCTGCCCTCGCCGGTCCATACAAAAGCGTCCAGCGCCAGTTTGGCGACCCGCTGTGGATACCGCTCGGTGAACAGCGCCGCCTTCAATGCGCCTGACGAAATGCCATACATCAAAAGCGTCTTGTCGGCGCTACGCTGCAAGATATATTCGCTTCCGGCGGCAAGGTCATCGGCCCCATTGCTGATGTCGAAGTTGATGTTGCGGTGCTTGTCAGAACGGCCGTACCCTTCGTTGTCCATGGTCCAGGTGTCAAAGCCTTGGTTCGCAAACCAGTCCATCGCCGAAGACCATGGCCGGCCCTGAACACTCAGGTCAAAAGTCGGCTGTGAAGCCATCGACGAGCCATGCACAAAGAAGATAGTGCCGGCATGCGGCACGTTAGGCGATGCCTTTTTTTCCCATAAAAAAAGTTTGATGTCACCGTCAGCGGTCTTTTTGTGGGTCCAGTGCTCAGCGCCGCCCGTCCATGTCACATTGCCCATTCATGTCTCCAGTTCTCTGATTCACGCTGCTGTTCAATCCGGCAGCACAACTTGCACTTACAAAAATCGGTTCTCGATAGCCCCAATCCCGTCGATCTCAATGCGCACGATGTCGCCCGCTTTAAGGTATTGCGGCGGGTTCATGCCCATCCCGACGCCTGCTGGCGTCCCGGTGGCAATGATGTCGCCGGGGTAAAGCGTGATGCCGCGCGAACAGGTTTCGATCAGCGTCGGTATATCGAAAATCAGATCCGCGGTCTGCGCATCCTGGCGCAGCTCGCCGTTCACCCAGCCGCGCACACGGGTGCGCATGCCATCGAGTTCATCGGCCGTCACGAGCCAGGGGCCCATCGGGCAGAAAGTGTCAAATGACTTGCCCAAATCCCACTGCTGGTGGCGTATTTGTACATCGCGGGCCGTCACATCGTTCACGATGGTGTAGCCAAAGACATGCCGCATGGCATCGGCGCGAAGTATGTTTTTACCGCCTGTCCCGATGACGACGGCCAACTCCGACTCATAGTCAATTTGCGCTGAAACACCGGTTGGCAAAATGACATCATCTGAAGGTCCCACTACGCATTCAGGCACTTTTGTAAACACAATGGGCCACGACTCTGGATTGGTTTTGTTGTCCTTGAAGACTGAATTGGACAGCTCTTTGGCGTGCGCGTGGTAGTTGCGCCCCACACAAAACAGGTTGCGGCGCGGCAAGGGTATCGGTGCTTCAAGCCTGAGCGCATGCAGTGCGATAGCTGGCGCGTCAATATCGATCAGGTTGGTCAGTTTTTCAGTTGATTGAATCACCGACAAGATGCCGAGATGCGCTTGCTCTGCGGACAGCTTCAAGGGTTTTAAAAACTGGCCGTCCTCTGAAGCAATCCCAACCCGACGTTGACCCCCATATTGAAAAGTAGCGATGCGCAAAACTCAATCCTTTGTCTGTTGGTTCAATTCGTATGAACGCTTTGATTCGGCGAAAACGTATAGTAAATTCAATCGCGTGAAGCCAAGTATGGCACGGGTTGAAGGCGACCAAACACCTTTGGCCTGTGCAGTTTGAGTCGGCGCAGAAGCCAAATGGATGGACCGCTGGCCGCAAGCCAGCTGACCTTGCAGCACTGTCACTGTCTTGTTACCCAATCGCCAACTGATGCGCCAATGCCAAAGCGGACGCTATGATCGCTGCATTCACCATTTCACGCTGTTGACATGTCCAACCTGGCCGAGCAAATTCGCGAAGCACTGTCGATGTTTGCGCGCAACGGCACAGCGCCAGCATTGATTGGAGGCTTGGCGGTGGTTGCCCACCAGGTGGTGCGCGCCACCAAGGACGTAGACTTTCTGTTGGAAGCCGAAGCTGCGGACAGGGTACATATTGCACTGCTGGACTTAGGCTACACGTGCCTGTACCGCAGTGAAGACGCTGCAAACTATGTGCGCAATTCGGAAGGTCTGGATTTGCTCTACGCGCACCGTCCCCTTGCGCGCCGCCTGCTGGCGCAAGCTTCGGCGCGCGAGACCCCGATGGGCCGCATGCGCATCATCAGCATCGAAGGGCTTATTGGGTTCAAACTGCAAGGCAACGTAAACGATAGCGCGCGAACGCGCGACCTGGACGACATTCGCGCACTGCTGAAAATACACCGCGCTTCGCTCAATATGGACGAATTGCGTGAGTACTTTGCTCTGTTCGACAAACTGGAACTCCTGAATGAACTTCTCGCATAGCGCCGATACGCAAGCTTTGATAGCGCCCATCCGTGCCGATTCAAACGCGGCCTTGGCGCGCGAAGCAGGTGTGCCTTTTCAGCTGCCGCTGGGCAACGCATCCGAGTTCGACCCCATCGCCGAGTGGTTGAGCCTGATGGAGGTTGTGCAAATACTCTGCCCCGTGTGGCCCGTGCGTGACAGGCCCATGCAGGGCAACCATTGGCGGCTGTGATGGCAACCCTGCTGTAAATCTCACCGCCTAATTTCTATTTGGCTTTGCCTACAAGCTATCAATTGGTTGCCGGATCCAGACTCTGCAGTTTGGACCATGACCAGTACACCTTGTCCGGCGCGCTGTAGTCGCCCGCCGATTGATCGCCCCAGGAAAAGATCGAGGCAGTGCGGCCGGTCGCGATGGTCTTGATGCCGACGGCCAGGGACCCGTCCTTCAGGCGCGCCAAGGTAAAGCCGCGCCGCGCAGCACGGCCACCGTAGTTGGCAGCGTCGCCGACCTCGACTTCCTCAAATTCCAGCATGTTGGAACGGCACTTGAACTGCGCAACACCGTACTCGGCATAAGACCAGTTGCGCGCCTGCCCGCTTGGCAGGCTGCCGGGGCCGATGTCGCGCGAGCGTACCGTCACGCGAGCGCCTGTCTGCTCGACCTTGATCTGCATGCCGCCGCGCGACACCGGCACTGGCCTGCCGCCATCCCACGGCCGGCGGTTAGTCGCCATCCCATTCGCATATTCGCCATCGACCGGCGGCCATGCGTACAGCCCGGCCATTGAGGGGCAGCCGATCAGCGCGCCCTTTAGCCCGCCGAACGACGGCGGCGGCTTGGGTAGGCCCGAGACTTCGGGGCCGCATGCGGCCAGAAAAAGGCAGCAGACAAGAGCCGCTAAGGCTGGTGTTGGCAAGCAAAGCGCACGACTCACATGTTTCATGACAAAGCTTGGCTCTGGCCAAGATGGTTTTGTTTGAGGTGTATATAAATGCTGACGGCTTGCAACGCCTGGCCGCAGCTCACAAACATTGGCCTGCCAAGCCGGGTAATGGTTTGTGAGCCAAAAAGGCTTCTAGCCTAAGCATTTTCTGCTCAAGCAGCTATTTAATTTTTAGTGATTTGCTGTTTCTCGGTGTCGGCATGTTGCATTGCAAGACTTGCCCCGTTGTTGCCCCAAACCGGCCTGCACATGGGCCGCAGCGGCCGCATCGATAGCACCGGCCGGGTGGAAGGCGATGCCCGGCGGTGAGGATTGGGCATCGGCATCAGCGTCGCCCTGGCCCGGCACTTCCTCAAACACCCCATCGACCGCGCATACATGGACGGACAGCGAATGCACGGGTGGCCAAGCGCATGGCGGGATTATGTGGGGGTTAAAGCGGCTTGGGTAGAGCGTTAAAGCTGAAAGAGGCTGATCAAAAGTGTAGCAAAAGGTGATAGTGGCATCCGCACGTTTTTATTAGGCTACGGCAGGTTTAGACCATTGAATTTGCTGATTTTTTAGGGGATTTTGTGATTTTCGAGATGACTGAGGTACTGCTGACGGCTTGGAATGGCTGATTTTGAGATTTTTTAATGCGATTCCGGGTAGTGAATCGGCTTGTAGCGCAGTAGGAACGTGCGGGAGAAGCTACTGATTTTTGCTATGACTTATGCGTTATTTCAAGACGGTATCTGACCCCAAGCTTTCAGATGTCCACCGCATCGGCCCCCATCTCAATCGCCAGCGCCACCTCACCAATCATGTCGCCCGCATGGGTGCCAACGATGCAGCAGCCGAGGATGCATCGTCGGCACACGTTAAGGAGATTCAAACAGTTCAGGAATTTCTTGAAATCCCGGAAACATCCGAAGTCGTCACAGAATTTAGGACTTCGTTATCGGAATTGACACCTCGCATCCGGAAGCGTCCAGGAGTCATACCAAAGTGCGCGCGGAAGACGCGGTTGAACGCGGTCTCGGATTCGTAGCCTACCTCCCAGGCCACCTGCTTGACGCTGAGGTCCCCGCGATCGAGCAGCATGCGCGCTTTGTGCATGCGCCAGTCGACCAGGTATTTGCCCGGCGTTGTACCCAACATGTGGCGGAAGCGCTCGGCAAACACGGTCTTAGACATTGCTGCGTGGGTGGCGAGCGTGCTGATCGACCAGTCACGAGCAGGATCCGCGTGGATCAGCGCCAGGGCCTTGCCAATCTGCGGATCGCCTAACGCCAATAGGGCTGCCGTCGAGTTCGGATGGGCGCCCATGTACGAACGCAAAACATGGATGAAAAGAATCTCCGCCACGCGCCTCACAATCTCGCTGTACGCTTTGGATTGCTCGCGCGACTCAACTTCCATATAGGAAACTAGCTGCTCTAACCACTGATAACTTCGCTCGGCCAGAGCTGGAAGGTGGATCAATGCAGGCAATGAAGAGATAACAGGGTGTACCGCCTCGTGCGCGAACGCAAAGTAGCCACAAACGATCACCGTCTGCTCCCCGCCGCCACCAAACACCAGCGGGCCCCTGCCGTTGAAGCCCGACTCTTGCAGCACTTCGCCCAACGGCCGCGGTTGCCTTTTAGACGAGTCGGACAGCACGTGTGCCGCTCCATGGGGCACCAGCACGAGATCCCCCTGCTCAAAACGCGTCGCCTCACCGGTTGGCAGCGTTACCAAGCACGGCCCTCGATTGGCTACGTGAAACCGAATCACAGTGCGGTCCTCGGGCACCGAGATGGAAAACGGCGCACTCAGTTCAGCGCGGAAGTACAGCGTCGAGCGCAGTTGCAGTGTGGAAAGGATGTCGCCAAGAACGTCCATTGAAGATCCTCATATCAAAGTGGAGCCCATTGAGCCACAGCAACTCAACAAACGCTTGTCATTCGATACCTATTAGGTGGATCGGGCAAGAAACGCGTTGCGGCAGGCAAGGTGAATTTACAGACCTGGCATTAACCTCAAGTCGGCGTCGCAAAAGGGCGCTGACCCTTCAAACCCCACTTTTTGGACAACCCTCAGGAGCCCCCATGCAAGACCTCGCGACGCTCGAAACCTCAATCAACGCATTAAACCTGAAAGGCGACATGGCAACAGCCGTGCAGCAGTTCTACGCGGATGACTGCACCTTCCAGGAAGGCAATCAGACCGCACGACCCGGTGGCAAAGCAGCACAGCTGACGTACCTCGCCAACTTCTTCGCCACAGTGACCAAGGTCAATGCAATCAAGCTACACGGTCAGGCCATTGGCGACAACCTCACGATCAGCGAATGGACCATCGACCTTGCCACTACAAACGGTCCCGTGCTCTGGAACGAAGTCATGCGGCGCCAGTGGCGCGACGGCAAGGTCGTCTCCGAGCGCTACTACACGGCGGCCTGACCTATTCGCCATCGGCAGGCAACTGTCAACTCCCAACCCTGCAACGATCAATCAGCAGCAACTTGTTTCATCACCCACTGGCTGCGGTGAATTTACGTACCCACAACCCTTAACTTCTCCATCCAAAGAACATCATGAACTCCAACCTCATTGAACGTGTATCCAATCGCCGCTTTTTCTAGGCAAAAATGCCCTGGTGCTCTCTGCTGGGGCTGTCGCCCTGCTCGGCGGCAAGGAGACGCTGGCCGCAAAATCGCCTGCTGATATCAAGAACGATATTGGCATTCTCAACGTTGCGATTGGACTTGAGTACGAAGGAATCAACGCCTACGCCATCGCCCTAAAGAGCGGCCTTCTCAACGAAGCGCACGTGAAGGCGGCCACGAAATTTCAGGACGATCACAAGCAGCACAACGACGCTTTGATCGGGACCATCCGAAAGCTGGGAGGCAAGCCCGTTGAAGCCAAGACACTCGACGAATACGCGAAGGCGTTAAAGGTCGACCTGTTGAAAACCGAAGACGATGTGCTTGATTTGGCAGCGCGCCTTGAACTCGGCGCAACCAATGCGTACCTGGGCGTGATTACAGCGTTCAAGGATCCTGCATTGGGCAAGATTGCTGCCCGCTTGGCGGCAGATGAAGCATCGCACTTTGCGCTGCTGAACTTTGACCTGAAGCGGCCTTTTTCCAAGGCATTTGCTTTTGGTGCCTAAAACGCAGCGCGACTGCCAAGGTTTGATGCCTTGGCGGTCCAATCCAATGATAGGAGCCACTTTTCATGAACAAACGCTTGACGCTGCTTATGGCAATCACGCTGCCCGTGTTCACCAGTGTGTCCGTTGCTGGCGGTGACGCCGCTCGCGGTCAGCAACTCTATGAGAGCCGATGCGTAGCTTGCCACTCAGTCACCGAAAACCGTGTCGGACCTGCCAGTCAAGGCGTCTTCGGGCGTCGTGCGGGCCGCGTTCTGGGCTACGAGTACTCTGGGGCGCTGAAGTCGTCAAAAATAATATGGTCTGAGAAGACACTGAACGCCTGGCTGACCAATCCGGAGCGACTGATTCCGGGGCAGAAGATGGGGTACATGGTGACGGAAGCTGGCGATCGCGCGGACCTCATCGGGTATTTGAGGCAAATTTCTCCACCATAAATCGTCCAGATGAATCTCCCAGTTGCCCATCATTTCGTGCCCCGACGGTGCGGGCTACGAAAGGGATCTCCCCAGCCTTAGGCCGTTGGTTTTCCCGCCAGCAACTGCAAGCACTTGCGCGTTCCCGCCGGAAATGCCCACGCACACTTAAAAATGCACAAGTTCATTAAAGGTCGAACCGAACCATTTCAAATTGCGAAAACGAACCGCCAGACAGCTAAAAACCCCACCGGTAAGGGTTCCGGGCTGTTGCGGAGTAGCTTGAATGCGTGATTTACTTTCTTGTCGGCGGCAAATCCGTACAAGACCCATGTGCCACCTCCGCCGCCATGCCAATGGATTCTCCGAGGGTCGGATGCGGGTGAATCGTCTTGCCGATGTCCACCGCGTCAGCACCCATTTCAATCGCCAGCGCAATCTCGCCAATCATGTCGCCCGCATGCGTGCCGACGATGCCGCCGCCCAAGATTCGGCCGTGGCCATGCGCTTCTGGCGAATCATCAAACAGCAGCTTGGTAAAGCCTTCATCCCGCCCATTGGCAATCGCCCTGCCCGATGCGGTCCAGGGGAACAGGCCTTTTTTGACTTTGATGCCTTGCGCCTTCGCTTCGTCCTCGGTCAGGCCGACCCAGGCGATTTCGGGGTCGGTGTAGGCGACGCTGGGGATGACTCTGGCGTTGAAGGCGGCTGATGCCAATTCTTTGTTGCCTTGCAGTTCGCCAGCGATGACTTCGGCCGCTACATGCGCTTCGTGCACGGCCTTGTGCGCCAGCATGGGCTGGCCGACGATGTCGCCGATGGCAAAGATGTGCGGGGCGTTGGTGCGCAATTGAATGTCTACATTGATGAAGCCGCGGTCGGTGACGGCGACGCTGGCTTTTTCGGCGGCGAGCTTTTTGCCATTGGGTGTGCGGCCTACGGCTTGCAGCACCAGGTCATAGACCTGCGGTTCTTTCGGCGCGTTTTCACCTTCAAAAGTGACTTCTATGCCCTCTGGAAGGGCGCGTGCAGCTACGGTTTTTGTGTTCAACATGATGCGGTCAAAGCGCGGGGCGTTGAGCTTTTGCCAGACTTTGACCAAGTCGCGGTCAGCGCCTTGCATCAGGCCGCTTTGCATTTCCACCACATCTAGCCGGGCGCCCAAGGTGCTGTAGACGGTGCCCATTTCCAGGCCAATAATGCCGCCGCCCAGAATCAGCATACGTTTGGGTACGCTGGCCAGGCCGAGCGCGCCAGTGGAGTCGACCACGCGGGAATCAACTGGCATAAACGGCAGGCGCACGGCTTGCGAGCCAGCGGCAATGATGCAGTTTTTGAACTCAATGGTTTGCTGTTTCCCGGTTTTCTCTTGGGCTTCGCCTGCGGTTTCGTGCACTTGCAGCTGGTGGCTGCCGATGAATTCACCCAGGCCGCGCAGCACCGTGACCTTGCGCATTTTGGCCATCGCGGCCAGCCCGCCGGTGAGCTTGCCGACCACGCCTTCTTTGTGGGTGCGCAGCTTGCCGAGGTCTAGCACGGGGGGCGCGAAGCTGACGCCCAGCTTTTCAAAGTGCTTGACTTCGTCCATCACCGCCGCCACATGCAGCAGCGCTTTGGACGGGATGCAGCCGACGTTCAAACAGACGCCGCCTAATGCGGCGTAGCGCTCCACCAGAATGACTTTAAGGCCCAAATCTGCTGCGCGGAAAGCCGCGCTGTAGCCGCCGGGGCCAGCGCCGAGCACCACCAAATCGCAGGTGTGGTCGGCATTGCCGAGCGCAGGTGCAGGTGCAATTGAATTCTTATTAGCCAGCGCCGCGGACGCTTCTGAAACCGTAGCGGCACCCGCAGGTAAAGCGGGCGCAGCAGCCGATTTTGATTCACCAGCTTCTTGAGCCTCCAGCACCAGCAGCACCGAGCCTTCGCTGACCTTGTCGCCGAGCTTGACTTTAAGTTCTTTCACCACGCCAGCGTGGCTGCTTGGAATCTCCATCGACGCTTTGTCAGACTCCACCGTGACCAGACTTTGCTCGGCGCGTACCGTGTCTCCGGGCTTGACCAGTAGTTCGATTACGCTGACGTCGGTCACATCACCAATGTCGGGGACTTTGATTTCTATGCTTGCCATTGCGGTGCCCACCTTAAATCAAAACCCGGCGAAAGTCGCCCAGCACTTGCGCCAAATAGGTGTTGAAGCGCGCAGCGGCAGCGCCATCAATCACGCGGTGGTCATAACTCAAGCTCAGCGGCAAAATCAGCCGCGGCACAAAAGCCTTACCGTCCCACACCGGGCGCGTGCTGCTTTTGCACACCCCCAAAATCGCCACTTCGGGCGCGTTGATGATGGGTGTGAAATAGGTGCCGCCAATGCCGCCCAAGGACGAGATGGAAAAGCAGCCGCCAGTCATCTCGGCCGGGCTCAGCTTGCCGTCGCGTGCCTTGCCGGCCAACTCGCCCATTTCTTTGGCGATTTGTGTGAGGCTCTTCTTATCGGCATCGCGCAGCACCGGCACCATCAAACCATTGGGCGTGTCGGCGGCAAAGCCCACATGGAAATACTGCTTGAGCACCAGTTGCTCGCCATCCAGCGAGGCGTTGAACTCGGGGAATTTCTGCAATGCCGCCACGCAGGCTTTGATGAGGAAGGCCAGCATGGTGAATTTGATGCCGGCCTTTTCATGCTCTTTATTGAGCTGCACCCGAAAGGCTTCGAGTTCGGTGATGTCAGCATCGTCATGGTTGGTGACGTGCGGGATCATGACCCAGTTGCGGTGCAGGTTGGCGGCGCTGATCTTTTTGATGCGGCTCTGGTCTTTGCGAACAATTGGGCCAAATTTGGCGAAGTCGACCTTGGGCCAGGCCAGCAGGTTCAGCCCTACGCCGCTGCCTGCAGCGGTGACGGCTGGCGCTGCACTGCTGGCGGCTTTGGCAATGGCCTGGGTAGTCGCCGTGCCCGCCATCACACGCTGGGTGAATTGCTGCACATCACCCAGCGTAATGCGCCCTTTGGGGCCAGAGCCCTGCACTTCTGCCAGCGGCACGCCGAGTTCGCGGGCGAACTTGCGGATGCTGGGGCTGGCGTGGGGCACATTGGCGAGAGCGTTACTGGGCTGATGTGCGGGCAAAGCAGCAGGCGGTGGCACTGGCGCAACGGCTGCGGGCTTCGCCTTGGCGGGCTCTGTGCTTGGTGACACGGGCGCGGCTGCTGGTGTGGATGCGGGCGGCGCTGCTGGCGCGGCGTCGCCCGCAGTGCTTTGCAGCAGCGCCAGCACATCCCCCACATTCACCACATCACCCAGCTTGACTTTGAGTTCCTGAATCACGCCCGCTCTAGAGGCCGGAATCTCCATCGAGGCTTTGTCTGACTCCACCGTGATCAGCGACTGCTCCAGCTTGACGGTATCGCCCACTTTGACCAGCAGCTCAATCACCGCCACGTCTTTGAAATCGCCAATGTCGGGCACGCGCAGTTCGACTGTGCTGGCTGCAACTGACGCGCTCGGCTTGGCTACAGGCGCTACTGAATCAGAAGCATACCCCGCACGTTCCGCTTGGTCTACAGGAGTTTTGACACCAATAATTGGTGCAGCAGGGGAAGCGGCAGGAGCAGCCACCGGCGCGGCAGCCGCCGCAGCGCTCTCCAAGGTCAACACCACCGACCCCTGCTTGATCTTGTCGCCCAATTTGACTTGGACGGTTTTGACCACGCCAGCCGCCGAAGACGGGATTTCCATCGACGCTTTGTCCGACTCAACGGTGATCAAGCTTTGCTCGGCTTTGACGCTGTCGCCGGGCTTGACCAGCACTTCAATCACCGCCACTTCATCAAAGTCGCCAATATCGGGAACGGTTACTTCTACCAGTGCCATGTTTGTCTCCGGCTGCTTTGTTGTTGCTGCGCTTACGCGTGAAAAATCAGGCTATATCAAGCGTAAAGCGGATTGATTTTGTCGGTTTGAATGCCGTATTTGGCAATGGCTTCTACGGCTTTGCTGGTCGGCAGAGTGCCGTCTTCGGCCAGCGCTACCAGCGCGGCTAGCACGATGTAATGCCGGTTGATTTCAAAATGCTCGCGCAGTTTGCTGCGGAAGTCGCTTCGGCCAAAGCCATCGGTACCCAGCACTTTGTAAGTGCGCCCGCCTTTGGCGCTGCCTTGCACATAGGGGCGGATTTGCTCGGCATAGGCTTTCATGTAGTCGGTAGACGCGACCACGGGCCCAGTGTGCGCATCCAGCTGCTGGGTGACAAACGGCACCTTGGCGGCCTCGCTGGGGTGCAGCATGTTCCAGCGCTCGGCTTCCTGACCGTCGCGTGCCAGTTCATTGAAGCTTGGGCAGCTCCAAACATCAGCGGCAACGCCCCAGTCTTGCGCCAGCAGTTCTTGCGCGGCCAGACTCTCGCGCAAGATGGTGCCGCTGCCCAAGAGTTGCACGCGCAAACCAGCACTACCGCCCGATTTACAGAGATACATCCCCTTGATGATCTGCGCTTCGGTGCCCGGCGTCAGCCCCGGCATGGCGTAGTTTTCATTCAGCAGCGTGAGGTAGTAGTACACGTTGTCCTGCTGCTCGACCATGCGCTTGAGGCCGTGGTGCAAGATCACGCCGACCTCGTGCGCAAAGGTTGGGTCGTATGAAATGCAGTTGGGAATCGTGCCGGCCAAGATATGGCTGTGGCCGTCTTCATGCTGCAAACCTTCGCCGTTCAATGTGGTGCGGCCACTGGTGCCGCCGAGCAAAAAGCCGCGTGCCTGCATGTCGCCCGCAGCCCAGGCCAGGTCGCCAATGCGCTGGAAGCCAAACATGGAGTAATACACATAAAACGGCACCATGATGCGGTTGCTGGTGCTGTAGCTGGTGGCCGCCGCAATCCAGCTGCTCATGCCGCCGGCTTCGTTGATGCCTTCTTGCAGGATTTGGCCTTTAACGTCTTCTTTGTAGTACATCACCTGGTCTTTATCGACCGGGGTGTACTGCTGGCCCGCCGGGTTGTAGATACCGACCTGGCGGAACAGCCCTTCCATGCCAAAGGTGCGGGCTTCATCCACCAAGATTGGCACCACTCTCGGACCGAGCGCTTGGTCGCGCAGCAGCTGCGTAAGAAAGCGCACATAAGCCTGCGTTGTGGAAATTTCGCGGCCCTCGGCTGTGGGTTCCAGCACGGCTTTGAACACATCCAATGCGGGCACGGTGAACTGTTCGTCGGCCTTGGTGCGGCGGTGCGGCAAGTAGCCGCCCAGGGCCTTGCGGCGCTCGTGCAGGTATTGCATTTCCGGGGTGTCGTCGGCCGGCTTGTAGAACGGCAGCTTGGACAGCTCGCTATCAGGAATCGGGATATTGAAGCGGTCACGGAAGGCTTTGATGTCTTCGTCGGTGAGCTTTTTGGTCTGGTGCACGGTGTTTTTGCCTTCGCCAATTTTGCCCATGCCAAAACCCTTGACGGTTTTGATCAGCAACACGGTGGGCTGCCCTTTGTGGTGCACGGCCTGGTGGTAGGCGGCATAAACTTTTTGCGCGTCGTGCCCGCCACGCTTCAAATTCCAGATGTCGTCGTCGCTCATTTTGGCGACCATGGCGGCGGTGCGCGGGTCACGGCCAAAGAAGTTTTTGCGCACATAGGCACCGTCGTTGGCTTTCATAGCCTGGTAGTCGCCGTCATTGGTGTCCATCATGAGTTTTTTCAACGCGCCATCGTGATCGCGCGCCAGCAGCGGATCCCAATTGCTGCCCCACAGCAGTTTGATGACGTTCCAGCCCGCACCGCGGAACTCGCCCTCCAGCTCCTGCACGATCTTGCCGTTGCCGCGCACCGGGCCGTCCAGCCGCTGCAGGTTGCAGTTGATGACGAAGATCAGGTTGTCCAGGTTCTCGCGTGCGGCCAGTCCAATCGCACCCAGGCTTTCCACTTCGTCCATTTCGCCGTCACCGCAAAAGACCCAGACCTTGCGGTTTTCGGTATTGGCAATGCCACGGGCGTGCAGGTACTTTAAAAAACGCGCCTGGTAAATCGCCATCAGCGGCCCCAAGCCCATCGACACGGTGGGGAACTGCCAGAAATTGGGCATGAGCTTGGGGTGCGGGTAACTCGACAGGCCCTTGCCGTCCACCTCCTGGCGAAAGTTGATCAACTGCTCTTCGGTCAAGCGCCCTTCCAGATAAGCGCGGGCATAGACACCCGGCGACACATGGCCCTGAATGTAGAGGCAGTCGCCGCCGTGTTCTTTGCCGGGCTCATTGCTCTCGGCGTGCCAGAAATGGTTGAAGCCAGCGCCAAACATGTTGGCCAGCGAGGCAAACGAGCCAATGTGCCCACCCAAATCGCCGCCGTCGACCGGGTGATGGCGATTGGCCTTGACCACCATGGCCATCGCGTTCCAGCGCATGTAGGCGCGCAGGCGCTCTTCAATTTCCAGGTTGCCAGGGCAGCGCTCTTCGTGGTCGGGCTCGATGCTGTTGACGTAGCCGGTGGTGGCCGAAAACGGCATGTCGATGCTGTGCTGGCGCGCGTGCTCGAGCAGTTGCTCCAACAGAAAGTGCGCGCGTTCGTGCCCCTCGCTCGCAATCACGGCCGACAGTGCGTCGGTCCATTCACGGGTTTCCTGGGCGTCGGTGTCGTTTGCGGCTGAACCGAATAGCTTTTCTGGGTCTGCGGACATGCTTGTCTCCAGCGGGTTTTGTTGATTTTGCTGACTAAATCCAATTTTCACCTATTTTTTATAAAATTTCAAATAACGATTAATGTTTTCTTAATGTGAAATATTAACGTCCGCCGACAAGGCCAGTAAACCGCCAACAAACTGGCGCGCCACTAATTTGCATGCCCGATCGCTTAGTGATAGCTCCTACACTCGCAACCATGTCTGCCCCTGACTCCCAACTGCCCGACTCGGTGTTTGTGCCGCTTGCGCACGGCAAGCGGCGGCCTTGGTGGCAAGCGGGCTGGATTAGCTGGTGGGGGCACCTGTCTGCCAGCCGCCAAGACCGCTTTGCCTTTATTGCGCCCCTGGCGTCGGTGCTGCTGTTCATGACCGCTATTGGGTTTTCTTTCTGGTACCTGCGTGCCGAGGAACTCGAGCGCGAGCAAGAGGCTGTTCGGCGTGATGTGGAGTATGCCCAGCAACGGGTGCGCCTGCGACTGCTGGAGCGCCAGGAGCAATTGATGCGGCTGGCGCGCGATGTGTCCAACGGCGAGGTCAATGCCGAGGACTTCACCACCCGCGCCGAATCACTGATTAGCCAGCACCCCGAATTACAGGCGATCACGTGGATTGACGACCGCCGCCTGATTGTGGCCAGCCAGGACGCCGCCAGCGTCAGCGTTGACCAGCAGCGCCAGGCGGGCCAGGCCCTGCCCGTGGGCGAAACCGAGGGTGCCTACAGCCTGGCGCGCGACATGATGCAACCGGTGTACGCCCAACCCGCCTCCAAAATCCCGACGCTGACTCCCTCGCTGCAACTGCATGTGCCACTGACCGACCGGGGCCGCTTTGCCGGGGTGGTGTTGGGCGAATATTCGATTGACGGCTTGCTGCGCTACGGCGTGCCACCCGAGATTTCCGCCAAGTACGCCGTCGCCTTGCTCGATGCCAACAACAGCGTTTTGGCAGGCAATTCTGCCCCTGCGCGCAGCGCCAGCGGCGCCCTTTGGTCATGGACCGACCGCACCACCGAATACGAAGTGCCGGTGTCGCCGGTCGGCAACGGCTTGCTGATCCGCGCTCAGGGCTACCGCGCCTCACTCGGGCTGGTGGGCAGCGGCCTGTTCTGGCTGGTCGGCGCCCTGAGCGCGATGACGGTCTGGATGCTGTTGGGCACCTGGCGCCACACCCGACGCCGCATGCAGGCACAGCGCGCCTTGGTATCGGAGACCAATTTCCGCCGCGCCATGGAAAACTCCATGCCGACCGGCATGCGCGCGCTCGACCTGCAAGGCCGCATCACCTATGTCAACGCGGCTTTTTGCCAAATGACGGGCTGGCAGGAATCGGAGCTGGTGGGGCAGCTTGCCCCCTTCCCTTACTGGCCCGATGCCGATCACGAGCAATTGAAATCCCGGCTCGATGATGAATTGAATGGCCGAGTCAAATCCAACGGCTTTCAGATGCGTGTCAAGCGCCACGACGGCACGCATTTCGATGCCCGCCTGTATATGTCGCCACTGATTGATGCGCGTGGACGCCAAACCGGCTGGATGGCGTCAATGACCGACATCACCGAACCCAATCGCGTGCGCCAGCAATTGTCGGAATCGTTCCAGCGCTTCACCACGGTGCTCGAGGCGCTGGACGCCTCGGTATCGGTGGCGCCGCTGGGGAGCGAGGAGTTGCTGTTTGCCAACAAGTTGTACCGCCAATGGTTTGAGGGCAATTCGGTCGGCCACCTGCAACTGGTGGCACAGGCCGGTGTGCCCACGCCCAGCGCGTCGGATGAGGCGCTAGACGACGTTGATGCCTATGCCGGCCTGCCCACCGGCGCATTGACGGCGGCCCAGCCTGAAAATGCCGAGGTCTTCCTGCCCGAACTGGGCAAATGGCTTGAAGTGCGCTCGCGCTACCTGACCTGGGTGGATGGCCGCCTGGCACAAATGGTGATTGCCACAGACATCACGCCGCGCCGCCATGCCGAGGCGCTGGCCGCCGCACAGGAAGAGCGCGCGCAAAGCGCCAGCCGCCTGATCACCATGGGCGAGATGGCGTCCAGCGTGGCGCATGAGCTGAACCAGCCACTGACCGCCATCAACAACTACTGCAATGGCATGGTCTCGCGCATCAAGGGAAAGCAAATCAAAGAGGCCGACTTGCTGGCCGCACTGGAAAAAACCGCGCACCAGGCGCAGCGCGCCGGGCAGATCATCCAGCGCATTCGCAGTTTTGTGAAACGCAGCGAACCCAACCGCAGCTTGTCCAGTGTGTCGGTCATGGTGGGCGAGGCGGTGGAGCTGGCCGGCATTGAGCTCAAGCGCCGCAATGTACGGCTCACGCCCTACGTCGCGGCGCGTCTGCCGGACCTGCTGGTGGATCCGATTCTGATTGAACAGGTGCTGGTGAACTTGCTTAAAAACGCCGCCGAATCGATTGGCCAGGCCAACCGCCCCAGCGCCAATCGCAGTGTCGAGCTGCGCGTATTGCCCAAGGTGGTGGGGGATCTGCCGGGGGTTGAATTCTCGGTATTGGACAGTGGCAAAGGGCTGGCACCGGAGGTAATGCAGCGCCTCTACGAAGCCTTTTTCTCGACCAAGGCCGAAGGCATGGGCATTGGCCTGAGTTTGTGCCGCAGTATTGTCGAGTCGCACCACGGCAGAATGCAGGCTGACAACATTTACAATGGGCCAGAGGTAGTGGGTTGCTGTTTCAGCTTCTGGATTCCGCAACACCAGCCCGGCCCACACACTGCACCCGCAGCAGCCATCGAAAGTGAACCCAAGGCCACATCATGAGTTTGATTCCGAAAAAAGGCACGGTCTATGTCGTTGACGACGACGAAGCCGTGCGCGACTCCCTGCAATGGCTGCTCGAGGGCAAAGATTACCGGGTGCGCTGCTTTGAGTCAGCCGAGTCGTTTCTGAGCCGCTACGACCCGCGCGAGGTGGCCTGCGTGATTGTGGACATCCGCATGGGCGGCATGACCGGCCTGGAGCTGCAGGACCGGTTGGTCGAGCGCCACTCACCGCTGCCGATTGTCTTCATTACCGGCCACGGCGATGTGCCCATGGCGGTGAACACCATGAAAAAAGGCGCCATGGACTTCATCCAAAAGCCGTTCAAGGAAGAAGACCTGGTAAACCTGGTTGAGCGCATGCTGGAAACCGCCAAAACCACTTTTGCCGAATACCAGCAAGCCGCCAGCCGCGACGCCCTGATGTCCAAGCTGACCTCGCGCGAAGCCCAGGTGCTCGAGCGCATCGTTGCCGGCCGCTTGAACAAACAGATTGCCGACGACCTGGGCATCAGCATCAAAACGGTGGAAGCGCACCGCGCCAACATCATGGAAAAACTCAACGCCAACACCGTGGCAGATTTGCTTAAAACCGCTCTCGGCCAGAACACCGCCAAAGAAAGCCAAGCAAAAGCTTAACCCCCTGCTTGGCAACTGCCCGCGTGCGCCAGCCAAGCGCCAGCGGGCATTTTTATTTGAGAATCAAGAAATGACAGCCCAGCTTATCGATGGAATTGCCCTCTCCAAACAACTGCGTACGGGCATTGCACAGCGCGCCGCGGTACTGCAAGCCCAAGGCACACAACCTGGCCTGGCCGTGCTGCTGGTAGGCGACAACCCAGCTAGCCAGGTGTATGTGCGCAACAAGGTCAAGGCTTGCCACGAGAACGGCTTGCATTCGCTGCTGGAGCAGCATCCAGCCAGCCTGAGCGAGGCCGCTTTGCTCTCGCGCATTGCGGCGCTGAATAACGACCCCACCATCCACGGCATCCTGGTGCAATTACCACTACCTGCGCATATGGATGCGCACCGTGTCATCGAAGCCATTTCCCCCGCCAAGGATGTGGACGGTTTTCATGTGGCCAGCGCTGGCGCGCTGATGACCGGTACGCCCGGCTTTTGGCCCTGCACGCCCTACGGCTGCATGAAGATGCTCGAATCCATTGGCTGCAACTTGCGCGGCAAGCATGCAGTGGTGATTGGCCGCAGCAATATTGTGGGCAAGCCCATGGCGCTGATGCTGCTGGCGCAAAGTGCCACGGTGAGCATCTGCCACAGCGCCACACCGGATTTGGCTGCTATCACGCGCCAAGCCGATGTGGTAGTGGCCGCCGTCGGTAAAGTCAATCTGCTCACCGCCGACATGGTCAAACCCGGTGCTGTGGTGATCGACGTAGGCATGAACCGCAACGCCCAGGGCAAACTCTGCGGCGACGTGGACTTTGCCGGTGTCAGCCAGGTCGCGGGCTGGATCACCCCCGTGCCTGGTGGGGTTGGCCCCATGACCATCACAATGCTGCTGATGAACACCCTGCAAGCCTGTGAGCAGGCATCCGGCCAGCCCGCTGCTGCGTAACTTGAATTAGTGGCTTTGCGTCTCCAGTTACTTTGTATGAACCCCACAAACACCAACCCCCTGCTCGACTTTTCCGACCTGCCCCTGTTCGACCGCATCGCACCGGCCCATGTGGCCCCTGCGGTTCAGGCACTACTGCAAAAATCCAACGCAGCGCTTGAAACCGTGACCCACGCCGACTTCCCTGCCCACTGGGATGCCATTGCCAAGGTACTGGGTACGGCCAATGACGAACTGGGACGCGCCTGGGGTGCCGTAGGCCACCTCAACGCCGTGGCTGACACCCCCGAACTGCGCGCCGCCTACAACCAGTCGCTGCCGGTGATGACCGAGTTCTGGACCCGCCTGGGTGCAGACGAACGCCTTTACGCCAAATACAAGGCCATTGACCCGGCCAGCCTGAACGCCGAGCAGCGCCAGGCCCACAAAAATGCCACGCGCGACTTTGTCTTGAGCGGGGCCGAATTGACCGGCGAAGCCAAGCGCCGGTTCGCCCAAATTCAGGAACGCCAGGCCGAGTTGTCGCAAAAATTCAGCGAAAACACGCTGGACGCGACCGACCGCTACGCCTACTTTGCCACGCTGGAAGAACTCGCTGGTGTGCCCGCCGACGTGGTGCAAGCCGCCTGCGCTGCGGCCAGCGCGCTGGAGGCCAAGACCCCTGGCAGCGTGCCCGCCGACCGCCCGTATCTGCTGACGCTCAAAATGCCCTGCTATTTGCCTGTGATGCAAATGGCCCACAGCAGCGCCTTGCGCGCCACGCTGTACCGCGCCAACACCACCCGCGCCTCGGACCAAGCCGCCACCGGCGCCGAGCGCGCCCTGGACAACACCGCCCTGATCCGCGAAATCCTGGCGTTGCGCCTGGAAGAAGCGCAACTGCTGGGCTACCCCAACTTTGCCGCGGTCTCGCTGGCCGCCAAAATGGCCAGTTCGGCCGATGAAGTAGTGGCGTTTTTGCGCGACCTGGGCCAACGCGCCCGGCCCTATGCCGAGCAAGATCTGGCCGAGATGCGGTCTTACGCGGCCGACCATTTGAACCTGCCCGACCCGCAAGCCTGGGACTGGGCCTACATTGGCGAGAAGCTCAAGGAAGCGCGCTACGCCTTCAGTGAGCAAGAGGTCAAGCAGTATTTCACCGCGCCCAAGGTGCTTGCTGGTTTGTTCAAGATTATCGAAACGCTGTTTGAGGTGGCGATTCGCCCAGACAGTACACCCACCTGGCATGAGAGCGTGCAGTTCTACCGGCTTGAACGCGGCGGCACACTGATTGGCCGCTTTTACCTGGACCAACCCGCCCGCAACGGCAAGCGCGGCGGTGCCTGGATGAACGAAGTCTTGCAGCGCTGGCTGCGGCCCGACACCGGTGCCCTGCAAACCCCGGTGGCCCACCTGGTGTGCAACTTTGCCGATGGCGTTGTCGTTGACGGGGTGGGCAAACCCGCCCTGCTCACGCACGATGACGTCATTACCCTGTTCCACGAATTTGGCCACGGCCTGCACCACATGCTCACCCAGGTGAACGAGCGTGAGGTCTCGGGCATCAACGGCGTGGAGTGGGACGCAGTCGAGCTGCCCAGCCAGTTCATGGAAAACTTCTGCTGGGAGTGGGATGTGCTGAGGCACATGACGGCGCATGTGGACACTGGCGCGCCACTTCCGCGCGCGCTGTTTGACAAGATGCTGGCCGCCAAAAACTTCCAGAGTGGCCTGCAAACACTGCGGCAAATCGAGTTCTCGCTGTTTGACATGCTGCTGCACATGCAAAGCAGCGCCAATGTGGACTTCATGGCCATCCATCAGCAAGTGCGCAACGAGGTGGCGCTGATTGAGCCACCCGCCTGGAACCGCACAGCCCACACCTTCAGCCATATTTTTGCCGGCGGTTATGCCGCGGGTTACTACAGCTACAAATGGGCCGAGGTGTTGTCAGCCGACGCCTATGCGGCATTTGAGGAAACCACAGGTAAAGACGGTGCGCCCAGCGTCGATACCGGTAGAAAATACCGTCAGGCCATACTGGAAGCGGGCGGCAGCCGCCCCGCGCTGGAATCGTTCAAGGCGTTTCGGGGCCGCGAGCCCACCATTGATGCGCTGCTGCGGCATCAGGGCATGGCCGCTTGAGGCCTGTCGCGCGTTAAATCCTAAATGGAGACAACCAGATGAGCCACCAACCCCTCGCCTCTTTGACCGCCCTTGCTGCACCCCGCCGCGCCGCCGCGCACGCGCTGCCGCTTTTCGCCCTGCTGACCATAGTGACTCTTTGCAGCGCGCTGCAAAACGTGCAGGCGCAAGCGGTTTACCGCATCGTTGGGCCAGACGGCAAAGTCACTTTTTCAGACAAACCCCCAGCCACTGGTCTGGCCACGCCCGCCCGCACGGCTGGCACGCCCGGCACTGACGCAGGCGGCGTGCTGCCGTTTGAGTTGCGTCAGGTAGCCAGCCGCTACCCCGTCACGCTGTACACGGCGGCCAAGTGCGCGCCTTGCGCCAGCGCCCGCGCTTTTTTAATCGGCCGTGGTGTGCCTTTCACTGAAAAAACCGTCGCCAGCAACGAAGACATTGCCGCCTTGCAGCGCCTGCTGGGCGATGGCACCCTGCCCGCTGCCAGCATTGGCTCGCAGCAGCTCAAGGGGTACTCTGACGCCGAGTGGGCGCAGTACCTGGATGCCGCCGGTTACCCGAAAACCTCGGTATTGCCAGCCAGTTACCGCAATGTGCCAGCCGCTCCGCTGGTCGCTGTGCAGCGCCCACTAGAGGCGGGCAGCGCAGGTACCGCCGCAGCAGCAGCGGATGGTCAAAGCGGCAATGCCGACCGCCGCCTGGGCGGCCCCGCGCCAGCAGCACCAGCGCCTAACGAGAACCCCGCTGGCATCCGCTTTTAAATTGGCCCCACCGCAGGTCTGGCTGGCAGGTTCAGCCAAAGTTGAGCGTTTGCACACCTTCCTGGCTGGCCAGCAGGCAAACATGGGCTTTTTGCTGGGCAAACACCCCCACCGTCAGCACGCCAGGCCACTGGTTGACCATGGCCTCAAAAGCCAGCGGATCCACAATGCGCAAGCCATGCACATCCACAATGTGCTGGCCATTGTCGGTAACCAATGGTGCGCCTTGCACCAGCCGCACCGCCCCCGCGCCACCCAGCGCTGCAAACTGGCGCAGGATGTGTTTCGTGGCCGCTGGCACCACCTCCACCGGCAGCGGGAAATTACCCAGCACCTGCACCCGCTTGGAGGCGTCGGCAATGCAGACAAAGCGCTGCGCCAGCGCCGCCACAATTTTCTCGCGCGTAAGCGCCGCGCCGCCGCCCTTGATCATGCAGCCCTGGCCGTCAATCTCGTCAGCGCCGTCCACGTAAACCGACAATCCACGCACGTCGTTGGCATCCACCACCGTAATGCCCAGCGCCCTTAAACGCGCTGTGGAAGCGTCTGAACTAGAGACTGCGCCGACAATCTGCGCCTTCATGCCCGCCAGCGCGTCAATGAATTTGTTGACGGTGGAGCCGCTGCCAACCCCCAGGATTTCACCGGGCACCACATACTGCAAGGCGGCTTGGGCTACGCGGGTTTTAAGTTCGTCCTGACTGAAATCTGACATAAGCGAGAATCGGCTAACGGTAAGTTGAAAGAATCACAGTGGCATTTAATAGCATTTGCTTACATTAAATACCTGCTGCCCCTAAGCACCCATTATCCAGACCCACGCTGCATGAGCCTACTGCCCTATGGCCTGGTCCGGCCTTTTTTATTTGGCCTTGACGCCGAAGTCGCCCACGAAATCACCTTGGGCTCGCTTGCGCGCATTCAGCGCACGCCGCTGGCCTGGGGCGCACTAGGCCACGTGTCGCGGCGCGTGAAAGACCCGCTGGAGGTGGCTGGCCTGCGCTTTCCGAACCGCGTGGGCCTGGCGGCCGGGCTCGACAAAAACGCCGCTTGCATAGATGCCTTTGCCGCCATGGGTTTTGGCTTTGTCGAGGTTGGCACCGTAACGCCGCTGGCGCAGCCGGGCAACCCCAAACCGCGCATGTTTCGCCTGCCGCAGGCGCAAGCACTGGTGAACCGGTTGGGCTTTAACAACGATGGCCTGGCCGCCTTTGTAGCTAATGTGCAGCGCAGTCGGGCGCGCCGCCCCGACCAGAGCCACCCTCTGTTGCTGGGTCTGAATATCGGCAAAAACGCCGCCACCCCAATTGAGCGCGCCGTAGACGACTACCTGCTGTGCCTAGACGGCGTGTTTCCTCATGCCGACTACATCACCGTCAACATTTCCAGCCCCAACACCAAGAACCTGCGCGCCCTGCAAAGCGACGATGCGCTGGACGATTTGCTGGGCTCGCTGGCTGAGCGCGCGGCCCAACTGACGCAAATGCAGCGCCGCCGCGTGCCGCTGTTTGTAAAAATTGCGCCCGACCTGGATGAAGCGCAGTTGGAGGCAATTGCCACTACGCTCAAGCGCTACGGCACCAACGGCAAAGGCCGCGCCAATCAGGCCTGGGGCGTAATAGCCACCAACACCACGGTGCAGCGCCCCGCCGTGCAAGGCCAGCCCCATGCCGACGAGCCTGGCGGCCTCAGTGGCGCGCCGCTGCTAGCACAAAGCAACTGGGTCATCAGTCAGTTGCGCGCCAGTCTGGGCGAGGGCTTTCCCATCATTGGCGTGGGCGGCATTTTGAGCGGGCGAGACGCGGTAAGCAAAATCGAGGCAGGGGCTGATCTAGTGCAAATCTACACTGGTCTGATCTACCGAGGCCCGGCGCTGGTTAGGCAAGCGGCGCTGGCAATTAAAAAGTTTGGTAAAAAAGATAGCAAAAAAGCATAGCGCCACCTGCACGCCAATAAAGGGCTAAAGACTGATTTGAGGGATTGCTAAACAGGTATTGAAACAGACGAATTCCAAAGTCGATAATTGACAGCCCAACTGTTCAAAGGTTTGAGCGGGCAATTGAGTTTACGGTTGAAGATGAACAACAGCGAGTCGCGCAAGTT
>JAKFVA010000042.1 GCA_021732385.1 Burkholderiales bacterium | reverse complement strand
TCCAACCCGAACGCAATACTTTGACGCTCCTGGTAGTTCAGTTGCTGATAAGAACGGTTGGTTAGTTTCATGTGAACACCTTACTGGGTTTAATCGCAGGGTGTTGCACTTCAGATTTGAGACCGCTTTGCTAAAAGCAGTAATTGATGCCTGAAAAACGCCTGAGAAACTCAATTTTCAGGCGGGCGGGGCCGGATTTTGCCTGCTCAGGCGTCTGGCAGTTGATTTTCAAGTCAAAAGGGCCTTTTTCAGGCATTAAAAACGCCTTTTGGCTTTTGTTCACATGCGGGTAGCGCTATAGTTTTTTGCTCTACTTTTCATAGCGTTTCCAGGGCCATTTCGGCGCGTTTTCATGGCGCTTTCATGCGTTTATGAACTCAATTCAAGCCAGCGCGGGGTAATCGGTGTAGCCGGCTGCGCCGCCACCGTAGAGCGTTTTGGGATTAAGCGCAGCCAGAGGCGCGTTTGATGCCAGCCGCGCCACCAGATCAGGGTTGGCAATAAACGGGCGGCCAAAGCAAATCAGCTCGGCTTTGTGTTGCTGGCGTGCGGCCAACGCCATGTCGCGCGTGTAGCCGTTGTTGAGCATCAGCGGGCCACTGAAACGCTGGCGCAGGTTCTGCAAATCCACCCCTGCGGGCAAGTCGCGGCTGCCGCCGGTTTCGCCTTCAATCAGGTGCAGGTACATCAAGCCCAGCGGGGCAATGGCGTCAATCAGGCCGCCATAGGTTTGCATGATGGTGCTGTCCATCGGCGCGTCGCCAAACGTAGTGGTGGGCGACAGGCGAATGCCGACCCGGCTCGCGCCCCAGACCGCCACCACCGCGCTAACCACCTCGCGCACGATGCGGGCACGGTTTTCACTGCTGCCGCCGTAAGCGTCGCTGCGGTGGTTGGTGGAGTCGCGCAAAAACTGGTCCAGCAGGTAGCCGTTGGCGGCGTGGATTTCAACGCCATCAAAACCGGCGCGCAGCGCGCACTGGGCGGCATGGCGGTAGTCGGCCACCACACCGGCAATTTCATTGGTTTCAAGTGCGCGCGGGGTTTCTACATCCAGCATGCCCTGCTCAGTAAAAGCCTGGCCCTTGGGGCGAATGGCCGAGGGCGCCACCGGCAGCGCACCGTTTTCTTGCAACGCAGGGTGTGAATAGCGGCCGACATGCCACAGCTGCAGCACAATGCGCCCGCCCTTGGCATGCACGGCGTCGGTGGTGAGCTTCCAGCCCGCCACCTGCTCGTCAGTGTAGATACCGGGCGTAAAGGCATAGCCACGACCTTGCGGGGAAATATTGGTGGCCTCGGCAATGATCAAACCGGCGCTGGCGCGCTGGGCATAGTACTGCGCATGCAAAGTGCCCGGTACCCCGCCAGAGCTTGCGCGGCTGCGGGTCAAGGGCGCCATGACAATGCGGTTGGCGAGCGTGTAGGGGCCAAGCGCCACAGAGTTAAACAAATCGCTGGCGGTGGTGGAAGAGGTGGCCGTGGTTGTGGCTAAGTTGGGGGTCATTCAAGCTCCATTGGGGTTCAGGGTAAGTACTTAATCCGTCATCCTAGGGCTTTGTGCATACAAGCTGGTGCCCGGCTTATTAAAACGCCTGCTGCGCAGATGTTTTAACTACCAACACCTGGAGCCAAGCCATCATCTGCAAGGCGCTGCGTGCTTGATGTGCGGTGGCGCACAGCGCCTGGGCCAGCTGTGCGGTGAAAATTTCAGTCCAAGATAAGCACAACATTGCATCCGTTAGTTGGCTTGCGCCGTAGTCACTTACAGCTTGTCACACCAGGCTTGCTGAATTAAAGCGCTGGTGTGGGTGCTGGCCAACTTATTTTCACCATCCATTCCTCATCGGAGAACTCCATGTTTCGTAAAACCGCTCTATCTACCGCTGTACTGGCGTTGACACTGGGTTTGGCCGCTTGCGGCGGCAGCGACGATGCCCCAGTGGCCGTTGTACCTACACCCATTGTGCCCGTGGCCGTGGGTGACACCATTGCTCTAACGGCCTCTGGCCGACTGATTTCCTTCAACCGCGCGGCACCCGGCACCCTGGTGGGCTCCATCGCCGTTACCGGCCTGACCGGCACCGAGACCTTGCTGGGTATCGACATTCGTCCGGCCAACGGCGCGCTTTATGCGCTGGGCAGCGCAGGCTCCATTTACCGCATCAACCCAGCCACCGGCGAGGCCGTGGTTTCCAGCACCCTGCGCGCTGCGGCCGGTGACGATTTGCCGTTTACGGCCTTGTCGGGCACCAACTTCGGCGTTGACTTCAACCCCGTGGCAGATCGCCTGCGTGTGGTCAGCAACACCGGCCAGAATCTGCGCATCAACGTGGAAACCGGCGACGCCATCACCGACCTAGCGATAGCGCCTACCAGCGCCAACATTGCGGCATCGGGCTACACCAACGCCTTCCCTGGCACCACCACCACTCGCCTGTTCAACCTGAACCTGACCACCAACACGGTGGACTTGCAGGACCCGCCCAACAACGGCACGCAAGTGACCGGCGCACCGCTGGGCGTGGTGGTTAGCGCCGTCAACGGCTTTGACATCGACGCACGCGACAACATGGGCTACGCCGCACTCACGGTGGGCACCACCACGTCGCTGTACCGCGTGAACCTGGCTGCGGTGGCACCAGCCAATGCCGCCACCGTGGTTGGCGCCATTGCCGGCGGCGAGCAAATTCGCGGTCTGGCCCTGACGCAACCTGGCATTTTGACCGTGACGGCCCTGGGCAGCGACAACCGCCTCTACACCTTTGACCCGCGCACGCCCAACACCCTGGCCACCAACGTGGCCATCACCGGCCTGAACCCCGGCGAGAACATTTTGGGCATGGACGTGCGCCCGGCAGACGGCCAACTCTGGGCCCTGTCCAGCACCGCACGCCTGTACACGCTGAATCCGACCACTGGTGCCGCCACTTTCCGCGTTGCTCTGTCGGCTGACGCTACCGATCTGACCGCGCCTTTCACCGCACTCGACAGCAGCGCCACCTTGAGCGTGGACTTCAACCCTGTGCCTGACCGCATGCGCGTCATTACACCGGCTGGCCTGAACCTGCGCATCAACGTCGCCACTGGCGCCACCATCACTGACGGCAGCATCAACCGCGTTAGCGGCCCGGCCAGCGTATTGGCCGCCGCCTACACCAACAACTTTGCCGGCACAACCGCCACCCAGTTGTTCAACCTTGAAGGCACAAACGATGTGCTGACCCTGCAAAACCCGCCTAATGACGGCACCCTCACCAACATCGGCACCGGTCTCGGTCTGGACATCACTGGCGCAGCCGCGCTGGACATTGCCGGTGGCGAAAACGGTTTGGTGTTGGCCGCGGTACGCGTGGGCACCAGCGGCGCCATGGAGCTGCGCAGCGTCAACCTGACAACCGGTGCCACAGCGTTGTACCCCACGGGGAGCACGGCGGCACTGTCGCAAATTGGTGGTGTGGGTGGTCCGACCTTGCGCGACATTGCCATCATTCGCCCTTGAGCGATGCGCCCAGGATTGGCCGGGTCGGTTTGGGGTACATCTCCAGGCCGACCCGGCCTTTTTCATGGGTGACGCGGTGGTAACAGGCGGGTTTTTTTGTTACGCTGTAAACGTTTTGACTTAACCGTTACCGCAATTGCCGCCATGACACCCACCAGATCCGACTTTGACTACGAGGCCGCGCTTGAAGCCTGTGCCCGTGGTGAGCGCTACGCCCTGCGTGCTTTGTATGAACTGGAAGCGCGCTGGTTGCTCGGCGTAAGCCTGCGCATTGTGCGCAACCGCGAGATCGCGCAAGAGGTGCTGCAAGAAGCGTTTTTACTGATCTGGCAGCGCGCTGGCAGCTACCAACGCTCGCTGGGCTCAGCCCGCGGCTGGATTTACACCGTGGTGCGCCACAAGGCGCTGGACGAGGCGCGCCGCAAGCAACGCGAAATTTTTGTTGGCGACGATGAATTGGGCCTGCTGGAGCCAGCCGCCGAGGCCGCTCTGCCAGCGCTGGGCGACAGCCAGTCGCTGCACCGCTGCATGGACACGCTGGAGCAGCAAAAACGCGATTGCGTGGTGTATGCCTTTGTTGAAGGCTACACCCACGAGCAAATCGCCCAACGCCTGGCCACGCCCTTGGGCACTGTGAAATCCTGGATACGGCGCAGTCTCCTTGCGCTAAAGGAGTGCATGCAATGAATTTACAAGACCAGGAAGACCGCATTGTGGCCAGTGGCGAGTATGTGCTGGGCACGCTTGATGCCGCCACGCGTAGCGCCTTTGAAAGCGCCCTGGCCACTGACAGCGATTTGCAGGCCGAGGTTTACCGCTGGCAAGACCGGCTGCTAGCGCTGGCGCAAAAAGTCAGTCCGGCAGAAGTGGCCCCGCAGCTGTGGCGTGAAATTGAAGCGCGTCTGGGCCGTCCGCTGGGCGCCGTGCCCGGCACACCAAGCAGCATGTCATCGCAGGCACAGCCAATGGCCAACGCCAGCGACTTCCCCGCGCAACCCCTGCAAGCCGCCAACGATGCGCTGTATATGCGCCTGCGCGTGTGGCAAGCCACGGGCAGTTTTGCGCTGGCCGCTTGCGCCGTCATGGCGGCTTTGCTGGTGCTGGACGACCGGCCTGCCAGCGCCCCCGCTGCGCAAATTAGTAGCGCCTCGCCCGTTCGGTACGTCACGATGCTGCAAGACCCCGAAAAGCCCAGCGGCTGGATTGTGGAAGTCAGCAACGACCGCTTGCGGCTGGTGCCCGTTGGGCCTGCTACTGCGGTGCCCAGTGGCAAATCCTTGCAGTTCTGGACCAAGCTCGACGGCGCTGATGGGCCTACATCGCTTGGCCTGGTGCAACCCGGCCAGGCTATCGAATTGCCTCTGAAACGCTTGCCTGGGGTAGCTGAAAAGCAGCTATTTGAGCTGACGCTGGAGCCTGAAGCGGGCTCGCCAATTGGCAAGCCTACCGGCCCCATCTTGTTTGTTGGCCGTTCGGTCCGGATTTAAACCGCACGCAAGGGTTAAACCCGGCTAGCGCTGGCTGGGCGCCAACGCGCACAATCGTTTGCCTTGGCGTAATTTTGACGTAAGCCCGTGTTCTTGCGGGCGCAAAAGTACGCCATGGCATTGACAATTAACGCAATAACAACAAGCTGCGCACAGCCCGCGCAAACACCCGGAGACTTTCATGCACCAGGGATTCCAGGCTTTCAAACTATTTCGTGTCGCCGCTGCGGCACTCGCACTGACCGCGGGCGCGGCAAGCGCCGCCGTCAATTTGCCGCAACTGCGCATTGACACCACCCAAACCACCGTATCGGGCCTGTCATCAGGCGGCTACATGGCAGTGCAACTGCATGTGGCGTATTCGGCCACATTCAGAAAAGGCGTGGGCGTGGTCGCTGGTGGCCCCTACAACTGCGCGGAAAATTCAATCACCAATGCCACGGGCCGCTGCCTGTCCGGCACCGGCATTCCCACCAGCAACCTGGTCACCACCACCAACAACTACGCCAGCGCCGGCAGCATTGATCCGGTGGCCAATATGGCGCAGTCGCGGGTGTATTTGTTCTCCGGCACGCTGGACAGTACCGTGCGGCCCGCCGTGATGAATGCCCTGCGCACCTATTACCGCAGCTTTGTGCCCGACGCCAATGTGGTTTACCGCAGTGACCTGGCCGCCGAGCACGCCATGATTACCGACGACTACGGCAGCGCTTGCTCGGTCAACGGTTCGCCCTTTATCAACGACTGCAACTTTGACCTGGCCGGCACCATGCTGGCACACTTTTACGGCACGCTCAATCCGCGCAACAACGCCACCTTGCCTGCCGGCAATTTTGTCGAGTTCAACCAGAGCCAGTTCATCACCGGCCACGGCATGGCGCCCACCGGCTGGGCCTATATTCCGCAAGCCTGCGCCGCGGGGGGCAGCGCCACCTGCCGCCTGCATGTGGTGTTTCATGGCTGCAGGCAAAACGTGACGAATGTGGGCCAGCAGTATGTGCGCAACACCGGCTACAACCGTTGGGCCGACAGCAACAACATCGTGGTGCTCTATCCGCAAACCAGCACGGCAGCGGTGAACAGTTGCTGGGACTGGTGGGGTTACGACAACGCCAACTACGCGCGCAAATCGGGTCCGCAAATGGTGGCCATCAAAGCCATGGTGGACCAGGTGTCAGCTGGCGGCACAACGCCACCACCACCGCCGGGCACCACCACGTTGGCGGCGCCCACTGCCGTAACCACCTCCAATATTGGCACCAGCAGCGTGCAAATCAATTGGGCCGCAGTTAGCGGCGCCGCGGGTTACAACGTGTACCGGGCGGGCAACAAAGTCAATGCGCTGGTTGTGAGTGGCGTGAACTACACCAACACCGGCTTGACCCCTTCCACCGCTTACAGCTGGACGGTGCGGGCGGTCAACAGCAGCGGGGCTGAAGGCGCGACATCTGCTGCCGCTACGGCCACCACACTGGCGTACACGCCGCCGCCCACCGCCACCTGCACTACAGCCAGCAACTATGCGCACACCATAGCTGGGCGCGCTTACGCGCTGTACGGCTACACCTACGCCAACGGCTCCAACCAGAACATGGGTTTGTGGAACATCTACATCACCACCACGCTGCGGCAGACCGGCCCTAACTACTACGTGATCGGCACTTGTCCGTGATTTGACATCGCAGGCAATGCCATCTGGCGTTGCCTGCGCGCCTTGGTTGCAAGGCCCAATTTCAAGGCGATCCCGTCAGCAGCAATGCCCTAGCGCGCAACAGCTCGCTACCGCCAAAGCGCTGGGCCAACACGGACTCTTGCGCCGCCAGCCGCTGCGGCGCCGACAACTCGGGCGCATGTTGCAGTGTTTTCACTTGGTTGCGGGCAGCACCCAGCCGCTGCGCCCAATCTAGCCGCAGCGCGTCTTCCTCGGCCAGTCGCTGAGCCGCTTCGGCGCCGAAGGCAGCACTGCGCTGGGCCTGCAAATCCTGCTGCTGTGCGGGCGTCAAGGCCGTGGCGCCAGGAACCAGCAAAGCGCCTGTCTCGGGGCTTGGCCCGGCAGCTTGCGCAGCACCGGGCTGCGCGTTGGCCAACTGGCGACGCTGGGCAAAGTCTTGCAAGGCGGCGTCTTCTTCGGCATAAAACGCAGCTGCCCACTGCGGCCCCAGCAGTTGCTGGCGCTCGATTTGGCGCGCAGCCAGCGCGCTGGCCAGCGACTGCGCATTGGACAAGTCGGGCGTGGCAGCCGTGGCGCTAGGCTGGGCCAGCAGGGCATGGTAGTTGTCCCACAGCACCAATACTTGAAGCAAATGTTCGGTAGCGATTTCTGGCGCGCTGGCACTGCTGGCAATGTCCAGCCGCGCCTGCTGCGCCAGCCAGTGGCGCAACTCGCTGCTGCTGGCTTCGCCGCGCAAGGTGAGCAAATAATCAAACCGCTGGCGCAGCGCAAAACTTGGCTGTAACTGCCCGCCTCGAAAAACGCCCCAGGAGCCATCAACCACCGTGCCTTGCAAAGAGCCTTGACTTAGCGCCGCCTGCACTCGCAACACCGCTTGCTCGGCCTCGGCCGCAGCAGCGGCTTGTTGCGCAGTAGCCAAGCCGGACGGGGCGGCGACAAAAGGGCTGGCAGGCCAGTTGGCGCCGCTGACGGCAGCCGCTGGCGCTGTATACGCTGTGCCACCTTGCATCCAAGTGGTTAATGCAGGCCAGGCCAGCCATAGCAGCACGGCCAACAGAGCAACCAGCTCCGTGCCGAGCCGCAGGGCCGGTCTGCGCAACAGTGCCCGCATTCAGCGCTTTATAGTCCCAGGGTTTTCAGCCGATTCGCGTGGCTGCGGTAAAAGGCCACTGGATCTTGCGAGAACAAGCCGCGCAGACCGAAAGCCTGATTCACTTCGTCCAGGTGGTTCCAGTCGTAGTTGTCGCGCAAGGTGGTACCCAGGTGGCTGGAGCAACGGCTGACCAGGCCGTCGCTGGCTTCAAAGCCAAACAGCACGCCAGTCAGACCGAGCAAAGGGTCGGTCACATCCAGAATATTGGTCAGTACGCGGGTGCCGCTGGCCGAGTAGTAGCGGATGCCATTGACTTGGGCCGCGCCCTGGCCGCAGCTCACGCTGGGCACAGCTTGCGGAAAGCGGCGGTTGAAATTGGCAGCACCCGCAGTAGTCAAAGAGCTTAGGGCACCAAAAGAGTTTTGCGGCAGCTTAGGCTCGCCCGACAGGAAAGAAATCACGCTGGCAAAAGCATCCACAATCGCCGCCACTGCAGGCGTGGTGCCGGTGGCTGAGGTACCGGCCAGCACCGCGTCGGCCACCTTACTGCCACCGTTGACGCCGCCCACCGTCAGCACCGAAGCCACCAAGGCGGGCTCAACAGCGGCCACGTAGCGTACGGTTTGTGCGCCGTGGCTGTGACCGATTAAGTTGAATTTTTGCGTGCCATTGGCAGCGCGCAGCGCCCGCAGCTGCGCCAGCAACTGTTCGCCGCGCACTTCTGAGGTATTGGCCGCCGAGGTGCTGGGCACCACCACCCTGGCACCGCCGCGCGTCAGCGCACTTGGCACGCCGTAGAAATAATCCGCTGGGCCGATCGAGTCAAAGCCAAACAGGCCATGCACCAGCACGATCGGGTATTTGGTTTTCGTGTAAGTATCTTGTGCCTGGACCGATACGGCCAGGCCAAGGCACAGGCTGGCGCTGAGGGCACAAGCCGCGCCGAATTTAGCGGGCAGGCGGGTAAAAAATGCAGTCATGTTTTGTCTCCGGGTGTGTGTTTTTTGATCTCCGCCGCGCCATGTACAGGGTGTGCGTCGAGCCGGTTTTGAGATGTGTAACCGACAGATTGCCGACAGCTGGCGCGCATCGAGTGTAAAAAGAACGGTCGTGCTATTAATTAGGGCAAACCCGCAGCGCTAGTTTGTCAACGCATGGGCTTTATTGCCAATTCAGCGCAGTAGACCCATCTGCGGGAATCCGAGCGGGATCAGACGCCCACTTTTTTATAGTCCCCGCGCCGCCTCCAGCGCATCGATGAACAGCGCGGCCACATCGCAGCCGGTCTGGTCAGTGATTTCCTGAAAGCAGGTTGGGCTGGTGACATTGATTTCGGTCAGGCTGTCACCAATCACGTCCAGCCCCACCAGCAGCAGGCCGCGTGCCGCCAGCAGCGGGCCGATGGCCTGCGCAATCTCGCGGTCGCGCGCGGTTATTGGCTGGGCCACGCCTTTGCCGCCAGCCGCCAGGTTGCCGCGCACCTCGCCGCCTTGCGGAATGCGCGCCAGGCAAAACGGCACGGGCACACCGCCAATCACCAGCACGCGCTTGTCGCCTTGCGCAATCGCCGGCAAGAACTTTTGCACCATTACTGTTTGCGCGCCGTCTTTGTTGAGCGTTTCCGTGATGCCGCCCAGATTCAGGCCGTCGTCCTTGACGCGGAAGATGCCCATGCCACCCATGCCGTCCAGCGGTTTCAAAATAATGTCGCGGTGCTCGGCATGAAAGCGCTTAATGTCAGTTGCGTCACGCGTGACCAGCGTGGGGCTAATGAACTGCGGAAACTCTAATATTGCCAGCTTTTCCGGGTGGTCACGCAGCGCGCGCGGCTTGTTGAACACCTGGGCGCCTTCGCGCTCGGCTTGCTCCAGCAAGTGCGTGGCGTAGAAAAATTCGCTGTCAAAAGGCGGGTCCTTGCGCATCAGCACGGCGTCAAAATCGGCCAGTGCTTGCGGGCGCTCGTTGGGCTGTGTCTGGGCTGCCGTGAACCATGCCTCAGGCTGACCGGTGAGTGTGATGTCGCGCACAAAGCCGGTGACTTTCTCGCCACGCTGCCAGCGCATGTCTTTGGGCTCGCAGGTCGAGAGCGTGTGGCCGCGCTTTTGCGCCTCGCGCATCATGGCAAAGGTGCTGTCCTTGTAAATCTTGAAGGACTCCAGCGGGTCGGTTATGAAAAGCAGATGCACGGGTGGCCTTGTCAGATTTCGATTTTTGAGCCCAGCTCCACCACAGCATTGTTGGGCAAATTCAGAAAATCTGCTGCGCCACTGGCGTTGTGGTGCATTTGGGCAAATAGCTTTTCGCGCCAGGTGGCCATGCCGCCACCGATGGTCGGGATCACCGTGTCACGCGACAGAAAATAGCTGGTACTCATGGCCTCCATGTCACAGCCACGGTTCTTGATTTGCTCCAACGCCTCGGGCAGGTCGGGGTCGTTCTTGAAGCCAAAGTTGACCACCACCTGCCAGCAGTTGTGCCCCAGCGACTCAATGCCAACGCGCTTGTCCAGGCCGATCCACGGTACCTCGTGGTTGCGTACCGTGACAAACAAATTGTGCTCATGCAACACCTTGTTGTGCTTGAGATTGTGCAAAAAGGCGTTGGGCACGGCACCCACTTCGGCGCATAGAAATACCGCCGTGCCATCGACTCGCGCGGGTGGACTTGCAAACACCGACTCCAAAAAGCTTTTGAGATCAAGCGCATCGTCTCGAATCTTCTCATTGAGCAGTTGTCGGCCCCGCTTCCAGGTCATCATCAGCACAAAAATTACGCCCCCTATTACCAGCGGGAACCAGCCGCCTTGCGGCAGTTTGAGCAAGTTGGACGCAAAAAACGCGAAGTCCACCACAAAAAACCAGCCCGTGGCGGCAAGGCAAAAGACCAGTGGATAGCCCCAGCGGTAACGAATGACATAAAACGTCAGCACCGTGGTGATCAGCATATCGGTGCATACCGCCACGCCGTAGGCTGCGGCCAGATTGCTGGATGATTTGAACAACATCACCGCAAACACAATCGCCACAAACAGGCCCCAGTTGACAAACGGGATGTAGATCTGCCCCGTGTGGCGCACGCTGGTGTGCTCAATGCGCAGACGCGGCAAGTAACCCAGTTGAATGACCTGCTTGGTCACGCTGAATGCGCCGGTAATCAGCGCTTGCGAGGCGATCACCGTGGCCATGGTGGCCAGCAACAGGAGTGGCACCAAGGCCCATTGCGGCGCCATCAGGTAAAAAGGGTTTTTAACCGCCGCTGGAGTTTGCAAGAGCAAGGCGCCTTGCCCAAAATAATTGAGCGTCAGCGCGGGCATAACCACGGTGAACCAGGCCAGGCGAATTGGCCGCTTGCCAAAATGGCCCATGTCGGCATAAAGCGCCTCGGCACCAGTGACGCACAAGACCACTGCACCCAAAATGATGAAGGTGGTGCCGGGGTTCTCCCACATGAAGCGCACAGCGTAGTGCGGGCTGAGCGCCCATAAAATTACCGGGTTGTTGATGATTTGCGCTATGCCAAGCAAGGCCAGTACGGCAAACCAAAACAGCGTGATGGGGCCAAAAAATTTACCCAAACCCGTGGTGCCGCGCTTTTGCACCGCAAACAAACCAAACAAAATGACCAGCGTAATGGGTATGACATACGGTTTGAAGGCGGGCGCCACCACCTCCAGCCCCTCCACCGCCGACAGCACCGAAATGGCCGGCGTGATAATGCCATCGCCATAAAACAGCGCCGTGCCGAAAATGCCCACGCCCAGCAAGACGCTGCGCAAGCCCGGCTTGTCTTTTACCGCTGTGGAGGCCAGGGCCAGCATCGCTATCAGGCCACCCTCGCCGTTGTTATCGGCACGCAGAACCAGGCTGACGTATTTGAGCGAAACAATCACAGTCAACGTCCAGAAGAACATTGACAAGATGCCATACACATTGTCAGGCGTGAAAGGCACGTGGCCGGAACCAAACACCTCTTTCATGGCATACAGCACGCTAGTGCCAATGTCGCCATAGACCACACCAATAGCGCCCAGTGTGAGCGCGGCAACGGACGATTTGGAGGTGGACAAAACGGTGTGTGGGCGTGGGGCCCATCTAATGGGGAACTGTGGGCTTTCTATTGTGCGCCACTGCAAGCTGGCCGTTTGACGGCCCTTCTAGGCGGGTGACTCAAATCCGGTATTTTGTTGCGTTGCAGCAACTGCCTGGGCCTATGCTCAATCGTAAATCTCGGCATCCGGATCGGTGGCTTCCAGCTCGTAACTGGCAGCCAGCATAGCCAAGCGGGCAATCACACCATACATGTAAAAGCGATTGGGAGCGCTGGCGCCAGGCGCAACACCCGGCCGGGGTAAGCGCGTACTCTCGGCAAATGCCAGTGGCACGAAGCGCGAACCGGGTGCATTGAGGTTTTCGTCTACAGCACGGTCAGCATGCACGCGGTAAAAGCCACCCACCACATAACGGTCCATCATGTAGACCACAGGTTCGGCCACCGCATCGTTCATGCGTTCATTGGTCAGCACGCCTTCTTGGATGATGACCTCATTAACGGGCTGGCCGTGGTGGGCGCTGCCCATTTTGGTTTTTGGCTTGTGCTTGAGTGCGTCAAGCTCCTTGACATCGCGCACCGTCATGATGCCCATGCCGCAGGTGCCGTTGTCCGCCTTGACCACCACAAACGGTTTTTCGTTAATGCCGTATTCCTTGTACTTCTTGCGGATCTTGGCTAACAGCGCATCCACATTGGTGGTTAGGCAGTCCAAGCCAGCGTCTTGCGCAAAATCAAGCTCGCCGCATTTGTTGAACATCGGGTTGATTAGCCAGGGGTCGACGCCCAGCACCTTGCCAAAGCGTTTTGCCACTTCTTCATAACTCTGGAAATGGCGGCTCTTGCGCCGCACAGACCAACCCGCATGTACAGGAGGCAGCAAATACTGCTCGTGAATGTCTTCCAAAATGCCAGGCGTGCCAGCCGACAAATCGTTGTTGAGCAAAATCGTGCACGGGTCAAAGCCCTTAAGGCCAAGCCGGTTCTTGGTGCGGATAACCGGCTCCAGCGTAATACTCTCGCCACCGGGCAAGGCGACCGTCGTAGGCTGCTTGATGTCGGGGCTGATGGAACCAATTCGCACATTCAAGCCAGCCATGTGAAAGATTCGCTTGAGCTGCAACACACTGGAGAGATAGAAGGTGTTGCTGGTATGGTTCTCGGGAATCACCAGCAGGTTGCGCGCCTCGGGGCAGATTTTTTCCACTGCCGCCATGGCCGCCTGCACGGCCAGCGGCAGCATTTCGGATGTCAGGTTATTCCAGCCACCGGGGTAGAGGTTGGTGTCCACCGGCGCGAGCTTGAAACCGGCGTTGCGAATATCCACCGCGGTGTAAAACGGTGGTGTGTGCTCCATCCACTCCAGCCGGAACCAGCGCTCAATCGCCGGCATGGAGTCCAGCACGCGCTGCTCGAGTTCATTGATTGGGCCGGTCAGTGCGGTGATGAGGTGGGGAACCATGCGACTTTCTTTGAGCTATGTAAAAAGCAGGAGTGTTGGCAGGTGGGGCTCGGTAGCGCGCAATTCAAGAGCGGCGCGCCAACGGCAAGTTCAGCAGCAGGTTTTGTGGCTTGAGCTTGAGCAGCTTGTTTTCATCCATGGCCATCGCCAGATAAACCGGGCTGCCCGCTACCTCGACCAGCATATCGGCGGCATTGGCAAACTCCAGCTTGAACAGGCACAACATGCGGCTCATGCCGGTCTCGTCCACTGCCTTGCCGGTGTAGAGGCCATTCAAAATTGCGCTAGCCTGCGCGTCAAGACCCACGTGCCAGCGCCAGTCGGCGTCGTTGATTTCATGCGCTGGCGCAATTCGCACTTCAACTTGCAGAAAGTACGCCACCCAACGCTCAAGTACCTGGCACAACGCGGCCAGCGCAGCCTGGCCGTGATTGAGGCAGATCACCCAGTCAAAAGACTCATTGCGTTGCCAGTACAGTTCGGCGTTGTCGTCGCCCAATACGTCGAGCTCGGCCGTGCGCAGCGGAACGCCGCCTTGCTGCAGCAGCTCGCCGATACTGCCAAAGCCGCCCGACACCGCATGGCGCTCAATGGTCTCGTGGTCAGCCGCCATCACCATGCCGTCATCCTGAATGGCAATTTTTTGCGGACGAAACAGCATCTCGGCAACCCTCACGTGCATCGGTTGCGCCACCTCGCCAGTGCCGGGCTGTAGCAAATGGCGCAACAGGATTTGCGTCAACTCATGCACCAGCGCAGGCGGCACATCCACACCCTGTCCCTGGAACAAGGCCAGGTAAGCAGCCTGCAAACTTGGCGCGGCCAACAAGCGGTCGCGAAAGCGCAGCCAAACACCGTAGTTGGCAGCTGCGTCGGCATCCTGGATTTTTTTCAGCGCCTCGGCCGCCACCGCGCTGCGCGGCTGCCCCAGCAGGCGATTGTGCAAGGCGATCTCGGCACCACACGACTGTGAAATTGGCGCCAATTCAGGGCGCTGCAGCAGGTGGCGCAAGAAGTCATCGGTGACAACCAACGCGCCGTCTGCAGCAGACTCCAGCAGGTGGTAGCCGCTGCTGGCCCAGAAATCAGGCGTGGCCAGCTTCAATACATCAAGCGTACTCATGCGTCCACTCCCTGTTCGGTCGCGCCGCGCAGTTCGCCCTGACCCAGCACCACCCACTTCTGGCAGGTCAGCCCCTCGATGCCGACTGGGCCGCGCGCGTGGAATTTATCGGTGGAGATGCCGATTTCAGCACCCAGGCCGTATTCAAAGCCATCGGCAAAGCGGGTGCTGGCATTGACCATGACGCTGGCCGAATCGACTTCGCGCAAAAAGCGCTGGGCATGCATGTGCTGGCTGGTGACGATGGCATCGGTATGGTGGCTGGAATACTGGTTAATGTGCGCAATCGCCTCATCAAGGCCCGCCACCACTTTGATGCTGATGATGGGCGCCAGGTATTCCTCGTACCAGTCCTGCTCACTGGCCTGGGTAATTTTTGCGACTGACTTAATTGCTGCGTGTGTTTGCAGCAGACCAGCGGCCACCTCATCGCAGCGCATCTCGACACCCTTGGCAGCGTATATGGCAGCAATTTGCGGCAAAAACGCAGCAGCTACACCACGCGCGACGAGCAGCCCCTCGGCAGCATTGCAGGGGCTGTACTTTTGCGTCTTGGCGTTGTCGGCAATGCGCACGGCCATGGCCAAATCGCAGGGGTCGTCCACGTACACATGGCAGTTGCCGTCCAGGTGCTTGATGACGGGCACCTTGGCCTCGGCGCTGATACGCGCAATCAGGCTCTTGCCGCCGCGCGGAATAATGACATCAACAAATTGCGGCATGGCGATCAAATGGCCCACAGCCTCGCGGTCGGTGGTGGGCACCAGTTGCACTGCGTCGGGCGGCAACCCGGCATACAAGAGCGCCTGCTGCACCAAGGCAGCCAGGGCGCGGTTGGACTCAATTGCCTCGGAACCGCCGCGCAGAATGCAGGCGTTGCCGCTTTTGATGGACAAACTGGCCGCTTCAATCGTGACATTGGGACGACTCTCATAAATCATGCCGAAGACGCCAATTGGCACGCGCATCTGGCCCACGTGAATACCACTGGGCTGCTGACGCAGGCCAGAGACCGCACCAATCACATCAGGCATGGCGGCCAGCTGCTCACAGCCCAGCGCCACCGTTTCAATGTCTTGCAAGCCAAGCTGCAAGCGGCCCATGAGTGGCGCACTCAAATCCGCGCTGCTGGCGCGGGCCAGATCGATGGCATTGGCCGCCTGCAAAGCCGGGGCGTTGTCACGCAGCAATTGCGCCAGATGGCGTAATGCTCTATTTTTAGTAGCAGCACCCGCGCACGCCATATGTGCCGAGGCTTTTTTTGCTTGCAAACCCAGGGTTTGCATGAGGTCGCTGATGGATTGGGCTTGCATTGCCTGATTTTATGGGGTCTTGTCCAATACCCCGACACGTGCGTGTTTGGCGCAGTTCAGGCGTGTGCCGGGCGCGCTGCGGGCTTGCCGCTGGCAATGGGCATGCACTGGGCACACAAGAGCATGGCCAGCCGGTGCAACGCCTGCCAGCCATTGCTGGGCCAGCCAGTTGCGGGTAAGCCTTTGACGATCCCATCCACCTGGTGCGCCGCCTGCACAAGCGTGGCCAGGCTGCCAGGCGACAGGCGCGGCAACAGCCGCTCGAACAGACGTTCGCGTACACCCCAGATACGTTGCTCGCGCATGGCCAGCGGCAGTGGACGGCCGTTCAGCACGGCGTCCTTTACCCGTTTGAGCGCTACGATGTCTTCGGCCAGCGCCCAGTGCACAAGTACCTCGGCCTCGCCCTCGGCGCGCAGGCCGTCAAGCATTCGGGTTACGCGCAGCGGCTGGCCGGAGAGCACGGCCTCGCTTAGCTTGAACACATCGTAGCGCGCCACGTTCATCACAGCTGCCTGGATTTGCGCCAAGCTCAAAACCCGCAAGCTGGCCACCGGTATTGCGCCTGAGACTGCCTCATCGGCCGGGTACAGCAACGCGAGTTTGCAGATTTCCTGATGCGCCGCCAACAAGTTGCCTTCTACGCGGTCAGCAAAAAATTGCAGGGTTTGTTGCCCCGCCTCGCCGCCCTCCACGCACTGACTTTGGCTGCGCAGACGCTGGGCAATCCATTGCGGCAAGGCCTGCCGCTCGACCGGCTCAATCGACAGCAGCACGCCACTTTGCTCCAATGCCCCAAACCAAGCGGTAGTTTTGGTGGCCTTGTCCAGCCGGGGCAGCGTCACAAGCACCAGGGTATCGCTGTTGCCCTGTTCAGCAAGCGCCTGGCATTGCGCGGCCAATTGCTGCAAAGCAACGCTGCCGTCCTTGCCGGGTTTGCCCGAGGGAATATGCAGCTCCACAATTTGCCGCTGGGCAAACAGGCCCGGCGAGCTGGTGGCGGCGAGCACTTCCCCCCAGTCGAAATGCGCGCCAGCCACGGTGAAGCTGCTGCGCTGGTCAAAGCCCTGCTGCCTTGCCGTCGCACGAATCTGGTCTGCCGCCTCCTGCGCCAGCAAGGGCTCGTTGCCATGCAAGACATACAGCGCCCGCAAGCCTTTGGCCGGGCTGTTCAGGTGAGCGCTAAGCTGGGTTGGTGCCAGTTGCATGGTGCAGGCAGCTTTGTGCTAGCGAATGTCTTTAAGCGCCGCCAGGCGGCGCACCAGCTGCTGCGCAATGTCAGTCTGCATATCACGGTAGAGCAGGTTTTCTTCAGCCTCTTTGGCCAGCACCAGCGTTTCGTTAAAGCTGATGTCGCGTTGCAGCAGGATTTCGGTATCGGCAATCAGCTCGGTACCGCGCTGGTTGCGCAGCCTGAAGCGCAAACGTGTGCGTAATTGGAATTCGCGCACTTGGCCTACTGCATTGAGCGCCACCACGACTTTTTCGCGCTGCTCCGACAAGATTTCCAGCACCACTTGCGCCCGCGCTACCAAAGTGGGGTCATCCAGCACCTGCAGCTGGCTGTTGAGCTGGAGGCGGCGCTTGAGCTCGGCACCCAAGGCCGTGGATTGGGTTGGCAGCACGATGTGGATGCTATCGAAGGCAAAGTTGGGCGTACCACGCAACTGAAAGCCGCAGCCCGGCAAAACAGCGGCCACAGCAGTCAGTCCCACCATCCCCATCATGTGTCGACGTTGTTGCATCAGATCACCACATTCACCAGGCGGCCCGGCACGACCACCACTTTTTTGGGTACGGCACCCTGGGCCTGTTTAACAAAAAAATCGCTGGCCAACGCCGCCGCTTCAATCTGCTCACGCGCGGCATTGGCCGCTACGCGAATCGCTCCACGCAGCTTGCCGTTGACTTGCAGCATAAGCTCAATTTCGTCTTGCACCAAGGCCGATTCATCAACCAGCGGCCAGGGCGCGTCGAGCAGACTCCCCAAGTTGTTCTCATACGCCAAGGCCGTCCATAGGCCTTGCGCTATGTGCGGACAAACTGGGTAGAGCAGGCGCAACAGAATGCTGAATGCTTCCGCGAGGGCAGCACCATGCAATGCAATTCCATCTGATTCAGGTGGGTGTGCAGCGGGACTGGTATCTTGCCCACCCCTGGGCAAGGTTTCAATCGCTTTTAACAACTTCATGCACGCCGAGACCACCGTGTTGTATTGCATGCGATCGTAGTCATAAGAGGCCTGTTTCAGGATCAGGTGCACCTCACGGCGCGAGGCCTTGAGTTCAGGAGTCGAGATCTCGCCGAGTTGCGGCACGAATTGCATTCCTAACGCAATTGCCGAGCGTTCTTGCGACGCGAAATCCCATACACGCTTGAGGAAGCGGCTTGAGCCCTCCACTGCCGCGTCGTTCCACTCGAGCGTGGCCTCAGGCGGTGCAGTGAACATGGTGTACAGACGGGCCGTGTCAGCGCCATACTTCTCAATCAGGTCTTGCGGGTCCACGCCGTTGTTTTTGCTCTTGCTCATGGTGCCCACGCCTTCGTAGGCAATCGGCGTACCGGCGGGCAAGTCGCCCTTGGCTGATTTCAGCAGTGCACTGGTGACTTTGCCGCTGGCGTCGTGCTGGTCTTGCACCTCGTGTGGCCAAAAATACTCGATGCCACCGCGCTCGCCCTTGCGTGAATAGATGTGGTTGAGCACCATGCCCTGTGTTAGCAGCTGTGTGAACGGCTCGTTGGCCTTGATAAGCTTCAAGTCGCGCATTACTTTGGTCCAAAAACGCGCATAAAGCAGGTGCAAGATGGCATGCTCAATGCCGCCGATGTACTGGTTCATGGGCATCCAGTAGTCAGCGCCTTCAGCCACCATTTTTTCGCTGTTGCTTGGGTCGCAGTAGCGCATGTAGTACCAGGACGAATCGACAAAGGTGTCCATGGTGTCGGTCTCGCGCCGCGCGGGCTTGCCACATTGGGGACAAACGACGCCCGCATGAAAACCTTGGTGTTTGTGCAGCGGATTACCCGAACCATCAGGCACGCAGTCTTGCGGCAAGACCACTGGCAAATCTTTTTCCGGCACAGGTACCGCGCCGTGCTCGGGGCAATGGATGATGGGAATTGGTGTGCCCCAGTAGCGCTGGCGGCTCACGCCCCAATCACGCAAACGCCACGTGGTTTTTTTCTCGCCCAGACCCAGAGCGACCAGGTCGGCGGCCACCGCATTCACGCAGGCCTGGAAGGACAAGCCGTCGTACTTGCCGGAATTCACAGCAACGCCACGCTGCTTTTCGGCGTAACTGTCTTGCCAGGCGTCTGCGGTGAATTCCACGCCTGGTACGGCGGTCACGGGCTGTATAGCAAGGCCGTATTTTTTGGCAAACGCAAAATCGCGTTCATCATGCGCTGGCACACCCATCACCGCGCCATCTCCATAGCCCATGAGCACGTAGTTGCCAACCCACACATCTACCGGCTGGTTGCTGAGGGGGTGCTGCACTTGCAGGCCGGTATTCATGCCGACTTTTTCCCGGACTGCCAGCTCGGCTTCTGTGGTGCCGCCCGCCTTGCATTCTTCAATGAAAGCAGCAAGCTTTGGCCTGGATTGCGCCGCATGCAAGGCCAGCGGGTGCTCGGGTGCCACCGCGCAAAACGTGACGCCCATGATGGTGTCCGCACGGGTGGTGAAGACGTACATGCGGCCGTCACCGATCAGCGCGCCTTGTACGTCACGGATGCTATGGCTGAAGGCAAAGCGCACGCCTTCGCTCTTGCCAATCCAGTTTTCTTGCATCAGGCGCACGCGCTCGGGCCAACCGCCCAAATAGTTGGCGTCTTGCGGGTTGCTCACCGCCGACAACAACTCTTCGGCGTAATCCGTAATCTTCAGGTAATAGCCCGGAATCTCGCGCTTTTCCACCACGGCGCCAGTGCGCCAGCCTTTGCCATCAATCACCTGTTCATTGGCCAGCACGGTCTGGTCCACTGGATCCCAGTTGACAACCTGGGTTTTGCGGTAAGCAATGCCTTTTTCGAGCATCTTCAAGAACAGCCACTGGTTCCACTTGTAATAGCTGGCGTCGCAGGTGGCGATCTCGCGACTCCAGTCGATGGCCAAGCCTATGGCCTGCATCTGCTTCTTCATGTAGGCAATGTTGCTGTAAGTCCACTGCGCAGGTGGCACGCCGTTTTTCAGGGCGGCGTTTTCGGCTGGCAGGCCAAAAGCGTCCCAGCCCATTGGCATCAACACATTGAAGCCCTTCATGCGCAGATGGCGCGTGAGCATGTCGTTGATGGTGTAGTTGCGTACATGGCCCATGTGCAGCTTGCCGCTGGGGTAGGGCAGCATGGAGCAGGCATAGAACTTGGGCTTGGGCTGGCCTGCGGCGTTGAGTGCGCCCTCGCGCACGCGGTAAGCGTCGATGCTGCTCCAGTGGGCTTGCGCGGCGGTTTCTACTTGGGCCGGGTGGTACTTGTCTTGCATGCGTCTAGGGTAACAAACAGAAAGGGCGCGCTGCCTCAGCGTGTGTCGGGCGTTGGGCCGGAAGGTGTAGGTTCGGTAACAAAACCGATGCGGTTGAGGCCGGCTTTTTGCACCGCCTCCATCAGCTCGACCACACGGCCATAGGGTACGGACTGGTCGGCACGCAGCTGCACTTCGGTCTCTGGGTTACGGCTGGCGGTGCTGGCCAATGCGCGAGACAGATCGGACAAAGACACCGGCTGGTCGCTCAGGAACACCTGGCCGTCACGGTTGAGCGCTAGCGTGACGGATGCCGCTGGCGCCTGCGCGTTGGGCGCATCGGTTTTGGGCAGTTCCAGCTTGATACCGCTGGTCAGCAACGGCGCGGTGATCATGAAAATCACAAGCAGCACCAGCATTACGTCAATTAGCGGCGTCATGTTGATGTCGCTCATCGGCGCATGGCCCGTGTGGCGTTCAAGACGGCCAAAACTCATGGCGCAGCAACCAAGTCGCGCAGGTCGCGGGCAAAGCCTTCCAAGTCGGCCTCGATGCGGCCAATCATGCGGCCATAGACGTTGAACGCCAGCACCGCCGGAATGGCCACGGCCAAACCAGCCGCCGTCATGATGAGCGCCTCGCCGACCGGGCCGGCAATCTGGTCGATGGTGATTTGACCGGCACTGGCAATATCGGCCAGCGCCTGATAAATGCCCCAAACCGTGCCAAGCAAGCCCACAAACGGCGCAATTGCGCCCACTGTGGCCAGCAATATCTGACCAAATTGCAGCTTGCGCAAAATTTGGTGCAAGGCATCGCGCAAAAGCCGCGTAAGCTGTTGCGGCAAATCGGCAGCATGCGCCAGAGTGCTGGCAACAACCGCGTCAAGCAAGCGATTTTTTTGCACCTGCTGCGCCGCCTGCACCAATGGCAGCAGCAAGGCCTGGCGGTCAAACACAGGGATTTTTTGTGCGGCCTCTTCTATGGAAGCCGACTGCCAAAAGGCGGCTGTTGCGCGCGCCAAATCACCAGTGGCGCGGCTAAGCAACCAAGCCTTGACCAGTATGACAACCCAACTGGCCACTGACATCACAAGCAGCAAGCCGGCCACCGCCCGGCTGACGGCGTCGCCCTGCGCTAACACGGCCAGCAGGCTCACCGCAACCCCAGCACATCGGCCATATTGAACAGGCCACGCGGCTGCGTGGCTAAAAAATGCACGGAGCGCAAGCTGCCTTGTGCATACGTGGCGCGGCTGGACGACTTGTGGCTGATTTCGATGCGCTCGCCCGTACCGGCAAACAGCACGGTGTGGTCGCCCACAATGTCACCGCCGCGGATGGTGGCAAAGCCAATGCTTGACGGGTCGCGTTCGCCGGTTACGCCCTCACGCGCATAAACCGCGCAGTCTTTCAAATCGCGCCCCAGGGCAGAGGCGATGACTTCGCCCATTTTCAGGGCTGTGCCCGAGGGTGCATCGACCTTGTGGCGGTGGTGCGCTTCAATAATTTCAATGTCGTAGCCGGTGTTGAGCGCTTTGGCCGCCAGCGCCAGCAGCTTGAGCGTGACGTTAACACCCACACTCATATTGGGCGCCATCACGATGGCAATGTCTTTTGCTGCTTCGGCAATTTCAGCTTTTTGCGCATCGCTAAAACCGGTGGTACCAATCACCAGCTTGCAGCCCAACGCCCGACAAACGCGCAAGTGCGCCAGCGTACCCTCGGGGCGGGTGAAATCAATCAATACCTGGGCCGGCTTGAGTGCCACGGGCAAATCGGCGCTGATGGTGACACCGCTAACACGGCCCAGCGGGGCGGCACAATCTTGGCCAAGGGCACTGCTGCTAGCTACGTCGAGCGCAGCAACCAGTTCGCAAGCCGCATCGTCCAGCACGGCCTGCACCAGCATCTGGCCCATGCGGCCACCGGCGCCCGCTACCGCCACGGCGTGGCGCAAAGGCGTGCTGGGGTTGGCTGCTGTCGACATGACGGCCAAAGCAGTAAGCCAGCCTAGCGGGCAGGCAGCTCAAGCGGGGGATAACTGGCAGCGGCGGCAGGCGTTGGTACTGCTGCGGGTGCAGTGGCAGCGGCAGCCGACTTGCGCGCCGCTGCTGCACTGAACTTGTCCAGCGCCTCGGGCGTGGCTTGCAGTTGCGGCACCTTGCCCAGGCTGCGGCCCGAATCCAGCTTGGCCACAAATTCGGCCTCACTGGGCATGGCATCGCCCTCAAAGCGATCAAGCTGATTGTTGCTAAAGAACACTGTCAGCTTGCGCGACTGGGGCTCGGATTTCTGGCCCCTGAAAACAAACACGTAATCCCAGCGGTCAAGGTGGAAAACACTGGCCACCAGCGGCGTGCCCAACGTGTCAACCACTTGCGCGCGGCTCATACCTTTTTTCAGCACCTCGACCTGCTCTTTGGAAATAAAATTGCCTTGCAAAATTTCCAGCCTGTAGGGCGTGACGATGCCGGCAATGTTGCGGCTCACGTCCAGGCTGCCACAAGCAGCCAGGGCACAGGACACCAGCAGCAAAAACAGCGCGCGCGCGATGGGGTGGCGGATGTGGGGCATGGTAGCTAGGCAGACGGTCGGGCTATGATGGATTCATTGTACTGGCATGGCTGCAGCGCATTTGCTGGTAGCTGTGTGGGTAGTTCAAACGGAAAATCGGCATGTCAAACAGCGACGAACTTAAAAGCACTGGCCTGAAGGCCACCCTGCCGCGCCTGAAAATTCTGGAGATTTTCCAAAAGGGCACGCAGCGCCACATGACGGCCGAGGATGTCTTTCGGGTGTTGCTGATGGAGCATTCGGACGTTGGCTTGGCCACCGTCTACCGGGTATTGACCCAGTTTGAGCAGGCCGGCATTTTGAACCGCAGTAATTTTGAGGCGGGCAAGGCGGTCTACGAACTCAATGAAGGCCAGCACCATGACCACCTGGTGTGCCTCGATTGCGGCCAGGTGGAAGAGTTTTTTGACGCCGAGATTGAGCAGCGCCAGCAAGCGGTGGCGCAAGAGCGCGGCTTTGTGATTGCCGACCACGCACTTAGCCTGTATGCCCACTGCCAAAAATCCGCCTGCCCCAGGCGCGGCACTTTCAGCCGTCACCACGGCCCCGGCTGATCAGCGGTTGGACAGGTCAGCCATCGCCCTGCGGTGGCGCAAAACAAACTCCTGGTAGGTGTCAATGCCGCGCAACTGCAAGATTGTGTTGCGCACCGCCGCCTCCACCAGCACCGCAATATTGCGCCCGGCCACCACCTGAATCACCGCTTTGCGCACCGGCACACCCAAAACGTCCTGATTCAAGGGCTCGTAGGGCATGCGCTCGTAGTCGCGCTCCAGGGTGTCGCTGCGCACCAAGTGAACAATCAGCTTGAGCCGCATCTTGCGGCGCACTGCGGTCTCGCCAAAAATGGCACGAATGTCCAGCAGGCCGATACCGCGCACCTCCAGCAGGTTTTGCAGCAAATCGGGGCAACGGCCCTCGACGGTGGTCTGGTTGATGCGAAAAAAATCCACTGCATCGTCGGCCACCAGGCCGTTGCCACGCGAGATCAGCTCCAAGCCAAGCTCGCTCTTGCCCAACCCGGATTCACCGGTAATCAAAACACCCAGGCCCAAGATATCCATGAACACGCCATGCATCGACGTGCGGTCGGCAAAGTGCTTGGACAAGTAAGCGCGCAGCACATCGATGACAAAAGCCGATGACTCCTGCGTGGCAAACATCGGGATTTGCGCACGCTCGCACATCGACAGCAGCGCGTCGGGCGGGGTTTGTCCGTCGGCCAACACCAGCACCGGCGGCTCCAGCGTCACGATCCGGGCAATGCGGCGCGCGCAATCGTCAGGGGTTTCGTTGTTGAGGTAGGCAATCTCGCGCTCGCCCAGAATCTGTACGCGGTAGGGGTGGATGTAGTTCAGGTAGCCCACCAAATCGGCGCCCGAGCGGGCCGCGCGCACTGCCACCTCGTCAAAGCGGCGCTCCGATGCGCCCAGACCCGCCACCCATTGCCACTTCAGCACACCGCGGAATTCCTCAAACAGGACATCGGCGCTGATGACGGTGGGCTTCAAGAGTTCGGGTGCCGGTTAAATGCGCAGCAGCTTGGCGCGCAAACAAAAAATGGACTGGCAAAAAAGCATGCGCTAGGCTGGCTGCACCGATTGCCAGGTGGCAATCATTTGATGCAACTCTTGGGCGTTGGCGCTGCTTTTGATTTTTTCCCGCAGCGGCGCATCGCTCAGCAGCTCGGCAATTTCCGAGAGGATTTCCAGGTGTTTGTGGGTGGCCGCCTCGGGCACCAGCAAGAATATCAGCAAACCCACGGGCATTTCATCCGGTGCGTCAAAGCCAATTTGCTCGGCCAACTGAAACACCGCCGCCATCGGCGTCTTCAGGCCCTTGATGCGGCCATGCGGTATGGCCACGCCGTGACCCAGGCCGGTTGAGCCCAGGCGCTCGCGGGCAAACAGGCTGTCGGTCACCAGCGCGCGCGACAAGCCGTGCAAGTTCTCAAACAGCAGGCCCGCCTCTTCAAAAGCCCGCTTCTTGCTGGTAGCTTCTACGCTCACCAGCACTTGCGTGGCCGGCAGGATGGACGTGAGTCGATTCATGGTGGAAGTGCGGATTATGCACTTGTGAAAATTTGTTGCAATCCTAGCTGTCGCTGCGGGCCTACAACGCCATTGGGCATAAAAAAGCCGCCTTTGGAGGCGGCTTGGTTGGCACGGGCCAGCGGGCTCACATCAGCCGCTTGGCGGCGGCATGGTGGTGCTCCTGCAAACGGGTTTTATAGCGGCCAACCTGGCGGTCCATTTTGTCCACCAGATCGTCCACCGCGGCATACAAGTCGGCATGGGCGCTTTCGGCAAACAAGTCGGAGCCCTTGACATGGATGTTGCACTCCGCGCGCTGACGCCGGTCTTTCTCACGCTGTTTTTCTACACTGAGCAGCACCTTGACATCCACCACCTGGTCAAAGTGCCGGTTGATACGGTCGAGCTTGGAAGTGACGTAGTCGCGCAAAGCAGGCGTGACATCCAGATGATGGCCGCTGATCGTCAAATTCATACACAGTCTCCTCATGCGGGTTGATAAAACGGCCTCAGGTGGTGGGGCCGCCTGAACAAGACACCTCGTTCGCTTTCACTATGCGCCTGCCCGCGGGCAAATGCAAGCCCTGTTTGGCTGCCTTTTTTGTTGCCCTGGCCAATCCCAGGCCTGCTGGTGCAGAGGATATAGGCCCGGGCTGGCCGCAGGCTCAGGGCGCAAAGCCCGGCACCTCGGCGGGTGCCTGGCCATGCAGTTTGAGCTTGCCCGCCAGCCACGCCGCCGCCAGGCTGGCGGCAATGCCTAGCAAAGCCGCCAGCCAGTAATGCTGCAACTGGCCCTGGGCATTGCGCGAAACTATAAAACCACCCGCCAAAGCCGCAAGCCCCATGCTAGCCGACTGCACGCTGGTGTTGAGCGTCATAAACGTGCCGCGCAGACGCGGGTTGGCCGTAGCCGAGAGCAAGGCCATGCCTGGCACCATGCGCCCGCCCATGAGCATGAAAAACAGCGTGGTCATTGGCAGCACGGCCCAAAGCGGCTGGTTTTTCAAAAGCGTAATGGCCAGCAGGGGCAGGCTGGCCGCCAGCACCAGCAGCCGAAAGACATAAAGCTTGCCACGGCGGTCGGCCAGGCGGCCAAAGTAGCGCGCAGAAAACAGCGTAACCGCACCCCCGCACAAGTAAATGTAAGGAATTTGGTCGGGTGTCAGGCCTGCATTGGCCTGCATGGCAATGGTGATGAAGGGAATCACCGTAAAGCCGCTTGACACCAGCAGTGCCGATACGGCGAAAGCCCGCAGGTGGTTGGGCTCACTAAGCACCTGCCAGACACCGCCCAGCGGCGAGGGCCGGTTGGCCTGCTGCAAATGTGCGTCTAGCCGTGGCAAGGTAAACGCGGCCATGAGCGCCAGCAAAACGCTTACCAGCGCAATGCCAAAAAACGGCGCATGCCAATTCAAGTGGGTTGACAAAAACAACCCCAGTGGCACGCCGGCCACGGTGGACACGGAAAACGCCGTCATCACCACGCCCATGGCGCGGCCGCGTCGCTCGAACGGAATAACGTCAGCCACAATGGTTTGCGTTAGGCCCGACAGCACCCCGCCAAACACACCGCAGGCCAGCCGGGCTGCCATCAGGGCCGAATAGCTGGGGGCCAGCGCGCACGCCAATGTAGCCAGGGCAAACAGCACATACAAAGTGAGCAGCAACTTTTTGCGGCCAAAGCGGTCAATGTAGGTAGAGGCCAGCACGCCAGAAACTGCCGCTGCCAGTGTGTAGGCCGACACCAGCAAGC
>JAKFVA010000008.1 GCA_021732385.1 Burkholderiales bacterium | reverse complement strand
TGGGACGTTAGCTCAGTTGGTAGAGCAGCGGACTTTTAATCCGTTGGTCACAAGTTCGAATCTTGTACGTCCTACCAGTCATTCAAGCCCCGTAGCCCAATGGTTACGGGGCTTTTTTGCTATTAAGGCTATAGCAAATCATGGTGTCAGGCGGCTTTTGCGGTGGGGCGGGTTTGGGGATTTTTGCCAATAGTTGCTACGGCAGCGCTGAGTTTTGCGGTGGCCAGGTGCGCGTAACGCTGCGTGCTGGCGGCGCTTTTGTGGCCGAGCACGCCGCCCACGGTGTAGAGGTCAATGCCGGCGTTAATCATTTCGCTGGCGGCGCTGTGGCGGCCGTCGTGCAGGCGATATTGGCCCAGACCGACGGCCAGCATGGCGGTTTTGGCGTGGTGGCTGACGGTGCTGGCGTGGATGTGCAGGGGCCAGGTGATGGCCAGGCCGGTTTTGTCGGCACTGAGCTGGCGGCCCATGCTGTCTCGCGGCAGGCGCAGCCGCGTGGCTGGCCGGCGCAGCAGGTGCGCGATGCGGGGGTGCACCGGCACCAGCCGAACCTCCCCATTTTTGCTGTCGGCCAGCGCCAGAAACAGGCCCTGGCTGTTGTGCATGATGCGGGCGCGCAGAATCTCGGCCAGCCGCATTCCGCTGTAAAACCCAATACGAAAGGCGGCGCGGCTTGTGTGGTTTGGCATGGCGCGGGCGATGGTGAGCATGGCGCGGCGGTCGAAGTACAGGTGGCGGGCGTTGCGCACCTTGGGCAGCACCATGCGCTCGGCTGGGTCGTGCTCGGCCATATTGTGGGTTTTCCAGGCCCAGCGGCAGGCGGCGCGCAGGTAGGCCAGGCGGTTGCGCACCGTTGCGGGTGACAGCGTGAGCGCCTGTTCTGTGGCAAAGGTGCGGGCTATTTCGGGCAGCGCCGTGATGGGCTTGCCCGCATAGTACGGGTGCAGCAGGGCCAGGCTACCCTGGATGTCTTTGTGGCTTTTGAGTGCGGGGGCGTGCTGCTGCAGGTACAACAGCACGGCGTCTTCGATTAGCGGCTGGGCGCGGTCGACACCAGTTGCAAGGGCATAGAGCCGCGCGGTTTCGATGCGGTCAAACTCTTGGGCTTGGGGGCGCATCCAGCCTTGCGGAAGTAGCTTGTTAGCGCGGACGCGCTGCCCGGCGACGATACGGTCAAACTGGTAGAGCCAGCGGCCGGTTTTGGCGTGGCGGGTAATCGACATTGCTGCTGGTACTCCAATAGGTCGGACTCGGCGAATCGTAACGCGCTTCCAAAACGGTAGCAAGCCAGCTCGCCACGGGCGGCCAGATCGTACATTTTGCGCGGGCTCAACCCAAGCTGGGCGGCGGCTTGTTCGGCGGTGAGCATAGCTACAGGTCCACCACCTCAATATCGTGCGCCTGCCCTTTGCCTGCGAGTATGTTGGCAATGCGCAGCTCGGTGAGGCGGTGGCAGCGTACCAGGGTGCGCTCGGGCAGCGCGGTGAGGGCGCAGGCGTAGTCTTCAAGGACGGCGCGCACGGCGTGGATGCCGGCGCCGCTTAGGCGGATGCTGGCCTGGGTTTGCAAATGGCGTCGGGCGGCGCTGGCCAGCGCTTCTACGGCGTCGGGTAGCAGGCCGCTGGCGTCGGTTACCTCGCCCATGCCGACCAGGGTTTCGAGCAGGTTGACGGCGTCGCTTACCACCCGCCAGTCGCTGCGGGTGGGGGTGGGCTCGGTTTCAATGGAGCGCAAGGCCTGCCACATGACAGTGAGCTGGTGCAGGCGCTTGGGCTCGGGTATGGGGCGGGTGGGGTGGGCCAGCAGTTCGTGCACCAGCGTGTAGGTGCGCTGGGGGTGCTGGGGGTGCTGGCGCTGGGTGGGTTTGCGGCGGGGCATGGTTTAACCGTGAAGCGCGCAGCCTGCGCGGACGTTGACGAGCGTGGTTTCACCCGAGTCGCCATCTGGGTCAGCATCTGCCGCGCCGGCGGCGTCGTTGGCTTGCTTGGCCAGGCGGGCCTCGACTTGCAGGCGGATGGTGTCGGGGTCTATGCCGTGGCTGCGGGCGGCCAGGTGCAGCGCCGTGTTGCTGGCGATGTATTGCTGCTGTGTGTACAGCGCAACCCGCATGGCGGTGGCGGCCAGCTGCGGGCCTGTCATGGCCTGCATGGCGTCGATGCAGGCACCCTCGCAGTCTGCCGCGTCTTGCATATCGTCAACCGCCTCCAGGCCGACGCCGCACGCGGCCGCAATGGCGTCGTCGAAGTCTTGTGCGCACATGGCAACGACCATTAGTATCAGGTCTTGATGGGTGCGCGGCTGGTCGACTTTGGTGGCTATTGCGGCGATCAGCTCTTCTTCGGTTTGTTTATCGACCTGGCGCTGCAGATGCGCCGCCGCCTGGTCTGCCTGCTGCTGGCGCTGGCGTGCTGCAGCGGGCGTTTCATTTTTGGGCGGGGTGCCGGGCTTGGTGGCGTAGCGGGCCAGCAGCATGTCGGCCTCGGCGTCGGTGATGGCTTCGGTGGGCAGGCTGTCGGGCTTGTGGGGGTTGATAAAGAGGGCGGGTTTGGGTGCCTTCTTGCCTTGCTTGAGCAGCAGGTCGGCGTAGGTGTACTCGATGCCGTCGGGGTCTTGGCACGCGTGGTCGTTGATCGGGGTGTGGCCTTGGAGATAGCCGGTGTATTTGTTGCACAGGCCTGCAGCTTCCTCGCCCTCGATCACGCGCTGGCCCTTGCTGCGGGCTTGGGCAATGGTCTGGGCCACGGCCAGGGTGCGTTTGCGGCCAAAGCAGTCGGGGTCGGTGCAGGTGTCTTTGGCTTCAACATCTGCAAACAGCTCGGGCTCGTTGCCGGTGCGTTTGGGGCAGGTGGTGCAGGCGCCGGCGGTGGGGCACAGGGTGGCGTCGGCGGGGTTGAAGTACGCGTCGGCCAGCGCCAGGTGGTAGCGCTTGGCCAGCACGTCGCGGATGCTGCGGTAGCTGGCGGGCATGCCCAGGGCCTTGGCTTGTTTGGCAATGTCTTCGACGGCCTTGACCTGCAGGTCGGCATGGCCGAGGCGGGCGATCAGCAGGGCCACGCTGGCGTCAAATGCGCCGCCGTAGAAGGCGTCGCGCGCTTCTTTGCACAGGGCGGTGAGCTTCATGCGGGCATAAACGTAGGCGCGGCTTTTGCCGATTTCGGCAGCCAGTTGCTCAATGCTGATGCCCTCCGCGCTGTGGTGCAGCAGCTGGTCGTAGCCCTCGGCCTCTTCCATGGGGTGCACGTCTTCACGGTGCAAATTCTCAATAATCTGAATGCGCAGCACCTCCAGGTCGGTCAGGGCACGCACCTCTACGCGCAGGGGCATGCCAACGCTGCGGGCGGCCCGCCAGCGCCGCTCGCCCACTACCAGTTCGTATTCGGGCAGCGGGTCGCCGGGCTGGCGGTCTTCAAAGGTGTCTTGCAGGCGGCTGGCGGGTAGCGGGCGCACCAGCGCGGCCTGCACCTGGCCGTTTTGCTGCAGGCTGGCGGCCAGCTCGGCCAGGGCCGCGGCGTTGAAGGTTTTGCGGGGGTTGGTGCGGCTGGGCGCAATTTGCGCGGGGCGCAGGGTGGTGGTGTAGGTGGCTGGCGGCTCGGCCGCTGGCGGTGTGTCTTGTGTGTGGGTTTCAGCGCTGGCTGGCAAGATGTTTAGCGGGTGTTTGACTTTGGGCATGGTGGCTCCGGTGGGTGAACGAGTGGCTGGGTGGATTAAAACGACGGCGATTGAAGGAGCGAGCGCAGCGCGCGGATGTCGGCCGCGCTGAGGGAAACGTGCTGCTCGCCGACGGTCAGGGTGTAGGTGTTGTCGGCCCAGGTGGTGATGCCGATGGCCTCGGCTTGGCCGTCCGGCTCGGCAGGTTCCTCGGCCTCGGCGGCTTCTGCATCCGGCTCGATGCCTGCTGCGGCAACGCGCGCAGCTTGGCCCCGCTTTTTGGCGGTGCGTTCTTTGAACATCTGGCCCAGCCCGGTGTCTGCACTGGGTGTGTCGCCGTTGACGTAGGCGCGGCCGGCGTCGGTGATGGCGAGCCGGCCGTCTTTCTGCCGATCAATCAGGCCTTTGACGCGCCAGGCGTAGGCGGCTTTGCTCAGAACGCCAGAGGCGATGCCGGTGAGCCGCGCCAGCTCGGCTGTGGACATGGGGCCGCTCGCGGCTAGCGTGCTGCAGGCTTTGAATCGGTCGCTGACGGTGTTGTCTTGTTGGGTTGGCATGGTGGGCTCCGGTGGTGGCAGGTTGTGCGCAGTGGGCGGGTTGATGGGCTGCGCGGGTGATTCGGGTGGATCTGTCTGGGCAAGCTGGTCGGTCAATGGCGTGGCGCCAAAACACCAGGCTTGATTGCGCCAGTTGCCGGCGTCGGCCTGGTGCCGGGGCGCGCTGGCGGCGGGCACGGTGCGCTGGATGCTGGGGCGCGCAAAGCTGTCGGGCGCGTCCAGGTCGTCGTCGTCCTGCACGGCTGGCGCGAGGGCGGTGTGCTCGGCGGCGCTCATTGCGGCAGCTCGACCGTCAGGCCGGGCAGGTTGGCCTCGCGGGCCCACCAGGCTTGCAGGGTGATTTCTTTGAGCTCGTGCAAACCCATGTGGTTGACTATGGTGGCGTCGGGCGCGAACTCAGTGCCGTCGGTGGCGCTGACGTGGGTGCCTTCGGGCGTGGTGGCGGCGCTGATGCCGGGGCGCTGCACTTGCCACAGCACGCCGCCCATGGCGCGCAGGCCGGCGGCTTCGTTGGCGAAGCGGCAGTCGGTGACGACGAAGCGCTGGCCGCCGGCCTGGATGGCGTAGCTGAGGCGGGCGGTGAGCTGTTTGACCCAATAGTCGGGGTCTTGCCTGCGGCGGTATTCTGTGCCCCACCATTGGAGAATTTGGCGCGGGCTGCGTGCGCAGCGGTAGTCGAAAAAGAACGGCGTCACCTCGAACGTGGAGCATTGACTTAACCGAGTAAGCATGATTTGGCCCAAAAATTCAGTGGGCGCGAGATGAAGGGCGAGCGCCGTGGTTGAGATTTCTTTTTTGGCGCGCTCTGTCAACAGGTTGAGGCTGACGTTAAAACCATTGGCCACCTCGGCGCGCAGCGCATCTGCAAACGCCAGCTTTTGAAAACCGCAGTGCTTGACCAGTACGTCGGCCACGGTGTCTTTGCCTGCGCCAGCGAAGCCGCACAGGCCGATGATGTGGGGGCGGCTCATGGTGCGGGCTCCGCGGTGGCCAGCGGCTGGCCGTAGCTGATGGTGTTGCCGGTAAAACCGCAAGCCTGCACGACGGTGAGGGCCAGCGACTCGGCGGGGGTGAGTGCGCGGCCGACTTGCGGGGCGGGCAGGTTGGTTTTAATGCAGACGCCACGGCTGGCCAGGTCTTGCAGGGTGATGGTGATGATTTTTTGCGCGGAGTTTTGCATGGTGGGCTGGTTGGTGGGGTTGCGGGTGCGGGGTAATTTCAGTCTTCTCGCTCGCCGCTGGCGCGGCGTTTGTTGTCGATAAAGCCGGGGGCAAGGGGTTGGGTGAACAGGGGCGCGGTGTGGCCGCGGCCGCTGGCCTTGGCTGGGCTCATGAGGGCTCCAGGGCGCGGGGCGGCGCGCTGTGCGGCGGCTGGGGTTTGCCGGGCTTTTTGTGCAATGCCGGTGGCGCAGGCGGCTACCAGCTTGGCGCGCAACGGGTCAGCCATGGTGGCCTCGTAGGTGGCGGGCCAGCGGCGGGTGCGGCACAGCGCCCAGGCGCGGCGCAGCAGGGGTTCGGCCGGGGTGTTCATGCGGTGTAGCCGAGCCAGAGCATGAGGGCCGCGAACACCATGCCGGTGGCCACGCCCAGGGCAAACGTCTGCACGCGGCTCAGGATGGCGTCTGCGCTGTCGTACACGGGCTCGGTGGACTGGGGCGGCGTGGCGGGGGTGCATAGGTCGCAGCAGGGCGGGGTGAGGCCCTGGCAGACGCCCATTTGGTCGCAGTGGGTGATTTGGTCTAGGTCGTTCATGGCTGCACCCTGGCCAGTACGGCGCGGCCGCGCTTGGGTTGGCACACCAGCTGGCCGGCAGGCGTCCAGGCGTGGTCGGCCTCGCCATGGGAGTGGCGGCACAGGGCGGCGGCAGCGGCGTCGCGCCGGGCGTCGGCCTGGGCTTGCTGCTGGGCGGCCAGCAGGGCCTGGGCGCTGGCCCATTCGGCGCTGTGGTCGGTGGGCCCGTCAAGGTGGTGGGCGGTGGCCAGCACCAGCGCCAGCAGCAGGGCCAAGGTGAGGTTGGTGGGGGCCGTCATGCCGCCACCTCTTGAGACGCTGGCGCAGCCACGCCTACGCAGCCCAGCACCAGGCGGCCTGTGATTTGCTCGGCGGCGTGGGTGGCGCTGTCGGCACAACGGGCGGTGACGGTGAGCTGCTTACGCTCGCGCAGGTCTTCCCCGATCAGCTTGCCGCAGGGCAGGAAGGCGGGGGCGTAGGTGAGGCGGTAGGTGGGCTGGGCGTGGCTCATTGGCTGCCCCCCGTGGTATTGGTGGGCAACCAAGTTTGAGCTACAGTAATGGCTACCAGACCCTTACCTTGGCCCTTGCCGGTTGCCCCTAAAAATTCATTTGTTGACCGATGCTGAACATCAACAAGGTGCGCAAAGACTCGATGGACCAGGCCATTACCTGGATGTGCACGGCCAGGCGCGCCGTGGTTGAGGAATGGGGCCCGAATGCCGACACAAGGCACCCCGAGCTGGTTGCCGCACTGGTAAATGCCGCGGCTGCCGATCAGTTGTTTGCGGCCGTTCATGAGGCCGCCATACAGGTAGAGCTGCTGGCCGATGCGCTGCCCGGCGCGGGTGATTTTGCGGGCTGAGCGGGCTCAAATAGCCGTGCCTGGGGACCGCACGGGTTGCCCGCAACGCGCATGTGCGCGCACTTGCTGCTGATTGGCTCGCCCAGCACTGGGTCGCGCCCCAGGCTGGGGTGTTGGCAGCGCGGCTCGAAGGGCTGGTTTTTGAACCGCTCTTGATTGCAATGCGCGCAGGCGATGCAATACAGGCTGGATGCTATGGGCTCGGATGGTTTCTGCAATTTCGGCTCCTTCACAGCACTGCGCTGTGTGGGAGTTAATATATGCCACAAAAGGCACTATTACAATATCTAAAAGATACTTAAAGCCAAAAAAGAAACATTTTTTTAGAAAGACTTGCGCTTTTCATCGTTTGTTGGCATAATTGCCAACATGCCAGCGCAACTCATTACCCGCTTCAAAAACATCACGCCCGATGGCGGTGTGATTGAACTGGTGGTCTGGCGGCTGCCCACTCCAGTGCCGCCTACGCAGCACGGCTACAAGTACCGCGCTGTCTATGCTTTAGGCGGCGTTCGGGTGGTGGGTTTTGACAATGAGCGCGGCAAGGGTGACCATTGCCACCTTGACGGCGTGGAAGTGCCCTACACATTTGTCAGCGTAGAGCAGTTGGTGGAAGACTTTATTGCGGCGGTGGCCGCACGGAGGCAAGCATGATAAATTCAACGGCGGGCAATGCGCCTGCGCGCACCCTCACCATCACCCTGCAAAGCGACTGGCAGGGCAGCTTACGCGCAGCAGCGCAGGCAGCCCAGTCAGCCGCCTACCAGGGAGAGACGCTTAATTTTGAGAGCCCGGGCCATTTTTTTGGGCAGCTGTCCGAGAAGCGCTGGCAACTGGTGCGCGCCGCTCAAGGCCGGGGGGAGCTATCGGTGCGCGAACTCGCCCGCTTGGTGGGGCGCGACGTCAAGCGCGTGCATGATGACGTGGTGCTGTTGGCCGAATTGGGCCTGCTGGAGCGCACCGAGGGCGGCGGCTTGCTGTGCCCGTTTGCATCCATGCACATCGACATGGTGCTCCAAGCCGCTTGATTCTTTGCCAGACTGCGGCACAATTCCCACTGCTTAAAACTTGGGAGCAGAGTTATGTTTCGTCGCGCCTGCTTGGCCGCTTTTCTATTTGTCCTTTCGCTAACGGCGATTGCACAAAACGATAACTTTCCGGATCGCAAGGAGATTGTGATCAACACATTTCCGTCAATAGAGCTGTCCAATTTCACGTTTGCCAACATTTACAAAGACGGTCGAACGCGTTTTCACCAAGATATGCGCTGGAAGAACGTGGGAGACAAACCGATTGCTGCTTTTGAGATTGTGGTTCTCAAGTACGACGCGTTCGATCAGCGCCTGATCGGGTCGCGCTGGTTAGTCACCGGTAAGGACAGTAGCAATTGGAATCACCTTATCCCAGGCACACAGGAGGGTGATGGGTTACGCGCTTTGGGAGCTGAAGAGGTGATGACCGCTATCGCCTATGTGCGTGCAGCCCGTTACGCTGACGGTTCATTGTGGCGGGTCAATGAAAACGATGTGATACAAAAACTCAAGGCGGTCGCGCCAGGTATCAAGGATTTCGGCAGCGTCAAACCCGATGCAAAGCCCGGCGCCGAGCAAAAGTAAGGCAAATTCATGGGCTTGAATGCCCTGTTGTCTGCCGGCGTAATCTGCCCTTAATTGAGTGCAACCAACTGCTGAGCGGCTTCTTGCGGGGAAAACACGGCTATGGTTTCAAGTCCGCTAGCCTTGGCAAGGCGTTCTAAGCGGTCCAGCATGGCGCGGGCCTGTGATTGCACGGCCGCCGGCGCGTCGTCAGTCAGCACATCTTTGTTGATCAGCAGCACCGGGCAGACGGCGTTGCCGTCCAGATGCTTGCGGATCATGTCAATCTCGTAGAGCTTGCTTTGTGATTCACGCAGGGTATTGACCGCCTGCTTTTGTGTGGCTGGCAAGCTGGTGGCTTGCACCAGCCAGCGATGGTAGGCATAGTCCACGGTCATCTCTGGCAGGTCGGCGTTCAGGCGCATGACTTTTTCAAAGCGGGCTTTGGTGTCTGCGTCGTCGCCAGCCACATAGCGCTTGAGGGTTTTTAGAAACTCGGCGGTTTTTACCGTGTGGCGCGGCACTTCGCGGGCTTCTTCTTCATCAATCAAATCGTCGGCACTGCCAAAGGCACTGACGCTGCGCACGGCTGCGTCCAGCAGCTGCACCACGCTGTAGCCCCTGGCCACAAAGCTGGGCCCCATTTTGAAGCCGTGGTAAGGCGCCTGCAACTCTGCCACTGGCAAGCCAGCGGCTTGGCGCTGGGTCATGAATTCAGCCACGTCGCGCAGCACGCTCAGGCTGGCAGTGCCGCGCTGGCGGCCCAGCATGGCGCGCAAGCGCTCAGCCTGGAGCACGCAATAAGTGCCGGCGGCCAAATTGTCTTGTGTGCTTTCGTGGGGTTCTAGTGCAATCAGCGCCACAACGCGCTCGCCGGTGCCGGGCAGCGGCTCCCAAAAGACCGGGCTATAGCGGGCTACGCACGGGGGCGCAGCGTAGTCTTGCGCGGTGTGGCGGGTGCTGAGCTTTTGTAAGAGTTCCAAAGTGAGGCGCTCTCAGGGTTTTGCATTCTGTCGCTCAAGTGTAATGCCAACGCGGGCAGCCGCAACTCAATTCCGCGCAGATAAAGGTGCGCCATTTCCAATACGGCATTTACCTCAGGCATGGGGGTGCGCCAGGCCTGGGCTTGGTCGCCAAGCCAAGACAGGCGCTTGCGCAGCGTTTGCCAATGCGCAGGCAGGGCGTCCATTTTGTGGTCATTGGGGCGGCGGGTTAGCACCTCGTGCGCCAGCGTGTTGACGGCGGCCTTTTCATCAATCACGCTCTGGCGTGCCTGTGCCTCGGCAAACTTTTTCATGGCTTTGGCTACGCTGGGTAGGCTGGCTTCATGGTCAATCAGCCACCAGTTGGCGCCGTCGTACACCACGTTTTCGCAGTGGCGGTCGTCATTGGCCACCAGTTCATCCCACACGCCGCCAATTGGCCCCTGCGCGGTGTGGCACAAGCGCCGCCAGATCCATTCTTCAACGTCTTGGGCCTGGGTTGGGCGTGCCACGGTGTCGTCGGGGAATTTGTATTCGCTGCCGTAGCACAGCACCAAGTCTGTCGCGCTGCCACGTACGCTGTTAGGCAAACCGGGAAGCTGATCTCTCTGCGCAATCACCAAGCTGCCGCCGGGCACTTGCAGCTTGAGCGCCCGGGCCGCAACCGCACAGGCCAGCTCGGCAGCAATCACCGGCTTTCGCGCCATGTATTTCACCAGCATAGGCAATCCAGCCTCGTGGCTGCCAGGGGTCTGCGCCAGGCCGCGCCATGTTTTGTTGATATGACTGCCCGAAAATAGGGTGCCGGTGCTCAAAAGGCGAAACACTGGCGGCTCGCGCCAGCGCTGCAGGTCGGCAAAATTGTCAGTTGCCACCGCGCCCGCCTTCCGCGTCGTCACCGTGGACTTCTTTGTTCACGTAGCCAATGAGGAACGGTCGCTTGTCTTGCTTGAACGCCTCAAGGGCTTCAGCCGCTTTTTCAAGTTCTGCTTCAGCCTGAGCAAGTGCTGCCTCGGCGCGGTGGACCGCTTGTTCGGCCCAGGTCTTCTCTTTTGGTGTAGCGGCGGCTTTCAACTCTGCTTGGCACTCTTTAAGCTCTGACTTGGCCTGTTTGACGTCGGGCTTGTAGTCTGAGATCGCCTCGCGCAGCGCTGTTTCGTGTTCCCTCATATGCCGCGCAAAATGGCCCGCCATGCTTTCAACACGATCTTTTCTGTAGAAGCCGATGGCAATCATGTAATCACAGTACAGGCTCTTTGCCTCCGCGGCACTGGGCGTAAGGCCCGGCGGCTGAATGATCTGCGGCGTCATGGTCGGATAGGTCTTGCGCTTGAAGAGTCCGAACATGGCATTTACCTTTGTAGGCTGGCCTTAAATGGCCGGTTTGGTGCGTTCAAGTGAATCGTGCAGCCACTTGATGTCGGCGTCGGCTAAGCTGCCAGCCAGGCTGCGGGCACAAATGTCTTCGACCAGGGCGCGCGCCCGTGGCGACAGCGCGCGCCAGTCTTCTTCTGACATGGTGGGCGGCTTGGGCTCGGCCAAGCGCAGTGGCTCACCCGCTTTGAGGCGGCGCAGTAAGTCCGGGTCCAGTAGGTCGCAGGCCCGTAGTTTGAAGGCTTTGGCGACTTTTTCTACGCTGTCAATCTGCGGCGCGACCTCAGCGTGTTGAAAGCGCCGGATGTTTGAGGGACCGATTCCGGCTGCCTGCCCAAGTTTGTACATCGAGCTGAGCTCCGCCCGCTCCGCCATAAGGGCGTTCATGTTGTTGGAAAAAATGTCTTCAATTCGCATTAGGCCAATTTTGGAACATTAATTTATATTTTTGGGTCTTTGCAAATAGTGCCCTAAAAGGCATAATTCAGCCGCATGAACACCAATCTGCACCAATACGTCCTGGCTCAGCTCAACCACACCCCGGGCCGGCCTAAGTGGGCGCAGGTAGCCCGCGAGACCGGCGTGCCGTATGAAACCCTCAAAAAGATTGCCAGCCTGCGCACACCCAACCCGGGTATTTGCCATGTGCAGACGTTGGCAGACTACTTTGTGGCGCGCCAAGTCAGCCAGCCTGCCGCTGGGCAGGGCGCCGCGCAAATAGATGCCGCTGTTGCGGCTGATCCGCTTTCGTTCGAGCGCCGCGACCCAGGGCGGATCAATCAATACCCTGACCTGGAGCGCCGGGCGCAGCCCGAGCCGCCGTTGGCCGCAAAGGAGGCGGCTTGATATGAAACCAATTAAAGAGCTTGCCTGGCGCAAGCGGGCACAGGTTGACACGTTTACGGCATGGTGCGCAGCACGAAGGTTCGTGATTAGCGGCGAAGTGCAGCCACGTGCCGTGCTGGTGGCAGAAAAGGCGCGCTTGCGGGCCTTGATTACTTGCGCTGCTCGGCCTGACCGACTTGCACAAGGTCGTTGATGAGCTGGAGCAACAGCATGTCGTTGCTGGCTTCGGCTTCTATTTTCATGGGTGCCCCTTTCTTGGGTGTTGGTTGGGTAGCACTGCCAATGTACCAAGGCTGTGGGCACCCACCTTATGCCGCGCGCCGCCGCTTTGCCGCGTGGCAGGAGCCCGGCCGCCATCAAGTCGGGCCGCAGGGCCTGGGCGGCTGGGCTTTGTTTTGGGGTGGGGTGGCAGCGCATGTCTGCAGTTTCGTTTTTTTGTCTTTTTTTGGCTGTACGTGCCTGTACGTGAAATAAATTGATTTACGGACACGCACGTACAAGCCCAACCGGAGCGCTTGATGCAAGTTGAAATTGGTGAGTGTTTTGAGTGCGTAAACGACGCGCTGACCAGCGCAGTGGTGGCCCTGGGCGGCTATAAAAAGGTGGGGCCTGCGATGCGGCCCGAGCTGCCTATTGAGCAGGCGGGCAACTGGCTGCGCGACTGCCTGAACCCGGCGCGGCGCGAGAAGCTGAGCCCGGAGCAGTTTTTGCTGGTGCTGCGGATGGCGCAGCGCCAGCAGTACCACGCAGCTATGGATTTTGTAGCGTTCGATACGGGCTACAAGGCCCGGCCAGTGGACCCCAGTTCACAAGAGGCGGAACTGCAAACGCGCTTTGCGGATGCGGTTGATAAGTTGACCGCTATTCAGGCGCAATTGCAACGGGTGCAGGCGCGCGAAGCGGCCCGGGCGCATTGACCGGGCGGGCCAGATGGACAATTACGCAGCCGTTTTGCACCAGATGCAGGCTTTTGGGGTGGACTTTAAGGCCGCCGATTTGCCGCTGACCATACCCACGCCCAAGCGCAAGACGTGCGGGGCCAAGGGCAAATACTGGTACTGGCTGCAACTGTTTCGCCCGCGCAACGGCGGTTGCTTTGTGGTGGGCAAGTTTGGCACGTACCGGCACGGTGGCTCTGAGTGCAAGGTTGATGTGGACTGGCGCGAGCTGGCTGACGCTGACAAAGAGCGCCTGGCGGCCGAGCGGCTGGCCGCAGCCGAGCGGGCTCGGCTGGCCAAGGCTGAGGGCGCAGCGCTGGCGGCGCTGGGCGCTGCCGAGCTGTGGCGGCGGGCCAGCCCGCAGGGGCGCAGCCCGTACCTGGCGCGCAAGGGGGTGCAGGCCGAGGCCTGCCGTTACTTGCCTGATGGCACGCTGGTGGTGCCGCTGCTGCGCTACGACTGGCCGCGCGGCCAGGCGCTGTGTGGGGTGCAGCGGGTGCTGCCCGATGGCACCAAGCTGTTTACCAAAGGCTTTGCCAAGCCGGGCTGCGCGGTGCGGCTGGGCGTGGTGCAGGCCACCGACGCGGTGGTGCTGGTGTGCGAAGGCTATGCCACCGGGCTGACGCTGCGTATGGCCACGGCGCAGGCGGTGGCGGTGTATGTGGCGCTGGACGCGGGCAACCTGGCGCATGTGCTGCCGCTGCTGCGCGAGCTGCACCCGGCCTGCCACCTGCTGGTGTGCGCTGATGATGATTGGCGCACGGTGGACCCGCACAATGGTGAGCTGACCAACCCTGGCCGCACGGCTGCGCGGGCGGTGTGCAAGCAGGTGAGCCGCGCCGATTTTGTGTGGCCAGTGTTCGATGCGGCCACACGGCAAGCCAAGGACACCGACTACAACGACCTGCACCAGCGCGGGGGCCTGCCTGCCGTGCAGCGCCAATTGGCCGGGGTGCTGGCAGCTATGGGGGTGGCTATTGTTGGCTGACGACACAACACCCCCTTCCCCGCCCGAAAAGCCTGCGGGCAATGTGGTGAGCCTGGTGGCCAAGCAAAACGAAAAGCTGGCCGGTGATGGTGCCCCTGTTGCCGCTTCGGGCGCGTTAGCGCCTGATACGGGGGCCGGGGGGGATGCACCGGCCAAGCCACCCAAGCGCCAGGCCAAGGCCGAGAAAACGATTGACTGGGGCAAGTTCAACGAGCTGCTGCAAAACTTTGCGCTGATCTACGGGACCGATACCGTGTGGGACGGGCGCGAACGCTTGATTTTGAAGTTGGCCAACATGGCGCACGCGCACGGCAGCGACTTGGTCAAGATGTGGAAAGCCTCGCTGCAGCGGCGCACGGTGCGGCAGGAAGATGTGGTGTTTGACCCGACCGGCGCGGCCGATGCGGACCCGAACAAAATTAACCTATTCGACGGCATTGCGCTAGAACCCGTGCAGGGTGATGTGGCACCGGTGCTGGACTTGATTCGCTACCTGACCAGCCGCGCCAGCGACAACGCTGACGAAGCCGACGCGGTGATGCACTGGCTGCTGTGCTGGTTTGCCTACCCGCTGCAGCACCTGGGCGCGAAGATGCGCACAGCGGTGGTGATGCACGGCGATGAAGGCGCGGGCAAAAACTTTTTGTTCGACATGGTGGCCAGCATTTACGGTAAATACGGCAAGCTGGTGGGCCAGGACGAGCTGGAAGACAAGTTCAACGACTGGCGCAGTTGCTGCCTGTTTGTGGTGGGCGACGAGGTGAGCAGCCGGCAGGAGCTGGTGCACAACAAAAACCGGCTCAAGGCGCTGATTACCGCGCCCACGGTGCAGATAAACCCGAAAAATCTGCCCCGGCGTGAGGAAGCGAACCACATGAATGTGGGGTTTCTGTCGAACGAAATCACGCCGTTGGCGCTGGACAATTCTGACCGGCGCTACTTGGTGGTGTATACGCCGCGCGCCAAGGATTTTTTGTACTACAAGGCGCTGGGCCGGTGGCGCGACAACGGGGGCGTGGCGGCGTTTTATGCGTTCCTGCTGGCCTACCCCTTGGACGACTTCAACCCGTTCACCCCGGCCCCGGTGACGGACGCCAAGCGGGATTTAATCGACATCAACCGCAAGAGCCCGGAGCTGTTCTGGCTGGCCTGGCACAGCGGGGAGGTTGACCTGCCCTACAACAGTTGCGCGGTCAGCCAGGCGTACCGTGGCTACCTCAAGTGGTGCGTGCGCACCGGTGACCGTTTCCCGCTGAAACAAAACCTGTTCACGCGCATGCTGCTGCGCATCAGCGAGGGCGAGGGTGCGCCGATCCGCGAGAAGGTGATGGCGCCCAAAGATGCGCTGGGCATCAAAAAAGCCGAGCGGATGCTGCTGGTGTCCGACCCGCCCGAGCATGAGCAAGGGCTTTGGGCGGGTGAAACCCGCGAGGCGTTTGAGGCGTCGCTGCGCAAATACCTGGGCGAGGGCTTTCCCCGTTCCCCTGACGAAGGTGCCACCGGCTAAAAAATCAATGAAAACCCTTGTACATAAGCTGTGGATAGTTACGCAGTTACAGCGCTACGTAACTGATAGCACTAGCACTGGCGCGGTGAGTTACGCGGTTACGCGGTTACGCGAGGCCCCTATACATGTGCGCGTGTGCGGGCGCGTGCGTGTGTGCGCGCATGTGTGTACGCGCAAGGGGGTCGTAACTGCGTAACCGCGTAACTATCTATATGTGGCGCGGGTGTGCGAGTTACGCGTGCCTGTAACCGCGTAACTCTTTTATAGATTTACTTCTAAAGATAAAAAAGGAATATGAGTTGAAGATCAGTATTGAAACGAATTTCCCCGAGGTTCAGCGGCGGTTGGCGCAATTGCAAGATGGCGTGGCAAGGCAGGCCGCTGCCCGTGCAGTGACTCGTACGCTTGAGCAGGGGCGCACCGCAATGAGCCGGGAAATTCGCGGCGAGTTCAATCTGTCGGCTACCAAGGTCAATCAAGCGTTGCGCGTCAACCGTGCCAGCACCCGCGGCGGGCTGGCGGGCATCACAGGGTCGCTTGAGTCGCCCAGCAAGCGCGGGCGCTCGCTGAACCTGATCAACTTTGCCGCACGCCAAACGCGTCAGGGCGTGACGGTCAAGGTGTCGCGCAAAGGCCCGCGCAAGCTGATACGCGGCGCATTCATTGCCAACGGTGGGCGCACCGTCTTTATTCGCACCGGCAAGATGCGCCTGCCCATCAAGGCCCTGCAGACCATTGACGTCGCTCAGATGTTCAACACGCGCCGCCTGAATGGGCGCGTGACCAAGGGCATGCTGGCCAAGTTCCCCGAGATATTCGCCAGAGAATCCAAGTTCTACATTGACCGATTCAACAGCAGGGCCGCCCAGTGACGCCTTGCACCCCCCCCATCTTGGGTCCTTCCTGGCCCCTCGCCATTACGGGTCGAAACGATCGCGAAAACGCGCTAGTTGGTGGGTGGGGGAATAGTTTACAGAGGGGCTTACACCGTGCCCAAAGTTAACTTGGTCACTCAGGCTGAGTACGCGCGGCTGCGCGGCGTTTCGCGTGTGGCCGTTGGGAAAGCGGTCAAAGGCGAGCGCATCAGCCTGGTTAACGGGCTGATTGATCCGGCGGTCGCGGATGTGCAGTGGGCCGCCAATACCCGGGCGCGTGTTAGCAGCGGATCCAGGTCGACCGAGGCGGGCGGTGGTGTGTCTCTGCTGGGCGCTGGTGCTGTGTCGACTGGCAGCGCTGGGCAGGAAACTGAGCTGGGTGTGCAGACGTCTGCACAGACCTCAGCGGGCGACTTGACGCCCTCCAGCGACAGCTATGCCGCCAGCCGCAACCGGCGCGAGGCGGCCGACGCCGACCTGGCCGAGCTGAGCCTGGCCGAGAAACAAGGCAACTTGATTCGCGTTGATGCAGTCAAGCAGGCGCTGGCCAACGCTTTCACGGCCACGCGCGACAGCCTGCTGCAGATCCCGTCCAGGCTCTCGGCTGTGCTGGCGGCTGAGACCGATGCTGCCAAGGTGCATGAGCTGCTGCAGGCTGAGTTGTACCGCGCGCTCGAGGGCATCGCGGCGGTGCAGAGCAGTAACCGGCTGTCCGGGCGCGACCCACAGTTTCATTAACCCTAGAGCACAGCTATGACACCGAAAAAAATCACGTTTGAAATTGGCCAGACTAAATTCAAGCAGCTGGTAGAAGCAACCTATCAAGACGGCGTCTTTCAGATTCGCAAGTACGCCGCCAGCCAGCGCGACGAAGACGAATTCGTAAATAACCTAACTCCCGAAATGCTAGCAAAGCTAGCCGACTGCGCGGCGTCAGTCAAGGCAATGGGAGCGTAAATGTCTGCCCGCGACCTCCCCACCCATGAAGCCCGGGCCGCCGAGCTGGTGGGGGCGTTGCTGGCTGAGTACCTGGCGCCGCCGCCGCGCATGACGGTAACCGAATGGGCCGAGGCGCGGCGCGTGTTGTCGGGCAAAGACAGCGCCGAGCCCGGGCCCTACCGGGTCTCTCGCACGCCGTATGCGCGTGAGCCACAAGACGCGCTGAGCGCGCACAGCTCGGTCGAGGAGGTGGCGCTGATGTGGGGTGCGCAGACCAGCAAAACCACCATCGGCGGCAACTTTTTGGGCTACCAAATCGACCTGCAGCCCGGCCCGGTAATGGTGGTCCAGCCCACCATTGACACCGCCAAGCGCTACAGCCGCCAGCGCCTGACGCCGATGATCGAAGAGTCGCCCGCGCTGCGCCGCAAGGTGCGTGAAAACCGCAGCCGCGACGACGCCAACACCACCATGCTTAAAGAATACGCCGGCGGCTTCCTCGCGCTGGCTGGCGCCAACAGCGCGGCGGGCTTGCGATCCATGCCCATCCGCGACATTTTTTTTGATGAAATCGACGCCTACCCGCACGACGTCGATGGCGAGGGCGACCCCATCAGCCTGGCCGAGGCCCGCCAGTCCACCTTTGCGCGGCGCAAGCGCCTCAAAACCAGCACCCCCACCACCAAAGATTTCAGCCGCATCGAATCGGCCTTCCTCAAAACCGATCAGCGCTACTACCACGTACCCTGCCCGCACTGCGACACCCACCAGCCGCTGGTCTGGGGTGCTGGCAAAACGCACGGCCTGCACTGGCGCAAAGACGACGCCGGCAACGCCCTGCCGCACACCGCGCACTACATCTGCATCGGCTGCGGCGGCGAGATTGCCGAGCACCACAAACCGGCCATGCTCGATGCGGGCCTATGGGTCGCCGCCAAGCCCGACGCGCCCGCCCACCTGCGCGGCTACCACCTCAACAGCCTGTACAGCCCGCTGGGCTGGCTCAGTTGGCAGGTGCTGGTGCGCGAATGGCTCGACGCGCGCGTGTCCGCCGCCCAGGGCGACCAGTCCAAACTGCGCGCCTTCATCAACACCCGCCTGGCCGAGACCTGGGAAGAGCAGGGCGACAAAATTCAGCACCATGAGCTGGCCCGCCGCGCCGAGCCCTATGAGCTGGGCGTCGTGCCCATGGGCGGCCTGCTGTTGGTCATGGGTGTAGACACCCAGCCCGACCGGCTAGAGGCCCGCGTGTGGGCCTATGGCCGCGGCGAAGAAAGCTGGCAAGTGCAGCGCCACATCATCTACGGCGACCCGAACCTGGAAGAATCTGTCGACGGCTCACCCTGGGCCGCACTCACCGCCATTCGCCGCACCGCGCTGCCGCATGCCAGCGGCGCGCAAATGTTGATAGAAGCCACCGCCATCGACAGCGGCGGTGCCAACACGCAAGCGGTCTACGTTTACTGCCGCAACCACACCCATGCCAGCGTGCTGGCCGTCAAGGGCAGCACACAGCCCAACCGCGCCCCCATCGGCAAGCCCAGTTTGATCGACATCAACTGGCGCGGCAAAACCATGGCGCGCAGCCTCAAACTCTGGCTGGTTGGCACCGACACCATCAAGCACCTGCTCTACGGCCGCCTGCGCGTCAGCCAGGCCGGGCCGGGTTATGTGCACCTGCCCGCCGCCCTCAAAGACACCGACGAATTCGAGCAACTCACCGCCGAGCGCCTTGTCACCAAATACATCAAAGGCCACGCCAAACTGCAATGGTTCAAGCCCAATCACAAACGCAACGAGGCGCTCGACTGCGCCGTCTATGCCTACGCCGCCGCCACTTATTTGGGCCTTACCGCTTTCAAAGAAGTAGCCTGGGCCAAGCGCGAGCAGAGCATCGCACCGCGTGAACCTGATTTATTTGCCAAACCAGAGCCAAGCGACCAACCCATCAGCGCACACAGCTCACAAAACAGTAGCAATCCAGACGCCACGTCAGCACCCTCAGTCCGCCCATCGCCACCACCGCCGTCGCGCCCACCTGGGAGAGCCTGGTAATCATGCGCAAACCCGCCCAAACATCGCCCACCCCCAAGCTAGACCAGCTCATAGCCGCCGAGCCTGACCTGGTAGACCGCATTTTTGAGTACATCTTGCAGACACACCCAGACTTTGCTGGCGCGGTCGAAAAACTCAAAAAAGATGTGCGCGCCGAGTTTTCAGGGAGCGAGCATTACGTCCGCACCCAAGATATTGCCGACCGGCAAGCCCGTGTGCACAACGTGCTGCGGCTGTTCAATGGCCGCAACGCCAGCGAAATCGCCCGCACCCTGCAGATTGGCCGTGCCACGGTCTACCGCATCATCAAACAGGCCGGGCGGCCAACCCAAAGCTGACTCGCCCCGTAAAACCGTCTCAAGTTCCCGTAGTTTTGAGACACCCGCCGCATTAAGGTAGCCCACTATGTCCCGCACCATCGAACAACTCCGCGCCGACCTTGACGCCATTGACTCCGCCATCGCCCGCGCCGAGCTTGAGGTGCGCTATGCCGAGCGCACCGTTAAATACCGCAGCGTTGACGAAATGCTCAAGGCCCGCGCCCATATTGCCGGCCTGATTGCGCAAAACACCGCCAGCGGCAGGCGCGGCGCCAGTTCGCGCTACAGCTTCACCACCGGCCGGGGGTTTTAAGTGGCCAACATCATCGACCGCGTTATCGGCTATATCAACCCGCTGGCCGGCCTGCAGCGCGCCAATGCCCGCGCACTGCTTACCCGCGCCTATGAAGGCGCCAGCCAGCGCGACGGGTGGCGCCCACGCCGTGGCGGTGCCAGTGCCAATTCTGACCACATGGGAGACGCCACCAGCCTGCGCCAGCGTGCCCGCGCCCTGGTGCAAAACGTCCCCTACATCTCACGCGGCCTGGCTGCGCATGTGGCCAACGTCATCGGCACCGGCATCATGCCGCGCAGCATTGCCAAAGGTCCGCAGGCCAAGGCGCTCAATACGCTGTGGGCGCAGTGGGTCAAGGTTTGCGATGCTGATGGCCGACAAGACTTCGCGGGCCTTGAGCGCACCGCAGTGCGCGCTATGTGCCAAGACGGTGAGGTCATGATCCGCCTGCGCAACCGCCGCTCAGCAGATGGCCTGCCCGTGCCTTTGCAATTGCAGGTGCTGGAGATTGACTGGCTTGACAGCAGCCGCAACTTCACCAACAACGGCAACGCCGTGATCAACGGCATTGAATACGACGCGCTCGGCAAAATCGTCAACTATTGGCTCTATGACCGGCACCCCGGCGAGGTCGGCGCGCTCATTCGCGTCGGCACCTACAGCCGCCCGGTGCCCGCCAGCAGCATCATTCACCTGTTCAATACCGAGCGGCCTGGCCAAGGCCGCGGATTCACCAGCCTGGCCAGCGCTATTGCGCGGGTGCGCGATTTGCAGCTCTATGAAGACGCGGAATTGCAGCGCAAGAATCTGGAAACCCGCCTCTCTGTGCTGGCTAGCGGTGATCCGGCGGACATGGCCAACCCCAATGCCGAGGGCGGTATTGCCAACCCAGACCAAGCCCGCCGCACCGGCGATTTAGGCCAGCTGGCCAGCGGCAGTATTACCCAGCTACCGCCCGGCACTGAGCTCACAGTCGTCAAGCCTGAGGTAGCTGCCGGATATGTTGAATACATCAAATACAACCTGCACCTTATAGCGGCTGGAAGCGGCTGGACCTATGAAATGATGACCGGCGACGTGCGCGAGGTCAATTTCAGTAGCGCCCGCGTCCGTCTGCTGGACTACCGGCGCGAAGCCGAGCAATTGCAGTGGCTCACCATCATCCCTGGCTTTTGCGAGCCGGTTTGGCGAGCCTTTGTTGAAGCCGCGCAGCTTGGCGGCATGATCAAAAGCGTTGATTATTCGGTCGATTGGGCCACGCCCAAGTGGGACTATGTAGACCCCAGCAAAGACGTCAAAGCTGACCGCGACGAAATCAGCATGGGCCTTTCAAGCATCAGCGAAAAGCTGCGCAAGCGCGGCTACGACCCCGAGTTGGTCTTCACTGAAATCAAAACCGATTTTGACCGCTTGAAAAAAGACGGCACGCTCGATATTCTGCTGCAACTCATGTTTGGCGGCCAAAGCCAGCCCGCGCCGCCAGCTGCGCCAGAAGATGCCGCCGCCGATCCGCTGCGGCCATAAAAAATCGTCTCAACTTCCCGTAGTTTTGAGACAGCATGCTCGGCAAACTGCCAGGCATGCCACCAGAAACCACCACAGCAGCCATCGCTAACGCAGCGCCCGCCACCACACGGCTTATGCCCGTGCAGCACCGCGCGGCAAGCATCAATGCCGCCAGCTTCAACGACGCTGAGCGCACGGTAGAAGTCGTCTGGACCACCGGTGCAAACGTTCGCCGCTACGACTACATGAGCGGCCAAAGCTACGACGAATCTTTGGTCGTTGAAGCCGCTGCAATCGACATGACGCGCCTGAACTCAGGCCGCGCCCCGGTGCTAAACACCCATGCCAGCTATGACCTTCAGGCCCAAATCGGCTGCGTAGAACGCGCTTGGGTTGACGATCAAGGCCAGGGCCGCGCCATCCTCAAACTCTCTGGCCGCGCCGAGCTGGCGGGCTTGGTGCAAGACATCAAAGACGGCATCGTCAGCAACATCAGCGTCGGCTACAGCGTCCAGCGCTATGAAGTCACCGCCGCCGCCAACCGCACCGATGGCGGCACTGTGCCGCTGTACCGCGCCGTGGCCTGGCAGCCGGCAGAAATCTCATTTGTCCCCGTTCCCGCGGATGCTCAAAGCGGCACCCGCAACCAGCCCTCGCAACCCTGCGAGTTCATCGGGCAGACCGCCCAAATCCTTAAGGAGCAATCCATGCCCCCAGTCGAAACCCCGGCGGTCGCTACCCCAGCAACCGTTACCCCCGCTGTTGCCACCCCAGTAGCAGCAGCCACACCTGTGGTCGATACGCGCGCCGCAGACATTGTTGCCTTGTGCACGCGCCACAACGCGCCGCAATTGGCCGAGCAATTGATCCGCGCCAACCACACGGTCGATCAAGCCCGCGCCGCCATTTTGGAGCACCGCGCAGCCGTTGACGCGGCTGCTGGCGGCCACCTCAACACCACAGTGCAAACCGTGCGCGATGAGGGCCAGACCCGCGCCGCCGGCATTGAAAACGCCTTTCTGTCGCGCATGACCAGTGCTGTGGCGCTGGACGATAACGGCCGCCGTTTCCGCGGCATGAGCCTGCTCGAGATTGGCCGCGATTTTGTTGAGGCGCGTGGCGTCCAAACCCGCGGCATGGAAAAAATGCAGCTTGCTGCCGCCATCCTCACTCGCGCCGGCCAGCTAGGCACCAGCGACTTCCCGAGCATCTTGGCCAACGTAGCCAACAAGCGCCTGCGCATGGCCTACATGGAAAACCAAGGCAGCTATGCCATCTGGGCCCGCCGCGCGCCCAATGCGCCAGACTTCAAGAGCATCAACGTCACGCAGCTTTCTGGCGCGCCTGACCTGCTGCAGACCAACGAAGCGGGCGAGTTCAAGTACGGCACCATGACCGATAGCGGCGAGACCTACAAGGTCATCACCTACGGCCGCATCGTCAGTCTCACCCGCCAAGCCATCATCAACGACGATCTGCGCGCCTTTGACCGCCTGATCGGCGCTTACGGCATGGCCGCCCGCCGCCTTGAAAACCGCCTGGTCTACAGCCAACTCACCGCCAACGCTGCACTGGCAGACACCGGCAATCTGTTCAACGCCACGGCCGTCACCACCGCTGGCGGCCATGCCAACTTGGGCAGCGGCGCTGGCAGCGCCTTGCAGCTCACCTCCCTCACCACCGCCCGCACCGCCATGCGTGTGCAAAAAGGCTTGCAGGGTGAAGAGCTGAACATTGTGCCGTCGTACCTGATCGTGCCTGCCGCGCTGGAGCAAACCAGCTACCAGCTCACCAGCAACCAATACGTGCCGCTGGCCAGCGCCAATATCAATGAATTCCGCCAGGGCGGCCGCACCGCGCTCACCCCGGTTGTGGAATCCGTGCTCGATGCCAACAGCGCCACCGCCTGGTACCTCGCCTCTGACAGCGGCCAGGTTGACACCGTTGAGTACTGCTACCTCGACGGCGCTGAAGGCCCGGTAATCGAGTCCGAAATGGGCTTTGAGGTTGACGGTATGTCCTGGCGCTGCCGCCTTGACTTTGCGGCCAAGGCTATCGACTTCCGCGGCCTCTACAAGTCCAACGGCGCTTAAACCTCTAACACCCAAAGGCAAACACCATGAAAAATTATGTCCAGCGTGGTGACACGCTCACCCTGACCCCAGCAGCCGCAGTGCTGAGCGGTGTCGGCTACCTGTTCGGTGCCGCCGTTTTCGGCGTGGCGACCAATGACGTGGCCATCAGCACCCCCGGTGAATTCATCACCGAGGGCGTGGTCGAAATCGGCAAGACCAGCGCCCTGGCCATCGCTGTTGGCGACCGCGTTTTTTGGGACGCTACCAACAAAGTGGTCAACAAAACCAGCACGGCGCAGCAGTGTGTTGGCGTAGCGGTGGCCGCTGCGGCCAACCCATCGGCCACGGTGCTGATCAAGCTGGGCCAATACCTGCCAGTTGCTACCTAATCCGCTCAAGTGCCATGAGCTTTGCCGAACTCGAAGCCCGCAGTGCCAATGCTGTCATGAGCAGCATTGCCAACGCCACTGCCACCGTTAGCGGCGGGGCTTCGTTTTCGGTCATTTTTAATCGTAACTATGTCGACGCGCTGGGCATCAGCACCAACCAGCCCGCTGCAGTTTGCGCAGACGCTGACTGCGCCAGCCTCACCCTAGGCTCCGTCATCACCATCGGCGCCACCACCTACAGCGTGCGCGAAGTCCAGCCTGACGGCACCGGCATCACCACCTTGCTGTTGGAGCTTGCGTAATGCCTGACATCACCAAGCACCTGGTTATCCGCGACGCCATTGCCGATTTGTTGCAGGCCGCGCCCGCGCTGGCCGGTGGCCGCATCTATGAGAACCGGGAATACCTGCTACCCGCCACCGCCAGCAGCAGCATCCAAGTTTTCCGCGACGACTCGGTGCCCAACCGGGCCGACATCATGGGCGCGCCGGTCGACTGGCGCACCCGCTTGCGCATCGTCGTCAAGGCCCGTACCGCCACCGGCATCAGCGCCGAAACCGCTGCCGACGTACTCAGCGCCAGCATCTATGCCCGCATTCTGGCCGCCGCCCAAACCGGCCTGGGCGGCCTAGCCAGCGACGTAGAGCAAGGCCAGCTCACCTGGCAGCAAGACGAAGCCGAAACCGGCGTTGCCACCTGCGAGATGGAGTTCTACATCTTGCACCGCACCGAAGCCAACACCATCACCTGAAAGCCCGCCATGCCCAAACAACCCAGCACCGCACCAGAGCCCACCGCCGCGCCCGCTTGGGCAGAGCCTGCAGTCGGCGGCAGCTACACCCGCGACCCGGTCACCGGCGCGCTAACCCTTGTCAGCAGCACCGCCCCCGCTGCTGATGCACCCACCACCCCCGTTCAGGAGTAAACCATCATGGCAAACCGTGTAAGCCGCCGCACCGTCATTCTGGCGGCTATAGAGTCTCTCTACGGCACGCTCGCCACCCTTACCGGCGCGGCCAATGCCATGCTGGTCAGCAACTTGACCATCAACCCGCTGAATGCGCAAAACGTCAGCCGCGACCTGATCCGCCCGTTTTTTGGCGGCAGCGAGCAGCTGGTCGGCACCCGGTATGTGGAGTGCAGCTTCGACATTGAGCTGGTCGGCGCAGGCGCAGGTTTGGCCTTGCCCTGCGGCCCGCTGCTGCTGGCTTGCGGCATGGCCGAGACGCTTACCGCAGGTATCCGCTCAGACTACACGCTAGTTTCTGACGCCATCACCAGCGTCAGCATTGAGTGGTATGACGACGGCGTGGTGCACCGCTTGCTGGGCGCGCGCGGCAATGTCGAGCTCGACCTTGTCTCTGGCAACCGCCCGGTCTTCAAATTCAGTTTTACCGGCCTGGTCGGCACCGTTGCCGCCGCCAGCAACCCCACGCCGGTCTACACCGCATTCAAGACCCCGCAAGTGGTCACCGATGCCAATACCGCGGACCTGTTTCTGGGCTGCACCCACAGCACCACCGGCGCGCCCGCACTGGCCGGCGGTACCAGCTTTCCCAGCCAGGGCCTGAGCCTGAACCTTGGCAACAGCGTCAACCACATCCCGCTGATTGGCGGCGAGTCGGTCGAGATCACCCAGCGAGAGACCACCGGCTCTTGTCAGCTTGACCTTACCGCTGCCGACGAAGTAACCGCCTTTGCCGCAGTCAACGCCGCCACGCTCACCAGCGTAGGCATCGTGCACGGCACCGTTGTAGGCCAGCGCACGCTGGTGTTTATGCCTTTTGTGCAGCGCATCAACCCGAGCAAGGTCGACCTGCAGGGCAAGCGCCTTATTGGCTACGACCTGCGCGTCATCCCAAGCGCGGGCAATGACGAAATCCGCATCGTTACCGGCTTCTAAAACCACCAAACCCGCTCCCTCCAAGCCAAACCCAACAGTCCGCAAAGCCCGCCATGAAATACCTCTTAGCTATTGAAAACAAAGTCACTTTCAAAGTCGTTGGCAGCCTCACAGAGACCGCCAGCCGCGAGAAAAAGTTCAACTTCAGCCTCACTTGCGACCGGCTCGACCAAGAAACCATTAACACCCGCCTCAAAGACAAGAGCGAGCAAATGGGCGAGTTTATGCAGTCGATCACCACCGGCTGGGCCGACCAGCGCCTGGTGCTGGCCGATAGCGGAGAGCCTGCCGAATTTGACGCCGATTCTTTTGCCCTGCTCATGAGCGTGGCGGGCATGCCATCGGTGTGTTTCCACGCGTATTTGCGCGCTGTCGCAGCCAAGGAAAAAAACTAGCCCAGGCCGCCCGCCTGCTGGCGCGTGGCGACCTGCTCAACGAACAAGAGGCCAAGCAACATGCCAGCAACCAAGAGCTCGACACTGCCCTGGCCGCCTTTGGCTTGTTTGCCGAGGGGCCGGCCGCCAGCCCTGCCGCGCTGCCCACCTTCAGCCTCTGGCCTGAAAACCTGCCCCTCTGGCAGTTTTGGATGCAGCTGCAAAGCCAGTGGCGCGTGGGCCTGCAAGGCCCCGAGGGGCTTGATTACGCGGGCGTTTGGTCGGTGCTTAACAACACTGTGCGCCCGCGCCAGCGCCGCCGCTATTTCAGCGCCATTCAGGCCATGGAATTTGCGTCTTTGCAAGGCTACGCCGAGCGCCCCAAAACCCCAACCCCAAAACACCGCTAAGCCATGACGCAAGCCCGCATCACCCTGGCCGCGCAAGACAACACCGGCCCGGCCTTCAAAAGCGCCCAGGGCAACCTGGCGCGCGTGCAGGGTGCCGCTGTATCGGCCCAGAGCGCGCTGGCGCTGCTTGGCATAGGCGTCAGCCTGGCGGGCTTTGTGGCCGCCACCAAAGCCGCCATAGACGGCCTGGACGCGCTCAAAGACGCATCTGACATTACCGGCGCCAGCGTAGAAAACTTGAGCGCCCTGGAAGACGTGGCCCGCCGCAATGGCCAGAGTCTGGACACCGTTACTACCAGCCTGGTTAAATTCAATCAGGTGTTGGGCGGCATCAAGCCCGGCAACGACGCAGATCAGGCGCTTAAGGCGCTGGGCCTGCGAGCCGCAGAACTCAAGGCGCTTGACCCGGCGGAGGCCTTGCGCCAAACCGCCGTTGCGCTTAGTGCCTACGCAGACGATGCCAACAAGGCGCGGCTGGTGCAGGAATTGTTTGGCAAAAGCATCCGCGAGGTTGG
>JAKFVA010000035.1 GCA_021732385.1 Burkholderiales bacterium | reverse complement strand
GCCATGTGGATAGACACCCACTGCCACCTTGACGCGCCCGAACTGTGGCGGGGCCCATCCCGCGTATTTGCGGCTGCGTCCAGCGCCGCCATGCACACGCAGGCCGCCTATGCGCAGGCTAGGGGCGCCTGGCGTGCCAACCCGCGCATTGCGCTGTGCATGCTGCCTGCGGTTGAGGTGGCCAATTTTGACGCCGTGCGCAGCCTCGCCCATGCGGGCGGCGATGCGTATGCACTGGGCATTCACCCGGTGTGCGTGCCCCAGGCGCAAGAGGCCGATTTGCACACGCTGGACGCAGCCCTCACCGCCCACGCCAGCGACCCGCATTTGGTGGCCGTGGGCGAGATCGGGCTGGATTTTTTTGTGCCCGCGCTGTGCACGCCCGCGCTGCGTGAGCGCCAGCAGTTTTTCTACCGCGCCCAGCTCAAGCTGGCCAAAAAGCACGGCCTGCCCGTGGTTTTGCATGTGCGGCGCAGCGCCGATGTGTTGCTGAAACACCTGCGCGAGGTATTTGCCGCGGGTGGTGCAGGCGGAATTGCGCACGCCTTCAACGGCAGCGCGCAGCAGGCACAGGCGTTTGTGGGCTTGGGCTTCAAGCTTGGTTTTGGCGGCGCGGTAACGTTTGAGGCTGCCCTGCAATTGCGCCGCCTGGCGGCCCATTTGCCGCTGCACGCGCTGGTGCTGGAAACCGATTCGCCCGACATTCCCCCACAGTGGCTGTACAAAACCGCGCAGCAGCGAGCGGCGGGCGAGCCGCAAGGCATCAATACCCCGGCGCAGTTGCCGCGCATTGGCGCGCTGGTAGCGGGTTTGCGCGGCATCAGCGCGGAAAGCCTGGCGGCGGCCACCTGCGCCAATGCGCTGCAAGCACTGCCCAGGCTGCGCACGCTGCTGCACCAGCAAGCCACACAATCAATAACGCTACCGGCAACGCTATCGACAGCGCCATGACAGCCCCCCAGACAAAGACCCCCAAGCCCCGTGCCGCCGCGTTGCCCGAAGTCTCGTTTTCCGACTATGGCAACAGCCGCACGCTGCACCTGGGCAGCATCTGGGTGCAGGGCAGCATGCTGCTGGACGCGCCCAATGAGATTGAGCTGGAATACGTGCAGCGCATGATGGCCTGGCTTTTGTTTGTCGAACCCGCCAGCGTCAAGGCGCGCCACGCCATGCAGCTGGGCTTAGGCGCGGCCAGCTTGACCAAGTTTTGCCGCAAAAAAATCGGTATGAAAACCACCGCCATTGAACTCAACCCTGGCGTCATTCACGCCTGCCGCGGCTGGTTCAAATTGCCGCCCAACGACACCAAATTGCAGGTCTTGCAGGCCGATGCGGCGCAAGAAATTCAAAACCCCAGGTGGTGGGGCACCGTGGATGCACTGCACGTGGATTTGTACGACGCCGATGCCGCCGCGCCGGTGTTGGACAGCGCCGCGTTTTATGCCGACTGCCGCCGCCTGCTCACGCCCGACGGCTGCATGGCGGTGAACCTGTTTGGCCGCGCCAGCAGCTATGAGAAAAGCCTGGCCAAGATCACGCAGGCATTTGGCGTTAATGTCAACAAGAAGGGCAGCGCTGAAATGGCGGGCGTGGTCAGCGCCTTCAAAGCCACGCGCGAGGGCAACACTGTGGTGCTCGCGCGCAACGTCCTGCTGGGCAACGATGGCTTGCCCGAGCTACCCAGCCGCGCCCAGCTTGCACTGCGCGCCGAAAACATCCACACTCGCTTTGGCCTGCCTGCGCCAAAATGGCTGCGCGCCTTCAAACTGACCTGAAACCGCACTGCCACTCACACTTACGCCTACTCAATTTGCCGCCCATGAACGTTGTTGCCCCACCCAAAAGCCTGGCCAAATCACAACACCGCGGCCCGCTGGACTGGCGTTTGCTGGTGGGCTGGCTGCAGGCCGATGGCGTAATCTCCGCCGAAGAAGCGCACCGCACCACGGCGCGCTGCTCGCAGGCTGAGAGCGCGCAACACCCGCTGGTACGCCTGGCCAGCGTGGGCATGACGCGTGTGAGCGACGGCAAGGCGCTCGACATTGAGAGCCTGGCCGAGTGGCTGGCCAGCCACAGCGGCCTGGGCTATTTGCGCATTGACCCACTGAAGGTGGACGTGGGCAAAGTGGCCGATACCATGAGCGCCGCCTACGCCGAGCGGCACAAGGTGCTGCCGGTGCAGGTTACCGCCAAAGAAGTGGTGGTGGCTACTGCCGACCCGTATGTGACGGACTGGATCGATGAGGTGGAGCGCCAGGCCCGCCGCAGCGTGCGCCGCGTGGTTTGCAACCCGCAAGAAATCACCCGTTTCACTGCCGAGTTTTTTGCGCTGGCCAAATCGGTGCGCGCGGCCATCAAATCGGGTGGCAATGCCGGGGCGGCGAGTTTTGAGCAACTGGTGGAACTGGGCAAAACCGCCAAGCAACTCGACGCCAATGACCAGGGCGTGGTGCAAGTGGTGGACTGGTTGTGGCAATACGCCTTTGACCAGCGCGCCAGCGACATTCACCTGGAGCCGCGCCGCGAGCAAGGCGTGATCCGCTTTCGCATCGACGGCGTGCTGCACCCGGTCTACCAGATGCCAATGGGCGTGCTCAACGCCATGACGGCGCGCATCAAGCTGCTGGGCCGTATGGACGTGATGGAAAAGCGCCGCCCGCAAGACGGCCGCATCAAAACCCGCAACCCGCGCGGCTCCGAGATTGAAATGCGTTTGTCCACCCTGCCCACGGCCTTTGGCGAGAAGATGGTGATGCGGATTTTTGACCCCGACACCGCCGTCAAAGACCTGAGCGCCCTGGGCTTCAGCGAGCACGATGCGCAGCGCTGGGAAGCGTTGACCAGTCGGCCGCATGGCGTGATTTTGGTCACCGGCCCCACCGGCTCGGGCAAAACCACCACGCTGTATTCCACGCTGAAACGCCTGGCCACCGAAGAAGTCAATGTGAGCACGGTGGAGGACCCGATCGAGATGATCGAGCCCAGCTTCAACCAGACGCAGGTGCAGCAGCACCTGGACTTTGGTTTTGCCGAAGGCCTGCGCGCGCTGATGCGGCAAGACCCGGACATCATCATGGTTGGCGAGATCCGCGACCTGGCCACGGCCGAGATGGCGATCCAGGCCGCGCTCACCGGCCACCTGGTGTTCAGCACCCTGCACACCAACGATGCGCCCTCGGCCATTACCCGCTTGATGGAGCTTGGTGTGCCGCCGTATTTGATCAACGCCACCGTGCTGGGCGTGCTGGCGCAGCGGCTGGTGCGCACACTGTGCAAGCAATGCAGCAGCAAAGACGAGGACGCCACGCGCGAGGCGCTAGACCAAGTGGTGACGCCCTGGAAAATCAATGGCGGCTACCGGCCCTTCAAACCCGTGGGCTGCGTGGACTGTCGCCAGGGCGGTTACATGGGCCGCATGGGCTTGTATGAGCTGCTCACCATCAGCCAGGATTTCAAGGCGCTGGTCAACAAGGAACCCAGCATCGACACGCTGCGCCGCCAGGCGGTGGCCGACGGCATGCGCCCGCTGCGCCTGGCGGGCGCACTGCGTGTGGCCGAGGGCATCACTACGCTCGATGAAGTGCTGACGGCCACGCCGCCGTTGTCCTAGCGCGGCCTTTGGCAATACGCTACTGTGCGGTGGCACTAGGTGGAACCCACATGCCGCAAAGGCAGGGTATCCGGCACAATCGCGCCAAATTCACCAAAAGAAACTTCTCACATAAACGCGCCGGGCACTCGCCCGCAGGCTGCGGCGCACGCGGAGGCTAAGCATGAAAATCAAAAGTCAAAAAGACTTCTTCTCCGGCCTGATGTTTTTGGCCATCGGCCTGGCGTTCAGTTGGGGGGCCAGTACCTATACCGTGGGTACAGGCGCACGTATGGGGCCGGGTTATTTCCCGCTGATGCTGGGTATCTTGATGACCGTTTTGGGTGCCGCCATCACGTTTAGCGCCCTGGTGGTTGAAACCGAGGGCGGTGACCCGGTGGGTTCTTGGGCCTGGAAGCCGCTGGTTCTGGTTCTTGGTGCCAATGTGGTTTTTGGTGTTTTGCTGGGCGGTTTGCCCAGCATCAAACTGCCCTCCATGGGCTTGATTCCAGCCATTTATGCGGTGGTGATTGTGTCCAGCCTGGCCGCTGAAAAATTCCATCCCAAGCAGGTGCTGATACTTGCGACGGCACTGGTTGCCGTCAGCTATGTGGCTTTCATCAAACTGCTCAATCTCAATTTGCCACTGTGGCCGACTTTCATCACTGGTTAACCAGTTAACCAGAAAAACAAGGACAGGCCGCCATGGAAGTACTTCTCGCCAATCTCTCGCTGGGCTTCGGTGTTGCGTTTACCCCGATCAATCTTTTGTATGCCTTCATTGGCTGTGTGCTGGGCACGCTGATTGGCGTGTTGCCGGGCGTTGGGCCTATCGCCACGATTGCCTTGCTGCTGCCAGCAACTTATGCGCTGCCCCCCGTGTCGGCGCTCATCATGCTGGCGGGCATCTATTACGGTGCGCAGTATGGCGGCTCAACCACGGCAATTTTGGTGAATTTGCCGGGCGAATCATCGTCTGTCGTCACCACGATTGATGGCTACCAAATGGCGCGTCAGGGCCGGGCCGGGCCAGCCCTGGCTGCAGCGGGATTGGGGTCATTTTTTGCCGGCACCGTGGGCACTTTGATATTGGCAGCCTTTGCAGTGCCGCTAACCGAAGTGGCTTTCAAGTTTGGTCCGGCTGAATACTTTTCTTTAATGGTGCTGGGCCTGATTGGTGCGGTAGTGCTGGCCTCTGGCTCGCTGCTCAAGGCGATTGCCATGATTGTGCTGGGCTTGCTGCTGGGACTTATGGGCACCGATGTGAATTCAGGTGTGGCACGGTTTTCTTTCGATATCCCGGAATTGACCGATGGCATTGGCTTTGTAGCCATTGCCATGGGCATTTTTGGCTACGGCGAAATCATTACCAACCTGGCCAAGCCAGAAGAACAGCGCGAGAGCTTCACCAACAAGGTCAGTGGCTTGATGCCCACCAAGCAAGACTTTATTTACATGACGCCCGCTGTGCTGCGCGGTACCGCGCTGGGCTCCATGCTCGGTATTTTGCCCGGTGGCGGCGCGCTGTTGTCAGCTTTTGCGGCCTACACGATTGAGAAGAAAATCAAGCTCAAACCCGGCGAGGTGGCGTTTGGCAAAGGCAACATCCGCGGCGTTGCAGCGCCCGAGGCGGCCAACAACGCCGGCTCGCAAACCTCGTTTATTCCGCTGTTGACTCTGGGCATTCCGCCCAATGCGGTGATGGCGCTGATGGTGGGGGCCATGACCATCCACAACATTCAGCCTGGACCGCAGGTTATGACCAACAACCCCGAATTGTTCTGGGGTCTGATTGCCTCCATGTGGATTGGCAACCTGATGCTGGTGATTTTGAACTTGCCGCTGATTGGCATCTGGATCAAGCTGCTGTCAGTGCCTTACCGCTACCTGTTTCCGGCGATTGTGCTGTTTTGCGCCATTGGCGTATACAGCACCAACAACAACACTTTTGACGTCTGGATGGTGGCCATATTTGGCCTGGTGGGCTATATCTTTGCCAAGCTCGGTTGTGAGCCCGCCCCGCTGTTGCTGGGCTTCATTCTGGGGCCAATGATGGAAGAGTATTTACGCCGCGCCCTGCTGCTCTCGCGCGGCGACTGGAGCGTGTTTGTCACGCGCCCCATCTCGGCGGGGCTGCTGGTGGCGGCTACTTTGCTGCTGGTGATTGTGCTGCTGCCAGCAGTCAAGTCCAAACGCGAAGAAGCGTTTGTGGAAGATTAAGTCCATTACCCGGGCTGGCCGATGCTGGCTCAGTAATCGGCCTGCCAGTCCACTGTGATGCGTTTGCCCGGCAGATCAACCGCGTCTACATAAGCGGCCACAAAAGGAATCAAGCGCTCTTGCGGCTGGCCCTCCGCCTCAAAGGCCAGCACCAGCACGGTTTGCGGGCCGGCAGACAACAACTCGCTCACCTGGCCCAGCGCCACGCCTTCGCGGTTGACCACGGCCAGACCAATCAAATCGACCCAGTAGTACTCGTCTAATTCAGGCGTCGGAAAGCTTGAGCGCGGCACAAAAATGCGCGTGCCGCGCAGGGCCTCGGCGCTGCTGCGGTCAGGCACGTCGTGTGCCTTGGCCACCACGCCGCTGGAATGCACCTTGGCTTCCACAATAGCCAGCTTTAAGGTGCCCGCAAACGGCAGGGCGTCACGAGTTGAAGCCTGCAAATACCAGCGTTTGGAAGAAAAAAGCGCCTCGGGCGAGGCGCTGTGGGCATGCACTTTAAACCAGCCCTGGATACCCCAGGCATCGCCGATGCGGCCGACTTCAATTGCATCGGCAGGCAGTTCAACCGCCTCCAGCGCAGGCATCATGGCAGTGAAACCCACCGGCTGGGCACTGGGTGCCTGGCCTGAATGGGTCAAGCGGCTTTGGCGGCGGCCTGAGCCACCAGACGCTCTACCGTAGGCGAGGCTTGTGCGCCAACACCGCGCCAGTAGGTCAGGCGATCTTGCGCGACGCGGATGGACTCTTCATTGTCTTTAGCAATCGGGTTATAAAAACCCAGGCGCTCAATGAAACGACCATCACGGCGCACGCGCTTGTCGGCTACCACGATATTAAAAAACGGGCGGCTTTTGGAACCGCCACGGGAAAGTCTAATGACGACCATACATCCATCCCAGGGTATTAAAAGGGTTTCGCGCCAGTGTGGGCCCGCTGCTGTGCATTGCAATTCATGCACTCATGCAAGGCCGCCCACTTGCTCCTAAGCCACCTAGCTCAGGTAAACGCGGAAAAGCCCATGATTATATGCTTTTCAAAGCTTTATGTTTCATAAGTACAGGGCATGCGGAATAATCACGCCATGAAAAACAAAACTCTGGCCGCCTGGCTTGCGTTGTTAGCCGGGCCGCTTGGCTTACACCGCTTTTACCTGTACGGTCTGGGCGACAAGCTCGGCTGGCTGCTGCCGCTGCCCGCAGCGATGGGCTTCTACGGCGTGCAACGGGTGCGTCAATACGGCGTGGACGACATGCCCAGCTGGGTGCTAATCCCCCTGCTGGGCTTTACCTTGGCAGCTTGCGCGGGCACAGCTATTTACTATGGCCTGATGAACCCGGACAAATGGAATGCGCGCTTTAACACCGGCTATGACGCACAGGCAATTGCAGGGCAAACCGGCTGGTTGACGATTGGCGCAGTAGTGCTGTCATTGCTGCTGGGGACAACTGTTTTGATGGCCAGCATCGTCTACAGCTTCCAGCGCTATTTTGAATACCAGATCGAGCAGGCGCGGCTAATTTCGCAGTGATTTCGTGGTGACCCATCGCCTCGCAGTGCCCGCACCCGGCGTGACGGTCTGCTTTGCCGACGACGCCCTGCTGGTACTGGACAAACCAGCAGGCTTGCTATCGGTGCCCGGACGCGGTGCTGACAAACAAGACTGCCTGGCCAGCCGCGTGCAAGCGCTATACCCCGACGCGTTGGTGGTGCACCGGCTGGACATGACTACCTCGGGCCTGCTGTTGATGGCGCGCGGTGCTGCTGTGCAACGTGCCTTAAGTCAAGCGTTTGCCGCGCAGCAGGTGCACAAGCGCTATGTGGCGGTGGTAGCTGGTGACCTGGTTCCTGAGTCTGGCGGCAGCTTGGCAGACGAGCCTGCGTGGCAGGTGGTGGACTTGCCAATTGCGGCCGACTGGGCGCAGCGTCCAAGGCGCAAAATTGACGGGGTGAACGGCAAACCCAGCGTCACACGCTGGCGTGTTCTTGAGCCACCGCGCTGGCTTGTGCTCGATTCAGCAAACCCTACCCCTGTCACCCGCATTGAACTGGAGCCCCTGACAGGTCGCACCCACCAGCTGCGCCTGCATATGCAAGCGCTTGGGCAACCGATTTTGGGCGACACCCTTTATGCGCATGCGGCTGTGCAAGCTTTGTCGGCGCGCCTGCTGTTGCATGCCAGCCGACTGAGGCTAACCCATCCGGTAAGCGGTCAATGGCTGGAGTTTGGCTGCGAGCCAGGATTTTAAGTAGTCAGGAAAAAACGCTTGGGCTCAAGTGAACAGGGCAATCAAAATAATGATGGGGATGGGGATGCCAAGGAATAGCAACAGCAGTGAACGCATAGTGGTCTTTCAAAATCAAGGAAGTTAGGCCAGTTAAGCGTCCCGCTGATGTCCGCCGTAAGTTGTCGCCAGGCTGGCTACAAAAGCACCGATCAGAAGCGATATGAACAGCCACAGCGCGGTGTATGCGGAGGCTTTGCGGGCTTTATCTGCGGTTTGTTTGGCCGCTGCTTGTGCATCTTGCAGCCTGGCTTGTAAACGCGCGTAGGTCTCGCGAACGCGTTGCTCTGCGGCGGGTTGCGCAAGGCCGGTTCGTTGAGCAACCAGTTGGCCCACATAGCGCATGTCTTCCTGAGGTAACGCCTCGGCACTGACAGTGCTCATGAAAATCCGGTTGACTTCAAGCATTGCCGCCGAGGTAGTGGTTGCGCTGGTGTTTCCATATGGCGCGCTAGTGCCACTGACGGCTGGGGCAAGGCTTGCTACTGGGCTGGTGTCCTGGCGAAACAATGAGTCGACAAAATAGCCTATCACGCCACTCGCCCCTTCGGCCTGCTGCGGGTTGCTGTTGGCGGCCAGGGCGCTACCCGCAGCGGCGCTGGCTGCAGACCCCGCCACAGAGGCACCTGCTTGAATGCTGCCTCCGATGGTGGATGCAATTACTGAAGTCGGCAACGCCGCCGCGCCGTAGTTAGCCCAAGGTGAAACTGACGACAAACCCAACCCCACGCCCAGCATCAACAAAATTAGCGACAAAGCCGCAGCAGCAGTGGCACCTACTGCAATTGCGCTTCACGATACGGCACTGGCGTGGCTAGGCACTGCATTGGGCGAAAAGCCCGGTAAGTAGGGTTCACGCTCAAAGCCGCCGGTGTTATCGGGTGTGACAAGGGGCATGGTGCCTCCACAAAATATTGTTTTGGCATCATGAATTGCCGAACATTCGCTGCGGGTAGGGCGCGGTCCGCAATGAATGTAGGAAGAAGGCCACGACACTTTCAGCGCGTCATGGCTGTCAGCGCTGTGTGCTGCATCGAACAGACGTTGCCTAAAGGTGCAATTAAGGTGAAGTTTATTAACTTCACAAGACGGCACATCCATGACGAAAACTCGCCTCGGCCAGGCACCGGCCCCGTTGACGCGCACAACTTTTCATGAGCGGTTTTGCGCCACCTTTACAGCCCCTTCGTTTCGCGTTGAGGACGATGGTATCGCACGGCTGGAAGAAATTGCATGGCGCGCTTACATTGATGGCAACAAGGCCCCTTTTACGCAAAAATCCGGACCGGGCTATGCTGACCCAAGCTACGATTTGTCTAGCGAGTGGGTGGCCACCAAAACTCGCATTGAAGCGGCCCAGCAGCGCTGGTGGGACCCAGTCATATCTTCGCGCACGCTGGTGATTTGCGGCTCGGCACGCAACGACGGCAGTTGCCCAGGCGAGATGTCCAAAAGCTACCGCCTGGTCGGGCTGGTCAAAGGGATCTTGGAGCAAGCCGATATAGAAACCGACGTTCTCGACCTGAGCCTGCTCACTAGCGAGTATGGCAAAAACATTTACCCTTGCAAGGGTTGCGCCTCCACCGCTATGCCACTGTGTCACTGGCCATGCAGCTGCTATCCCAACCATGCGCTGAACCAGACCAACGACTGGATGGCTGAAATCTACGAGCGCTGGGTAGCTGCGCACGCCGTGGTTATCGTTACGCCGGTGTATTGGTACCAAAGTCCGAGTCCGCTCAAGCTGATGATTGACCGCTTGGTCTGCGCCGACGGTGGCAACCCCGACCCGACCTCGACCGGTGGCAAAAAGGCCGATCAGGCCAAGGCGCTGGAGTTGGCTGGCTGGGACTATCCACAGCACCTGGCCGGGCGCGCCTACGGACTGGTGGTGCACGGCGATGTGGCGGGCATTGAAGAGTCACGCCGCGCCCTAACCGACTGGCTTGACTGGATGGGCTTTATTGATGCCGGCGTCAAGGCCCGGCTGGACCGCTACATCGGTTATTACCAGCCCTACGCCAACAGCCACGACGCACTCGATGCTGACTTGGCTGTTCAGGAAGAGACCCGCAATGTGGCACGCGCTGTGGCCAAAACCGTGGTGGAGCTGCGTGCTCGTCGCCTGGCTGCGGTGCAGCCCGACCTGCCGCGTGTACGGGCCAAATAAAAGCCAGCTTTGCAGGCACTTGGGCACGGCGCTTTTTATTTCAGTCACCCATTCCTTCTTTTATCAGGGAGTCCAGCATGCGTTTTGCCCAACCCATTAACAAAGTCCATCCGTCGGCAGCCATCAATGCCCTACCCTATGAGGCCGCGTTTGAGGTGCGCGAAGAAGATGAAGCGCAAACCACTGCCGCACTGATTGAGACCATGACCAAAATCCAGCAAACCGTGTTTGAGCATTCGGGACACGCCCAGCGAAGCGTGCATGCCAAAAGCCACGGTATCTTGCGCGGCGAATTGCGCGTGCTTGAAGGGCTGCCCACCATGCTGGCTCAAGGTCTGTTTGCCAGTGCCGACACTTACCCGGTGCTGCTGCGCCTATCGACCCTGCCCGGCGATATGCTGGACGACAACGTGTCTACGCCGCGCGGCCTGGCCATCAAGGTACTGCACGTGATTGGTGAGCGCCTGCCGGGCTCCGAAGACGATGTGACGCAAGACTTTGTACTGGCCAACGGCCCTGCATTTTCCAAGCCCAATGCCAAGAGCTTCCTGAACAGTTTAAAAATGCTCGCTGCCACCACTGACAAGGCACCTGGTTTGAAAAAGGTATTGTCGAGCGTGATGCAGGGCACTGAAAAAGTAGTTGAGGCGCTGGGTGGCAAGAGCACAACATTGATTAGCCTGGGCGGCCATCCTGAAACACATCCCTTGGGCGAAACCTATTACAGCGGCGCGCCCATGCTCTACGGTGAGTACATGGTCAAGCTGGCGGTGGTGCCAGCTTCAAACGAGCTCAAGGCCTTGACCAAAGCACCTGTGGAACTGGACGGTAAACCCAACGGCTTGCGTGAGGCCGTGGTCGATTTTTTCAGCGTGCACGGCGGCGAATGGGACGTATGCATACAACTTTGCACCAATCTGGAGAGCATGCCGATTGAGGACGCGTCCAAAGTCTGGCCTGAGGAAGAAAGCCCCTACCAGCGGGTAGCACGCATCAGCGTGTCACCCCAAGTGGGCTGGAGCCATGCGCGCAGCGCTGCGGTAGACGACGGCTTGTCATTCAGTCCCTGGCATGGCTTGGCAGCCCACCGGCCACTGGGTTCAGTCATGCGCGTGCGCAAGGCCACTTACCAAGTAGCCAGCCAGTTTCGCGCTCGACACAATAACCGCAAGATAGAAGAGCCACTTAGCCTGGATGGTTTGCCTGATTAAGGCAGCCAAGCCTTAGCTACTGTCAGTTTGATGGCGGGTAACGACGCAGCAACCGGCACTGGCGCCGATTCAGCCGCACCAGTGCCAGCAAGCCTATGGGTTGCACACCTAGGCTGCGCTGGGCGTTGCCAATGGCAAACAACAAGCGCTGTTTAGCAAAGATGATGCGAAAGGCCGCAAGCCAATTGGTGTCCGGGTCCCAGGCCTCAATAGCCTCAGCTCCCGCGCCGTTTATTTCCATAATAGAAAAATCCAGGCCAGCGCGCAGCGTATCTAGCGTTTCAAAGCGCACATCAAAGCGGCCAAAGTGAAAGTCGGGCATGTCGCGTGCAATGGCGTCGATGGCGGTGTTCAGTTGCGCCGTGATGCAAGCTGCGCCATCGCGGTACAAACCGCCCACGCGGCTGGCACCTATGGTGGCCAGTCGTACCACTTCGCCTGGAGCAGGCACTCGCTCACCTGCTAACTGACATTCATGCTGCGGGCAAGCAGCCGCCCGACGAGTCCGCGAATCGGCTGCCATCAACTCGCTGATGTTGTGCTGGCCGTTGCCGACGACACGTGCAAAATAACGCAAGGCTAGGCCCGTGATGCGGCCCACGCCGGTGAACGGGTCGCGCACATAAAAAATGCCTGCTTCGCCGGTTTGCGCCAGGTAGCGCTGCAACACCACCATCTCGCCTGCCGGAAACGCGGCCACATAGGCTTGCAGTTGCGACAGATCAGCCACTAGCCGTACGCCGTAGCCGCACAGACCCAGATCGGGCTTGGCAACAATGGGAAATTCCAGCCCACTGGCGCGCATCAACTCCTGCAACGACGCAGCGCTATGTGGGCCATGTGTACTCAAGGCGCAATACGGCGCGGTGGCCGCGCGGGCCAATGCACCCATGCCATTGAAATACTCCAACTTGCCTTCGCCTACCAGCCCGCCAGCGGTAATTGCGGGATTGGCCGCCGAGGGCAAACTGACGCTGCGGTAGCGCAACGACAACCACAGCCATTGCAGGGTCAGGGGAATGCAAATCAGCCATTTCGGCAGCCGCTCAAGTCGACCCACGGGCACTATGCCTGTTGCGCCATGCAGCATCTGCTGGCGCATTGGCGTATGCAGCGTATGCCTGCGCGCTGGCGCGCCAGTCAGGCTCCAATCAGGTGGCATGACGGGGTGGCGCTGCGCAAGGCCTCAAAGCCCACGGCAGCAATGCGATCTGTCTGCGCATACACGGGGCGATCAAGTTCTTCGCCAAATACATCGGGGTCGATCTCGGCATACGAGCCACTGCATCCAGCTGGCGCCAACAACTCCAGCAGTTCAGCGCGCAGCGGATCAATGCCGCGTTCAATTGCTACTCCGGTGTAAAGCAACAAGCGCCCGCCCGGTGCTAGATGCGCCAAGGCGCGCTGTGCCAAACGCACACTCAGGTCGCGCCCCAGGCGCGTGCCGCCATGCCGGTAAGTGCGTTGCCGGGTGTCATCCAGATACGGCGGGTTGCAAACAATCAAATCGAACTCACCGTTTAGGTTGTGCAGCGCATCGCCCGGCACTAGCACGGGAGTCATACCGGCAAGCTGCACATTCAGCGCGGTGTAATGCAATGCCAGCGGATTGATATCGTTCAAGGTGAGTGTTGCGGTCAGGCCCATGTTGTCGTGCCAGCGTGCGGCGACCACGCCGCCTGCACCGCTGCCGCAACCGATGTCCAAAATACGCGTCGGCATATGCCTGTGGTGCCGGCCACCCGTGCAGGCTACCGCAGTTGTCAAGACCTGCCGTATAAAACGTGCAAAACGGTAGGTATCGGGGCCAAAAAAAACCGCATCACTGGCGTCAGTCGGGTAAGCCGAGTGTACAAACAAGTCATCATCCAAGCTGGCAACACGCACTGCGCTGCGCAGCAACTGGGTGCCAGGCAGATCAGCGCATGCCAGCACGATGCCAGCGTGCCGCATGGTGACCAACATACCCGGTTGCAGCGCGCTGGCAGTAAACGGCCTGTTCCAGCCAAAAATATCGCGCAACGAGGTACTTATTTGCGTTGTGCGACCTGCCAGCACACGCTGATGGGTCAAGGGTGTAGTGGTGACAAATCGGTAGCCACTAGCCGCCAAACTGCGCAATACCAGCGCGAGCGGATCGCCTTGCGCGGTATTGGCACAAGGCATATCGGTGCAAGCCCGGCCAACTGCTGTCATCAGCCAGCCAACACCATGCCCAAAACACGGGCAGGTTTTGGCATCCGCTGGCGTGCAGCCATTTGTGGGCGAGGTTGCAACAATTCAGTGCTGTAGCGTTGGTAGCAGCGGGCTCCGCAAACCAGGCGCATCAAAGCGCCTTCGGCAATAAAGGGCGCGCAAGCTGGGTTGGCATCGACCAGCGGACGGATAATTTCGCGGATCCAGGCGCGTGCGTGTGACACATCGAGCGCACCATGCAAGTCAAAATAGGCGCGCTTGCGGCCATCTATACCAAGGCGCCGCATGCCATTGGAGACTTTGGTTGCGCGTGCTGGCGCGGTCAATTCAATCGCGCCCAATGCACCGATCACGTGGTAGGCATAGCGGCGCGTCAAGGCCAAGCCCAGCATGGTGTTGGATAGCGCTAGAGACTGCCAAACCGTGTCCTCCAAGGTGGATTCCAAACCAAGTTCAGCCACCATCCGCTCGAGCATGAGACCGTGCATGCCAGCGGCTTTGCCATGGCCCATTTCGTCCCAGTAGTTGCGTGCGCATTCAAGTTTGGCCTGCACAGGCAGCTTGATCTGAGCGAGTGCCACCAGGTCTTCAAACCCCGCCTCACCGACTGCCTCTTGCGTTAAAAACCAGCGCATTTGAGGCAATGTAGCCTGTTCGGCGAGCCAGTCAAACAAGCTGTGATGCTGACCCGGCCCAGTGCATTCAAGTGATTCAAACCAGTCTGCAAAAGCTTGACTGTCATCGCTTGGCGGCGGCAGCAAGGGTGCCACTTGTGCACGCAATGCCTCCAAGTACTTGCCTTCAGCCAACCGCATGGCTGACTCCATGTGCAAGGCATCTTGCCACTGCATGCTGTGTACAGATGGCAAGTCGATCGCCATGCGCGTCACGTTAAAGCGTGCCAGCTCCAGGTGAAAACTATAAGAATCAGTGGTTCCGGGGAGGGTGGTCATAGCAGGGTTCCTCGAAATGGGGTGAGCGGAAGTGGCTAGGCTGGCGTTAGAGTGCCAACTGGTTGTGAGCAGAATCCCACAGCCGGTTAACGTGGTCTGTTCGTCAGCGCACGGCAAAGCAGATCGTGCTGGCGTTGGTTACACCTGGCTCAATGCGCGTACGTGGCAGCGACTCCGTTTGATGGCAAATAGTGGGCTAACGAACAGACGGAAAGACTGGCTGGGACCAAATTGCACTGCTGCCGCGCAAGCGCTTGCATTAGGAGCAAATATGAAAATTCTGTTGGCCGTCGACGGCAGTGCCTATAGCAAACGCATGCTCGATTACCTGGCCGCCAACAACGGGTTGCTAGGCACGGGCAATACGTTTTTGGTGTTTACTGCTGTCACATCTATTCCACCGCATGCTGCCCGGTTTGTGGATGTGACCACACTCCAAGACCACTACCGTGAGCAGGCTGAAATCGTTTTGCAGCCTATCCGAGAATTTGCAGCAATGCAGGGTTGGGCAGCGGAAACCGCCTACCAACATGGCCACGCCGCAGATGCAATTGCCGAGTTTGCGGTAGACACCAAACCCGATTTGATCGTAATGGGCACGCATGGCCACTCGGCGTGGGGCAACGTGGTGCTTGGATCGGTTGTAAGCGGCGTACTTGCACGCAGCAAAGTACCGGTATTACTGATTCGCTAACGCGGCCACTTTTTCCAAAGGCCGTTAGGGATTGAAGCGCAACGTATCAGCATGCGGCGGGTAAGGTGCTGCAACGGGCTTGTCAAGCGGCAAGTTGGCCAACGTACTGGCAAAGCCATGGTTGATATCGCGGTGGTGCGCTTCATCGGCGCGCACTACCAGCACCACATCGCGCAGCGTGGCGTCTGCTGGCAACTTCCAATAATGAATGGCAATAGCAGGCGCGGGCACATTGGGCGAGCGGCCTTCGTCAATTTCTTGCAGGTACAAGGTGTAGCTGAGCACTGCTTCTTCTTCAAAATACCCGACCAGGCGGTGAACCGTGCGCGCTGAGATGACGTACAGCAGGAAGAAGACCAAAAAAAACACATACTGAGCCAGCAAGATGGCAATGCGCTCAAACCAGGTCGGCTTGGCGATCTCGATGAACGTCATCAAGTGCATGCGCTCGTTTTCGGCTTCTTCCATCAGCGTGCGGATCCAGCCGTTGTCGCCCACCATTCGGCGCAGGCAATGCAGATGCGTAATCATGCCGCCCACCATGCCTGGTACCGCAGCCACGGTTTCCAGCACGATGGCGCGATGGCCATAGCGCTTGGCAAAAAACGTATCAGCGCCAAGACGCAAGAACTTGGTAAAGCCCAAGGCAAAGCGGTCTGAAAAACCGTCTGGCGCGTGATGCGCCAATGGCAGTGCATTGTGTTCTTTCAACAGCGTGCTATTGCTGGTGTTGGTATCTAGAAGATGATTGGACATAAGACGGTCTTTCAGTGCGGTATTTAAGAATGTTCAATTCATTTTTTCTGTGTTTGTTGGGTGAGTCGGTGCGGTTGCATACCGCCCTCAGAAGCGTTAGCTTGCATGCGCGAGCGTTCGCTCGTACATGCGCAAATCAACGCGGTAGCAATTACAGGCAGTGCGCAAAAGCGCAGACTCATCAAGCAGCATCACATAGCCTCGGCTGTAGCTGATTAGCCCTGCTTTTTGAAATGCGCTGGCGGCTTGTGTAACGCTCTCGCGCCGTACGCCAAGCATCAACGCCAATACCTCGTGGGTCAAAAATAGCTCGCTTGAATGGGTCCGATCGCGCGTCATTAAAAGCCAACGCGCCAGTCTTTGCTCGACACTGTGATAGTGGATGCAGGCTACTTGCTGGGCTAGATGGCTTGCGCGCACATCCGCATAGCGATTTAGCACGTTTCGCAATTCAGGACTTTGGCCTAACCGTTGTTGAAACGCACTGCATTGGATGCGAAAAGCACGCCCTGTGCCCTGCACCAAACAGGTAAACGACGAAATGGTGGCACCCAGAGCCTGAGAGGGATTGAACATGCCTTCGTTGCCAACCAAGTCAATCTCCAGGTCTGGCGAGCCGTCAACCGGCAAAATAACCGAGACAAAACCGTCCATCGGGAAGTAGGCATGCTCGGGTTCATGGCCCGCTGCAATTAGCACAGTGTTCAGTTTGAGTTCTACCAACTCGGAATACGCCAGCAAGATGCTGCGCTCTTGCGTTGGCAATTGTGCAATCAGCCGGTTCGCCAGCGACAAATTTTTGGACAGCGGCAATTCGTGGCCTGCTCAATCATCCGTCACGGGCCGCAGCTCAAACTTGCGGCCATCAGCAGCAAGGCAACTTCCGCCGACCTGTGGGAAGGTGGCATGCAAGCGGCAATTCAGTACTTGGGCGCTGCTGGCAAACAAGAATGCACGCCCCTGCCCTTGTGCACTGTCACCCGCAGCAATAGAAACATTGCGCTCTTGCGTCGCGTCGGCATAGTGACCGCGGTAGTGCAAGCCATCAATCGTGACCGACAAACTTCGTTCAGGCTGGACGTACACCCCTGTATATGTCGTTCCTTGTGAGGTGAATGCAATCACTTTGTCCGTAGTACTGGCAAGAGCTGGACCCAAGCTACTAGCCCAGTAAAACGCCAAGGCGAGCAAAGCACTAAACACCACGGTGCTCAAGCTATTAACTTCAAGATTCGTACAGTGTTTATTCATGGCGCTTCCTGCGATAACAAGCAAAGTTCATCGTCGAAGCTTTAGCGTTTTTTAGCAATCAGACGGCTCGAAGTTCGTGCGTGGGTATAGACCTACACCCCATCGATAGGCTTGCAAACGCATTAAAAATCAGAGGGTATGTAAAAGACTGTCAGTGCCAGCAACCTTAAATTACAAAACCGTGTCCTGCGTTACGCCGATATCTAACTCATCTTGCTAAAGGTGAACAGCAAGGCAGGTTCAGTTGCCGAGCTGGCCTACGTGATTGCACCGACACGTAGCGGACAAAGGGTACTTTTGCCATACGCTATTTGCGCGCAATTCAAGTCCTTTTACCAATGAAAAATTAAATTCCTGCGCAGTCGGATCATTAAATAGGTAAACGGAAAAAGTCCTACAGCATATGAAAGCCAAGTGTTGGTTATGTGTGCCAGCACACATAACTCGCGCCAACCAGCTGACGGGCGCACATTGCGTGCCTGGCTTCAGCACTTGCCTGTCTCGTACGGGTCATGCGGGCGCAATGGCCACTATGCCAATTTTTATTTACACACCAGGAGTCTCCATGCAACGTCGTCAATTTTTTCTGAAAACAGCTGTCTTGAGCGTATCTGCCAGCGCAATAGGCGGGCTGCAAACCAGTCAAGCTCAAACCTGCCCGCCACTGGCACCTGCACCAATACCAAGCACAGGCACAGGCACAGGCATAAATGCTGTGGAGGCGATCAAGGCGCTACGAATTCCAACTGGCCCTTACGCAGGTGCCTATGAAATTGCGCCCAATGGCTTGTCAAATTGGTATTTCACCAACCTAGGCTTGATTGCCATCGTTCAGTATCTGAACGGACCGGATTTGGACACCTATATCCGCAGCTACTTAGATTTGTATTTAAGCAAGCTCGAGCCAAATATGAGCATCAGGGATGTGCACTTCCCGTTTGGCCGTGTCAACACCAGCAACTTTACTCTAGTGTTGGCCGATTCAGATGACTCCTATGCCGCCACCACATTGACGTTGGCCGCGCGCTACCTGCGTGCCAGCCAAAACTGGGCCTGGTGGGATCAAAACAAGGCGCGTCTCAAAGACATCGCGTACCGCAACATTGCCACCGCAATCAAAGCCAATGGCTTGACCAGCGTTTTCCAGTCGCCGCGCAGCCAAACCAACAATGCCGGTTACTTGATGGACAACTGCGAGGTCTACCGCGGCTTGACTGATTTTGCGCTTTTGCTGCGTGAACGCGGCGAGCCGGCAGACGCCACTTACTACGAATCTTTTGCCAAAAATATCAGCTCGGCACTGGCCACTTTGTTCAGTATGTCCAACAATGGTTTTCGTTTTGCCGACTTGGCAAACCAGACCGAAACCACGTTTTACCCAGGCACCACCTGCCAAGTTTTCCCGCAAGTATTTGGCGTCACACCACTGGCACCTTATTACGACCGGGCCTGGAATTTCTTTAATCTGAATTCAACGGGCTGGGAAAAAGGCACGATCGATCCCTATCCATGGGCGGTGCTAGGCTTGGCTGCCGCGCTGCGAGGCCAGACCGCCTTGGCCCAGGCGCAGTTAGCGTCGATGGAGAAAACCTTTGCCATCAGTCGGCCACTGATGACTATCAACGAACTGGGTTTTTACCAGCGCATCAAGAGTGTGCTGGCGGGGCGGTCTGATGTTTGACTGGGTATATCGGCCCGACCGACTGTGGCTGTGGCTACTTGTCTGGACAGGGGTGGCAATAGCGGTGGCCTGCTGGAGCCCGCCCATCCCGCAAGTGTCTACATCTACTGAGCAGGCCAGCCTGCGTCAGACGCCAAATGCGGTTGAGCATATCCGCATCGACACCTTGCAACCGCTACATCCGGGCGCTGAGCCCACGGTGGCGGCAATTGCTGCGGATCCCACAGTACCGGTGATAGCACCGGTAATTTCCGTAACAAGTCAAGCCGCACCAGAGTCAAGCTATACGGGTGTGCCCGAGCGCAGTACAGGCCCGCAGCCGCGCGCAGATGCCAGGCGGCAGCCACCGCCGGCTTTGCGGCGATTGCCGGCACCGCAATGAATTGGGTCTAGAGCAATTCATTGTAAGACTGTCGGTTGGTGTCATAGCAGTCGCAGGCGGCGTCTTCCAGGCCAGCGCGATTGCGCACGGTGAGTTGGCCGCGGTGGTATTCAATCAGGCCATCGCGTTGCAAAGCACCGGCTGCGGCCGTAATGCCAACGCGGCGCACGCCCAGCATGTAGGCTAGGAATTCCTGTGTCATCTGGAACTGGTCGGCATGCGCACGGTCATGGCTCATCAACAGCCAGCGCGCCAGACGTGGGCCAATCTGGTGGTAGCGCAGGCAGGCGGCTGATACCGCCATTTCCCCCATCAGCACGTAAACATAGCGGTTCATCAAGCGTTGCAAGGCCGGACTGTCTTGCAGCTCCTTGTTGAAAGCTTTGGCTGGAATGCGCCAAGAGATGCCCGAGCCTTGCACCAGCGCGTGCAGCGGTACCGTGGGCACACCCAGCGCCAGTTGCGCACCCACCATGCCCTCGCTGCCAACCATGCCTACTTCCAGTGCCGGGGTGCCGTCAATCGGCGCGATCAGCGAGATGTAGCCCTCTGTGGGAAAGTAAACATGGTGGGTGGCTTGGCCGGGTTCGAACAGCACCTCGCCCTGCACCAATAGCACAGGTTCGCAAATAGCCAGCAGGCGCTTTTTTTCTAAACGCGGCAACAGCTTGATTAGATGGTTTTGAGTGGTAGCCAAGGGTTTACGGTTTGTTTTCGGTCCGAGCAGGCCCGCGAGGGCTGAAAAATCGCGCTGCTGTAAAAGAACCTTTTGACTAATCAGCACACTGCAAGTCTGCACGAGCGCTGGTGTTCGCACTGTCTGCCAGGTCACACACAGACCAAACCAATTCAGGACAGCCCGGCTAGGCACGTGGGCCATCGCACAGACAATTCACAGGCACTGGCCTAGCTTGGCACGCGGGCATACCCCATGTGCCGTTTTGGATCACCATGGATGAGCTTTTTTGGCGGGTTGATTGGCAGGGTATCTTCATGCCCACGCATTCAGTGCTGGAGTTGGTAATCCGCGCCAGCTTGATGTACGCCGTCATTTTTCTGCTGATGCGGTTAGTGCTCAAGCGCCAGGCGGGCGGTATTGGCACCACCGATGTGCTGGTGGTTGTTTTATTGGCCGAAGTGGCTGGTAACGGTTTCAGCGCCGATTACAAATCCGTGGGCGAAGCCACTGTGCTGGTGCTCACCATCTTGTTCTGGACGTATCTGCTGGAACGGCTGGCTAACCGCTATCCAACCTTAGAACGCCTGCTGCGTCCGCAGACGGTGCTGCTAATTGAAAACGGAAAAATGCTGCTTAAAAACATGCGTGCCGAGCTGGTGACCAAAGAAGAGCTGATGGCGCAATTGCGCGAAAAAGGCATAGACGATTGCAGCCAAGTCAAGCTCGCCTGCATGGAAGCCGACGGCATGATTAGCGTTATCAAGAAAAGCTGAATCTGGCAATACCAGGGCTCAAAATCAGGTGCCTTGGCTAGCGGTGCCCAGCGTGGTAGGCCTCGCCAGCCGTCCAGATTGACACGCCAAGCAGGACCACGTCTTTAAGCAAGAACTGGCCGGGCATGGGAGACAAATAGCCAACGCCATAACCGGCTTGCCATACGCCCGGTGTAGTCACCATAAAACTCAAGGTCACCAAGAAAGTGACGACTGCGCCCACACTGCCCAGTGCAGACACCCGCGGCCAGAAGGCGCGGCTGGCAATCATTAAACCAATGGCAATTTCAATTACACCAATGCAATTTGACAGCATGCGTAGGCCCAAAGACTGCAGTGCGGCTGACCAAATAGGACTGTTCATCAGCAAAGGCTCGAGTCCCTTGGCTTCATATTCAGTGAACTTGAGCAAACCAATCCACAAAAATACCAGCGCCAAACCATAACGAAATGCCCATTCGCCAATCCGTTTGACAGCAGCATCGGGGTGCGTGAGCTCATGCGCCTTGTTGCGTTCGATACCCGCCAAGCTGGCAGAGCGTGGATTGAGGGGCGCCGTGTTGTTCATAGCTGTGCCTTTAATGGGTAAAAGTTGCGAGCAGACCTTGTAAAAAATACAGCGGTCTCTGACTCAAGCTTTAACCAGGTACCAGATTCAGACTGTTTGATTTCGCACATAGCGGAAAATTAACCAGCTTGTGAGCGATTTGCTCTACCAGATTATTTTGTCCAGCGCGCTATTCGGCACGCGGCCCGGTAAAAACCTAAAATCAGCCGTGTGAACACCCAATCCATCCTCAACGCCGATCTGCATTGCCACTCTTTTGTTTCCGACGGTACGCTTTCGCCTGAGGCGCTAGCCAGCCGCGCCAAGGCCAACGGCGTTGACCTGTGGGCACTGACCGACCACGACGAGATTGGCGGCGTGGCAAGAGCACGGGTAGCAGCGCTTGAAGTAGGCATGGCCTTTTTGACTGGGGTTGAAATCTCGGTTTCATTTGCCGGGCACACTGTGCACATTGTGGGTCTGGGCTTTGACGAAACCAACAACGCGCTGGAGCAGGGTCTGGCAAAAACCCGCGGCGGGCGCGACCAGCGCGCGCGCGAGATGGCCGAGCAACTGGCCAAGGTGGGTATCCACGGCACGTTTGAAGGCGCTCTGAAATACGTGAGCAACCCTGAGCTGATTTCGCGCACGCACTTTGCTAGGCACTTGGTGGAGTCGGGCGTATGCAAGGACACGCACGAGGTGTTTCGCAAATACCTCACCAATGGCAAACCCGGTTTTGTGGAACACCGCTGGGCCAGCCTGCAAAACGCCGTGCAATGGATCACGCAGGCCAGTGGCATGGCGGTCATTGCACACCCAGCACGCTACAAACTCAGCGCCAATGAAGAGTACGCGCTGTTCACCGAATTCAAGGCGCATGGCGGTCAGGCAATCGAGGTCATGACCGGCAGCCACAGCGCGCAGGAGTGCATCCAGTATGCTGAGGTGGCACGCGAATTTGGCCTGGCGGCCTCACGCGGAAGCGACTTTCACAGCCCTGATGAGAGCCGCACCGACTTTGGTGCCTTGCCCTACCTGCCTGGCACCCTGACACCGGTGTGGGAACTATTGCAAGCGCGCATCCAGTGAGGCGGGCGGCTTGAAGCACCTTGGCGTCAGCACGCCCGCCAGCCAATTGGGGGGCATTTACTACATTGTGGCGGCCTGCCTGTTTTTTGCTGCCCTGGACACCTCCACCAAAGTGGCTGGCTTGCTGGCCCCGGTGCTGATGCTGTTGTGGTTTCGCTATCTGTTTCAGGCGGTAGCAACGGCGGCGCTGCGCTTGCCGGTCCAAGGCATGGCCTTGTTTGCCACGCGCAATCCGCGCTTTCAGCTCATTCGCGGGGCACTGTTGCTCATCACCAGCGCCTGCTCGTTTTATGGCCTGCAGTATTTACCGGTAGGCGAGTTCACCGCCATCATCATGCTTACTCCGCTGTTTGTCACAGTGCTGGCGGCGTTTCAGTTGAATGAAAAAGTTTCCGGCCTGCGCTGGGCGCTGCTTGTGGGTGGTTTGGCTGGTGCGCTACTGGTCGTGCGGCCTGGTGGCCAGGTGTTTGGCCTGGCGGTACTGTTGCCTGTGGCCATGGTGGTGAGCTATGCCTTCTTTCAGGCGCTGACCCGCCGCATGGCCGGTGACGAAAATCCCTACACCACGCATTTCTACACCGGCCTGGTGGGCACGCTGGTCATGAGTTGTATTGTTCCCACAGCCTGGGACACGCAGGCGCTGCTGACGCACTGGCCCTGGTTCGTCGTGCTTGGCTTTTGTGGCACGTTTGGGCATCTGATGCTGATCCGCGCTTTTGCCCGGGCACCAGCATCAGTGCTCACGCCTTACTTGTATACCCAAATTGCGTTTGGCACGTTGGGCGGTTGGTTGGCCTTTCGCCACGCACCTGATGCACTGGCGTGGGCTGGCATTGCGCTGGTGGCTGTATGCGGCGTTGCCAACGGGTTTTTGAGCGCGCGCGAATACCACCGGGGCCACACGCCGGTTTTACCGCTGGAGGGCTGATGGCGCAGTTTTTTGAAATCCACCCCGACAACCCACAGCCACGCCTGCTCAAGCAGGCTGTGGCTCTGCTGCACAGTGGCGGCGTACTGGCCGTGCCCACCGATTCCAGCTACGCGCTGGCCTGCCACCTTGACGACAAAGCCGCCGCAGATGCGCTACGCCGCCTGCGTGGCGTGGACGATAAACACCATCTCACGCTGCTGTGCCGAGACCTGAGCGAACTGGCGTCATATGCGCGAGTCGACAATCGGCAGTTTCGTCTGATCAAGTCCGTCACGCCGGGGCCCTACACCTTCATTTTGGAAGCCACCAAGGAAGTGCCGCGGCGCGTCAGCCACCCGCAGCGTAAAACCATTGGCTTGCGCGTGCCCGACCACCCCGCCTTGCAAGCCTTATTGGCACTGCATGGCGCGCCACTTTTGGCTAGTACCTTGATAGCGCCGGGCGAATCCCAGCCTTTGAATGATGCGCACACCATCCGCGAGCGTTTTGAACACCCGCTGGCTGCCGTGCTAGATGCTGGTGCTTGCGCCAGTGAGCCCACCACCGTAGTTGATTTAACCGGCGATGAACCGCAAGTGTTGCGCGTGGGCCGCGGTGGCTTGGCCGCGCTTGGCTTGTAGGACAATCTCTTTCATGGATATGACCGAACTGATTCAGACCGTTTTGGTCTATGCCTTGCCAGTGTTGTTTGCCATTACCGTGCATGAAGCCGCCCATGGCTATGTGGCGCGCTACCTGGGCGACGACACCGCTTATGTGCTGGGCCGCGTCACGCTCAATCCGCTAAAACACATTGACCCCGTAGGCACCATCGTCATGCCCTTGATGCTGTACTTTGCTACCTCGGGTGCCTTCCTATTTGGCTATGCCAAGCCGGTACCGGTGCACTTTGGCCGCCTGAGACGCCCTAGGCAGGACATGATCTGGGTCGCGCTGGCTGGGCCGGGTGCCAACTTGATTCAGGCACTGCTGTGGGGTGTAGGCTTGTTGCTGCTGTCGGGTAGCGGTTTGAACGAAGCGTTCTTCATCAAAATGTGCCAAGCGGGAGTACTGGTCAATGTGGTGATGTTTGTTTTTAATTTATTTCCACTGCCGCCGCTGGATGGCGGGCGGATTCTGGTTGGCCTGCTGCCGCAAAAACCCGCGTACATGCTGTCGCGCGTGGAACCCTGGGGCTTCTTTATTGTGATGGCGCTGATTTTGACGGGCGTGGTGTCTGCCCTGTGGATGCGGCCCCTGATGGGCTTCACCTACAACCTGCTGGATGCATTGCTGACGCCCCTGCGCTTGTTGGTGAACTGATGACTGAAGCCAAAAAAGAACGTGTCTTGTCCGGCATGCGGCCAACCGGTGCCTTGCACCTGGGCCACTGGCATGGCGCTTTAAAAAACTGGGTGCGCCTGCAGTCGCAAATGGACTGCTACTACTTTGTGGCCGACTGGCATGCATTGACCACGCATTATGAGAGCCGCGAAGTCATTGAGAAAAATGTCTACGAGATGGTGATTGACTGGCTGGCCGCCGGCCTTGACCCCAACCAGTGCACCTTGTTCCTGCAAAGCCGCCTACCCGAGCATGCCGAACTGTTCACGCTGCTGGCTATGGGCACACCACTGGGCTGGTTAGAGCGTGTACCCACCTATAAAGACCAGCAGGAAAAACTCCGGGACAAAGACCTCGCCACCTACGGCTTTTTGGGCTACCCGCTGTTGCAGGCCGCTGATATTTTGATCTACAAGGCCCAGTGGGTACCAGTAGGTGAAGACCAGGCCAGCCATGTGGAGCTAACACGCGAAGCCGCGCGGCGCTTCAACCACTTGTATGGACGCGAGAGCGACTTCGAATTGCGCTTACAAACCAGCCTGGACAAGCTTGGAAAAGATGCCGGCAAGCGGCTCGAAAAATCTCGCAAGCTCTACCAGGAAACCGGCGATGCCAAAGCGCTGGAAGGCGCCCTGGGTTTCATAGCCAGCACGCCGCTGCTGGACAGCGACGAGCGCGAGCGCCTGCAAGGCTGGTTCAAGGGCACAGGAAAGGCCATTTTGGTGGAGCCACAAGCGTTGCTCACCGAGGCTAGCAAACTCCCAGGCCTGGACGGCCAGAAAATGAGCAAAAGTTACGGCAACGCAATTGCGTTGCGCGAGGACAAAGCCAGCATTGAACACAAAGTGCGCCGCATGCCCACCGACCCGGCCCGCATCAAGCGCAGCGACCCTGGTAACCCCATGAAATGCCCAGTGTGGCAGTTTCACCAGGTCTATTCAGATGCCAACACGCGCGACTGGGTGGTTAAAGGCTGTACCAGCGCTGGCATTGGTTGCCTGGAATGCAAACAACCGGTGATTGATGCGATTTTGGCCGAGCAGCAGCCTATGCTGGCACGCGCCGAGCCGTACAACGCTAACCCCAAAATTGTTCGTGAAATTGTGGCCGCTGGTACCGAGCGGGCGCGGCTAGCCGCACGTAAAACCATGGCCGAAGTGCGCACCGCCATGGGACTAAATTACTGAATTTATTACGAAACTGTGAAAACTACCTAATAACTGTAGGTTATCGTGCACAATTCTGTAACTTTATTGGCACCTTTGCAAGCACCTGTACGTCCCATGAGCTATTACGTTATAGATGATCACCCGCTAATGCGGGAGGCGGTGGTGATGCTGCTGAGACGCGCCCGCCCCGGTGCCACTGTGGTCGAGGTTGACCGGTTGGATGCAGTGGACGCAGCAGTGCTGACACACTGCACCCCGGAGCTGTTTTGCCTGGATCTCAAGCTGCCCGACACCGAAGGCGTCTCAGGCGTGCGTGAGCTCAAAGCCCACTACCCCAATACCCCACTGGCCGTGCTCTCAGCCGCACCCGCCTCTGAATGGGAAGACCAGTGCGTCGAGGCAGGAGCAGACATCTATATTGAAAAATCCGCTGGTGCCAAACAAATTGCCGCTGCACTGAGAGCGCTGATGGTGGCCGAGAGCGATTTTGAAACCCTGGCTCCGGGCGACACCAAGCTCAGCAAGCGGCAAAAACAATTAATCGTGATGCTAGAGCAGGGCTTGTCAAACCGCGACATAGCAGAGCAGTTGGGCATCAGCGAGCATACCGTCAAGGTGCATTTGTGGCGGCTGTTTCGCCGCCTGGAAGTTAAAAGCCGCACCCAGGCCGTGCACTACGCACGCCATCACGGCTTGATAGCGAACTGAGCCACGGTATGCGCAGCCCGCACATGGGCCTGCGCTTCGTTCACGTCTGATACTTGTACCCGAAATAAGCTGCCGCGCCCGGGGCGGGAGTACAGCCGCACCGGGTAACCCAAAATGGTGCTCAGGCGCGAAACAATCGCCAGGCCCAGGCCAAAGCTGTCCTCGGTGCCGTGGTGCGTGGCTACCTTGTAGAACTCCTGAAACACCTGCTGGTGGTATTGCGGCGCAATGCCCACACCAGTGTCCCAAACCTCAATAAAAAGCAGCCCCCGCTTGACCCGGCAGGCCAGCAAAACGCCGCCACTATCGGTGTATTTCACTGCATTGCTCAGCAGATTGCCCAATAGACGGTACAGCAAAATCGGATCGCTCTGGATGGTGCCGGCCCGGCAGCGCCGCGTGAACGTCAAGCCTTTGTTCAGCGCCATGGGTTTGTAATTGAGCTCCAGGTCAGCCAGCAAGCGCTGCATGTCCACCGGCTGCACGGTAATTGGTACCTTGCCGGAATCGAGCCGCACCAAGTCAAACAGCGAATCAAACAAGGTGTTGACCGCCTTGGTAGATTCGACAATTTTTGGCACCAGTTCGTGCGCCATTTCGGGTTCGGTATGCAGCCAGTCGGCGTACAGACTGAGGGCATGAACTGGTTGGCGAATGTCGTGCGCGGCGCTGGCCAGAAAACGGTCTTTGATGGCCACCGCATCAAGCGCCGCCTGTGTTTGCCGCGTGAGCGACTCGATCAACTGGCGGTTGCGGTACTGCAACACTACGCTGTTGCGCTGCACTTGGTACAGACGCGCCCCAGCCACACGCAGCAACCCCAGAAACACCAGCGCCGACAGCGCCAGCGCCGTCAATTGCCAGGGCCGCGGCCCCTCGCTGTAAGCCAAAATCTTGTAGACCAACAGGCCCAGCACCGTGCCGCCAAACGCGCTGTTGAACTGCTTGAAACCGTCGGGCGTTGCAGACAGCACATTGACCGATGCCGACGCCACCCCCACCAGCATCATGCCGCAGACAAAGGTTACCAAACCCTGGTCGAGCTTGTAGTACAGCAGCAAGCTGCCCCCCCACACCACGCCGGTAGCCGCCCAGCCCCAGCGCGCCTTGCGCCAGTAAGCGCGCAAGCTGGCGTCAGACGCCGGTTTTTCAAGGTGCTCACGCCGGTACTGCTGCAAGTGCCACCAGCGCCAGAGGCAGGTGGCCGTGGCCGCCGCAACCCACACCAACAAGCCGGGCAGCCAACTGTGCGGGTAGAGCAAGGCAAACAAAAGCGGGATGCTGGTGCTGATAGCCGCCAGCGACAACCCGGCATTGCTCATGGTCAGCCGGATCAGGCGGCTCTCAACCCATTCGGCCTCCAAAGCATCCGACAGCGGCACGGAGTCGGTGGTTTGCTTGGGCGGCATGGGGCAATTGTCACCCCAAGTGGCACCGGTTTTTTTGCTATTTATTTAGTAGTAAAAAGTGATAGCTGCACCCGCACATCGGTATTGGACTGAGGGTTGATTGAATGCATGAAATAGCTCTTAAAACCTTTAAAAACCAGGGCGGCAAGGTTGCTACAGGCAAAAACCAGGGCCGCGAAGGCCAGAAATTAGAAATAAATGGACAATTTGAAGTATCAAAACCGGGATTGCTAAACAGGTATTGAAACAGACGAATTCCAAAGTCGATAATTGACAGCCCAACTGTTCAAAGGTTTGAGCGGGCAATTGAGTTTACGGTTGAAGATGAACAACAGCGAGTCGCGCAAGTT
>JAKFVA010000056.1 GCA_021732385.1 Burkholderiales bacterium | reverse complement strand
GCCCACGCTCGGTTACTTGACGCACCGCTTCAGCCTTGAATTCGGCCGGGTATCTCACTGTCTTCATGGCTATCACTCCAGTTCAATTTAGACCTTAACAGGTGTCTATTGAAGCGGGTGAAGTCCACTGTGATGCAGGCAAAAATTCTGGCAAGCGTCTTCGATGCTGGCAGCGCCTGTGCACACAGAGGCTACGCGCCGTCTCTGGACGACGCACTTGCTGCTATGGAGGCGCTCGAAAATCTTCTGCACCAACAAGTACTTCTACCGCGCGTAGAAGCGATGAGGGCTAATACTCCGCAACGCGGGCACACATGAGACCCAACCTCTCACTCAAGCGGAGCGACAACAGTACAAAACACCATTGGTGCTACCATATTTCTATGATTGATTGGTCTACCTGCCCAGCCGTCGAACAACACCTTGGCCGCGTGAGTGGCGCTTGGGTGTTCGCTGGTACGCGCGTGCCCATCTCTACGCTGTTTGAAAATCTGGAAGATGACGCTTCGCTTCATGAATTCATCGAGTGGTTCCCGGGCGTGACCACCGAGCAGGCCAAAGCCGTATTTGAGCACGCCGCCCGCAGCGCATTAGAAGCTGCCTGAGTGAAGTTCAAGTCAATGAGCGCGAACAAGTCCGCATCGGCCCAAAAATTGGGCTCTGATCTCAAAAAAGTTGATGCCCATGTCATCCATGCGGATGAATACGAAGCCCTTCCCGAAATCACTCATGAGATGCTCGCCACCGCCACGGTCAACAAAGGCAGGCGGCCCAAGTTCGTCAATACCCGCAAGTTGATTTCATTGCGTTTGCCGTAAGAAGTGAGTGGCAAATAGCGGGCTGCTCGCATCGACTCGCTGGCGTTCCGGCGTAAAGCTACCGGGGGCGTGATCCGATATTCAAAGCGCGAGGTAGCGCGATGACCGACATGGCAATTGATACGAACGTCTTATCGGCAGACTTTCGTCGGTCAACAGTCCGCCGGTCATTTCTACGTTAGGCCTCAAAAACAAAACGCGCTATGCTGCTGCCATGATTGAAGCCACATTGCTATCACAGGTTAAAACCCTCAGTGCCGTTGACCGCATTGAGCTTCTTGGTGTTGTTTGGGAGACCCTAACACCCGAGGATGCACCCGTAACCGCTGAAGAAAAACAGCTACTTGATGCACGTTTGGCTGATGTTCAGCAAAATCCAGTCGATCAAAGCCCATGGCGTGAGGTGCAAGCGCGCATGAGGCTCAGCCTGCCTTGAGTTACGGCGTCTATGTCCGCCGCCTTGCCGAACTAGACGCACTCGAGGCACAGGCTTGGTATGAGTTGCAGCAGTCTGGGCTTGGCACATCCTTCAATGATGAGTTTGGTCATGCCCTGCGCCGACTTGAAGAGACACCGCTTATCTACCAAAAAATCTATGGCTCGGTCAGGCGTGTTGTGCTGCGTCGCTTTCCATACTTGCTGTGGTTTGTGATCGAAGGCAAAGAGGTCGTCGTCCTTGCCTGCACGCATGGAAAACGCAGCCCATCATTCATTCGCTCTCGCCTGCGTTAGGCTCAGTAGTGTGTTGCGTTGGGTGCCCTGATTTCGTGGATGGCGATTTGCGGAGTCGAAGTGCGCGGCAATTACGACTACGGGCGGTTCTTCCCGACGGACACCCTCTCCCTCAGAGTTCCATGTGCGATTAGCGCTGCACTAGCGACTCACGCATAAAAAAACGGTATTGACCGTACTCGCGGTACTTCCAGCCTCAAATCCCCTCTACCAACAATCCCGCCACCCTCTCCCGCAGCAACTCCGGCTGCACCTGCTGCGCAGGCACTGCAGGCCCCACATTCAAGCCCACGCGGCTGAACAGCCCACGGCGAAACGGCCTGGTCATGGCCGTGCCTTTTTCGATGCGGCTGAAATACGAGCCCCACAGGTTGGTCAGCGCCATGGGCACCACCGGCACATCCACGCCGTCTTGCGCAGCGCGCGCCAGAATTTTCATAATGCCGCCTTTGAACGGCTGCAACGTGCCGTCGCGGGTGATGCCGCCTTCCGGAAAGATGGCCAGCAAATCGCCCTCGCGCAGCACGGCGGCGGCGGCTTCAAACGCGGCCTCGTAGGCGGTGGGGTCTTCTTTTTGCGGCGCAATCGGGATGGCCTTGCTCAAGCGGAAAAGCCGACCCAGCACGGGCGTGGCAAAAATGCGGTGGTCCATTACGAAGCGGATTGGGCGTGGGCTGGCGGCCATGAGCAGCACCGCATCCACAAAGCTCACGTGGTTGCACACCAGCACCGCCGCGCCTTCGGTGGGAATGTGGTGGTCGCCCTGCACGCGAAAGCGGTAGACAAAGTGCGACAGCAGCCACGACAGAAAGCGCAGCAAATACTCGGGCACCAGCAAAAAGATATACATGCCAACCGCCGCGTTGGCCAGGCCGGTGAACAAAAAGATTTGCGGGATGGTGAAGTCGAGCTTGAGCAATACCCCGGCGATGACCGAGCTGGCAATTAAGAACAGCGCGTTCAAGATGTTGTTGGCCGCAATGATGCGGGCGCGGTGCGTGGGCTGGCTGCGCAACTGGATCAGCGCGTACATGGGCACGCTGTACAGGCCAGCAAACAAACTCAGCAAAGCCAGGTCGGCCATGACGCGCCAGTGCGCGGGCTGGGCGATGAATTGCAGCACCGTCAGGCTGTTCGCCGGGGGCAGGCCACGGCAGGCAAAGTACAAATCAATGGCAAACACGCTCATGCCCAGCGCGCCCAGCGGCACCAGGCCAATCTCCACCTGGCGGCGGCTCAATACCTCGCACAGCAGCGAACCGGTGCCAATGCCCAGCGAGAAAACCACCAGCAGCAAAGACGCCACCTGCGCGTCGCCGTGCAGCACCTCTTTGGCAAAGCTGGGGAACTGGCTTAAAAACACGGCGCCAAAAAACCACATCCAGCTGATGCCCAGCAGCGAGCGGAACACCACCACGTTACCGTGCGCCAGCTTGAGGTTGCGCCAGGTTTCGCTGACCGGGTTCCAGTTGATCTGCAACCCAGGGTCGGTAGCCGCAGCAGCGGGTATGAATTGCGCCACCACGCGCCCGGCGATGGCCAGCAGCACGCAAGCTACAGCCACATCACGCGGGCCGGTGCCGGGAATGGCCACCAGCAGCCCGCCCGCCACATTGCCCAGCAAGATGGCGACAAACGTGCCCATCTCGACCATGCCGTTACCGCCGGTCAGTTCGCGGTTGTTGAGCACCTGGGGCAGGTAGGCAAACTTGACCGGGCCAAACAGCGTGGAGTGCAGCCCCATCAAAAACGTGCAGGCCAGCAGCACCGGCACACTGGCCTGCCAAAAACCCCAGGCGGCCAGCGCCATGATGGCGATTTCCAGGTTTTTGACAAAGCGGATCATCACCGTTTTGTCCAGCTTGTCGGTCAGTTGCCCGCTAGTGGCCGAAAACAGCAAGAACGGCAGGATAAACAGCGCGCCAATGACCAGCCCGGCCAGCGCGGGCGGTAGCCAGGCCACCTGCAACTGGTAGGTCACCATCACGGTGAAAGCAAACTTGAACAGGTTGTCGTTGGCGGCGCCAGAGAACTGTGTCCAGAAAAACGGAGCAAAGCGGCGCTGGCGCAGCAGGGCAAACTGGTTGGGGTGAGCGTGTGCATCCGCCTGGGGCAAATGGGCCGGGAGTGGGGCTGCGGCTGTGCGGGCGTTTGGCGTTTCGGCTTGCGTGCTCATAAACAGCTTCTTTGGCTATGGCTTGGGGGGTATGGGCTTGGTGTGCGCTGGCAGGTGGCGCTGCATTCTGCCTTGAATCAGCCCGCTGGTGCAGCCCCCGCCCTGCCAGGCTGGTTTGGGCAAATTAGCCCACAGCTTAGTAAAAATGATAGTAAAAAAGAATAGCGCTACCCCCACGTCAGTACTGGATTAAACGCGGGTTTTGATCTTTAAAAAGGCCTTAATTTTGCTAAAAATCGGTTTTTCAGACTGTTGGCGCTGCCAAACAACGCCAGATGCGGCATAAATCCTAAAAAAATGGCCAATTTCAGGCATTAAAACAAGTGCAAGTCCATATTGGACGTGCGGGTAGCGCTATTCTTTTTTGCTATGGTTTTACTGTTTTTGGGAACTGCCAAAACAAAAAGGGGTAAAGCCTGCATTGGCTTCACCCCTTGGGGCCGCTCCCCACCGCGGCAAAGCGCGAGCGGGAAAGGCGTGGTGTGGCGTTTGAGCGGCGTTAGTTCAGGCCGCCGCAGCGTAGTTTTGCGGGAACAGGTTGCGCTTGGTTTCCTCGTCCATCTCGGCTTTAAAGCTGAACTTGGTTTTCAGTGCATTGGCGCGTGTCGCGGCTGGGCGGGCGTTGATTTCATCGACCAAGCGCTTGATGTTGGGGAAATGCGTCCAGGTTTCTTCGCCAAAAATGAACGGGAAGAAGTTGGCCCAGCCCCACACCGCCATGTCGACATAGGTGTAGGTGTTGCCCACCATGTATTTGTTTTTGGCCAGGTGCGCGTCCAGAATGTCCAGGTGGCGCTTGGCTTCGAGCCTGTAGCGGTTTTGTGCGTAGGGAATTTTCTCGGGTGCAAAGTGGACAAAATGCACCGCCTGGCCAAAGTAAGGGCCGACACCGCTGGCCACAAACATCAGCCAAGACAGGGCCTGGCCGCGCGCGGCGGGGGTGTTCTCGGGCAGGAACTTGCCCGATTTCTCGGCCAGGTACAAAAGAATAGCGTTGCTGTCGAAAACCGCTGCGCCGTCGTCGGTGATGGCGGGGGTTTTGGCGTTGGGGTTGATGGCCAGGAAAGCCGGGCTGAATTGCTCGCCCTTTTTGGTGTCAACCGGCACCACCTCATAGGGCAGGCCAGCTTCTTCCAGCAGCAGCGCAACCTTGATCGGGTTGGGCGAGGGGTGGTAGTAAAACTTGATCATGGGGGAAAACCTTTCAGGGCAATGGAGGTGGCATGGGCTTTGAATTAAGCCGGGCACATGGTAGGCCCCTTGGGTGACGCCAATCCCCCTGTGCCCGGCAAAGACCTGCCCGCCAGCATTGGGTTTTGGCGGCAGCGCCGGGCGAACAGCCGAGTTTGCGGTAAAAGCCGGGCGCAGTGCGCCTACCGGCACTACAATTTGCAGCGCAGGAGAGCGAACGGCAACGTTCCACCGAAGGCGCAAACTCCCATACACGCTCAGGTACAGGCAGTGTGAAACACCACTTTCTCGCGTACTGCACTTTTTGATTGGCCGTCTGGAGAGCAGCTTTTGCCCAGCAAAAGCTCACCGAAGGAGCAAACGCGCTGCCCGGCACCGCGTGAATCTCTCAGGTACCAAGGACAGGGGGAGCGGCAACCACGCCATGGCGCGCCCGGTTGCTATTTTTTTGATAGCTTCTGGCGCGCACGGGTTGTGGGTCATCCATCAAAAAGGCGCTTTCCATGCACACCATTGTTCTCGGGTCCGGGCTGCTCGGCGTTACCTCGGCTTATTACCTCAGCCAGCTGGGCCACCAGGTTACGGTGATTGACCGGCAGGCCAGCCCTGCGGCAGAAACCAGCTTTGCCAACGGCGGGCAAATCTCGGTCAGCCATGCCGAACCCTGGGCCAACCCGAGCGCGCCGCTGAAGGTGCTGCAATGGTTGTCCAGGGAAGACGCGCCGCTGTTGTTTCGCATCCGTGCCGACATGCGCCAGTGGCTGTGGGGCCTGCAGTTTCTGCGCGAATGCACGCCTGCGCGCACGCGCCACAACATCGAGCAAATCGTCAAGCTCGGCACTTACAGCCGCGACACCTTGCAGCAACTGCGCCGCGACACGGGCATTGCCTATGACCAGCGCACGCAGGGCATCTTGCACTTCTACACCAGCGACAAGGAGTTTGAGGCGTCACTGAAACCGGCCGAGCAAATGCGCGCGCTGGGCTGCCACCGCGAGGTTATCAGCGCCGACGAAGCTGTGCGCATTGAGCCGGCGCTGCGGCATATTCGGCCGCAGCTGGCGGGGGCCACTTACACCGCCGAAGACGAATCGGGCGACGCCAACCAGTTCGCCCGTGCCCTGGTGAAACTGTGCCAGGCTGCCGGCGTACGGTTTCTGATGAGTCATACCGTGACGGCGCTGCGAACCACCAGCCCAACAACCGGCAGCCCGATTGACCATGTGGAAGCCACCGACGCGGAAGGGCGCTTTCAGCGCATTCGGGGCGACGCCTATGTGCTGGCCATGGGCAGCTTGAGCCCGCTGGTGGCAGCGCCGCTGGGCATCCACCTGCCCATTTACCCGGCTAAGGGCTACTCGGTCACGCTGCCGGTGAAAGATGAGGCCATGGCGCACCAGGTCAGCCTGACGGATGACGAGTACAAGCTGGTGTTCTCGCGCCTGACGTCGGTGGATGCGTCCGGCGCAAAGAGCACAGATCGGCTGCGCATTGCCGGTACAGCCGAATTCAACGGCTACGACCGCGACCTGAACCGCGTGCGCTGCGAGGCCATCGTACGCCGCACGGAAGAACTCTTCCCCGGTGCGGGCGATGAAACCCAAGCCCAGTTCTGGACCGGCCTGCGCCCTGCCACCCCAAGCAATGTGCCCATCATCGGCAAAAGCAAAGTGCCCAACCTGTACCTGAACACCGGCCACGGCACGCTGGGCTGGACGCATTCATGCGGCTCGGGCAAATCCATTGCGCGCATCATCAGCGGGCTTGCGCCCGAGGTGGATTTTGCGTTTGCGGGCGTTTGAAGTTTGGGAACATTTGTCGGATATGCATTGATTAATCATTCTAAACATGACATACTTACTTATACATACCAAGAAAGTTTGCCATGACCCCTGTGGAAGTTACCTTGGCAGAGCGCGGCCAAATCGTTATTCCCAAAGAGGCCCGTGATGCGCTGGGCCTCAAACCGGGCACGCGCCTGCAATTGCAGGTCGAGGGCGGGCGTGTGCTGATTGAAAAGCGCGTGCAGCTTGACCTCAGCCGCTGGGTAGGCAATGCGGTTGACGATGGGTTGACGACGGCGCAAGCCTTGAGCGAATTGCGCGGGCGGGCTGTGCCTTGGCAAGCTGCTGCAAAGCCAAGAAAACCCGTCAAACCCAAGGCCCTAACAGTCAAGGCAAAAACGCCCAAAGCAAAAACCGCTGCGGCATGAAGACCGCCGTAGATTCGAGTGTGCTGTTTGACATTGTCAAAGGCGCGCCGGGTGCAGGTACCGCGCAAAGCGCCATGGAAGCAGCGCTGGCGCAGGGCAGCTTGTGCGTATGCGCGGTGGTAGTGGCCGAGTTGGGCCGTTACTTTGCAAGCGGCGAGGATTTACGCGACTTCCTTGCAGACTGCCAGATTGACCACGACCCCATGTCGCTTGAGACTTCGCTTGAAGCTGCCCGCATCATGCGCGGCTATGCGCGCAATAAAGGGCCACGCGAGCGCACCGCGCCGGATTTTTTGATTGGCGCGCATGCTTTGGTGCAAGCCGATGCACTATTGACGACCGATGCAGGGTTTTTTCGAGGCTATTTTAAGAAATTGGCGATAGCAACGCCTTGAGTAGCGCTGGTAAATGTAGGCGTCTCGCTTTGCAAAACTGTTCTTCAAGTCGGGGATCATTTTTATCGCCTAGGGACTACACGAAGACACTAATTACCGCACCATAAATTGCCAGCAAAACACCGAATGCTTGTTGTTTAAAGCCCCCAACAGTTGCCTTTTGAAGCTGCTCTGAGAGCAGATGCAGATCTCTTCTGGTTAAATTCATTGAACTTGAGAATTCAGACTGAACCTGCGCAATCAATTGTTCAGTTGCAGTCTCGTGTGAGCGCAAATTGGAGTCAAGCTCTTCAATCTGTCGCTCAATATTAACGAGTCGCTCTTCCGGCGTGTGCCAAGTTCGCTTAATAGAAACAGAGCCCCTTGCCGAGGCTTTCGCGTAAGCAGTTACCTTCTGCGATACGAAAGACGAGCGTCTGATCATTGGGAAATCGCTTAGCCACACCTTAATGAGAGAGATGAGTGTTTGTTTGCGAAATAGCCCAAGATTGCCATCCACCGAGTGAAGAACTATGAGGCCTCCAATTACCTGCATCAGAGTCCCTGTAACCTTGGTCACCAGCGCGTGTCCTCCAGGAAAAACGGCCAGTGCGAGTAAGTGAATACCTCCTAGAAGACAGACCATGAGAACTGGCCATGCTCTCCATAGTCAAATAGCGTATCGCTGCAAAATCCGCATGCTAAGCCTAACTTGAGCGCAAGTGGTGTTTGTTGAAATAACCGGCCAATGAAACGAACTGCGGCTTGGTAGGGTTCGCTGAAATAAAAAGCAACCAGCCCTTACCCCGCAAACACCGTCAGCACGCCGGTGTAGCCATACAGGTGGTGGCGCGCAATCTCGCCGCCCGCAAAAAAGCCCACCAGCGGCACATCGCCCAGGGCGCGGCGCACGATTTGCAGTTCGGCGCTTGGAGCGCCAAAGTGCGGGCCACCGCGCCCTGCGCAACTCACGTACACCGCACCGGCAATGCGCCGCTCGGGGCGGGGCGTGGCAAATAGCTCGGCGTCCTGCAAGGCGGTAGCGGCGGCCAGGGTGAGTTCCTCGGGCTCCAGCTCCTCGCGGATTTCGGCGCACACGCGCATTAGGTCGGCGCGGGCGGCTTCGCGGTTTCTTTCGCAAAACACCAGGCGCATGCCCGGCTGCACTTGCTCACCCAGGGCCACGCCCTCGTTTTGGCCATCCAGGCCAATGATGTGGCGCACTTTCACATCAGCGCCAAAGTGGCCGCTGCGGCCCACGGTGGTGTCGTCGCTGCCCGCCCGCGTGGCACTCAGGCCCACCAGCGTGTGACGCACTTTTTCCACCGCTTCGTGCGGCTGCTGCAGTGAAACACCGAGGTCGCGCAGCAGCACCGCCAGCGCAGGCTCGCCATCGAGCTGCGTGACCACATGGCCCTCGCAGGCGGTAATGGTGTGCTGCGCGGGCTTGCCGCCAATTTGCAGTGGCAGGCAACCTTGGGTAACGCGCGACACCAGCCGCACCGCATCAGTGAATGCCACGCCGCTCATGCCGCCGTGAAACACCCCCGAGGCGGCGCCGTGGCCCTTGATGTTGCCGTTGCCCGCCACCGCAAATTGCAGTGTTTGCGAGCGGCTTGAGGACAAGCCGCCAAACAGATAGCCACTGGCCATGCGCTGCGCCATGTCGCCAATCAGCTCGGTCACGTCGGGCATGGAACTGTCGGCGTGCAAAAGTGCAGTGTGCGGCTCAAAACCCATGGCGGGGCCGCTGGACAGTGGTGCCACACCTGAAAACACACGGTACTGGTGTGCGGGCACGCCGCACAGCATGACGCTCAAGGCGGGTTCGCCGAAATATTCCACATTGTTGGCGGCAATGCCCACGCCCACCGTGCCCGACCAGTCAGTGACCTCTGGCAGCTCGGCACCCAGGTGTGCCAGCAGTTCTTGCGCAGCACTGGCGTAATGATCGGTAATGTAGAGCAGGCCCAGCGTGGGGGCACTGGCGTAATCGGGCAGGGCCATTTGGGCGCGCAGCTGCGCCAGCACCAGACCGGCGGCCATGCGCCAATCGGGATGGGTGGCGTGGGCGTGGGGAAAGAGCTTCATGCGCTGTGGCTCTGGTTTTGCGCCCTATTTACGCCTGGCCGTTTTTGCTGGTGCTTTGCGCGCCGTGCTGCGCTTGCTTGCCACCGGCTGGGGCGTGGAACGAGCTGGCGCTGCCAAATCATTGAGCGCACTTGACCATGCCGAACGGGCGCTGCCCGCTATTTTTTTGGTGGTATCTACAGCCTGACCAGAACGCGTTGCCGCGCTGCGCCCGGCTTTGCCCACCATGCCCGAGGCCATCTTGCCGGCTGATTTGAATGCTTCCTTGGCCAGCCCGGTAGCCATGTGCTTGGTGGTATCGATGGCGGTTTGCTTGGCGGCATCTTTCATGGCGCCGGCGGCAATCTGCTGAAACTGCTGCGTCAGCGCGCCCCACCATTGCAGCGGGTCCACCACACCAGCAGCGGGCGCTGCGGCGCTGCGGCGCGGCGCGGCTTTGGCGGCGGTTTTGGCTGGTTTGGGCGCAGCCGCCTCGGGTTGCGTTTTGCTTGCCAGATTGGCAAACGCCGAGGCTGTGCCACCTGCCGCGTCACTGGCCAGTGTGCTGGCTTTACCCACGCCGCTCATCACACCCTCAGCCGCCTTGAGTTTGAAGGCGTTGGCCACGTCGCCCATGCTGAAGTTCATGCCCTTGAGGGTGGCCAGCGTCATTTTTTGCACCTCCAGCGCCTGGATGGTGGCCTTCAAAGCCATGGCGTTCTGGTCAAGCCAGAATTGCACGGCTTTCAAGTCGGTGATGCGCTTGTCCAGTTCTTCGACACTCAGCGTGGGTGCAATCCAGCTGCCCATTTGCGGCAATTGCGGCATTTGCGGCAGGCTTTGTGTGGCATTTTTGGTGAGGTTTTGCAGAAAATCAAAACCCGGCACCAGCTTGCCAAAGTTGAAGGGGGTGTTGTCGTCGCTCATGGCCGCTCCTCTTGTTTCCGGGTGTGTGCCAACAGCTTAACGCAAGCGGCTTGGGCTGCACAGGCCCCAATCCCTTTGTCTGCGTCGGCTGAGCGCATCCGTGACGCTAGCCAGATTGCGGTCATTGATCAGTTCTTCTGTGACCGCCGTGGTTGTTAATGGGTTTCGTTGCTTGCCACCAGCAAGCCTTGCTAGGGCTTTTGCAAGCCAACACGGGCATTGACCACCAGGGTGCTGCGTTGTCCTTTTGCGTCCTGAAAAGTCAGCGTCAAGGGCACGGCGCTGTTGGGCGCAAGCGGCGCTTTCAAATCCTGCAGCATCAGGTGGTAGCCGCCCGGCTTGAGCTCAACCGTCTGCCCAGCGGGCAAATCAACCCCCGGAACAGCGCGCATGCGCATTACCTCGCCATCCATCTTCATTTCATGAATCTCGGCCACTTGCGCAGCAGGCGACGCTATGCCCACCAAGCGCAGTGCCTGCTTGCTGGTGAGTTTCATGAAACCACCCGTGGCGTTTTGCCCCGGCACTGTGGCGCGCACCCAGGCCGACTCCACGCTAACCAGCTGCGCCCAGGCAGGCGAGAGCGCGCCAAGACACAGGGCGAGCAGTAGAGTGCTACTTTGGCGCAGGAATTTTAAAGAAAACATGGCGCAATTATGCCGCCTGCAATAGCCTGCATGCGTTTGCGCTATGCTGGATTTTGCTGTTTCACCACCATGCACAAAAGCCAGCCCAACCTACCGCTGCCCAGTGGCACCATGCTGGGTATTTGCTGCGCCGTTGTCTTGACCCATCTGGCGGTGTTGCAGGCCGTGCCTGCCACTTTAGGCCTGGCAAATGTGCCGCTGGCACGTCCCTTGGTATTGCGCAGCATCACGCTGGCCGCAACTCGCCCAGCAGCCCCAGCGCCCACGCAAACAGCGGCAGCTCCCCAGCCAGCGCCCAAACCAAGGCCGGTCACCGTGCAGCCCGTCAGTCCACCGCCTGCTGCTGAGGTGTCCGGCCCTGCCGTGCCCACTGAAATAGTTGAATCAACATCCACGGCAACCGTTTCAATCACTCCAGTGCTCACTGAAACCACCACCGTTGCTGCGCCAGAAGCAGCGGCCAGCGCCGCGCCACTGGCCGTCGCGCCTGTCACGCTGCCCGGCTCGGCACGCGTCAAGTACGACGTGGTGGCGCGAGCCAAAGGGTTGCAGTACCAGGCCGATGCCGAACTTCTGTGGCGTCACGACGGTAAGCAGTACGAGGCGCGACTGGAAGTCAGCGCCCTTTTGTTGGGCGCTCGCACCCAAACCAGCCAGGGCACGCTGGGCGCTGCGGGTCTTGCGCCCGTACGCTTTTCCAACAAGTCACGAAGCGAGCAAGCAGCCCATTTTGATTACAACAACGCCCGCGTGCGTTTTTCTGCCAACACGCCTGATGCCCCTTTGCAGCCCGGTGCGCAAGACCGCCTGAGCGTGGTGCTGCAACTGGCCGCCCTGCTGGCAGGAGAGCCTGCGCGCTACCCCACGGGCAGCCGCATCACGCTGCAAACCGTGGGCCCGCGCGATGCCGACAGCTGGGTTTTTGTGGTGGAGCCCGCCGAACTGCTGAACCTGCCCGGCGGCGAGCTGACCACCATCAAGCTCACCCGTCAGCCGCGGCGCGAATTTGATATCAAGGTCGAGCTGTGGCTGGCGCCAGCGCAAAACTACCTGCCAGTACGTACCCTGCTGACGCAAAGCAATGGCGATTTTGTAGACCAGCTTTGGCACTCCACCAGCGCGCCCTAGAGCGGGTTTGCCCGGTCGGCCTTGAACTTGGCCCAGACGTTGCTATATGTGTTCTGTAATGCCATTAACCGAGCTTGCCGCAAGCCGGGTGATTTGGCTGCATACTGAAACCCTGAACCTTAGGAACCACTCATGCAAATGCTCTATGACTCTGAATCTTTTGTCGTGGTTCATATGCAGGCCGACGCGCCCGATGAACTCGCCTTGGCAGATGAAGGGTCAGCCAAGGCACCCGGTGCACTGGCAGTGCCTACCCTGGCGCGCCACGGTTTTGAGATTGTTGACAAACGCTCAGGCAAAGAGGTTTACCTCGATGGTGCCTGGGCTGAATTGTTTCAACAACACATCAGCGCCTGGCGTTTAAAAACGCCTACGCAGGAAGAGGTTGAGAACACCATCGATAGCTATACCGGCCTGGCACAACACCCCATCACGCAACATTAAGCACCGCCTCATGCTCATCCGTCTCATCTACGCCAGCCGTACCAAAAACCTCGGCCCCATGGATGTCAAAGACATCTTGCAACGCTCTCAGCGCAACAATCAAAAATTGGGCGTCACTGGCGCGCTGTGTTTGTCCAATGGTATTTTTTGCAATGTCTGGAAGGCCACCGCACTGTCGTGAACACGCTGTATCACCGCATCGTGCTTGACAGTCGCCACACCGACCCCGCCATACTGGATTTTGAGGAGATTGTGCAGCGCCAATTTAGCGTGTGGTCCATGGGTTTGGTCAGTAGCACCGCCGACAACCAGACGCTGTTTCTCAAATACGCCACTGGGCCGCAATTTGACCCGTACAGCCTCAGCGCTCCCGCCCTGCGCGCATTTTTTACTGAATTGCAAGGCAATACCCGCTGGTTGACATGAGCGGTTGGCTACGTCAGCCGTGATCGCTGGTAGTCGAGATAGTCACTTTATGGCCTTATGTAGTCGGGCGCACAGTCGGGGTTGCGTTTGTGGAATGAAATATTTCGTATGCCATTTGGCAAGTAACGGTAGCCTTTAACCCACTCGACCCTTGCTTTTCTTTAAGCAAGTAATTGGATTTTGAATGTCTGTTCGCCTGATTTATGCCAGCAAGGCCTGCGATTTGCAGCCAACAGATCTGATCGACATCCTTCATCGTTCACAACACAACAATCTGGAATTTGAAATTACGGGCGCACTGTCCTTTTTCAACAACATTTTCATGCAGTGCCTTGAAGGCAAAAACAGCAATGTGAATGCCACTTACAGCCGCATCATGCGTGATAAGCGCCACACCCAACTGACGCTCTTGAGTTTTGAAGAAATTTCGCAAAGGCAGTTTGGTATATGGAGCATGGGTTTGGTAGACACCATTACGCACGAGCACCCTTTGTTCCAGAAGTATGGAAAAGAAAAAGAATTTGACCCTTTTAAATTCAACATGGAAGAAACTCGTCATTTTTTTGCCGCGTTACAAAAAGAAACGACTCTGTTTGTCTAAGGCCGACCAACTTTGATGCGCTCAACATGCACCGCACTCTTTTTGGGTTAGCAAGCGCGATAGCCACAGTTTTTTTGGCTAATTCGCCACTGGCGCAAGTGATTCCCGAAAAGCAACTCGAAAGCCTGTTACCGACTCAAGCACTGCTGCTGGGTGAGCAACACGACGCCACCGAGCACCAGACGCTGGCGCGTGAAACCGTCGAGTGGCTGTCTGGGCGAGGCCAATTAGCCGCCCTAGTGATAGAGATGGCACAGGCCCCGCGCCATACGGCGGCCTTGCCCACCTCGGCCTCGCCAGCACAGGTGCGCGACGCACTGGCGTGGTCTGAGTCAGTCTGGCCCTGGAAACAATATGGCCCGGTGGTTATGGCGGCTGTCTCTGCTGGCGTGCCTGTGCTGGGTGCCAACCTGCCGCTGGCTGATCTGCGCGCCGCCATGCTGCGCCAGCAACTTGATGACGCGCTGCCCGGTCCTGCGCTGAAAGCTCAGCAGCAAGCGATTCGGCTTGGGCATTGCGGCTTGCTGCCAGAGAGCCAGATTGCCCCCATGACGCGCATTCAGATTGCGCGTGACCAGCGCATGGCTCAGGTGTTGCAAAGCGCGCTTGTGCCGGGCAAAGTAGCGTTGCTGGTTGCTGGCAGCGGCCATGTGGACAAGCAATTGGGTGTTCCGCAACACTTGCCAAGCGATTTTCAGGTCAAGGTGGTGGTTGCGCAGGCAGGCGAGGCGGCGGGCGCTTCTGGTTGGACCACTGGCCGCACCAGCGCTGACGTCCGTGCTGACGCCGTCTGGCTGACCCCGGCATTGCCCGAGAAAGACTACTGCGCTGATTTCAAGCGTGCCACTGGCGCGCAATAGGTGTTTGGGGTGGCAAGCCCAGCGCCTCAGGCATAGCGCTTGATACTGTCGGCCAGCGTGCCCACCAGCTGCTCGATTTGCGCTGCAGTAACGATGTAGGGCGGGCATAACACCAGGTTGTCACCCGCGCTGCGCACCAAAATGCCATGCGCAAAACAATCGCGAAAAATATCAAATGCACGTTTGCCGGGGCTGCCTGCAATGGGCGCAAGCTCCACCGCGCCAGCCAGGCCAAGGCAGCGGATGCCCACCACGTTGGGCAAGCCTTTCAGCCCCGCATGCATGGCATCGCCCAGCAGCTTGCCCATTTGCGCGGCACGCTCGAACAGCTTTTCTTCGGCAAACAAGTCCAACGTGGCGATGGCCGCCGCGCAGGCCACCGGGTGGCCAGAATAGGTGTAGCCATGCAGGAACTCAATCGCGTGTTCGGGCGCGTTGGCGTTCATCAGCGCGTCGTACAAAAAGTCGCGGCAGATCACGCCACCCAGCGGGATCACGCCATTGGTCACAGCCTTGGCAAAATTCAGCATGTCGGGCACCACGCCGTAATAATCAGCGCCAAAGTTGGTGCCCATGCGGCCAAAGCCCGTAATCACCTCATCAAAAACCAGCAGGATGCCGTGCTTGTCGCACAAGGCCCGCAAGCGCTTCAGATAGCCTTGCGGCGGCACATACCAGCCAGCGCTGCCCTGCACCGGCTCGACCATGATGGCGGCAATGTTGCTGGCGTCGTGCAGCGGCAAAATACGCTGCTCCAGTTCGGCCAAAAAGTCTTCGCCATAAACTGGCTCAACACCGTTGATGTATGCGTGCTGCGCCGCATCGTGCGGCATGCGCAGGTGGTCCACCCGGCTCATCATGGCCGCGCCAAACACTTTGCGGTTAGCTGGAATGCCGCCCACGCTCATGCCGCCAAAACCCACGCCGTGGTAGGCCCGCTCACGCCCAATAAACACCGTGCGGTGACCCTCGCCGCGGGCCCGGTGGTAGGCCAGCGCCAGCTTCATGGCGGTGTCGGCAGCTTCGGAGCCCGAGTTACAAAACAGCACGCGGTTCAAGTCGCCCGGGGCCAGCTGCGCAATGCGCTGCGCCGCCATAAAGGCCTGGTCGTTGCCGATTTGAAAAGCCGTGGCGTAGTCCAGCGTATCCAGCTGCTTTTTAATAGCCTCGTTGATAGGTTTGCGGTTGTGGCCGGCTGCCACGCACCACAGGCTAGAGACGCCGTCTAGCACCTGCTGGCCGGTGTTGGTGGTGAACACCATGCCATCGGCCTTAACCATGACGCGCGGGTCTTTGTGGAAGCTGCGGTTGGCGGTAAATGGCAACCAGTGGTGGGTCATGGGCAGAGCGGCTTGCAACATGGATGGGGTCTTTCAGGACAGTTAGGCCAGCCACGCAGGCCAGCAAAAGAATGGGGGACAATTATGGCCCTATGAGCAACTTACCCGGCACCGCCTACATCTTGACCTTCTCCTGCCCCGACAAACCCGGCATCGTGCATGCCGTGTCGGGCTTTTTGCTGGAGCGGGGCTGCAATATCGAAGAAGCCGCGCAATACAACGACCACGACACCGGTTTGTTTTTCATGCGCGTGCGTTTTGCCGGTGGTATGGCCACGCTGGCTGAGCTGCAGACGCAGTTGGCCCAATTGGCCGTGGGCTTTCAGATGCAGTTCAAGCTGCATGCCACCGAGGCGGCCATGCCCACCGTCATTTTGTGCAGCCGCGACGGCCATTGCCTGAACGACATCTTGTTCCGCTGGAAGTCTGGCCTGCTGCACATTGATGTGCGCGCCATCATCAGCAACCACCGCGACTTCTACCAGCTTGCAGCCAGCTACAACGTGCCTTTCCACCACATTCCTGTCAGCGCCGCCGCCAAGGCGCAGGCCGAGGCACGGCAGTTTGAAATCATTGAGGCCGAAGGGGCCGAGCTGGTGGTACTGGCGCGCTACATGCAGATCTTGAGCAACGACCTGTGCGTCAAGCTGGCAGGCCGCGCCATCAACATCCACCACAGCATGCTGCCCAGTTTCAAGGGTGCCAAGCCGTATTACCAGGCGCATGAGCGCGGCGTCAAGGTGATTGGCGCAACCGCGCACTACGTCACGCCTGATCTGGATGAAGGCCCGATCATCGAGCAGGACGTAACCCGCGTTGACCATGCCGACACCGTGGAAAACCTCACCGCGCGCGGCAAAGACACCGAGAGCCGGGTGCTGGCACGCGCCGTCAAATGGCATAGCGAGCACCGGGTGCTCATTAACGGCCAAAAAACGGTGATTTTCAAATAACGCCGGTTTTGGTTAGAGTGGAGGCTAAATGAATACCACCACCACCTCGGAAACCGCCGCGCTGCTGCAATCGCAAACACTGGCATTGCGCCAGCAAGACGTTATAAAGCAGCTCAAAGCTGTGTTGCCCGCGCATGCCGTTTTGTGGCACGCCGAGGACACCACCGCCTATGAGTGCGACGGCCTCACCGCCTACCGCGAGCGCCCGCTGGCAGTGGTGCTGCCCGAAACCTACGCGCAAATCGCCGCTGTGCTGAAAGCTTGCCACGCCATGCAGGTGCCGGTGGTGGCGCGTGGCGCGGGCACCGGCCTATCCGGCGGGGCCATGCCGCACCGCGAGGGCGTGACGCTCTCGCTGGCCAAGTTCAACCAGATTCTGGCGATTGACGCGCCGAGCCGCACGGCGGTGGTGCAGTGCGGTGTGCGCAACCTGGCGGTCAGCGAGGCGGTTGCCCCATTGGGCCTGTATTACGCGCCCGACCCGAGCAGCCAGATTGCCTGCACCATTGGCGGCAACGTGGCCGAAAACTCCGGCGGCGTGCACTGCCTCAAATACGGCATGACGCTGCACAACGTGCTGCAGGTCAAGGGCTTCACGGTAGAAGGTGAAGAGGTGGTGTTTGGCAGCGCGGCGCTGGATGCGCCCGGCCTTGACTTGCTCAGCGTCCTGATTGGCAGCGAGGGCATGCTGGCCGTGACCACCGAAGTCACCGTCAAACTGCTGCCCAAACCCACGCTGGCGCGCTGCATCATGGCCAGTTTTGACGATGTGCGCAAAGCCGGGGATGCAGTTGCCGCCGTGATTGCGGCGGGCATCATTCCCGCGGGGCTGGAGATGATGGACAAGCCCATGACCGCTGCGGTGGAAGATTTTGTCCATGCCGGCTACGACCTGAACGCCGCCGCCATCTTGCTGTGCGAGAGCGACGGCACGCCCGAAGAGGTGGAAGAAGAAGTTGGCCGCATGAGCGCGGTGCTGCGCGCCGCCGGGGCCAGTGCGATTGCGGTGAGCCAAAGCGAGGCCGAGCGCCTGAAGTTCTGGAGTGGCCGCAAGAACGCCTTCCCCGCCAGCGGCCGCATCAGCCCCGACTACATGTGCATGGACTCGACCATTCCGCGCAACCGCCTGGCCGACATTTTGCTGGCCATCCAGCAGATGGAGCACAAATACCAGCTGCGCTGCGCCAACGTGTTTCATGCCGGTGACGGCAACTTGCACCCGCTAATTTTGTTTGACGCCAACGACGCCGACCAGCTGCACCGCGCCGAAGCGTTTGGCGCTGACATTCTGGAAACCAGCGTGGCCATGGGCGGCACCATCACGGGCGAGCACGGCGTAGGCATTGAAAAAGTCAACAGCATGTGCGTGCAGTTTTCTGCCACCGAGCGCGAGGCCATGTTTGCCATCAAGCGCGCCTTTGACCCCGCCGGTTTGCTCAACCCCGGCAAGGTCATTCCCACGCTCCAGCGCTGCGCCGAATACGGCAAGATGCTGGTGCGCGGCGGCGCGCTCGCGCACCCTGACCTCCCACGTTTTTGATGTTGCCGCTGAAAGGCCTGGCCTGGCTGCTGGCGTTGCAGTCGGCGGGCGAGTTGTTGGCGTATTTTTTCAAACTGCAGGGTTTGGCTTTTCCGCTGCCAGGCCCGGTGATTGGCATGATGCTGCTGCTGGTTGCGTTGCGCTGGCCGGTGGTGCGTGAGCCGGTGGCGGTGTGTGCCGATTTTTTGCTGGCGCATTTGTCCTTGCTGTTTGTGCCGGTGGGCGTGGGCGTGATGACGCACCTCTCGCTGCTGGGCCAGTACAGCGCGCAGTTGTTGCTGGTAATTGTGTTGTCCACCTGGGCTGGCCTGGCCGTCACAGTGCTGGCGCTGCGCGCAGGCAACAAGCCGCCCGCCTCGGCTGAGCCGGCGGCCACAACGGATTGAGCCATGAGCGACTTCGTTCAACTGTGGGTTTACCTCTCTTCTGCGCCGCTGTTTGGCCTGACGGCCACGCTCGTGGTTTATGTGCTGGCGCAAACCGCCTACGCCCGGCTGAACCAGGCACCCTGGGCCAACCCGGTGCTTTGGAGCGTGCTGCTGCTGGCGCTGGCGCTACTGGCCACGGGCACCAGCTACCCCAGCTATTTCTCGGGCGCGCAGTTCATCCACTTTCTGCTTGGGCCTGCCGTGGTGGCGCTGGCTTGGCCGCTGTGGCAGCGCCGTGCCGAGCTGCGCCAGCGCTGGGGCCGGTTTTTGCTGGCGGCGCTGCTGGGCGGCGTGGCGGCTAGCGGCTCGGCGGTGGCACTGGCCTGGGCCATGGGCTTGCCGCCCGAGATGCTGCTCTCGCTGGCACCCAAATCCGTCACCGCACCGGTGGCCATGGGACTGGCCGAAAAACTCGGCGGCGTGCCAGCGCTGGCTGCCGTGTTTGCCCTGCTCACCGGCTTGGTGGGTGCCACCTCGGGCAAGTATTTGTTTGATGTACTGCGCATTCCCACCGACACCGCTGGCTGGGCTGCGCGTGGCTTTGCGCTGGGCACCACCGCGCATGGCATTGGCGCAGCGCGGGCGCTGCAAGTCAACGCCGATGCCGGAGCCTATGCCGGGCTGGCGCTGGGTTTGCAGGTGGTGCTGGCCTCGGTGCTGATGCCGCTGGCCTTTCGCCTGCTTTAACGCGCGCCAGGTTTGCCTAACGCTTACCCGCTTTTCACATGCGCATCTTCATCAGCATTGCCTCGTATTGCGACCCGGTGCTGGGCTTTACCCTGCGCCGCGCGCTGGCGCAGGCACGCTGGCCGGGGGGCCTGCACTTTGGCGTGGTGGACCAAAGCCCAGCCGCCGCCAGCCTGCCACAACTGCCGGTGGCCGCCGAGCTGGCGCCGGCGCGCCTGAGCTGCATCACCGTTGAGCCGCTGCAAGCGCGCGGCCCGTGCTGGGCGCGGGCGCTGGCCATGAGCCTGTATGAAGGCGAAGACTGGTTTTTTCAAATCGACTCGCACATGGAGTTTGATTGGCACTGGGATGCCACATTGATTGCGCAGGCGCAGGCGCTGCTGCAAGGCCACCCGCATGGCATCGTGATTTCGTCCTACCCCGACGCCTTTGTGCTGGAGGGCGGTGTGCCGCAACGCCCCGCTACCGCGCCCACCAAAGTGCTGCGCCATGTGCTCAAGCCCGGCCAGGGCTTTGCGCCCGACCATCTGGTGCTGGGCTTTGAGGCACACCCGGTTGAATCCGCTACCGCACTGCCTGCCATGCACCTGGGTGCAGGCTGCTTGTTTGCGCCGGGCGCGCTGGTCAGCCAGTTTCCGTACGACCCGTTTTTGTATTTTCATGGCGAGGAGCAGGCGCTGGCTGCGCGCCTGTACACCCACGGCTGGGATATGTTTCACATGCCGGGGCTCCCCATCTACCACCTGTATAGAACGCCCGAAACTGCTGTGAACCCGGCGCTGACGCGCCCGCTGCACTGGGACGCCGCACAAGATGAAGCGCGCCCGTTACGCTGGTGGCAACTCGAGCAGCGCTCGCGCCAGCGCGTCACCACGCTGCTGCAAGGCGCAAATACGGTGCCCGGCTGGGGCGTGTACGGCTTGGGGCAGGTGCGCAGCCTGGCGCAGTTCGCGCAGTTCAGCGGAATTGATTACGCGCAGCGGCTGTTGACAACGCAGGCCGACTGATCTGGCACCCCCATAGCACCTCAGAATTAGTCACCCTGAATTGCTATCTATTCAATAGTAAAAATTCATAGCGCTACCCGCACGTACCTATTGATCTAAGGCCAAGTTTAAGCATCAAAAAGGCCTGTTTTTTTACAAAACCAGCCTTTCTAGGCTGCCCGCAGCCGTCAGTGGCCCCGGCGGGTTCAAAATTTCAGTAAATTAGGCGTTTTTCAAGCCTGAAACAAGGTGCAAACCATTTACTAGCGTGCGGATGGCGCTATGGTTTTTTGCTCTGCTTTTAATAGCAATCGGCTAGCGGCATTGCTGCCCCGTAATAACCGCGCCGCCCTGGCCTAATGCAGCTTGAGCGCGAATCTGCGCATCGTCACGGGCTTCTGCCGCGCGCTGGCTTACCTCTTCCTTGATCAGCAGGCTGACAAATTGCCCGCTCAAACTGTCGCGGTCGCTGGTTTGCTGCTGCACCACGGCTTGCACCAAGACGCGTGTATCGGCGTTGTCCAGCAGAGCTTGCAACTCTGCCGTGCTGGTTGGGCGGCTGACAGGCGGCACTGGGGTTGGTGCGGGTGCTGCTGTTGGAGCGGGTGTCGGCAAAGGGGCTGCCGTTGGAGCAGGCGTGGGCACGGGTGCAGCAGTGGGCGCTGGCGTAGGCATAGGCGCTGCCGTTGGAGCGGGCGTAGGCACGGGTGCAGCAGTGGGCGTTGGAGCGGGCGTGGGCGCAGGGGCTGCCGTGGGTGCCGGGGTAGCCGCTGGCGCGCCAGCTCCCTGGCTAACGCTGACAAATACCGCCGGGGACGTGAGATTGGTGGCATCGCGGCGCGAGCGCAACTGGTAGCTCACTGTGTCTACACGGGCGGCTCCGGTGTTGGCTGCTACCACCAGATTGCCGCTGCCATCATGGGTAATGTAGCTAGGCAAAGCCGCACTGAACACAATGTCCACATCGTTGTCGGCCGGGGCGGGGGCCGGGGTCAGCGAGGTGGTGGCTGCCGCACTGCTGGTAGTCAGGCGCGCCGTGTCGACGCTGTCATTGGCCAGCAAATTGATATTGCCGCCCACCGACTCCAGGGTTCGACTGCCCTCGCCCACGGCATTGATGCGGCGAAAGTAATTGGCGGCCTGGATGCCGGCCTGGGAGGTGCCGTTGGTGGTCAAGTTCATGCCAGCGGCCAGCGTGGCTGGCGGCAGTGGGTCACAGCCGATGCAGTTGCCGGGCAGGCTGCTGAGTGAGCCCCCCGCCAGAATCAACGCGTCGCCCGACCCTGGACTCAGGTTGAGTTGACCCGTGCTGAGGCTCACGGCACCTGTGCCCTGGTTTTGCACGACTGCGCTGGTGCCACCAGCGACGCCGCCACTGATGCGGATTTGGGTTGGTGCGCTCAAGCTCAGCCCGGCGGTGCCACCCGATGTGCCCGCGCGTACGGTGGCATCTTTGGTGCTGGCGGCGTTGATGTTGAGAATATTGCCGGCAGACAAGTTGACTGCACCTGCTGCCGCAACACTGGCACCAGTCAACGTGATGTCGTTAAAGCCAGACACACTGATTTGGCCGCCACTGCTGGTCAGGCTGGAGTTGAAAGTGACGTTACGAATCGGCGCAGGCGTTGCTGTCGGGACTGACACGATGCCAATATCGCCACTGGCTGTTACTTGTTGCACAACGTTGTTGGCGTTGTACAGCTCCAAAGCCACGCTGCCGAAAGTCGAGGCGATGGCGGCAACGGGTTGCGCCGTGTTGATGCCAATGCTGCTGGCGCCAGCCAGACCAATATTGCAGCCGATGGTGTTGCAGTCGCCGCCCGCTGTAGATAAATACACCGCGCCGCCCGTGGTGATGTCGGCTCCCAGGGCCGCCGTGCCAAAGATACTGCCGCTGACCGTATTGGAGCTGGTGCTGATGCGCACCGACGCGCCAGCTTCAGTGGCCAGGTTGTTGGTGGTGTTGGCATTGGTGATGCCATCGATGGTGACGTTGCCTGTGCCGCTGTAGTCGATGCGGCCAGCCGCAGAGCCAGTGGCGTTGTTGGTCAGGTTCAGCCGCGTATTGCCGCTGCTGGCCAGCAAAATGTTGCCGCCGTCATTGACAAGGGTGTAACTCGCCGCGGTGTTGCCCGCCTGCAGCGCCACGCCGCCCACGGCATTCACGGTGACAACCTGGTTGGTGGATAAATTGGCCGCTGGTGCCTGACTGACCGGGCCCGTGCTGTTGGTCAGCGTTACGCCGCCCGTGGCGTTGCTGGTGGTGGCCTGGATGCCCACAATGCCGTCTACCGTGCCCACCGTCAAACCGCCTGAGCTGGAAACCGAGAGCCGAAATCCGGGGCCGCTGGCGTTGCTGGCGCGGCCACTGACCGTGTTGACCTGGTTGCCGGTATTCGCCAAAAAGACGGTGCCCGCATCGGCATTGAGCAGGCCGACGGTAAACGGCGCGCTCTGGCTGATGCTGCTGCTGGCGTTGTTAATCAGGCTGAGCGAGCGGGTTGCCCCAAGCGTGACAGTGCCACCCGTATCACCAATGCTGATGCCGCCTGAGTAAGTGCCACCGCCAATCACCAAGACGGAGCCAGTAAGCAAGTTCACTTCACTGCTGCTGAGATTAAGCGCCGTCGTTTCGCTGGATCCCCCCAGGGTAATTGGGCGCGAGACGATGGAGGGTCTAACGGACACGCGGCCCGTTCCCGCGTTGACGCCTGAGGTTACGTTGATGCGGTCGGCAATCAGGGTAATTTCACCGCCACCACTGGTGACAGTGGTGCCTTGCAGATTGACGTCGTAACTGCTGGCAGGCGCGGGCACTGGCACGCCCGAGCCCGTCAAACTGACTGTGTTGGCCGCGCCGGTGGCCGCAATGCTTCCACCAGCCAGCGACAAGCCCGTTGCAATGGGTGCCGAGGGCGCAGAGACTGCGCCGGTGATAGCAATATTTCCAGCGCTGCTGATGGCACCGTTAATGGCCGCACTCACCAGCCCCGTGGCGGTGGTCGATGACGACACGCTGCTGGAAATGGTCAGCGCGCCGACTGAACTGAGCGACGCGGTGGCGTCAATGGCAACGCCAGTGGCCACGTTGGGGGCGGTTGCCGTGCCCGTGATGCTGAGTGTGTTGGCAGCAGCAATACTGCCCAGCACACGCACACCCACCCGGCTCTCCGTGCCCATGCCGCCGCTGGCGGTGCCATTGAGCGTCAGGCTGCCTGATGCGCTGGTGGTGGAAACATTTACGCCGCTGTATACCCCAGTAGCAGCGCCCCCCGTTGCGCCACTGCCTACCGTGCCGGTCAGACTCACATTAGCGCCGCGCAAAACGCTGGCTGCATTGCCGTTGGCACTGGTCGAGATGCCGCGGCTCTCGCCCGTTACCGTGCCCGCCAAGCCACTGTTGCCCGTTACCGTCAAATTGCCTGCGGTGGTGATTTGCGCTCCTGTTATCAGCACGCCAGAAGAGAAATTGGACGCAGGAGCGGGTACCGTGCCGGTTTGCACTGTACCCAGCAAGGTAATGCCGCCAGTGGCGTTCAAGCGCGCGGCGTTGTCGGAAATGCCCAAGGCATGAAAAGCCCCTGAAGCCAGGTAGTTGGCCCCTGCGGCGAGGGTCAAAAACCCGGTGGTATCCAGGTTGGCACCCAAGATGGTGACCGGTGAAATTGCAGTTGCCGTGCCATCACCCGCACCGCGAATCCGCAAACCCCCTGTGCCGGCCGTGACGCTGGTGCCCGTACCCACAATCACACCCTCTTGGCGAACGCCAGTAATGGTGCCGCTCGTGCCAAAAATATCCACGGTACTGCCGCTCAGACGCGCAGCGCCTGTGGTTGCCACGCCGCCGCTGGTGGCGTTGCCCAAGCCAGTCAGGCTCAGGCTGCCCGCGCCGGCATCCAGCGTAGCCAGGCTGATGTTGATGGCTTGTGAAAACCCGGCATTGGGATTGCGCGCCAAGAATTTAATGGCACCGCCACCCGAGGCAAGGGTGGCACCGGTAGCCAAGGTAATACCGCCGCCCGTGCTGGACGCCGAGGGCGTGGCCGAGCCAGCCGTGGTGTCAAAACTGTAGCCCGCCTGAAAGTCGATGTTGAAATTGCCCGTGGTAGCGGGGCGAATATTGACGCCCGCATCGACCGTGATGTTCTCGTGGGCCACCACCCGCAACGTGCCGCCGCTGGTGGTTACGTTGGGCTGCACCGAGGCTGCAAAGCGCACCGAACTTTCATTGCGCGGCGCGGCGGCTGTACCGCCATCGGTGGTCTTGATGGTGACGGTATTGCCTCCTGCCAACGCAGCCTCAAGCAGCGCTGGGTCTACATAGGAGTTAAACAGTCCCGTCGTCGTGCCGCTGAATGTGGGGCTGGGTGGATCGCTGACATCCGACACCGGAAAGGGTGACGGCGTCGGCGCTGGCATACCCACAATAATCGAGGTTGGGTCAAGCAGCCACTCACCGCCAAGCGCCCCTGCGGCCCGTGCGCTGACGTTAGGCGCGGCCTTGACATCCAGGTACTGCTTGCCCGAGGTCTCCACCAGCCCGCCATTGCCACCCTCAAGGCCACCTTGGGCGCTGATGTTGGCCGCGCTGTGGGTTTGGCCATCACTCCAGATAACCACCGTGCCACCGTTACCGTTTTGCTGGGCGTCTGCATTGATACGCACGCCTTGCTCGGTGGCGGTCTGTTGGGCGTTGGTCAGGCGGCTGTCGTGGCCCTGGTAGCCGCCGCCAATCAATACCTCGCCACCGCCCGTGCTGCCGGTGGCTTCAATGACGGCACCGCTTTTAAGCTTGACCTTGTTGGCCGTGGCGTGGATTTGCCCGCCTGTGCTGCCCTGGGTAGCTGCAATGCTGCCAGCTACTTCCAGACTGTCTTGCGCCTTGAGCAGCACCTTGCCCCCCTCAACGCTGACGCCTGTGGCCTGTATCAGCCCGCTGTGTTTCAAGCTGCCCGCAAACAAGCCCACCGCATTGCCCCTGAGCTGGCCCAGATTGATGGCCTGGTGCTCGGGCGCCTGGATTTGCAACTGGATGCCCTCCAGCCCGCGCCCTGTAATGGCCACCTTCTGGCCAGCCGCCAAGATGGTGGCCCCATCGGGCGCTTCAATGACGGCCTGGCCGCCCACTTCTATCTGGGGAGCAATTAGCACCACGTCGCCCCCGCGGGCCACGATGCGCCCTTGCAGGCTGAGGTTGCCGTTGATGCTTTGGGCGCTGTCGCCGCCAAAGCGCAGCAAGCCAGCCTTGGCGTCGGCCTCGCTCAGGCTGAGCACACTGGCAGTGAAGCCGGCGGTGTTGATAAAGGAGCCTGCGCCAGCGGCTATGCCGGCGGGGTTGACCAGCACCAGTTTGCCGTTGGAGCTGAGGTTGCCCAGCAGTTGGCTGGGTACGTTGCTGATGACGCGGTTGATGGACGTGCTGGCGGCGCTGGGCTGGTTGAACTGGACGGCAGCGCCTTGGCCTATGGAGAAGTTTTGCCAGTTGATGGCCGAGTGGCTGGTGCCCGCGCCGTTGGCGGTGTTGACTATCAAGGTGGCGCCCGCTTGCTGTACGCCTACATTGCCGTGGATGGCTTGTGCCCCTGTGGGTAAAAGTTGGGCTTGGGCTGTGCCGTTTGGCAAGGGGCCAAGCGACAGCGCGCCAGCGACGGCCAATGCAGCGGCGCTGGGTTGAAAGCCCGCGCTGGCAGGACTGGCGGCAGGTTGGGCGTGCCAGCACGCAACTGAAGGCTTGATAGATTTAGTATGGCGCACGCTGCGCTCCCTTTTGCCCTGCATAAACAGCCAAAGTTGGCGGGCCGACAACGGCGCACTGAGACAGGGAATACGAAAGTAGCACAGAGCAGCTACATGGACAAGACACAATAGTTCAGCAAAACGGCGATAACGCGTAAATCGTCACGCCCAGGCCACATCTGCACGGGTTTTAGCCGGTTTTTTCCTGATACACCTGCACGGCCAAGCACAAGTCGGCCCAGGCCTTGGCCTTGTCGGGCGGATTGCGCAGTAGGTAGGCAGGGTGGTAGCTCACCACCACCGGAATGCCCTGGTAGGCATACACCTGGCCGCGCAGTTTGCCCAAAGGCATCTGGCTCACACCCGGTTGGCTGCCCATTAGCAGGGCGTCGGCGGCAAAGCGCCCCAGGGCCAGGATCAGACGCGGTTGCAACAAAGAAATCTGGCGCGCTAGGTAGGGCAGGCACTGGGCAATTTCAGCAGCTTGCGGGTTGCGGTTACCAGGTGGGCGGCATTTGATGACATTGGTTATGTAGATCCCCTGTTGGCGGCCAAGCGCGGGCTCCCCTGCACCGCGCAGTCGCACCGCCTTGAGCATGTTGTCCAGCAATTGCCCGGCGGGGCCAACAAAGGGGATGCCGCGCAAATCTTCCTGCTCACCGGGTGCCTCGCCCACCACCAGCCAGTCAACCGGCGTTGGCGCACCAGTGCTGCCAGCAACCGAGGTGGGGCCGGTGCCAAACACCGTGTTCTTGCGCTGGGCACACAGACCGCAGTCCTGGCATTGATGCACCGCCTGCTGCAAATCGGGCCAGTGCATGCGGGCAATGCGACCGTGGCGCTCATCTGATGGCAGCGCCCCAATAAGGGGGGCAGCGGAAATTGCAGTTTGTGCACGGCTGGCGATTGCCTCAGGCGGCTGACTTGATGGCGCTTCTTGCGGCGCGGGCAACTGTTGATTTGCAATTGGCACGGCATCGGCAGCAGGCCACCAGACGGCAACCCCCATTTCCTGCAACATGGCGCGTCGGCGCGGGTTCAGATCAAGCGACATGGCTCAAGGCTACAGCAGCAGGCTCATGACCAGCGCGTCTTCACTTTGCCCCTGCACGGCCGGGTAGTAATTTTTGCGCTGACCGACCCGGTTGAAACCATAGCGGCTGTAAATGGCTTGCGCATGCAAATTGCTTACTCGCACCTCCAGCCACAGCCATTGCGCGCCCACGCCTCGCGACCACAAGGCCAGCGCATCAAGAAAGACCAGCGCCCAGCCTTGACGTCGATAGGCTGGTGCAACCGTGAGGTTGAGTAAATGCACTTCATCCACTCCACGCATGGCCACAAAATAGCCCAGGAGAGGCCCGGGCGACTGGCCCACCGAACCGTCGGCTTCGCCACCAGGGCCGTCGGCCACCAGCAACTGCATCGCATAGCCCGAGTAGAGCGAGTCGGTAAAATTTTGGCGGCTCCAGGGGCAGTCGTAGCTGGCGCGCTCTATCTGCATCACGTCATCGAGTCGCGCCAGCGTAAACGGCTCGAATTTGACTTCAAGCTGCGCCGCATGGGGCATCATCCGGGCGCTCATGCGGCCAGCCCCTGCAAAGCGATTTTTGTATTGCGTGCCAGCTCGCGCTCCTGCGTGGTTTGCGCCACGCGGTTACGAACGTAATTCGGGTGCGCCTGCGCAGCGGCCACCCCAGCGCCAGCGCCTAGCAGCGCAGGCGCCAGACGCAGCATGGCCGACGCACTGGGCAGCACCAGCGGACAAGCCAACCCCACTTGCTGTGCAGACGACAAGCTGCCCAACAGGCGCGGGCCATAAGCGGCAAACGCATTGCCTGCGAGCAGCCAGGACGCAGGCTGGTCTCGCCAGGCCAGCGGGATGGGCAGTTTGTCAGGCACGAGCAATTCGCCAGGACAAGCGGCCAAATCGATGTTGCTCTCAAAATCGTAGCTTTGCGCATAAACCTCGCCCATGCGCGCGTCCAGCACCGCCAGCACGCGTTGCACGCCATATTGGTGGCGGGCCTGCTCTGCCAGGGCCAACAGGCTGTTCACGGGCAAGAGCGGCAAGTTCAGGCCAAATGCCAGGCCCTGCGCGACCGAACACGCCGTGCGCAGCCCGGTAAATGAACCTGGCCCGGCACCAAAGGCAATGGCATCGAGTTGCGGCAAACGCAAACCGGCCTGCGCCAGCAAGGCCAAAATGGCCGGAATCAGCGCACTTGACGCGGCCGCGCCGCCCGGCCCGCTGTGCTGCCACACCTGCTGACCATCGGTGGC
>JAKFVA010000010.1 GCA_021732385.1 Burkholderiales bacterium | reverse complement strand
CCAAATGCGTTCACGTAGTGCCGTGCTGGACCCAGTTACAGCAGAGCCCATGCCGGTGGAAAAAGCTGCCCTGGACGGCACCTGGGCCAGTTTGCGGCTGCAGGCGATTCACAACCCACAGGACAGCGTGCTGCTGCGCTGAGCGCTTGCCTGTAGTAGCAAACGCAAGCCACTTCAAATCATTTATTTTGTGGTAGCAGCCGTTGCAGCGCCTTTGAAAGTGGCACCATCAATGGTTAAACCCTCTGCAGAGAATTTGGCGGCATTGCCAACGCCTACACCGCTAACGCGCGCAATAAAGTCGCGCCAATCTTTGAACACGCCTTTTTTACGTTCTTCAAGAATCTTGCCAGACATGGCGGGGCCAATGCCTTTAACGGCGTCCAGATCGGCTGCTGTGGCCTTGTTGACATCAGTGGCGGCAAAACTCAAGCTGCTCAGTAATAGGGCAGCAGCGAGCAACGGATTTTTAAACATGGAAACGCTCCTTGGGTACGGCTACCAATAGATGAAAAAAGCCAGTGGCAACCCTAAACGAGCCAGCCAAGTCTGACGTTGACGGATTTCGGTCAGTCTGGCAGCTGGATGGCCGCGTACTGTGCCACGCCTTGCTGCACGTTTGCAAATACATGGCTACAACCAACACGGCGCAGAGTGGTCAGGTCGGCTTGGGTGTGGCATTGGTATTTGCCGCGCAAGGCATCGGGAAAGGGCGTGTATTCAATCAAGCCCTGCTGCTGGGCGGCAACCAGACCAGTCGGGCGGGCGCTGTTGCTGGACGTTAGAGCCTGAATGACGGCCAGCGCCACATCGTTGAAAGGCTGGGCTCGGCCTGTGCCCAAGTTGAAGATGCCTGACTTTTCAGGATGGTCAAAGAACCAGAGATTAACGGCCACTACATCGTCAATAAACACAAAATCGCGCATTTGCTGGCCGGCACCATAGCCACCGTATTCGCCAAACAGTCTGACCTTGCCGGTACTTTGGAACTGGCCAAACTGGTGCCAGGCCACGCTGGCCATGCGCCCCTTGTGCTGCTCGCGCGGGCCATAGACATTGAAGTAGCGAAAGCCGACCACCTGGCTGCTGCCCGCGGCAAACTGCGGCCCAATTTCCCGCCGCAGGCGCTGGTCAAACAGCAATTTGCTGTAGCCATAGACGTTGAGTGGCCGCTCGAACTCAGGCGTTTCAACAAAGGTGCTGGAAGCACCATACACCGCAGCCGAGGAGGCATACAACAGCCGAGTGCCTTGTCCTTGGCAGGCGACAAACAGCTCACAGGAGCGGCCGTAATTGTTAGCCATCATGTACTGGCCGTCGGTTTCCATGGTGTCACTACAGGCACCTTCATGAAACACTGCCTCCAACTGGCCAAAATGACCTTGCGCAAACTGCGTGTAGAAGTCGGCGGCATCCACGTAGTCGGCGATTTGCAGATCCGCCAGGTTGCGGAATTTGCTGCCGTCGCGCAGGTCGTCCACCGCAATGATGTTGTGGATGCCGCGTGCGTTGAGGCCTTTGACGATATTGGCACCAATGAACCCTGCTGCGCCAGTGACTGCGATCCTCATGATGCTTTCCTCATGCAAACAACTCGTCAAAGCTGACGCTGGCCGTGCCAAACTTGCCCACTACGATACCGCCAGCCCGGTTGGCCCAGGGCAGGGCATCACGCAAACTAAACCCAGCAGCGGTCAACGTGGCCAGCGTGGCAATCACCGTGTCGCCTGCACCGGTTACATCAAATACTTCGCGCGCCTGCGCATCCACATGCAGGCGACCCTGCTCGTCAAACAGCGTCATGCCTTCCTCGCTGCGGGTTAACAGCAGCGCATCCAGATGCAGTTGTACGCGCAGTTGGGTGGCCTTCGCCTGCAGATCAGCTTCGTTGTGCCAAGTGCCGATCACGTGCTGCAATTCAGCACGGTTGGGTGTAATTACGCTAGCGTGGGCATAGCGTGCGTAATCGCTGCCTTTGGGGTCGATCAATACCGATTTGCCTGCAGCACGGGCCGCGTTAATCATGCCCGTGATGTGCGCCAAGCCACCTTTGCCGTAATCGGAAAACAGCACAGCTTGATGCTGCGCGAGCAAATCCTGGAAAGTGGCCGACTGCGATGCCAGCACTTCAGTTTTAGGGGTGTTCTCAAAGTCCAGGCGCAGCAGTTGCTGCTGGCGGCCAATCACACGCAGCTTGACGGTGGTTTGCAAGCTGGCGTCGCGCCCGAAGTGTGGGCGAATGCCGGTTTGCGCCACCAGCGCTTCCAGCTTGTGGCTGGCATCGTCATTGCCAACCACGGTAAGCAGTGAAGCCTGGGCACCCAGGCAAGCCACATTGAAGGCGACGTTGGCAGCAGCGCCCATGCGTTCCTCTTCACGCGTAACGCGCACCACCGGCACAGGTGCCTCGGGCGAGATGCGCTCGACCGCGCCATACCAGTAGCGGTCGAGCATGACATCGCCCACTACCAGCACAGAGGCTTTCGCGAGTAGTTCTTTATCTGGCGTGCTCATAATTCTTCAATCCGACGCGGCGGGTAGCTGTCCCAAGCCTGGCAACCCGGGCATTGCCAGAAATGTTGGTTGGCTTCAAAGCCGCAGGCGGCGCATCGGTAGCGCCTGAGTGGTTTAAGCGCGCTTTCTAGGGCACGCACCACAGGGGCTTGCAGCTGTGCGCGCAAAGCAGGCTCATGGTTGATCCAGGCCACGGCGGCTACTAAAGAGGGCTCATGCGCCAAGTGCTTGAGGTAAGCGGCATGCGCTTTGTCAGGCTGTGGATCGAGCGCGACCAGCGCATCCAACACATCGAGAGAAGGCAAATGGGCGTAGGTGTTTTGTAGCACTTTCAGGGCCTGCGCTTGTTGCTGCGTGGCTTGCGCAGCGTCCAGCAATGGGGCCGCGACCAATCCCATGGCCGCAGGCGCGGCGTCAGCCAAGGCGAGCAAGGTTTTAAAAGCGCCATGGTGATCGTTTTGCTGGCGCATCAAGGCAGCCAGCGCCAACCGCGGACGTGCTGCATCGGGCGCGGTGGCCATGGCCTGCTCAAGCAGTTGGCGGGCTTGGGAGGCATCGCTGGCGCTGGGGGTGCCCACGATCAATGCCAGCGCTTGCTCGCACAGGTAATGCGCCTGGCGGGCGCTGAAATTGCCTTGGTCTGCTGCCTGTAATTTTCCGGCAATGGCACTGGCTTGCAGCCAGTCACGCGAACGTTCGTAAATCGACAATAAGGCCAGGCGCGAACGGGTTTCAAAAGCCGTGCCCTCAAGTTTACGCAGCGCCTCTTCGGCGCGGTCCAGCAGGCCGGCTTTGAGGAAATCCAGTGCCAGCGCGTGTTGCGCGCGGCCTTGGTCAGCTTTGGACAAATCTCCGCGTGACAGCAAGTGCTCATGCACCCGTACTGCGCGCTCGTATTCGCCGCGACGGCGAAACAAGTTGCCCAGCGCAAAGTGCAGTTCAGATGTGTCAGGGTCAATTTGCACTGCCTCAATGAAGGCATCAATGGCTTGGTCTTGCTGCTCATTGAGCAGAAAGTTCAAGCCCTTGAAATACGACTTGGGTGCCTGGCGGTTTTCAATGCGCAGTTGCCGAAAATCCAGTCTTGAGGCCAGCCAGCCTAGTGCAAATGCCACAGGCAAACTCAGCAGCAACCAGCTCAGGTCAAATTCCATGGGGCGAGTTTGCGGTGGAGCCAGCCGGACTTGCCGTTTTGCTGGCATCGGTCATGGCGTTGTGCGGGTTGATCGTGGATTGAGTTTTGGAATGCAATGCAGCGCGGCGCTGCGTCCACCAGCGCGGCACCATGCCCAGTGCGCCAATAGCCAAGCCAGCGGCAAAGCAAGCCAGCACCACCAGCACCAAGCTGGTTTGCCATTGCCTGCCAAAGAAAAAATGCACAGTGACTTCTTGCTGGTTATTCAGCGCGAAGGCAAATAGGCTAAAAAAAATGGCTGCCTTAAGCATCCACTTAAGCAGCCACAGCAGGTGTTTCATCCAGATCCTCTGTGAGGAAATGATTTTACCGGCTCAACCGGCCAATTGGTTGCGCCGCTTTATGCATCAAGGTTTAGCGCCAGGCAGGGATTGCACAGATTGCTGCGCGACTGTTTCACGCAGCGACTTGCCGGGTTTGAAATGTGGCACCCGCTTTTCAGGGATGGCCACCGACTCGCCCGAGCGTGGATTGCGTCCCATGCGCGAAGGCCGCCGGTTGATCGAGAAGCTGCCAAAGCCCCGGATTTCAATGCGGTGACCTCGCACCAGTGCGTCGCTCATGGCGTCAAGAATAGTCTTGACGGCATATTCGGCGTCCCGGTGGGTGAGCTGGCTGAACTTGGCAGCCAGTTCTTCAACGAGGTCAGAGCGTGTCATGGATTTGGGAATTGGCAGGGGTAGGGGACAGGACAACGGACGCGAAGTGCGTAACGTTGCCCCGCCCCAACGGGTCAGGTCTTGTCAGAGCTGTCCAGTTTGGCCCGCAGCAAAGCGCCCAGGCTGGTGGTGCCCGCGTTCTCGCGCGAAGACTGCTGGCTCAGGGTGGCCATGGCCTCGTTCTGGTCAACGGCGTCTTTGGCCTTGATGGACAGCTGAATGTTGCGCGTCTTGCGGTCAATGTTGACCACCACAGACGTAACTTCATCGCCTTCCTTCAGCACATTGCGGGCGTCTTCCACGCGGTCCCGGCTGATCTCGCTGGCGCGCAGGTAGCCCAGAATGTCTTCACCCAGATCAATTTCTGCACCCTTGGCATCCACGGTTTTGACTTTGCCGGTGACGATGGCGCCTTTGTCGTTGATCGACACAAAGGTGGTGAAGGGGTCGGAATCCAGCTGCTTGATGCCCAGGCTGATGCGTTCGCGGTCCACATCGACAGCCAGCACAATGGCTTCGACGTCCTGGCCTTTTTTGTAGTTGCGCACAGCGGCTTCGCCGGTTTCGTTCCAGCTCAGGTCGCTCAGGTGCACCAGGCCGTCGATGCCGGCAGCCAGACCCACAAAAACGCCGAAATCGGTGATGGATTTGATTGGGCCTTTGACGCGGTCGCCGCGCTTGGTGTTTTGGGCAAATTCCTGCCACGGGTTGGCGCGACACTGTTTCATGCCCAGGCTGATGCGGCGCTTGTCTTCGTCAATCTCCAGAACCATCACTTCAACTTCATCACCCAGCGTGACGAGCTTGGACGGGGCGACGTTCTTGTTGGTCCAGTCCATCTCGGACACGTGTACCAGGCCTTCAATGCCGGGTTCGAGTTCCACAAATGCGCCGTAGTCGGCGATGTTGGTGATCTTGCCGAACAGGCGTGTGGCTTGCGGATAGCGGCGTGCCACGCCCATCCACGGGTCGTCGCCCATTTGCTTGAGGCCCAGCGAGACACGGTTTTTCTCGGTGTCGAACTTGAGAATCTTGGCGCTGAGCTCTTGCCCGGCTTGCACCACTTCAGAAGGATGACGGACACGGCGCCAGGCCATGTCGGTGATGTGCAGCAGGCCGTCGATACCGCCCAAATCCACAAACGCACCGTACTCGGTGATGTTCTTGACCACACCGCGCACGATCGAGCCTTCTTTCAAGGTTTCCATCAGCTTGGCGCGCTCTTCACCCATGCTGGCCTCAACCACCGCGCGGCGTGACAGCACGACGTTGTTGCGCTTGCGGTCGAGCTTGATGACCTTGAATTCCATGGTCTTGTTTTCGTACGGTGTCAGGTCCTTGATCGGCCGCGTGTCAATCAGCGAGCCGGGTAGGAAGGCGCGGATGCCGTTAACCAGCACAGTCAGGCCGCCTTTGACTTTGCCGCTGGTGGTGCCGGTGACGAATTCGCCGGATTCGAGGGCCTTTTCCAGGCTCATCCAGGAGGCCAGGCGCTTGGCGGTGTCGCGGCTGACGATGGTGTCGCCGTAGCCGTTTTCCATGGCGACGATCGCTACAGAAACAAACTCGCCGACTTGCACTTGCAACTCGCCGACATCGCTTTTGAATTCGGCAATGGGCACATAGGCTTCGGACTTCAGTCCGGCGTTGACCACGACAAAGCCGTGTTCAATGCGCACCACCTCGGCGGTGACGACCTCGCCAATGCGGGTCTCGGAGCGTTTTTGGGATTCTTCAAACAGGTCGGCAAAAGATTCGGACATGGATTTTTCCTGCGCAGGGGCTGGGCTAACAACCGTGAATCACGGCTGTAGTGACGACGGCACTATTGCTGTCGTTTGTGTAACTTCCTGCGGTTTTTGTATGTGACACGGTCACGGTTAAAAAAACAAACCACCTTGGCCAGGGCATCAAGCGATGCGACAGGTGCCGGATGGAACGGCAGCTTTTCAAACCACTAGGCAGTGGGCTTGAAAGGCTGTTTGCTCTGCCACCACGCCAACACTTGATTGATCGATTCTTCAATCGTCAACCCGGAGTTGTCGAGCAGCAAGGCATCTTGTGCAGGCTTGAGCGGTGCAGTATTGCGGGATGAATCCCGCGCATCACGCGCCGCCAAATCTGCGCAAAGATCTATGAGTATAGACGAAATACCCTTTGAAATCAACTGCTTATGACGCCGCTGGGCGCGCAGGTCAGCGCTTGCTGTGAGGTAGACCTTTAGCCGAGCCTGCGGGAAGATGACAGTGCCCATGTCGCGTCCGTCGGCCACCAAGCCAGGCAGGCGAGCAAAGCGGTGCTGCAAATCCACCAGGGCAGTGCGTACCTGCGGCAGCACGGAGACGGCGGAGGCATTCATGCCGGCGGCTTCGGTGCGGATAGCTTCGCTTATATTTTCATTGTCAAGCCAGACTTGGTCGCCTTTAAAGGACAAAACCAATTGGCCTGTGAGCTCGGCGATGGCTGCTTCATTGGTGGGCGTTAGCGCGAGTCCGGCACGCAAGGCAGCCAAAGCAGCCACGCGGTAAAGCGCGCCTGAATCCAGATGGTCATAGCCCAGACGCTGCGCCAAGCCGCTGGCCAGCGTGCCTTTGCCGGAAGCGGTGGGGCCGTCGATGCAGATGACCGGAACGCGTGGTGTCTGCACCACCGAGAACAGCGTTTCAAAAAAATCCGGGAAGGTTTTACCTACGCATTTCGGGTCTTCAATGCGCACCGGCAAGCCGACCGGGTTGAAGGCGGCTAGCGCAAAGCACATCGCCATGCGGTGGTCGTCGTAGGTGTGAATGCTGGCGGCTGTCCATTGCACAGGCGGTGTGATGTGCAAAAAGTCTGCGCCTTCGTCAACTTGCGCGCCCAGCTTGCGCAGTTCACAGGCCATGGCGGCAATGCGGTCGGTTTCTTTGACACGCCAACTGGCAATGTTGCGCAGCGTGCTGGGGCCATCGGCGTACAACGCCAGGGTGGCCAGCGTCATGGCGGCGTCGGGCAGGTGGTTGCAGTCCAGGTCAATCGCCTTCAGCGGCCACTCGCCCGGCGTTACCTGCAGCCAGCCGGTGCCGCCTTGCACCTGTATGCCCATTTGCTGGGCAGCCTCGACAAAGCGAATATCGCCTTGAATGGAGTCCAGGCCCACGCCTTCAATCTTGATGCCCTGGGGCTTGCTGGCGCTTGCCGGGAAGGCGCCCAACGCAATGAAGTAGCTCGCTGATGAGGCGTCGGCTTCCACCTGCAGCTCGCCTGGCGAGCGGTATTGCGCGCCGGCGGGAATGACAAAACGCTGCCAGTTATCCGCGCCCAGCGGGCGCTGCACGCTGATGCCAAAGCGCCGCAGCAAATTCAGCGTGATTTCAATATAGGGTTTGGAGATCAGCTCGCCGACCACTTCAATCGTGATGGCCTGCTTGGCCACCAGCGGGAGCGCCATCAGCAGGGCGGTCAAAAACTGGCTGGAGACATCGCCGCGCACGCGGATGGGTTGTTGCAATTGCAAGACGGGCGGCTGGCCGGTGGGCGCGCCAATACGCAGCGGCGGGAAACCGTCTTGCCCCAGATAGCCGATGGTGCAACCCAACTGGCGCAAGGCATCGACCAAGTCGCCAATTGGCCGCTCGTGCATGCGTGGCACGCCACTGAGTTCAAACTCGCCGCCGAGCAGGGCCAGCGCAGCGCTCAAGGGGCGGATGGCAGTGCCCGCATTGCCCATGAACAAGCTGGCGTGGCGCACAGAAAGCTGGCCACCCAGCCCCTCTACCACGGTGCTGCTGCCCTGGCGCTGCACTGCGCAGCCCAACTGGCGCAAGGCAGTGAGCATGACCTGCGTGTCGTCCGAGTCGAGCAGGCCGTGCAAGGCAGTGCGGCCCTGTGCCAGTGCCGCCAACAGCAGCGCCCGATTGGAGATACTTTTGGAGCCAGGCAGTTGTACTGTGCCAGCCGCGCCAGTCAATGGTGGAAGGTCAAGAAATTCGGTGATGAACATAGCCTGTGGGCGCAAATTTCAGTTTGGCCAAGCCCTGCCCAAGCAGGGCTTATTTGGCGGCGGGTGCCTTGTGCGGCCCCATACGCCAGTTGGCGCGGGTTTTGCTCGACTGGCCAATCAAAGTTTCCAGCGCATCGCTGTTGCCGTTTGAAATCATCAGTTCAAGCGATTGCAGTGCCTGCTGGAACAGCCGGGACTGAGCCAGCAATTCTTCCTTGTTGTGCAGAAAAATGTCGCGCCAGACTTTGGGGTCGCTTGCGGCGATGCGGGTGAAGTCCCTAAAGCCCGGACCGGCCAGTGACAAATGGCTTTCGCCGCCTTCCTGGTTGCTGATGCATTGCATCAGCGCAAAGGCAATCAGGTGTGGCAGATGACTGACGGCGGCAAAAGTGGCGTCATGCTGTTCAGGTGTCATGTTAATGACCTGGCAGCCCAGCCTGGCCCACAAATCAGTCGCCTTTTGCAATTGCGTGGGGTTGGTGCGGTCAATCGGCGTAATGATGACTTGTTTGCCTTGGTAAAGATTGGCATCTGCGTGCTCCACGCCCGAAGCCTCTTTGCCGGCAATGGGGTGGGCGGGCACAAAGCTGCCAATGTGGTCGCGTAAGGCGCGTCGCGCGGCGTCAACCACGCTGCCTTTGGTCGAGCCTACATCCATGATGAGCATTTGCCGAGTGACCAAGTGTTTGATGGACTTGATGGTCGCCTCAGTCGCGGCCACTGGAACCGCAAGCAGCACAATGTCAGCGCCCGATACCGCCAGCAACGCAGAGGGTGCAACTACATCAATCACGCCCATTTGACGCGCCAGTTCAGTGGTGGAGGGCGATTTGCTGTAGCCGACCACGCGCTTGACCAAACCCGCCCTTTTCATGGCAAGTGCGAATGAGCCGCCCATCAGGCCGCAGCCTATCAATCCCAACTGTTCAAACATTTTGTTTTATTACCCAAAAATCAGCGCAAACTATCTTGCCTTTGAAATCAACGAATGCAATCCACGTAAACACGCGACTAGGCAGGTAGTTACCGACATTTTTTACTAACTGGTGTTGCGCTCAAGTCTGCGCTGGGTAACAGCCCAACATCTTGTAAAAAGCGCAATGGCGCTGTAGGTCAGCCAGGGCTGAGGCAACATGAGGCTGCGACACATGGCCGTGGATGTCTACATAAAAATAGTATTCCCATTCGCCCGAACGGGCGGGCCGCGATTCAAAGCGCGTCATTGACACACCATGCTCTTTCAAAGGGGCCAGCAGGTCATGCACAGCGCCCGGCTTGTTGGGTACAGACACTACCAGGCTGATGCAGTCATGGCCGCTCGGCGGTGGGCTGGCCAGCGTTTGCGGAAGGCAAACCACGGCAAAACGGGTCCGGTTGAAGGCGTCGTCCTGAATGCCGGGGGCAGCAATGTGCAGGCCATATTCCGATGCAGCACGCTCGCTGGCAATGGCGGCCCAGCGCGTATTGGTGGCGGCAAGACGCGCACCTTCGGCATTGCTGGAAACCGCCCGCCGCTCAGCCTCGGGCAAGTGAAGGGCCAACCAGCCTTGGCATTGGGCCAGGGCCTGTGGATGGGCCAGCACAGCTTCAACGTCTTCCAGCGAGTTCGCCAGGCGCAGCATGTGATGACGCACTAGCAGGCTGGTTTCGCCAACGATATGCAGTGGGGAGTGCAGTAACAAATCGAGTGAACGTGCCACTACACCCTCGGTGGAATTTTCTACTGGCACCACACCAAACTCGGCACTGCCAGCCGCGGCAGCACGAAACACCTCATCAATGCTGCTGCAAGGTACCTGGCCCATGCTGGCACCAAAAAATTCCAACGCCGCCTGCTGGCTGAAGGTGCCCGCAGGGCCTAAAAAAGCCACCCGTTGCGGCGCTTCCAAAGCGCGACAGGCCGACATGATTTCACGCCAGATAGCAGCAATATGCTGCGGCCCAAGCGCACTGACATTACTGGTTTGCAACTTTGCAATCACCTGCGCCTCGCGCTCGGGCCTGTACACGGACGAGCCTTCGGACTTTTTGATTTCCCCTACCAAATGGGCCAATGCGGCGCGCTGACCCAGCAAAACCAGCAATTGCTGGTCAGCCGCATCAATCTGGCTGCGCAGTTCATTCAGGTTGGGGGGCAAGGTGCTCGGCATAGCCTTAATTTTATGTCAAATGGGCCTAGGCCCTTGACTGGTGGGCGGGTGCAGCTACAAAAAAAGTAGCTAAAAATAACTACATGCCGTAAAAAATACGTTATCTTGACCGATCAGTCAGGTGAGTCACCGCTGGTGTCAGGTGAACTGTCTGTGTCTGCTGCATCATCAGCCAAACCAATTTGGGCGTCGTTCTCCACAATCCGCTGCAGACCCGAGAGCTTGGAGCCTGCGTCCAGCCCAATCAAGGTCACGCCTTGTGTTGCGCGGCCGAGTTCCCGGATTTCGCTTACACGGGTTCTCACCAACACACCGCGGTCGGTAATCAGCATGATCTCGTCGTCTGCATGCACCAGCGTAGCAGCCACCACACGGCCATTGCGCTCGCTTTGCTGAATAGCAATCATGCCTTTGGTACCGCGGCCATGGCGCGTGTATTCGGTGATACCAGTGCGCTTGCCGAAGCCGTTTTCTGTGGCTGTGAGCACGCTTTGCTGCTCATCCTCGGCAACCAACATGGCAATCACGTGTTGACCATCATCAAGCATCATGCCGCGCACGCCGCGTGCATTGCGCCCCATCGGGCGCACATCATTCTCATCAAAACGCACAGCTTTGCCACCATCGGAGAACAGCATCACGTCGTGCTGACCGTCGGTGAGCGAAGCGCCAATTAAATAATCACCCGGGTCAAGGTCTACCGCAATGATGCCAGCCTTGCGCGGATTGGAAAACTCATCAAGCGTGGTCTTTTTTACTGTGCCCATGGAGGTCGCCATGAACACATAGGCGGTGGCAGGGAAGCTGCGTTTTTCGCCCGTCAATGGCAACACTACCGTAATTTTTTCACCATCTTGCAGCGGGAACATATTGACGATGGGGCGTCCTCGCGATCCGCGCGAGCCCGAAGGCACCTCCCATACTTTGAGCCAATACAAGCGGCCCCGGTCGGAGAAGCACAAAATGTAGTCGTGTGTGTTTGCAATGAACAACTGGTCAACCCAGTCGTCTTCTTTGGTAGCGGTAGCCAGCTTGCCGCGGCCACCACGCTTTTGCGCCCGGTATTCACTCAGTGGCTGGCTTTTGATGTAACCGCTGTGGCTCAAAGTGACCACCATGTCGGTGGGCGTAATCAAATCTTCGGTAGCCAGGTCTTGCGCGTTGTGTTCAATCAGGCTGCGGCGAGCGCCCACTTTGGTTTGGCCAAACTCTGCCTTTATGGCAGTCAACTCCTCACTGATGATGACTGATACCCGCTCAGGGGTAGCCAAAATGTTCAGGTAATCGTCGATCTCGCCGATGACCTCTTTGTATTCAGCAATGATCTTGTCTTGCTCCAGGCCTGTCAGGCGTTGTAAGCGCATTTGCAAAATCTCTTGCGCTTGCACATCGCTGAGTGTGTACATGCCGTTGGCTTGCAGGCCAAGCGCGGCTTCCATTCCATCGGGCCGGTAGTCGCTGGCACTGACGGTGCCGCCGTCAACCCGTGCGCGTGTAAGCATCTCGCGCACCATGGCGCTGTCCCAGGCTTTCTCCATCAAAGCCGTCTTGGCTACAGGTGGTGTTGGTGCGTTGCGAATAATTGCAATGAATTCGTCAATATTGGCCAGGGCCACCGCCAGCCCCTCTAATACATGGCCGCGCTCGCGTGCTTTGCGCAAGTTGAAAATGGTGCGCCGCGTCACGACCTCGCGCCGGTGTTCCAAAAACACCTCGATCAAATCTTTCAGATTGCACAAACGCGGCTGGCCGTTAATCAGCGCCACCATGTTCATGCCAAACGTGTCCTGCAACTGGGTTTGCTTGTACAAGTTGTTCAGTACGACCTCGGGCACTTCGCCGCGCTTGAGCTCAATCACTAGGCGCATGCCCGATTTGTCGGACTCGTCTTGTATATGGCTGATGCCCTCGATTTTTTTCTCGTGCACCAGCTCGGCCATGCGCTCTTGCAGCGTCTTTTTATTGACTTGGTAAGGCAGCTCGTCGACGATGATGGATTGCCGCTGCCCTTTGTCGATGTCTTCAAAGTGGCACTTGGCGCGCATCACCACGCGCCCGCGCCCAGTGCGGTAGCCGTCTTTCACGCCGTTCATGCCGTAAATGATGCCGGCCGTGGGAAAGTCGGGCGCTGGGATGATCTCCATCAGCTCGTCAATAGTGGCCTCGGGATGACGCAGCAGGTGCAGGCAGGCATCCACCACTTCATTGAGGTTGTGCGGCGGAATGTTAGTGGCCATACCAACAGCAATACCGGAGGAGCCATTAACTAATAGATTGGGCAATTTGCTGGGCAGTACCAGGGGCTCTTTTTCGCTGCCGTCATAGTTGGGGCCAAAGTCCACGGTTTCGCGGTCAATATCGCCCAGCATTTCATGCGCGATTTTTGACAGGCGGATTTCGGTGTATCGCATGGCCGCCGGGTTGTCGCCGTCCACCGAGCCGAAGTTGCCCTGGCCGTCGACCAGCATGTGCCGCAGGCTGAAGGGCTGCGCCATGCGCACGATGGTGTCATACACGGCGGTGTCGCCATGTGGGTGGTATTTGCCGATGACATCACCCACGATACGGGCGGATTTTTTGTACGGCCGGTTCCAGTCGTTGTTCAGCTCGTGCATGGCAAACAACACCCGCCGGTGCACCGGTTTGAGGCCATCGCGGGCATCGGGCAGGGCGCGCCCCACAATGACGCTCATTGCGTAATCGAGGTAGCTGCGGCGCATTTCCTCTTCAAGGCTGATGGGCAAAGTTTCTTTGGCGAACTGGGTCATGAAGGAGCGGCTCTGGTAGGTAAGTACTTTTTACGAAGCATTAACCCTGATTTTAAGGCCCCTGTGTTGTAGTGAAGGCACAACACATGCCCCAAATGAAGTTACATGTGCACCACAGACTTGCATTTAGCTTGGCAGCGCTGTGCCGTATGGCACAATAACTTCAACGCTTCGGGTGATGGTCATCTGAACGTATTTATCTCGCAGCTTGGCTGCGGCTTTTTCGCCCTCAGAGGATAACCATGAATAAACTGAATAAAGTTGCAGTCCTGTTTGCTTTGGTAGCAGCTGCTACTGTGGCTAGCGCACAAACCCGTAACACCGCTGCTGACAACGGCAACAGAATTGACAACTGGCAAGACGCTTCGGGCACCTTGGTGTGGAGGAACGCTTTTGGCCAATGCTGGCGTAACGCTGGTTGGACTCCCGCTACCGCCGCTAAAGGCTGCGACGGCGCTTTGGTTCAAGCTGCCCCTGCTGCCCCTGCACCTGCTGTGGTTCCTGCTGCCCCTGCAGTGGTTGTACCTCCTGCGCCTCCTGCGCCTCCAGTTGCCGCCGCCTCTAAGGTAACGTTTGCCGCCGACGCATTCTTTGACTTTGACAAGTCAGTGCTCAAGCCCGAAGGCAAAGCCAAGCTGGATGATCTGGTCAGCAAAGTCAAGGCCATCAACCTGGAAGTCATCATTGCTGTCGGTCACACTGATTCAGTGGGCAGCGACGCTTACAACCAGAAACTGTCTATCTCGCGTGCTGAGGCTGTTAAGGCTTACTTGGTGTCCAAAGGCATCGAGAAAAACCGCGTTTACACCGAAGGCAAAGGCGAGAAGCAGCCTGTGGCTGATAACAAGACTGCCGAAGGCCGTGCCAAGAACCGCCGCGTTGAAATCGAAGTGGTCGGTACCCGCGCTAACAAGTAATCCCCTGCGGCTTACTGCAAAAAGCCCCGCACTGCGGGGCTTTTTTTATGTCTTGCCCGAGAATGTATCCATGAGCACTACCACCAATGCCGATCCCGCTGAGTTGGCCAAATTCTCTGATCTGGCCCACCGCTGGTGGGACCCAGAGAGCGAATTTCGCCCGTTGCACCAAATCAACCCGCTGCGACTGGATTGGATTAACGGGTTGGCACCATTAACGGGTAAGCAAGTGCTAGACGTGGGTTGTGGCGGCGGCATCTTGGCCGATGCCATGGCCCGTAAAGGCGCCCAGGTGTTAGGCATTGACTTGGCCGCCAAGGCCCTTAAAGTGGCGCAACTGCATGCGTTGGAGGCGCAAACAGCCCAAGTGCAGTACCGCGAGATCAGCGCTGAAGCGTTGGCACTGGAACAAGCGGGCCAATTCGACGTGGTGACTTGCATGGAAATGCTTGAGCACGTACCCGATCCAGCTTCTGTGGTGCGCGCTTGTAGCACACTGGTCAAGCCTGGCGGCTGGGTGTTTTTTTCCACCATCAACCGCAACGCCAAAGCTTTTTTGTTGGCGATTGTGGGTGCCGAATATGTGCTCAACTTGCTGCCACGCGGGACTCACGAATTCGCCAAGCTAATTCGCCCCAGCGAGTTGGCTGCCTACAGCCGCCAAGCCGGTTTGCAGCTGCTGCACACGCGCGGCTTGCAATACAACCCCTTGACCCGACGTTACTGGTTGGACCATGACACCAGCGTCAACTACCTGTTTGCTACGCAAAAACCAACGCTGTAGGCCTGCACCAGTGTTTACCCAGATTGATGCGGTCTTGTTTGACCTGGACGGCACATTGCTTGACAGCGCCCCCGACTTGGCATGCGCCGCTGACCAAATGCGTACCGCTCGCGGCCTGCCTTCACTGCCTTTGGCGCATTACCGGCCCATGGTTGGCGTTGGTGCCCGCGGCATGATTGGCGTGGCATTCGATCAAACGCCGCAGGATGCGGGTTTTGACGTCCTGCGGGATGAATTTTTTGCCAACTACCAGCAATGCCTGGCGCAGCGCACCCAGCCGTTTGCCGGTGTGCCCGAGTTGCTTGCACAGCTGCGCTCGCGTGGCTTGGTTTGGGGTGTTGTCACCAACAAATCAAGCCGATTTACCGAGCCTTTGACGGCGGCAATTCCCTTGTTTGCCAATGCTGGTGCCATCATCAGTGGCGATACGTTGGCGCACGCCAAGCCGCACCCCGCACCTTTGCTGGAAGCTGCCCGGCGTATGGGCGTTGCCCCTGAGCGCTGTATTTATGTTGGCGACGACGAGCGCGATATTCAGGCCGGCCGTGCTGCCGCAATGGGCACAGTGGCCGCGCTTTACGGTTATCTTGGACAGGCGGCTAACACCGGCCAATGGGGTGCTGACGCAGAGATTGATTCACCCCTGCAGCTGTTGAAGTTGCTCGCTTAGGCGTAAACTACGCTTGGGGCTGCACTGGTTTCGACGTGGGTTCGGAATCGTTGTGGGGCATGCCGAGCTTGAGTAACGCTCGTAAATATCGACTCAAAAAACTAACTGCAAACGACGAACGTTTCGCACTCGCTGCCTAAACACCAGTGAGCCTTGCAACAGCACGCCGATGGGCTGGGCAAGGGGCTAATGGGTTAAACCATTGGCTCCCGGCTGCAAGGTCATACACATCGGCTGGCCCTGAATCGGGTTACTTGATTCAGGGCAAGACACAAGGTAACTGGCGTCCTGCATAGCGTGCTGCTGCGCGATGTGGGAAGCGAGACTCAAATCAGACGGCTAAGCATGTAGAACTGCACGAAGATGGCTTGCGGACGGGGGTTCAAATCCCCCCAGCTCCACCATAATGTGAAATCCCAACCCTTATCCGGTTGGGATTTTTTTTGCCCGTTCCCCCTGTGTTGGCGCGGTTTCCGGGCGTGTCCTCTTGAGCATGGCCCTCCGGAAGTCGCCGTTCCCGGCGGACTTTTCGCCCTTTTTCTCTCTCTGTTCTCTGCTGCCCTCTTGAGCATTCAAGGCCCGAAGTCGTGTGTTGGCGCGGGTTTGCGGGCCATCGGTTTGCTTCTTCGCTTGCTCTGGCGGGCGCGACCGAGACAGCGAAAGGCACAAAAAAACCGCCTTGCGGCGGCGTGTCGCTGCGGCACGGATGTCAGCGCGAGCCTGCCACCAGCGCCTCGCGTTGCGCCAGCCAGGACGCCGACAACTTGACGCGCAGCAACTTGCTGACGCCCACCTCGAGGCGTCCCAGGGCGATGGCTTCGATCAGGTCGGGGGCCAGTTGCGCCAGTCGGCTCATCTTGCTGGCTTGGCCGAGGTCGATGCCTTCGGCCGCCGCGATCTCGGTCATCGAACTGAACCGTCCTTCGTCCAGCAGGCGCTGCCAGTGGTGCGCGAGGCCGAGCGCCCGGATCAAGGGAGTGTCCTGCGCCATCTCCCGCACCTGCCGCTCACGGTGGGCCTCGTCCAGGAACTCCTGCGGCGCGTCCAGCGGCGTGATGACCTGCTTCTTCAGGCCCCGGCGCACCAGCGTCCAAGGCAGGAAGGTCTCCATCTGCACGCCGCCAGCGGGCAGCGGCGTCTGATACGTCACCGGGTCGCCCTTGGCGTGGCCGCGATGCTTCTTGCTCATACGTCCTCCTCGAAGGTGGCCATGAGCTGGCGCTGGGCGTGCCAGTCGACCATCAGGCGGTTTCGCTGAAACCACATCAGCGTCAGCCGCCGTGGCTGCTTGCCCGCCATGAACTGCTCGATGATGTCTGGGGCCAGCAGGGTCAGGCGCAGCAGTTCGTTGACCACCGAGTGGTGCAGCTTCTCGGCGCGGGCGATGGCCGACCCGCTCTGCATCGCGCCGGTGTCCAGTAGGTGCTGCCAGTAGAAGGCGCGTGCCACACCGTCGAGCAGGGTCACGTCGTGGACGCTGCGCTCGTCGGCGGCCACGCGCTGGACGCCCCGGCGTCGGAACGTCAGGGGCACAAAGGTTTCCATCGACTCGTCCATCAGGCTTCAACCTCCAGCAGTTCGGCACCAATGCTGTCCGGGGCGAACTCCGCGATGAGCGCGTTCCAACCCACCTCACGCCACTTCACCTTGATCCCCTGCACATCGCCTGCGTGGACGAGGTCGATGCGTTCGATCATCAGATTGGCGATGCGGTGGCGTTCGACCGGGAACAGTTGATCCCACACGTTGTTGAGCCGTCCCATCGCCATCACGGTGGTGGCCTCGTCGATCTGGGCTCCGTTGCGTTGGATGTGCCGCACCACTGACGCCACGGTCTCCGGGCTGGTCAGCACCGTTCGGATCTGGGCCACCACCGCCCCCTCGATCTCCGGCGCGGGCAGGCGCTCATACCCCTTGCCCGGCGCGCCGAACCGCGCTTCCGACTTGGACACGTAGTAGTGGTACTTGCGCCCGTTCTTGCGCGAGTAGGTCGGGTACATCCGCTCGCCTGAGGGTGCGTACAGCAGGCCGCGCAGCAAGGCGTCGCTGCGCGACCTGATCTTGGTTTCCACCGACCGGGTGTGACCGTCCTTGGCCAGCACCTCGTGCACCCGGCCCCACAGCCCTGGATCGATGATGGCTTGATGCACGCCCGGGTACCAACTGCCCTTGTGCGACAACTCCCCGAGATAGATGCGGTTGCGCAGCAGCTTGTGCAGGTACTTCTTGTCGATGCGGGTGCCCGCCCGCGTCTGGCCGTCTTGCGTCGTCCACGCCTTGGTCGTGATGCCATCCAGCGTCAAGTTGGCGGCAATCTGGGTGGGCGAGCCGATGGTCAACATCTCCTCGAAGATGCGCCGCACCACCGCCGCCTCGGTGTCGTTGATGACCAGCAGGCGGTTGTCGACGTCGTAGCCCAGGGGTGGCACGCCACCCATCCACATCCCTTTGCGTTTGCTGGCGGCGATCTTGTCGCGGATGCGCTCGCCGGTGACCTCGCGCTCGAACTGGGCGAAGGACAGCAGCACGTTGAGCATCAGCCGCCCCATCGACGTGGTGGTGTTGAACTGCTGCGTGACCGACACGAACGACACGCCGTGGCGCTCGAACACCTCGACCATCTTGGAGAAGTCGGCAAGGCTGCGTGTCAGGCGGTCGATCTTGTAGACCACCACGATGTCGATCTGGCCGCGCTCGATGTCGGCTATCAGGCGTTTTAGCCCGGGACGATCCGTGTTGCCGCCGGAGAAACCGGGGTCGTCGTAGTCGTCGGCCACCGGAATCCAGCCCTCGGCGCGCTGGCTCGCCACATAGGCGTGGCCAGCTTCCTTCTGCGCGTCGATGGAGTTGAACTCCTGGTCAAGGCGCTCGTCCGACGACACCCGGCAGTAGACCGCGCAGCGCTTGCGCGCCTTGGGAGATGCAATCTGTGCAGCGTCGCTCATTGCGTACCTGCCTTGCCGGTCAGGCCGAAGAACAGCGGGCCCGACCAGTGCGTGCCGGTGATCTGGCGGGCCACCGCCGTCAGACTCTTGAAGGTGCTGCCCTCGTACTCGAACAGGCCGTCGGCGGTGACCGCCACCTTGTGCTCGCGGTCGCCCCATTCGCGCAGCAGCACGGTGCCGGGCGCGAAGTTGATGTCGCGCGGACGGGCCCGCAGCTTGATCTTGGAGTGCTTGGCACCGATGGCCTCCAGGCGCTGGCGGGTGTTGTGTGCCAGACCGCCGAAGACCTCCTCCTGCATCTTGTAGGCGATCCGCGACTCGATGAAGGCGCGGTTGGGGTTGATGGGGCGGCTGCTGAAGTACCGATCCCACACCGGCCACAACTCGGCGATGGGCAGGCTCGATAGCTCCGCGATCCGCGCGGCGACTGATGCTTGTTTCTCGTTCATCACAAACTCTCCTGTTGATAGGGGGTTGTATGAACGCGCTGGTCGGGCAGGAAGCCAAGGCCAACTTCTCTCTGTTTTGGCGCTTCTGCGACGACGGTGCGGACGATGGCGGCCGCAAGGATGGCGGTGATTTCACCAGCGCGGGCGCTGGCGGACATCTCCGAGGGAGATGCGAGTTCGAGGTTCTTCATGACGGCTCCGAGGAATTGCAACCGTCACAGATGATGTGCGCGATGTTCCGAAGCGGATGGCAATTCCGGGTAATCGGGCACACCTGGTGGCGTGGCCTCGATGCCCCGGCAGGCCTGTGGTGCCTGTCTGGCAGGGAACCGGATTGCGCGTTAACGAAACAGTTGACAGGCGCCGATCTGCTCGATACGATGGCGTCAATTAACTAATCACGCAATTGGGTCACAACATGGCATTTGGTGCCTACATCAGACAGAAGAGGGAGGCGAAGGGCATTCAGATGAATGACTTCGCCCGGCAGCTGGACATCTCCCCTGCCTACTGGTCGCGCATAGAGCGCGACATCGAGAAGCCGCCCAAGGACGAGCTGATCCGCAAGGCGGCAGAAATCCTTGGCGAGAATGTCGACGACGCCTTTGTTGAGGCCAGCCGCCTTCCGCCAGACATGCGCGACGACGTGGGGGGCCTGGTACGGATGTATCGCAAGCAAGCGACGGGGGACAAGTGAATGCCGGTGTTGACTCTTGGCTACCGGCATTGCGACCGAAAACGCCCCAGCTACATCAAGAATTCCGAGATTGAGGGCATCGCCGTCTTGGCCCGCCAGCAACTGGTGGATGCTGCTGCCGATGCCATCTCGCTCGCCACCCTGAGCGCCATCTCCGGCCTGAAGATCAACGGCGTGGTCTTCGACCTGTTCGTCGGCACCGGTGACGTCGTGCATGACGAGCGCGGGAACCCTGTCCTGGGCATCTGTGAGTACGATCCAGGCGTGCCGGACACCGCGATGGTGTCGGTGTCACCGGTTGGCGTGAACGCCAGCGAGGAGTTGGTACTGAGCACCCTCGGGCACGAGCTCGGCCACGCCATCTTCGATGCGCCAGGATGGATCGTGGATGCCAGCAAGGGGCCGGGTTTGTTCGATGAGCCCAGCGACGCGGCGCGGCGGGCCTACCGCACGACCACCCGTGACGTGGAGCACTTGGCGAAAGTCCAGCCCGTCGTCGAGGCGGCTGCGAGCCCCTCTCTGGCAATTCCAGGCCACACCACCAAGGAAGAATACTTCGCCGAGCTGCGTGCCAACGAGTTCATGGGGTCGTTGCTGGTGCCGCGCCAACGCCTGAATCTGGCGGTCGAAGAGTTGGCTCCGAAACACGGTGTGACGATCCACCGCAGCCCGTCGCTTGATCCCGATTTGCCCGGCACCTGCCTTCACCTGACGGCTGATGGAGATATCGGGTTCTTCGACATCGAATGTTTGCAGAAGGCCGTGGCCAAGCGCTTCGGCGTCAACCGACGCTTCATCCAGGTACGGATGGAGCGCTATGGTCTTCTAAAGCCGGGGGCCAAGATCGTCTGATCAACGCCTTCATCTCGCCGCCGACCGCGTGTCGGCATTTTTTGAACCGTTCAGTTAACCACTCGCGCAATCGCGCACTTCGTTTAGAAAAGGAAATTGCCTATGCCAGCAGACGAACAGATCACCGCCCAGGAACACGACGAGTCGACTGCCGCGCAGCAGCAGTCCTCGAAGCAGGTGCGACCCCGTCAATCGGACGATGGCCCGGAAATCCTGCCGTGCATGGAGCACTTCGTCACCGTGGTGCGCAAAGCCAAGCGTCCCGGCCTCGCCTTGCTCCTGGTCGAACGTGCCAGCGCCACTTCGCTGCCGGAACTGGCAGCGCTGACGGATGCGGCCAAAGGCATCCTCGCGGTGCAGTCCCGCAAGGCGATGTTCCACGCCGTCGCCAAACTTGGCTCGGACGTCCAGCAGCACATCGAGCGTGCGGCCGAGCGCGTGGTGCTGCTCGATGACGAATACGGCACGCAGGCCGTCCAATCCCTCCTTGACGACCAAGACGCCAGCGACGCTGCCGTCTTGGCCACGCCCAGTGACCGGTATAGCCGGGCCCTGCACCTCTGTCTGCGGCAGGATTTTCCGGAGGTCGGTGCCAAGCGCGATCAGCGCTTCGACAACGCCGAGCGCTTGCAGGTGATGCATCGCCAGTGGAAGAGCGAGAACTACTCCAGCCACTACCTCGGCCCGAAAGGCGTGGTGCCGAGCATTGATGCCGATGTTGAGGGTGTGTTGCGCGGGCGCATTTCGGCGCTGTTCCCGCAAGTGGCTTCTGACCAAATCCTCATCGAGCAGTTCACGCGCCGTGATCTTGCGCATGCCGACCGCTGCGGCGGCAAAGACACCGACGAGGTCGCGCCCGTGCTCTTGCACACCCTGACTGCAACTTTCAACGGATCGACGGCGCACTTCCGGCAGGTTGCCAACGGCGAGGTGGTCGAGCACGAAGAACCTGCAGCGATGTCGGCCAGCTTCTCGTGGGAGCCCGGCACCGGTGCGCTCGGTGTGTTCTGCGAAGACCGTGAGGTGCGCCGTGAACTGGCGACCATCTTCCGCGATGTCGTTTTGGCGTGCGACGGGGAGATCAACGACATGCCGATGCGCGAGTTCGACCTGTTCGGCTTCTCGACACCAGCGATGCTCAAGCGCATTGAGCAGGAGCGTGTGGCGGGCATTGAAAAAATCTCGATCCTGCAGATCAAAGTCGCCCGGCCCTTCGAGCAGCAAACCACCGACGCCGCCAATGGGCGTGATCTGATCCAGCACCTGTCGAGCACGATGCTGATCGGCAAGGATCGGCGTGATACCCGCCAGATCTATCAGGTCGCCTATGACGACTATGGCATCGACGACCTGACGGGATACACGCTGGCGCAGGTGAAGCTGGTGTTCCGAATGGCCAAACAGCCGCACCGCAAGGCCCACAACGTTGCTGTCCAAATCACGTCGCCGAACGGCCTGAACGACAAGAGCAAGACCGAGGATGACCGCAAGCGCGTGCTGGAACAGCTCACGCGAATTGGGGTGCTCCGTGAGTTCTGATGACGCTACCGCGAAGTCGGCACATCTGAGCTTTCTGGCAGCGCTGGAGCGGCTGCCCCGGGTCGATTCCCGCGTCAGGGCGGCCGAGCTCGGGCGATGCAGACCAACGTTTCTGCAGCGACGATGGATCACGGAAGAGGACTACCTCACACATCTGATGGTGCCCGTCCTGGATTCTGAGCAGGAAGTCGAGGTTGAGATCGATCACGACGCGGCGGTGTACCGGTACCGCAGTCCCCAGCAGCGGTCACGAACGGTTGAGCGACCTCTTGCCGACATCGCGCTGTATACCTTCCAAGTGGATGCGTGGCTCGCCGACTTGGCATCCTTGATCGGCATCGAAGATCGACGACGATCCGACCGTCGACATCGCGTGCCGGGCCACCTGTGGCACCTCGGGGAAGTACGAATCGCTTGCACACACGACTTTGCCCCGGTGTTCGTTGCCAGAGCGTGGGAGCGTGCTCCTGTTGCCGCGATGACCTCGGTGTTGAGCGACCCAATCTGGTCGCGTGGCGGCATCGTATTGCGGCATCAGCGAGATCCCGTTGATCTGCCCCGTGACCATGTCATGCGCGTGCTGGACGAGTTCGTTCGCGTGGACGACGGCCAGGACGTTTTCGACGCGAGCGCATTCGACAGGGTGCTGCGTGGCTACGTCACGCCCAGCGGTGCGCCAGAGCCGGTTGAGTTCTTCCAAGGCAATCGACTGAAGCTGCCCCACTTCACCGAGTCGCGTGAGCTGTCTGCGGAGCGCGCCAAGATCGTCAAGCAGATGTGGAGTGCCGACGGGAAGAACGCGCCAGAGGTGTCCTGGGCCGAGGTCAACAGGATCGCCAATACCGGCTACCAGTCGTTCGATGACGCCTTCGGCGGAAAGGCTGAACGCGAGGACGTGATCGCATTGGTCAAGCGCGGCAAATACCGACTGCGACGCAACACATAAACGCGCCCATAAATCAAACCAGACACGGGCCATAAACCCGTGCGGAGACTTCGATGTGCCCATTTCATCTAGGAGGCACATCGAAATGCAAACTCAAGTTCCATCAATCGAATCCGGTCGGAATCCCCGCCGGATGAATCCCGGCGGTGCAGCCTGCATCGCGCTCGACGAAAACGAGCTCGCCATCCGCTGGGGGCTCTCCGTCAAGACTCTGCGCCGCTGGCGTCAAGAGCAGCTTGGCCCGATCTACTGCAAGCTCGGTCGCCGGGTCACCTACCTCCTGCACGAAATCGAAGCCTTCGAGCGCCGCGTCTCGCGTTACTCGAGCTTCACTCGTGCGTACCAGTGAGGAGGACGGCCATGAGCGATCTGACCATCTTCCCTGTCGACATCGCCGAGATGTCTGTGAGCCAATTGGCCGCGCTGCCGCCCGCGCAGAAGCGCGAGGTCGACAAGAACCTCGACGCCGCCATCGACTGGCTCAAGAAGGCACGCACCAAGTTCGACGCGGCGCTGGAGCAGTGCTACGGCGAGCAGGCACGCGCCGCGCTGCGTGAATCCGGCCGTGACTTCGGTACCGCCCACATCAGCGATGGCCCGCTGCACATCAAGTTCGAGCTGCCCAAGAAGGTCAGCTGGAACCAGAAGCAGCTGGGCGAAATCGCCGAGCGCATCGTGGCCTCGGGCGAGAAGGTCGAGGGCTACCTCGACGTCAAGCTCTCAGTGTCCGAGTCCCGGTACATCAACTGGCCACCTGCGTTGCAGCAGCAGTTCGCGGCCGCCCGCACAGTCGATTCCGGCAAGCCGTCCTTCACCCTGAGCACCGATGGGGGTGAGGCATGAAGAGGCTACCCATCGTGTCCGCCGTCGAGCGGATGGCCGAGCGCAAGGGCGTGAAGCTGCTGATGCTGGGCAAGTCCGGCATCGGCAAGACGTCCCGGCTCAAAGACCTCGACCCCGCTACCACGCTGTTCCTTGACATCGAGGCAGGCGACTTGGCTGTCGCCGACTGGCCGGGCGACACCATCCGCCCGGCGTCCTGGCCCGAGAGCCGCGACTTCTTCGTGTTCCTCGCAGGCCCCGACAAGTCGCTACCGCCGGAGAGCGCGTTCTCGCAGGCGCACTACGACCACGTCATCGAGAAGTTTGGCGATGCGACGCAGCTCGGTCGCTACCAGACCTTCTTCCTCGACTCGATCACGCAACTGTCTCGCCAGTGCTTTGCGTGGTGCAAGACGCAGCCCGGGGCGGTCAGTGATCGTTCCGGCAAGCCCGATCTGCGCGCGGCCTACGGGCTGCTCGGCCAGGAAATGATCGGCGCGTTGACCCACCTGCAGCACGCCCGTGGCAAGAACGTGGTGTTCGTGGCGATCCTCGATGAGCGACTGGATGACTTCAATCGCAAGGTGTTCGTCCCGCAGATCGAAGGCAGCAAGACCAGCCTGGAGCTGCCCGGCATCGTCGATGAGGTCGTGACGCTGGCCGAGATCAAGGCCGAGGACGGTAGCTCCTACCGCGCCTTCGTCACGCACACCGTCAATCCCTACGGCTTCCCGGCCAAAGACCGCAGCGGTCGTCTCGACCTGCTGGAGCCGCCGCATCTCGGCGCGCTGATCGCCAAGTGCGCGGGCGCAGTTCCCACGCCCGCCAGCGCCGCCAACCCCGCACACATCGAATCTCAGGAGTAATCGCAATGACCGCATGGAATGACTTCAATGACGCCGACTCTCAGCAATCCGGCTTCGATCTGATCCCCAAGGGCACCGTCGTGCCGGTGCGCATGACCATCAAACCGGGTGGCTATGACGACCCCGAACAAGGCTGGGGTGGCGGCTACGCCACCGAGTCGTTCGAGACAGGTTCTATCTATCTGGCCGCCGAGTTCGTGGTCACCGCTGGCGACCATGTCAAACGCAAGATGTGGAGCAACGTCGGACTTCTCTCGAAGAAGGGTCCGACCTGGGGCCAGATGGGGCGCAGCTTCATCCGCGCCGCGCTCAACAGTGCTCGCAACGTCCACCCGCAGGACAACAGCCCGCAGGCCGCCGCCGCGCGCCGCATCAATGGCTTCGCCGAACTGGATGGTCTGGAGTTCCTGGCGCGCGTCGACATCGAGAAGGACGCCAAGGGCCAAGACCGCAACGTGGTCAAGCTGGCAGTCGAGCCCGATCACCCCGACTACGCCAAATTGAAGGGCGTGCCGCCGAAGGGCAGTCCGGGCGGTGGCAACTCCGGCGCTCCGGCGCAAGCGGCTCCTGCCTACGCCGCGCCTACCCCGCAACGCGCGCCAGTGACGGGCAAACCGTCCTGGGCTCAGTGAGGAAGCGGCCATGAATACAACCGTCTTCACTGCCAGCCACTACGGCGTCGTGCGTTTCGGCGATCTGCAATGCGAGGCCGTCGTCCTCAAGGGCGGCGAGCGCGGCTACGTTCGTCGCCAACTGGCCAAGCTGCTGGGCTTCCACGAGACGCACAAGGGTGGCCGATTTGCCCGGTTTCTGGCCGATTTCGCGCCTAACTCCTTGTCGGCATTGGAGAAAACTCGTGAGCCGATTCTGTTGCCATCAGGTCGGCAGGCGCAGTTCTTCCCGGCGGGGATCATTGCGGACGTCGCGTCGGCGGTGGTCAGCGCCGCCATCAACGGCACGCTGCACAAGGCCCGCCAGGGCATCGTGCCCAACTGCATGAAGATCATGCGCGCGCTGGCCACCACCGGCGAGGTCGCGCTGATCGACGAGGCGACGGGCTACCAGTACCACCGCGCGCCTGACGCGTTGCAGGAACTGATCTCCAAGCTGCTGCGCCAGTCGTGCTCTTCGTGGGAGCGCCGCTTCCACCCGGACTACTACCGCGCCCTCTACCGGCTGTTTGGCTGGAAGTACCAGGGCCACGACCAGAACCCGCCCCACGTTGTTGGCCAGATCACGCAGCGCTGGGTCTATGGGCCGGTGTTGCCCGCCACGCTGATTGACGAGATCCGTGCTCGCAAGGGCATCTCGCAAAAGCACCACCAGTGGCTGTCCGATCAGGGCCTCGCACGTCTGGAAACGCAGATTCATGCGGTGACCGCGATTGCGCGCAGCTCAACCTGCTACCGCGACTTCGACCGCCGTTGCGAAGCGGCCTTCGCAGGCGGCTCGCTGCAGTTGGGCCTGCTCGCGGAAGACTTTGAGGAGGTGGCGTGAAATGCTGGGTCTGCAAACGACAGGCCCGGGGATTCGGTCACACCGACAACCGACACGGTGTCGGCGATCCTCGGCGCTACCCCATCGACTGGGTGTTCTGCTCGCAGCGCTGCCAGACCGCGTTCCACGCGATGTATGGCAACTGGCTGCGCGCCAAGGATGGTCGCACCGACATCAAGGGGGTCACCATGATCGATCCCTCTGATATCGAGCTGGCCGCCATGCGCAAGTGCCTCAAGTCCTTCGGCGAGGCGGCGGGCGAGATCGGTTTCACCAAACCGCTGGGCAACTACTCCGAAGCCGAGGCGCTGCAGGTGATCGACGCCATCGTCACTTGCTACACCGAGGCGATGGTTGAACACCACGAGGCGAGCAAGTACCCGCCCGTGCGCGGCATGACGCAGACGCCCGATCCCATGACTCCGAGTGCAGCCAATCCGTTCGCGGATCTGGAGGACGACCTGCCTTGGGAAGAACCGAAGGGGAAGAAGCCATGATGGACTTCAACTCCACGTCGAGCATCTCGGGGCAGATTACCTCGCTGGTCGACGCCGGGATGCAGCGGGCCCGAGCCAAGCAGTCCGAGCGCCAGTACCTTGGTGCCTCGCGGTTGGGCGCTGCCTGCGAGCGTGCGCTGCAGTTTGAGTACGCCAAGGCTCCCGTCGATCACGGCCGGGACACCCCGGGCCGGATGCTACGCATCTTCGAGCGCGGCCACGTCATGGAGGACTGCATGGTCGCGTGGCTGCGCGACGCCGGTTTCGACCTGCGTACCCGCAGGGCCGATGGCGAGCAGTTTGGCTTCTGCGTGGCTGATGGCCGTCTGCAGGGCCACATCGACGGTGTCATCGTCGATGGCCCGGAGGGCTTTGCCTACCCGGCGCTCTGGGAAAACAAGTGCTTGGGCTCGAAGTCCTGGCGCGAGCTGGAGAAGAACCGGCTCGCCGTGGCCAAGCCCGTCTACGCCGCGCAAGTGGCGATCTACCAAGCCTATCTCGAACTGCACGAGCACCCGGCGATCTTCACGGCGCTCAACGCCGACACGATGGAGATCTACACCGAGGCCGTGCCCTTTGACGCAGCCCTGGCCCAGCGCATGTCGGATCGGGCGGTGAAGGTCATCACGGCCACCGAAGCAGGCGAACTCCTGCCGCGCGCCTTCAATGATCCGACCCACTTCGAGTGCCGGATGTGCGCGTGGCAAGACCGCTGCTGGAGAACACAAGCATGACCGACAACAACACCCCGGCCACCGGCATCGAGCCGATGATCGATGCCAAGCAGGCGGCCGCCGCGTTGCGCCTGCCGTACTACTGGTTCGCCGATCACGCGATGCGCACCAAGTACCGGATTCCGCACTACCTGATGGGCGGTCTGGTGCGCTACCGCCTGTCCGATCTCTCTGCGTGGGCCACGCTTACCACCGCCGTCCAGGGCCGTGATGTCCAGGACGCGGACGCACCTGTCGAGGGAGCCGAATGATCGACTTCAACGACACAACCCAATCTGCGGAGCGCAACAGGGAGTCTGAACGAGACGAGATTCGCACCGAACTGCTGGCGCGACTGGAGTCGGTGCTGACCACGATGTTTCCGGCTGGCAAGAAGCGCCGTGGCAAGTTCCTGATCGGCGACATCCTCGGCAGTCCAGGTGACAGCCTAGAGGTGGTGCTCGAAGGTGAGAAGGTCGGTCTGTGGACGGATCGTGCCGACAACTCAGGCGGCGACATCTATGCGCTGATCGGCGGCTACTGCGGCATCGACGTTCACAGCGACTTTCCCCGCGTGCTGGACGCCGCTGCTGACCTGCTCGGGCGCTCGCGGTCGCTACCGATGCGTAAAGTCAAGAAGGAAGTACCGGTCGACGATCTCGGTCCAGCCACGGCCAAGTGGGATTACCTGGACGCCACAGGCAAGCTGATTGCGGTCGTCTACCGCTACGACCCACCCGGTCGCAAGAAGGAGTTCCGGCCGTGGGATGCCAAGCGACGCAAGATGGCTCCGCCTGAGACACGTCCGCTTTACAACCAGCCGGGGCTCCTGTCGGTAGACACAGTCGTCCTGGTTGAAGGTGAGAAGTGCGCACAGACGCTGATCGGCTTTGGCATTTGTGCCACCACTGCGATGCACGGAGCCAACGCGCCGGTTGACAAAACCGACTGGTCGCCGCTGGCAGGCAAATCTGTGCTCATCTGGCCCGACAAGGACAAGCCGGGTTGGGAATACGCGGATCGAGCCTCCCAGGCGCTGCTGCTGGCTGGTGCAAAGTCCTGCTACATCCTGTACCCGCCCGAGGACGCTGCTGATGGCTGGGATGCGGCCGATGCCAAGAACGAAGGCTTCGATGTCGCGGGCTTCATTGCTCATGGCCCGCGCCTTCAGATGCATCTCATATCGGACGACCCCGAGCGCGATCCGACAAGCGCTGGTGGCGGAATCGAGGACTCGGTATGGGGCACCGAGGACGCGCTGGCGCTGTCATTCACGCGCCGCTATCACCGCGACTGGCGCTATGTCGCGGGCTGGGGTCGGTGGCTGGTCTGGGATGGTCTCCGCTGGCGCACCGAGGACACCTTGGCTGCCGCCGATCTCATCCGCCACGTCTGTCGTCACGCTGCTATCAACGCCAACAACCCCAAGGTCGCGGCCAAACTTGCGGCATCCAGCACCGTGGGCGGTGTCGAACGGCTGGCACGGGCGGATCGCAGGCACGCGGCCACGACCGACGAATGGGATGCAGATCCGTGGCTGCTCAACACACCTGGTGGCGTCGTCGACCTTAAGACCGGACGTCTACGCCCACACGACCGCGCCGACCGGATGACCAAGATCACCACGGCCACACCCGGTGGCGACTGCCCAACTTGGCGGCAGTTCCTCGATGAGGTCACGGGTGGTGACAAGGAGCTGCAGGTCTATTTGCAGCGGATGGTGGGCTACGCGCTGACCGGATCTACCCGGGAGCACGCCCTATTTTTCCTGTACGGCACTGGCGCGAATGGCAAGTCGGTGTTCGTGAACACGTTGGCCACCATCCTCGGCGATTACGCCACCAACGCGCCGATGGACACGTTTATGGAAACGCGCACCGACCGGCATCCGACCGACATGGCCGGTCTGCGTGGGGCGCGCTTCGTGGCGGCAATTGAGACCGAGCAGGGGCGGCGCTGGGCAGAGTCGAAGGTCAAGAACCTGACCGGGGGCGACAAGATCTCTGCGCGCTTTATGCGGCAGGACTTCTTCGAGTTTTTCCCTCAATTCAAGTTGTTCGTCGCGGGCAATCACAAGCCTGCCATTCGCAACATTGACGAGGCGATGAAGCGACGGCTGCACCTGATCCCCTTCACGATCACCGTGCCGCCCGAGCGACGAGACAAGCACCTGCAGCAGAAATTGCTGGCCGAGCGCGACGGCATCCTGGCCTGGGCGGTACAGGGATGCCTCGACTGGCAACGCCTGGGACGTCTCGATCTCCCGCAGCAAGTCGTCGACGCCACTGAGGAGTACTTCGAAGCCGAGGACGCGTTGGGCCGGTGGCTGGATGAGCGCTGCGTTCGTGTGGCCACTGCGAAGTCTTTGACTGCCGAACTGTTCAACGACTGGAAGCTGTGGGCCGAGGCAGCGGGTGAATTCATCGGCTCGCAACGCCGCTTCTCCGATCTGCTCATCACCAGGGGCGTGGAGAAGTGGCGCAACGGCATGGGCGTGCGCGGGTTTCAGGGGATCGGGCTCAAGACCCCGCCCACGGCCGCCTACACGCCTTATGCCGACAACTGATCTCTATGGAAACCGCATCGTCTGACGCAGCTGACGCTGTTCCTCGTAACTCTCTACACGCGTGCGTGACGCGCACCTCATGGAGTGTTTCGACTGACTGCGTCGGCTGCGTCAGACAGAAGCGCGAAAGGATAAAAAGCATGAACACGACAATCCTGGCCCTTGATCTGGGCACACACACCGGGTGGGCTCTGCAGCACCTGGACGGCACCATCACCAGCGGCACGGAGCACTTCAAGCCGCAGCGATTTGAAGGCGGCGGGATGCGTTTCCTTCGATTCAAGCGCTGGCTCAACGAACTGCTGTCGGTCAGCAATCACATCAACGCGGTGTTCTTCGAGGAAGTTCGGAGGCACGCTGGCGTTGACGCGGCGCACGCCTACGGCGGATTCATGGGGCACCTGACTGCGTGGTGTGAACATCACAACATCCCCTACCAGGGCGTTCCGGTCGGCACGATCAAGAAGCACGCAACCGGCAAAGGCAACGCGGGCAAGGACGAAATGATCACGTCCGTCCGCGAGCGTGGTCACACCCCAGTCGACGACAACGAAGCCGACGCACTGGCCCTGCTGCACTGGGCAGTCGAGACGCAGGAGGTGTGACGTGAAGGTTCCGACACCCCAATACCGCTGCCCCCTTGGTCGGCTGCAGCCACAAGCCACCGATCTGGACGTCATCAAGGAACGTGGCTGGCGTGATCAACACATCCTGGTGGTCAACGCGTCCGACGACCGTCTGGACTTCATCGAACGCGAGATCGTGCGACGCATTGGTGAACGTCTGTACGGGCTGGGAGGGACGCGTCATGGCTGAGTGGACAAGCGACGACGTGGCAGCACGCTTCGAAGAGGCCGCCACCACCGGACGACGCCTGCCCCCTGTACGTGTGCAGGGCTACTTCAATTGTTGGCCCGCCTTCGTTCGCAAGGAGTGGGAAGCCTTTGCTGCCGACGAGAAGGTGTACCGACCCTTCCCACCAAGCCCCGAGGCCATCGACCGGATGCTGGAGACGATGCGCTGGGTGCAGTGGCTCGAGGTCGAGCAGCGCCATCTCGTGTGGATGCGGGCCAAGCGCTACGGCTGGAGGGACATCACGATTCGCTTTGCCTGCGACCGGACGACGGCGTGGCGGCGTTGGCAGAGGGCAATGGAGATCGTGGCTGCGAACCTCAACAGCGAAGGCGTGCGGTTGCCTTCCAAAAACGTGGGCAATTTAGGGTAATGCTTGCCGCGCTTGTCCCTGCTTTGCCTTGCTTGTCCGTTTCGAGGCCCGCCAGCCCTGCAACAAAACAGCCCGGTCGGGGGTAGTATTTCGGCTATCTTCTGGACAGCGGTGACGGTTGAGGCGATAGGCCCAGGCAAAAGGGGTCCTTCCTTCCCAAATCGCAATGCGGGGGGCGCGAGCGCGGCGCTTTTTTAGCGTCAGGGTGCGAACCAAGGTTCGCACGGTTCGCAGTTCGCACCCCGTCAGTTCGCACCAACCCCAAAACCCGCCCACGGTTTCGTCGGCGGG
>JAKFVA010000032.1 GCA_021732385.1 Burkholderiales bacterium | reverse complement strand
TCTGCGACGGTCTTGGCCATCAATCTCTCCTGGTTAGCGGTTGGTTAAAAGTTGTACAGGCAATTACGCAGTATTTGTGCCAAAGCTATGGGCACATTTATCTCAGTTGCTATTGTGCCTTGCACAGATTGGCGGCTGCCAGTCGTGAAAAAGGCGGCACTGCGCATTAAAGCGCCTGTTCACGCTTGTTTCAAATTTACACAATCAAAAATGTGCAATTATGGTGCGCTGTTAACGCACCAATTCAGGGCCAAGCGGTGTGTTCAGTGTGCGCAAGCCTTGCAGCAAGGCAGCATAGGCATTTGCAGTCAATTCTAGGGGGCCTTTGACACCAAGCTCAATGTGCCGCCCATATTGCGGATGGTCCACGCTGGGCAGACTGAACACCTTTGCACCCGGGAAATCGCACTCTATTTGCTCCATCAGCGGTGTCAGCGTAGCTTCCATTGCACCAAAAACGATCACGGATTTTTCCAACTGCGCATGTGAGTGAAACAGATGCGGGCAATGGGTATCCAGCACCCAAGCCATCATGGGCCAAGCCATTACCGGGAAACCAGGGAAGAAAAAAACGCCGCCTTGACCACCTGTGGCGGCCAAACTGAAGCCCGCAATCTTGTTGTAGGGGTTTGGAATGATGGTCGCGCCTTGTGGAAACAGCGCCATGTTCAGGCGGTGCAGGTTGTCGGGCTTATCCGGCTCATAGGGCGTGCCCTGGGCCGCCGCCACGTCTTTCATGCGTTCGTGAATCAGCGCCGCTGCCTGCGGGTGCAGCGCCAGTGGCGCGCCCAACGCGGCCGCGGCGCACTGGCGGGTGTGGTCGTCTGGCGTGGCACCTATGCCGCCACAGGAAAACACCGCGCCGCCGGTAGCTGACGCGTGTGCCAGGGCGCGACGCAAGCAGGCGGTAATGTGCACGGGCGAATCGCCCACGTACTCGGCCGCGTCCAGGCGCAGGCCGCGCGCAGCCAGCAGCTCAATCAGCTTGGGCATGTGCTTGTCGGCGCGCTTGCCCGACAAAATCTCGTCGCCAATGATGAGCAGGCTGAAGTCGGCGCTGGCAATGCGCGGGGTGTCAGGCCGGTGGTGGCGGGATGTCGGATCGGTCATGGGGGCGCGGCTTCAGCAGCTCAAGGGGCGGCAGGCGCGGCCCTGGCAGGGCTGCAGCGGATGCCGTGTTAGCGGGGCCAGCGGGCGGCATGGCATCCATTGCGGCAGCAATTTGCTCGGCACGCAAATCAGCCAGCGCTTGCAGGCAAAAATGTGAGAACCAGAGCGAAGAAAACGCAAATACCAGGGTGTAGATCCAAATGGCCACCGGCACCAGCACCACAAATGCCGCGGCAAAAAACACACCCGAGGCCCACAGCAGGCTGGGGGCCGCCCCCAGGTAACCGCTCAATACGCCAATGACCAGCAAGGGACCACGGTGGCGCTGAAACAGCGCGACCCGCTCTGCCTTGCTGGCATGCTCGGCGAGCGCGTCAAAGGCCATGACGCGGTAGGTTAGCCAGCCCCAAATCAGCGGCGGCAAGATCAGCACCAGTGGCGGCACAAACCACAGCGGAATTGACAGCACCAGCGCAATCAGCGCCAGCAAGGTGGACGCCAGCGACCACAGCACCCCCACCAGCATCGAGCCACCCTTTTTGCGCTCCAGCGCGGCAAAGCGCCGCTGTGCGACCAGCGCCACCAGCGCCGGCGTCATCAAAAGCGCCACCGCCAGCAGCGACACAATGGCCAGCAGCGGCGTAATGGCAAAAATCAGCAGCAATGGGGCCAGCCAGGCATTGAGCTGGCGCACGCCAAAACCCTCCAGCCAACTGAGCAAGGTGCCCACCAGTGCCGACGCATCAAGTATGGCGCGCACACTCAATAGGGCGCTGTCCCAAAAGAAATACCCCAGACCCAGCGCCAATGCCACCATCACCAACAAAGGCAAGATCGACAGCGCTATCACCCGTGGATGGAGGCAATAAGCCGCAGCGCGCCAAAATGAATCGAGCAGCAGTTTCATAAACGCAAGGATAACCCGGCGCTGCCCGCCAAGCCAAACAAGTCCGCGCCTTGTTTCAGGCCTTGCCCAGCAAGCGCTTGACACCCAACCACTGCTGAGCCAAAAAGCCATGGCCATAGTTACGTGCTGAGCCGCCCTGCCCTGGCGGCAATTGGTCGCGTACGCCGGTGGGGTCGTAGCGCTGCTCAAAATTGGCCGTGCCAAAGAGCATGTCCCACCATGGCAGCAAGACCCCAAAATTCACCCCACCTAGCTTGACGGCCCCCACGTTTGTTGCTTCGCGTACCGGCGACTCATGCCCCAGCCCGATGCTGTGGTGCAGCCGGTGAAAGCGCGGGCTGATCCACAGACGCTCACCGACGTGGCCAAACCAGACGCGCAGGTTGGCGTGCTGGAAGCTCTCGCTAAGTTGGGTGAACGCCACCAGCGCCACAAACTGGCCGGGTGCCACGCCAATGGCCTGCGCCACCAGTACCAGAATGCTGTCGCGCAGCAGGTCGTCCAGCAGGTGGTTGCGGTTGTCGCTCCACACCGTCATCTGGCGCTGGCTGTGGTGCAGGGCATGCAGCTTCCACCACCACTCAAAATGGTGCTGCCCGCGGTGAATCCCATAGTCCACCGCGTCAAACACCACCAGGTACATGGCAAAGCTCACCAACGCCAGGTCGGTCACGCCAGGCCAGAGTTGGTCCAGGTGAAAAGTGCCAATACCTTGCAGCCGCAGCGCGCCAAACATCTCGTCAAACAATGGGTCTACGGTAAAAAACAGGGCCAGGCGAAAAACGCCCAAGCGGTGAATCAGCGTGTAGAGCACATCGGTGCGGATGGTGGCGTGGTCCGTCACCGGCTCGACCGGCCGCCAGCGCTGCAGCGGCACAATCACTGCCACCATGATGGCCAGTTGAATCAGCCCGGCCAGCAGCCAGCCAGTGGCGGCAAAACCGTCTTCCAGCAAATGGCCCTGGCCCAGCTGGAACATCAGCGGCTGCACCAGCGCCTCGAACAGCCACTGCTGAATCTGGTCAAAACCTTCTGTCAACCACTGCATGTTTGTTGATCGGCCTAGTTGGGCAGTTTGTTGGCTGGCGACACGCCATACACTGGGTGCTGCACCAGCGTTTTAAAGCAAAATCCCTGGGCTTTCAAGCCCACCACCAGCGGCTCCAGCACAGCTGGCGCCCAGGGCTCGCGGCGCGACCAGATGCCCAGGTGCGCCAGCAGCACGTCGCCGCTGCGGATGCTGCGCAACGCCTTCTTGAGCAGCGCGTCGTTGGGGTGCTTGTCGCTGGGCAATTCATCGCCCAAGAATCCGGCTGGCGACCAACCCACATGCGCAAAGCCGCAGGTTTTGGCAGCCTGCACCAGCGCAGGTGATGTTTTGCCGCCCGGTGCGCGAAACAGCGGCAGCATGGCAGCGCCTGTCATGGCGTGCAAGCGCTCGCCCGGGCGGCGCAGTTCCTGGCAATACTGCGCGGCACTCCACTGCACGGTTTGGCCAGCCTGCGGGCCAAAGGTTTGCTTGATACGAAAGCCGCCCGCCACATCCGCCTGCCAGTAGCCGTGATCCCAGGTATGCGAAGCAAAGGCGTGCCCCTCAGCCACGCGTTCGCGCCACCAGGGTGCCCAGGTGTCGTCAAGCGAGGTACCGCCAGTGAGGGTTTTCTCGTTGGCCAGAAAAAACGTGGCCTTGACGCCATGGCGCAAGAGCACATCGGCCACCAACGGGGCAACGCCCATGTGGCCAGTGTCCAGCGTCAAATACAGCGGTTTTTTGCATTCGCTTGGGCCTGCCGCGTTTGCCGGGTGCGCAGCCACCGCAGGGAAAAGCAGCGCAAGCGCAAACCAACTGCCAGCACCAGCGCGTGCCATGACAGCACGCAAGCCAACAAGCGCCAGTGCGAAGCGCAGCGGGTTAAAAGCGCGCTGCGTGGTCAAGTGTCCAGACCCCATGCGGCGATTTTCCAACATTCACCTGGCGGCTGATTTTCTTGGTTTGCAGGTCAATCACGGTCAGCTTTTTGGCCCAGCGCGAGGTTACGTAGAGCAGCTTGCCGTCGCTTGAGACGTCCATGCAGTCAGGCCCGCCGGGCACGGCGAAACTCTCCAGTGTCTCCAGCGTTTGCAGATCGATCTTGCTGACGGTGTTGACCACGCGGTTGCTGACAAACAGGTGACGCTTGTCGCCCAACGCGCGAAAGGCGTGCGCGCCGTCACCCGTCTTGATGCGTTTGGCCAACTTGGGTGCTGGGCCACTGACATCAAACACATCAACGCCGTTGCTGCCGGTTAAGGCAACCAGCAGGTGCTTGTCATCGGGCGTGCCAAACACATCGGCAGGCATGGCACCGGTCTTGATGCGCCATTTGAGGCTTTGGCTAGCGATGTCGATGGCCACCAATTCGTCGCTGTCTTGCATGGTGACAAAAGCGGTGGTGCTCTTGCTATCAATCCAGATGTGGCTGGGTGTTTTGCCGGTGGCAATGCGCTTGACCAGCGTGGGGTCCTTGCCGTCCCAGCGGTAAATGTCCACATGGTTCAGGCGGTTGGCCGCAGTGACCAGCCATTTCAGATCGGGAGAAAAGCGCAACTGGTAGGGGTCAAGAATGCCGCGCAGCGTGCGCTGCACCTGTGCGGTCTTGGGGTCGATGAAGGTCAGAGAATCGCCCGAGGCGTTGGCCACAATCAGCGACTTTTCATCAGGCGTCAGGTACACATGATGCGGCTCCTTGCCAGTGGCAATACGCTGCACTTCGGTCATGGTTTTGGGATCGATCACGCTGACATTGGCATCCAACGAATTGAGCACAAAAATCGGGTGGGTTTGGGCGGCACTTGCCACTGGCAGCAAGGCGCAAGCGGCCACAGCGCAAGCGCCCAACAACAGGGGCCAGCGGCGCGGCAGCGCGGCGGCAGGGAAGGCAACAATATTCAAGCTCAAGATCAGCCCTTAAAAGCGCTACAAAATGGGGCAACACAGTGCTGCAACACAACTCATGATTGTCGGGTAGAACCGTAGCCATCAACACCCGGAGGAAAAATGACATGGAATTTGCAATGATTCAGGGTGTGCGGCTGGAGATTCAGCACATTCCCGCCACCGGTCCCCATGGCACGGCTTTGGCACCCATCGTTTTTTTGCATGAAGGCCTGGGCTCGGTTGCCTTGTGGCGCGACTGGCCTGCGCGGGTTTGCGCCGCCAGCGGGCGCGCCGGGCTGGTGTATTCGCGCCGTGGCTATGGCCACTCTGATGCCGTACCCGATGTACGCGGCCCAAGCCGCCTGCAAGACGGGCAATGCGCAGGCCGTTTGCTGCCCGACTACATGCACCAGGAAGCCTGGCAGGTCTTGCCCGCCTTGCTGCAGAGGCTGGGCATTGAAAAACCCGTGCTGCTGGGCCATTCCGACGGTGCCAGCATTGCCCTGCTGCATGCTAGCCGCTACCCGCTGGCGGGCTGTGTGGTGATGGCCCCGCATGTGCTGGTGGAAGACTTGAGCTTGCGTAGCATTGAAGCGGCGCGCACTGCTTTTGAAACCGGCCCCTTGCGCCCCAAGTTGGCCCGCTACCACCAGGACGTGGATTGCGCCTTCTGGCAGTGGAACGACGTGTGGCTCAGCCAGGCGTTTCGCAGCTTTGACATCCGCCCTGAATGCGCCCAGATTGCCACCCCACTGCTGGCCATTCAGGGCGAGGCCGACGCTTACGGCAGCATGCTGCACATCGAGGCGCTGCTCACTAAAAACCATCTTGCTGCTGCCACGCCGCACTTGCAGCGCCTGCCCGGCTGCGGCCACTCGCCGCACCTGGAGCAGCCTGAAGCGAGCCTGCGGCTGGTAGCCAATTTTTTGCAAACCGTACCCTGAGCTTGCGCTGTAGCGCTACTGAATAGATAGTAAAAAAGGTGAGCGCTACCCGCATGTATTTGCTGGTTAAAACTGCTATTTGGCACTTTAAATTGGGCAATTTTTTATAAAATTAGCCAGTTTTTAGCGCTGTGCAGCCGCCACGGGCTGCCGCCAGACCGTTTTTTACAGATTTTTGGCCTTTTTTAAGCGCCAAAAGTGCGTTTAACCCAGTAATGACATGCGGGTAACGCTATCAAAAAATACTATTAATTTAGGAGCAAATCGCCCACTGCAACCCAACGCCATTGCCCAGGCAATAAATCGGCGGGTAATACCAAGCCGCCAATCTGTGCACGGTGCAGGCCCACCACGCGGTTGCCCACAGCGGCCAGCATGCGCTTGACCTGGTGGTATTTGCCCTCGGTCAGCGTCAGGCGCAACTGGTGCGAAGCCGTTGCCTCGCAGGCTGCCGCGCGCACCGGCTGGGGCGAGTCGTGCAGCACCACACCAGCCAACAAAGCGGCCGCCTGGCGCGCGTCAAATGGGTCTGCGGTAACCACCTCGTAAATCTTGGGCACGTGTTTTTTTGGCGAACTCATGCGGTGGATGAACTGGCCATCGTCGGAGAGCAGCAGCAGGCCGGTAGTGTCCTGGTCGAGCCGCCCCACGGCTTGCACGCCCTGCAACGCGCCGGTGGTGGGGCGCTGGCGCAGCGGCGCGGGCAGCAAGGTGTAGACGCTGGGCCAGTTTGAGGGCTTGTGCGAGCACTCGTAGCCCGCCGGTTTGTGCAGCATCACCACGGCTTTTTCAGCATAAGGCCAGGCTACGCCCTGCACATTGAACTGCAAGCCGTCGGTTGCCACGGGTTGTGCGGCGTCGCGCATCTGCTGCCACGCCCCATTGACCCAGACGCTGACCAGCCCCTGCTGAATCAGCCCGCAGCAAACGCGACGCGTGCCAAAGCCCTGGCTATACAAAATGTTTTGCAAAGCGGCGGTGGCGGGTGTTAGCACGGGCATGACGGCAGTATCGCAAAGGCGGTGGCTGCTGCGGGAGCTGCAGGGGCGGCCGAATCGGGTATGCGGCCGCAGTCAGGTGGGAAACGCCAGCTTGGGTAAAAATTAGGTGCATGGTGAACATCTCAACCCCCACCGCTGGTATCACTTGGTGCCAAAAAAACACCTGGCTGGGCTGCTTGCTGGGCTGCACCGTGCTAACCAGCCAAGCCCAAAACGCCACGGCTGTGTCAGCGGGCATGCAAGTCATTGCGCCTGCGCCCCAAGGTTTTGCCATTGACCGCCATGAGGTCAGCATTGGTGAATTTGCGCGCTTTGTTGCGGCTACCCAAACCGTGACCAGCGCCGAGCGTGCCGGTGGCGGTAGCACCTACGAAAACGGCTGGGAGCAGCGCAAAGGCTGGCATTGGCGCGCGCCGTTTGGCACAGCTGGCAGCGCCGGCGAGCCCGCGGTACACATTACCCACGCCGAGGCACAAGGCTATTGCCAATGGGCTGGTAAGCGTCTGCCCACCGACGCCGAGTGGGGACAAGCGGCCTACACCGAGCGCCGCGCCAACCCGCCCGCCGGTTTTACCAGCGGCACCCGCTACCCTTTTCCCACTGGCCACAGCCCACGCGGTGCCAACTGCCTGGGCGACTGCGGCAATGCAAAAACCGTTGCCCATGCCGTCACCAGCCGCGGGCGCGGCCATGCCGAGGCAGGTGCCACCCCAGCCGGTGTCAACGGGCTGTTTGACATGGGCGGCAATGCCTGGGAATGGGTGGACAGCGGCGCGGGCAGCCAGCAGCGCACCCGCGGTGGCTCCTGGTGGTACGGCGCAGACGCCATGCGCGACGAACACAACCAGAGCAAACCGGCAGACACCGCCGTGGTCTACATCGGCTTTCGCTGCGCCAAAAGCCTGTAACCCGAGCTTGCGCTTGCTTTGTCAGGCACGACGAAGACACCTGCGCACCTAAAACGCCTGCCGGCTAGCCCCATGCAGGTATGCTTGCCCTCCATGTACGCCACTTACTTTGGCCTGGAGCGGGAGCCGTTTTCCATTGCGCCCGACCCACGCACCCTTTTTATGAGCGAGCGCCACCGCGAGGCGCTGGCGCATTTGCTTTATGGTTTGGATGCAGGTGGCGGCTTTGTGCTGCTCACGGGTGAAATTGGTACTGGAAAAACCACCATTTGCCGGTGTTTTCTGGAGCAAATTCCGGCCAACTGCAACGTGGCCTACATCTTCAATCCCAAACTCACGGTGCTGGAGTTGCTGCAAACCATTGGCGATGAATTTCACATTGCCCAGCAGGCCTTGCCGCAGCCTGGCAGCGTTAAAGACCATGTGGACCGACTAAACGCTTTTTTACTGCACAGCCACGCGCAGGGCCAGCGCAATGTGCTCATCATTGACGAGGCACAAAATCTCTCAGCCGATGTGCTTGAGCAACTGCGCCTGCTCACAAACCTGGAAACCAGCGAGCGCAAGTTGTTGCAGATTATTTTGATTGGCCAGCCCGAGCTGCGCGCCATGCTGGCTACGCCGCAAATGGAGCAACTGGCGCAGCGCGTGATTGCACGCTTTCACCTGCAAGCGCTTAGCGCCCATGAAACTGCGCACTACATTGCGCACCGCCTGCAAGTGGCGGGCCTCAAGGGGCCGCTGCCGTTTGAGCGGCCCGCGCTGCAACGCATTGCCCAACTCACTGGTGGCGTGCCAAGGCGCATCAATTTGCTGTGCGACCGCGCCCTGCTGGGGGCCTATGCCAGCGGCGCAGCCAGTGTCAACCCGGTCATCGTGCGCCAGGCGGCGCGTGAGGTATTTGATACTGCGCCACGTGCTGGCTGGCGCGCGCGTTGGGCACCCGGTCTGATCGCTGTTAGCTTGGCCGCAGGGCTGCTGGCTGGCCTGGTAATGGCCAGTGGCGATTGGAAGCTGGGCTCAATGGCTGCGCTCGGCGCTAAATCAAACAATGCCGTTGCTGCGCCAGCCGCGGCCCAAATTACTGCAATTGGCGTTGCCAGTGTGGCCGCCAGCGCCCCCGTTGCAAGCAGCAACCAGCGTCTTACTGTTAGCGCCTCTGCCCCAGTGCCTGCCCTCGCAGCGCCGCTGGGTCCGGCAGAGCTTAAGGCCGCGCTGGCGCGTTTGCCGCGCCTGGAGACCGATGGCTGGCGCGCCCTGGCTGGCGTCTGGGGCGTAGCTGCACCGCAAACCGAGCCCTGCCTGGCGCTGCTGCGCCAGAACTTGCACTGCTTCAAAAAAAGCGGCAGCTTGGCGCTACTCAGGCAGCTCGACAGGCCCGGCCTGCTGGCCATGTACGACGAACGCAATAGCCCTGCCTACGCCCTGCTGCTGGCCCTAGGCACGGAACACGCCACACTGGATTTGGACGGCGGCCCGGCTCGCGTCAGCCTTGACGCGCTGGCCGAGGTCTGGCGCGGTGAATTCGCCACCCTTTGGCGCGCACCCGAAGGCTACCGCCACAAGCTGCAAGAAGGCGACAGCGGCCCCGCCGTAATGCAACTAGCGCAACAACTGGCACGCCACAACGGTACACCGCCACCCGTGACTACACCGCGATTGAATGCGGCGCTGAGAGCCAGCCTGCAAGCCTTTCAGTTGGAGCAAGAGTTGCAGCCCGATGGCAGCGCCGGCCCCATGACCTTCATGCGCCTGAACCGCGCCACAGGCGTGAGCGAGCCCGTGCTGGGCCAGCCCCGCTCCAGCGCGGTAGCCCAAACACAAGCCGTTAAACCTTGAGCCATGTCCTATATTCTTGACGCCCTTAAACGTGCCGATGCCCAACGCGAGCGCCATGCCGCCCCTGGCCTGCTGGCGCAAACCGCTAACGTACTGCCCCCATCAGCCAGCTTGCCCGCTACACCGTTGCAGCGTCTGCTGATGCTGGCCCTGCCATTGGCAGTGCTGGCGGCAGGCTTGCTGGCCACCGCCTGGCACTGGGGCGCGTTTGATACACCGCCTGTTGCAACGGGTATGGCGGGCAGCCCCGCCGCAGTGCCCCCGGCACCCGCAGCCATAGCGCAAGCGCAAGCGCCAACTCAAGCGCCCGCCCCAACACCGCAAGTGCCGCCAGCGCAGGCTGCTTTGCCCGTGGCTGCTGCACCTGCACCCATTGCCGCTGCGCCCGTGATTGCAACACCTGCACCCGTGCCAGCCCCAGTGGCCGTTGCGCCACCCACTGACCCTGAGAAATCACTGGCAGTGGAACTGGCTCAGTTGCCCGCCAGCGTGCGTCAACAGTTGCCCAGCTTGAGCGTGAGCGGCTCAACCTACTCCAGCAACCCGGCACATCGCCTGTTGATTCTTAACGGCCAAGTACTGCGCGAGGGCGACAAGCTGGCACCGGGCCATGTACTGGAACAAATCAAGGAAAAATCTGCCCTGCTCAATTACCAGGGCACACGCTACCTGCTGCGTTTTTAACAAGCCGATTTAGCGCGGTGGGCCTGCGCGGCTTGCGCCAGTGCCACACGTTTTTCAGGCGTCAGGCGGGTCAGGTTTTTTAGCTGCATCAGCATGCGCGGATTTTTAGCCAAAAGGGTTTCGTGTCGCAGTAAAAAATCCCAATATAGGGTGGTGAAGGGGCAAGCTTTTTCCCCAAGCGATTCGCCCGGGTCAAAGCGACAGCCCCGGCAGTGGTTGCTCATGCGCTGAATGTATTTGCCGGTGGCGGCATAGGGCTTGCTGGCCATCAAGCCGCCGTCGGCAAACTGGCTCATACCCAGCACGTTGGGCAGTTCCACCCATTCAACCGCATCCACATACACGCTCAAATACCAACCGTGCACTTGCTGCGGTTGCACACCGTACAGCAGCGCATACAAACCGGTCACCATCAGCCGCTGGATGTGGTGGGCGTAACCGTGGCTCAAAGTTTGCGAGATGGCGTCGCGCAGGCAGGCCATGTCGGTATCACCCGTCCAGTAAAACGCCGGGAGTTTTTCCTGCGCGTCCAGCGCGTTGCGATCTAAATAGCTGGGCATTTGCGTCCAGTAGATGCCGCGCACATACTCGCGCCAGCCCAAAATTTGCCGCACAAAGCCCTCTACAGCCGCCAGCGGCGCATGGCCCGATTCGAAAGCCGCCACGGCAGCCTCTACGACTTCACGCGGATTCAAAAGCTTCAGATTGAGCGCCGCCGACAGGTGCGAGTGGTAGAGCCACAGCTCGCCTTCCCACATCGCGTCCTGGTACTGGCCAAATAGCGGCAGGCGCTGCGTAATGAAGCCTTGCAGCACGACAAGCGCTTGCTCCCCTGTGACTGGCCAGCCAAAAGTGGTGATGGTGCCTGGGTGATCGGCAAAACGCGAATTCACCAGCGCCATCACCTCTTGCGTGGTGGCGTCAGGCGCAAAACGTTCGGGCGGTGGCAGGGCGCCAGGGCCGTTTTTGCCAAATGCAGCGCGGTTGTCGTGGTCAAAGTTCCATTGCCCGCCCACGGGTTTTTGGTCAGCGCCTCTGCCCTCCATCAAGATGCCGGTGGCGTGGCGCAGCTCGCGATACCAGTATTCCAGTCGCAATTGCTTGCGGCCCTTGGCGTGCTGCGCAAAATCGCGTACGGTACTGAAGAAATGCCGGTCGTCCCGAATTTCAAGCAGCAATTTGGTTGTGTGCGCCACACCCTTAAGCGCTTGCAGCACGCGCCAGTCGCCTGGCGCGGTCATCACCAACGCGACAGGCTTGAGCTGCGCAATAGCGGCATGCAGTTGCCCAGCCAGCGTGCCGGGGTTGTCCGCATCATCAAGCTGCGTGTAGTGCACATGCCAGCCCCGTGCGCGCAGGTGTTCGGCAAAGTGGCGCATGGCGCTTAAAAAAATTGCAATACGTTGCTTGGACGACCAGATATGGGTGGATTCCTCGGCCACTTCAGCCATCCAAATGGCGTCTAGCGCGGGATCAAACTCATCAAATGCGGCAGCAGCTTCGTCAAGCTGGTCCCCCAGCACCAACACCAGATGACGAACCGGCGTAATGGGCTTTGCAGGCTTTATGGGCTTTGCGGCGTTGGGCATTTTGACCATGCTGCTTTTATTCAGGGGTTGGGGGTATCTTGGTGGTTTTTTTCGCTCGGCAGGTATCCGAGCAGTAGCGCACCTGCTCCCAGTTTTTTGCCCAGGCCTTGCGCCACGTCATTGGGCGACCACAAGCCAAACAAGGCTTGCTGGGCAAGCTGCTCTTGTTGCCTTTGAAGTCATTTTTCAAACTATTTTTCATGCGCTGACTGGTTAAAAAAGTTGTCCTTGCAAAGCTGCCGCAACTGCCGCATCAGCAGCTTTTTTTGTTGGCTTTTTTTTCGTGGTTTTTGTTGCTTTTACGGGGCGCTGCGCTAGGGCAGAACGGCCAGCGGCGCTGGTCTTGGACAAGCCACTCTTGCGCGAGCCGTGGCGCTCATGTACCGCCTTGGCTTGCTGGCGTGCCTCGAGCGTCTGGCGCAGGCCGTAAAGCTGGTCTTTGGCGTATTTGAGCGCCACCTTGTCATCCACCACCGGGGCCGGGTAGTCGCGGCCAATCTCGCAGCCCGCTTGCAGTTGTTCGGCGGCGCTCATGCGCCAGGGCTGCGCCAGCAAGGGCAAGGGCACGCGCGCAAGTTCAGGTAGCCACTGGCGGATGAAGACGCCCTCGGGGTCGTGGTCAAGTGCCTGCTTGGTAGGTGAGTAGATGCGCAAAGTGTTAATGCCGGTGGTGCCACTTTGCATTTGCATTTGGCTCCAGTGAATACCGGGTTCAAAGTCGAGAAACTGGCGGGCCAGGAACAAGCCGGTTTCGCGCCAGTGCAGCCACAAGTGGTAGGAGGCAAAGCTCACCAGCATCGCCCGCATGCGAAAGTTGAGCCAACCCGTAGCCAGCAGCGAGCGCATGCAGGCGTCGACCATCGGGTAGCCCGTTTGCGCCTGGCACCAAGCGGTGAATTTGGTGGTGTCGAACTGGCCCTCACGCAAACCGTCGCAAACCCGCGCAAAGTTTTGAAACTCAATGGCTGGCTCGTCTTCCAGCTTTTGCATAAAGTGGCAATGCCAACGCAAGCGGCCAGTGAAACCGCGCAAGGCATAGACGAGGCTGCGGTCGTCGGTAGTGCTGATGACGGCTTCAGTCGCCTGGTGCACGCTGCGCATGGACAATGTGCCAAATGCCAGGTGCGGGCTCAGGCGGCTGCAGCCCGTTTGTGCCAGCAGCGGGCTGGACAGCGAGCGCCGGTAACCGCGCGCACGACCCGCCAAAAAACTCTCCAGCGTGGCCCAGGCAGCGGTCTCGCCGGCTGCCTGCAAATTTTTGCCGTGGGTAGGCACACCCAAGCTGGCCAGTGTGGGCAGGTCATTTAAGGTAAGGGTGACTGGGCCTACGGCAGCAGCAAAGCCGCCAACAAGCCGCTCCGGCGCAGCAACCACAGGCGAGTCCATCCGCTGGTTCCAGCGCTGCGCCCAGCCCTGGCGGCTACGCAAGCGGCGTACCACGCCGGTCTGTGTGAATTCCTGCCATTGCACACTGCGCGCACGGCACCAGGCAGCCACTTGCAAGTCGCGCGTATAGGTCCAGCCGGGGCCGGTTTCTTCGTGACTAAGCAAATGGGTAAATGCGATCGCCCCATACAAATCATCCAGCACTTGCTGCATGGTGCCTACACGCACCCACAGCGGCAGGCCGCGTGCGGCCAGCCCAGTGCGAAGTGCTTGCAAACAAGCAAGCCCAAAGTCGACATGACTGGGGTCGCACTCCGGGCTGGCCAACCAATCGGGTTCAATCACAAACACCGCAGCTACCGCCTCAAAGCTTTGTGCGGCAACCAAAGCCGCATGGTCATGCAGGCGCAAGTCGCGCTTGAACCAGACCAGGGCAGTGCTGCTGGGCATGCGGTGTACCCGGGTCTAACTTATCCCTTTTTGGCCCAGGCACTGCACCAGCCGGAACCAGCCACCTGCTTGCCAGCAAACAATGGGCAAGGCGCAGCCTTGTCGGTGGCCTTGCCCTGGTAGAGCGCACAGTTATTGCACAGCTGACCTGCTGCGTACTTGGGGTTCTTGGCTTTGTCCACTTTGGTGGCATCGGCTTTGTAGGCCAATGCAACAGCAGTGGGATCGGTTTCTGACACCAATGGCTGCGCTTGCGCATGCACAGTAGCGGCTACGGCCATTGCACTGGTGCCTGCAACGGTGTGCAAGATGAAAGTGCGGCGGCTGGTGATGTGGGAGTCGACGGGAAATTTCATGGGGTTTAGTTTTATGGCCCAGCACATGCTGGTAGCTGATTGTCGGCACAACCACCGCCTTGACCCGTCCGGCCTGGAGTAACCCAGCGTCTACCTCGGCGATAAGGCCCTACATAATTGCGGGGTGCTGAGGCAATTGGGCTTAAATAATCGGGAAGAAGGCATCAGCTGCCGCGTTAGCGTCTTGTACAAACACCCGTGCCTGGCGCGGCGTGACCCGCACCAGATCGCCCTCATGCAAGCCCATGTCTCGGTAGTGCTGGGCGGCAATCTGGGCTTCAACCAGCGTATCTTGGCCGGGCGCGCTGGAAGTGGCATCACCCACCGGCAGCAGCTCCAACCGGGCAATCGGTCCCACCACCACCGCGCGGTCCAGCCGCATTACCAAAGAGCCCAGCTGCTGCTCGGCATCAATCGGTGCGCCAGGCAAGTGGCGTTGTACATCCAGCTCATGAGGGCGCACATAGGCAAAAGCCTTGGCGTTATGCGCGCCAGCATGTTCGGGCGCATGGATTTGCATGCTTTGCGCACCCTCGCCAATATGCACCTGGCCCTCGTGCGCCCTGCCATGGAATAGATTGACGTCGCCCAAAAAACCGTAGACAAACGGGCTGGCCGGGTGCTCCCACACGGCTTGCGGCGAGCCAATCTGCTCGATCTGGCCGTGGTTCATCAGCACCACGCGGTCGGCAACTTCAAGCGCCTCTTCTTGGTCGTGCGTGACAAAGATGCTGGTGACGTTGAGCTCATCGTGCAGGCGGCGCAGCCAGCGGCGCAGTTCCTTGCGCACTTTGGCATCGAGCGCGCCAAAGGGCTCATCCAGCAGTAACACCTTGGGCTCGACAGCGAGCGCGCGCGCCAGGGCAATGCGCTGGCGCTGGCCACCCGAGAGCTGCGAGGGAAAACGGTCGGCCAGCCAGTCGAGCTGCACCAGGCTGAGCAGGTCGTGCACCTTTTTCTTGATTTGTGCTTCAGTGGGCCGCTGGCTTTTGGGTTTGACGCGCAGGCCAAAGGCGACGTTTTCAAACACCGTCATGTGGCGAAACAGCGCGTAGTGCTGAAACACAAAACCCACCTGCCGCTCGCGCACATGCACGTCGGTGGTGTCTGCGCCATTGAACAGGATGTTGCCTGCGTCGGCGGTTTCCAGCCCGGCAATGATGCGCAGCAGCGTGGTCTTGCCGCAGCCCGAGGGGCCGAGCAAGGCCACCAGTTCACCGGAGTCAATATCAAGCGACACATCGCGCAGGGCTTGAAAATTACCAAACTGTTTGCTGACGTTACGGATTTCTATGCTCATGGGGTTTCTCCAGGCAGGGCGGTGGGGCCCAGGGCGGCAGGCGTTGATGCAGTGGGCCGCTCGGGCGGCAGATCAGCAGCGACTTGCAGCTCGCGCGAATGGCGCCACTGCACCACCGACTTGATGACCAGCGTGACCAGCGCCAGCAAGGCCAGAAGCGACGCCACGGCAAAGGCCGCCACCGACTGGTATTCGTTGTAGAGCACCTCCACATGCAGCGGCATGGTGTTGGTCTGCCCACGGATGTGGCCCGACACCACCGAGACCGCGCCAAACTCGCCCATGGCCCGCGCGTTGCACAAGATAACGCCGTAGATAAGTCCCCACTTGATGTTGGGCAGCGTCACATACCAGAAGGTTTGCCAGCCAGTGGCCCCCAGCACAATCGCAGCCTGTTCCTCGTCGTTGCCCTGCGCCTGCATCAGTGGGATTAATTCGCGGGCAATGAACGGAAAGGTGACAAACACCGTGGCCAGCACAATGCCGGGAACGGCAAAAATAATCTTGATGTCATGCGCTTGCAACCACGGCCCAAACCAGCCCTGCGCGCCAAACACCAGTACATAAATCAAGCCTGCCACCACCGGCGAGACAGAGAACGGCAAATCGACCAGCGTGGTCAAAAAAGCCTTGCCACGGAACTCGTACTTGGCAATGGCCCACGCCGCCGCAATGCCAAACACCAGGTTCAGCGGCACGGCAATGGCGGCAGTGATCAGGGTCAAGCGAATCGCCGACCATGCATCCGGCTCCCTCAAAGCATCCCAATACGCGGCCCAGCCCTTGCGCAGCGCCTCGGCGAACACAGCGGCCAATGGCAGCACCAGAAACAGCAGCATGAAGACCAGCGCAATACCAATCAACAGCCCACGCACCCAGGCAGCTTCGGTGGTTTGCACGCGCTTTGCAATGGCCATTAAACGCCTCCGCTGCGCTTGCGCTGCCAGGCTTGCAGCGCGTTGATCACCAGCAGCAACGCAAACGAGATCACCAGCATTACCAGCGCCACCGCCGTGGCCCCGGCGTAATCGTATTGCTCGAGCTTGCCGATGATGATGAGCGGCGTAATCTCCGACACCAGCGGTACATTACCGGCAATGAAAATTACCGAGCCGTACTCGCCGATGGCGCGGGCAAAGGCCAGCGCAAAGCCCGTCAACAACGCTGGCAGGATGGACGGCAAGACCACCCGCAAAAAGGTTTGCAGCCGCGTGGCGCCCAGGCTCATGGCGGCTTCTTCCAGTTCCTGCTCAAAGTCTTCCAAAACCGGCTGCACAGTGCGCACCACAAACGGCAAGCCAATGAAAATCAGCGCGATCACAATGCCGACGGGTTTGAACGCCAGCTGGACGCCGTAGGGCTCAAAGAACTGGCCCACCCAACCATTGCCCGCCAGCAGCGCCGTCAGTGCAATACCGGCCACAGCCGTGGGCAAGGCAAACGGCAAATCCACCAGCGCGTCCATGATTTTTTTGCCCGGGAATTCATAGCGCACCAGCACCCAGGCCACCAGCAAGCCAAACACCAAATTCACCAACGCGGCAATCAGCGACGCACCGAACGTGAGTTGGTACGAGGCCACCACGCGCGGCGAACTGATGGCCGCCCAGAATGCCTCGCCGGTGAGCGTGAAAGTTTTGAAGACCAGGGCCGAGAGCGGAATCAGCACTATCAGGCCGAGGTAAAACAGCGTATAGCCCAGCGTGAGCTGAAAGCCGGGCAGTACGCGCTTGGCAGAGCGGCGCGGTGGGGTCTGCGCCGCCAGCTGCGGCGCAGCAATTGAGGCGGTCATGCGCTAGTGTGCGGGGGCCATTTATTTGACGGTGTACAGCTTGTCGAACTGGCCACCGTCATTGAAGTGCACTTTTTGCGCCTCGGCCAGCGAACCAAAGTATTCCGACACCGGCACCAAGATCAAGGGCTTGAAGACACTGGCGTACTTCTTTTGCACGACCGCAGAGCGCGGGCGAATAGCATGTTTGGCCGCCACTTCCTGACCCTCTTCGGAATACAAAAAGTCCAGATAGGCCTTGGCCAGTTCGCCCGTGCCTTTTTTGGCTACGGTGCGTTCAACCACCGCCACCGGGTTCTCGGCAATGATGCTGATGCTGGGGTGAATCGCATCGACTTTGCCCGCGCCAAATTCGCGGTCCACCGACAACACCTCCGACTCGAAAGTGACCAGCACGTCACCAATATTGCGCTGCAAAAACACCGCCGTGGCATCGCGCCCGCCGCGCGCCAATACCGGCACGTTTTTGTAGAGCTTGCCAACGAATTCCGCCGCTTGCGCATCGGTGCCACCCTTCTTGCGCACATAGCTCCAGGCGGCCAGGTACGCCATGCGGCCATTACCACCGGTCTTGGGGTTAACCACCACCACTTGGATGCCGGGCTTGATCAAATCGTCCCAGTCCTTGATGCCCTTGGGATTGCCGTTGCGCACCAAAAACAGCATAGTGGAACTGGTAGGCGCGGCGTTGTTAGGGAATTTTTTCACCCAGTCCTTGGCAACCACACCCTTTTCCGCCAGAAATTCGATGTCGGTCGTGGTGTTCATGGTCACCACATCGGCCTCCAGGCCATCGGCCACGGCGCGCGCCTGGGCGCTCGAGCCGGCATGAGATTGGTCAACCTTGACGTCTTTGCCGCTGGTCTTTTTGATGTGCGCCACAAACGCAGCGTTGAAGTCTTTGTAAAACTCACGCGCCACGTCGTACGAGACATTCAGCAGGGTTTGCGACTGTGCCAGCGGGCTGGCCGCCAAGGCAAGCGCCAGCAAAAGGGTTTTGATTGCGTTCATGCAGTCTCTGGTGTTGAAAAATAAGGGTTGATCTGGCTGCCTGCGACGCTTGGCAGACTGCAAACCAAATTCTTATTGTCTGCAAACACCGACGCCCTAACAACAACTGTCTTGTTATTTCTTTATACGAATACCAAGCTAAGGCGGGCTCATTTTTTGGCGTAAATCTGGTCGAACGATGCGCCGTCAGCAAAATGGTCTTTGGCCGCCTTGTCCCAGCCGCCAAAGGCCGCGTCAACAGTGAATAAATTGAGCTTGGGCAACTGCTTGGCGTACTTGGCCTGGGCCTTGGCCGAGCTGGGACGGTAGAAGTTTTTGCCAATCAGGTCTTGTGCCTCGTCGGTATAGAGGAAGTTTAGGTAGGCCTCGGCTGCGGCACGCGTACCTTTTTTGTCAACGTTTTTATCCACCACGGTAACCGGTGGCTCGGCCAATATCGAGAGGCTGGGGTAAATGAAATCAACCTTGCTACCAAACTCTTTTTCCAGCAGATACGCCTCGTTCTCCCATGAGATGAACACATCGCCCTGGCCGCGCTGCGCAAATGTGACCGACGAGCCGCGCGCACCGGTATCCAATACGGGCACATTGGCGTAGAGCTGGGCGACAAATGCCTTGGCTTTGTCGTCACTGCCGAATTTGCGCTTGGCAAACTCCCAGGCCGCCAAGTAGTTCCAGCGCGCGCCGCCCGAGGTTTTGGGGTTGGGCGTGATGACGCTGATCCCAGGCTTGACCAGGTTGTCCCAATCCTTGATGCCTTTGGGGTTGCCCTGGCGCACCACCAGCACAATGGTTGAGGTGTAGGGGGCCGAATTTTGCGGCAGGCGTTTTTGCCAGTCTTTGGGAATCCAGCCGCCGTTTTTGTGCAGCGCGTCCACGTCACCCGCCAATGCCAGCGTGACCACGTCGGCGTCCAACCCGTCAATTACTGAGCGCGCCTGCTTGCCGGAGCCACCATGTGACTGCTTGATGGTCACGTCTTGGCCGGTTTTGCCCTTCCAGAATTTGGCGAAGGCGGCGTTGACATCCACATACAGCTCTCGGGTTGGGTCGTAGGACACGTTGAGCAACGTCAGGCTTTGGGCATTGCTGCTGGTTTGCTGTGCTCGGGCGGGCAATATCAGAGTGACAAGACTGCCAGCTAACGTACTGGTTAAGGCAGCGGCAAGGGGAAGCTGCAAGAAGTGGCGGCGTTGCGTCATGATGAGGCTCTAGTTGAAATGCAGAAGACAGAAATTTCCAAAAGCTGGATTCTGAAAGCATTTCTTAAAAACTAAAACTACTAAATATTCATGAATTAATTACTTATTCATCTTATTAGTGTTTTTAAATCGACACCAGAAGTGAGCTGCAAACTTGATTCAGGGAACTGCGCTCCCGTCGTCAAGTCAATAAGGAGTTGGTGTGGCAATCTCGCCGCCAACAAGAAATTAACTCACCCTGGAGTACGCATGAACCCCAACAAGAAATTAACTCACCCTGGAGTACGCATGAACCTTATGCAGATGATTGCTCGACAAGCCACTGGCCTGCTGGCGATGGCTTTAATTGCAACCGTTACACCAGGGCTTGCCGCCAGCCCTGATGCGGTTGGCACGCCAATTGAAGATGGCTCGGTTGAACGCGAAATAGCCATTAACTCGACAACCCGTTTTGTCAATGTGCAGCACAACGAGCGTGTGCGCTTTATCAATACCCAAAATGGTCAGCGCATGGATTGGCAATTTGACACTTTGCGGGTTTCTTCTGTGATTGCATTTCAGCCGGTGGCTAAAAATCTGCTCGGTCAACAGCAACTCACGGTCTACATCAGTCCCGATTCACGGCAGTGCGGGCACTGAGCGCTTAATGCGCCACCAGACGCACCAACGGCTGACCCGCCAGCCAAGCCTGTAGGCAATCAATCACGCCACTCGCAAACTGCTGAAATACCGGCTCGGTAACAAAGCCTAAATGCGGCGTAAGCAACACATTGGGCAGCTGGCGCAGCGGGTCATCCAATGGCAGTGGCTCGGTGTCAAATACATCGAGCGCGGCAAAGCCGGGGCACCCTTTTTGTAGCGCCAACACCAAAGCAGCAGTGTCCACCAGTGCAGAGCGCGAGGTGTTGACCAACAAACTGTCCGGGCGCATCAGCGCCAGCCGCTGGGCGTTGAGTAAATGGCGGGTTGGCGGGGTTGGTACCAAGTGCAGGCTGACCACCTTGGCGCTAGCCAGCAATTCTTCCAGCGTTACGGAAGTGGCACCATGCAGAGCGGCGCGCTCAGGCGTCATGCGCGGGCTCCAGGTGATAACTTTCATGCCAAGCGCCTGGCCCACTTTGGCGACGCGCCCACCAATCTCGCCCAGGCCAACCAGGCCCAGGGTTTGGCCATGCAGCACACCAGCCAGCGGCTCGGGCTGGCTACTACGCCACTGGCCTTGGCGCAGCAAGGCCGTTTGCTGCTCTAACTGGCGTGTGGCAGCCAGAATCAAGGCCCAGGTGATTTCACAGGTGCTGTCTTTGGACGGCCCCCACTCGGTATGGCTGACCGGAATCTGCCGTGCGGCCAAGGCCGCCAAGTCCAGCGTGGTGTTGCGCGTGCCGGTAAACACCAGGTAGCGCAGCCTGGGCAGCGCCGCCAGCAAAGCGGCGTCGAGGGGTGTGCGGTCGCGCACCAGCACCACCGCATCGGCATCTTTTAACGCACTGACCAAAGCGGCGCCGTGCAGCGGCAGGTGGTGCACCTTGACGTCGGCCTGGGTTTCAATGCGGCGCCAGTCGCCCAGGCGGCGCAAGGCTTGTTCGGCATCGCCAACCACCACAATCTGTGGCCTGCGGGTAGACGTGGGGTCGCTCATGGACGGACTGGCGTGGCCAAGCCAACCACCGCCTTAACGCTGGGCGCGTTGCCAATGGCCCAGCACGCTTTGATCAGTTGGCTGGTGGCGGCGGCCCCCAAAATCGGCTCGGACAAGCCGCGGAATTTGGCTTCGAGCATGGTGTCGGTCATGGGGTTTTGCACCGAGCCGATGGCATGCTCGACAAACACATGCAGGCGGCGCCCGTCAGCGAGCACGGCCACTACATCGGCGCTGGCCTCGTCAATCGAATCGTCCACCGTGGCTGCGACTTTGCGGCGCAGCGCCACCATGTCGGCGCGGTTGACCACGGCGTCAGAAAATTCATCTTCGGCGGCACGGCCAAATGTCAGGCCGGCGGCGCAGCCGTGGTAGACGCTGAACTTGGCCTGCAAACCATCGGCCGGCTCTTTCTTGCCAGTGAGCTCGAGCACCAGCGAATGCACCTTGAGCTCGATGCGCTCAACTTGTGCCAGCGTGATGCCTTGCTGCGCAAACAGGGCGCGCAACTGCACGCAGGCGTCGATGCTGGGGTGCACCACGATGCCGCAGGCGAACGGTTTGTAGCTGTTGAATGCAATCTCGAAACGCTGGCCGAGATCATGGGTAATTTCGTTCCAGTCGTTCTTGGTCGAGACGGTTTGCATCATGCCGCGCGGTGCTTCCAGCGCTTTGGCGCTGGCAGTAAAGCCGTGGCGCGCCAACAGCGCCGACATCAGGCCCGCGCGTGCCGCTGCGCCGGGATGAAACGGCTTGCTCATGGTGCCAAACTGCTCGCGCATGCCAATCGGCTGCGAGGCGGCAATGCCCAGGGCCATGGCGGTTTTCTGGGTATCCAGCTTGAACAGGCGCGCACAGGCGGCCGCCGCGCCGAGCGTTCCAGTGGAGCCGGTGATGTGCCAGCCACGGTCGTAATGCTCAGGGTACATGGCGTTGCCCACACGGCAGGCCACGTCAATGCCCAGCACCAGCGCGTCAATCAGCTCGCGGCCCGAACTGCCGGTGTGCTCGGCCAGCGCCAGCAGCGCCGAGGCCACCGGGCCGGCCGGGTGGATGATGGTTTTGAGGTGGGTGTCGTCAAAGTCAAAGGTGTGTGAGGTGATACCGTTGACCAGCGCGGCGCTGGCCATGTCGACTTTCTGGTGGCGGCCCAGCACGCTGGCCTGCGGCGCGGGTTGCAGCATTTGTACAGCAGCCAGCGCAGCATCAGCAGCTTCGTGCTGAGCAGCACCTACTGCGCAACCCAGCCAGTTGAAAAATGTACGGTGCGCCTCATGGTCGAGCGCAGCGCTCCAGCCACCGGCCAGGTAGCCGGGATGGGTAGCGACAAATTGCGCAAGGAGTTGGGTGACGGGCGGGGCATTGTGGTCAGCGGCGACCTGGGTATTTCGGGCCATAGGTGTTGTTCCGGGCAATCAGTTGTCGAGTTCAATCTTGCGGTCTTTGGCCAACTGGGTCCAGCGGGCGATGTCGGCTTTGATGAAGGTGGCGAACTGCTCGGGCGACATCACCACCGGCTCTATCGCCTCAATGGCCAGCTTGTCTCGCAGGTCGGGTGCCCTAAGCACTTGGGCCAGGGTGTCGCTCAACTGCTTCACGATGGGCGCAGGCATGCCCGCCGGGCCCACCACGCCGTACCATTGCTGCGCATCAAAGCCCTTGAAACCCGATTCATCGAGCGTTGGCACGTCCTTGAACTGCGGGTGGCGCGTTAGACCGGTAACCGCCAAAGGGCGCACACGGCCCGAGCGGATATGTGGCACGGCGGCGGCTAGGCCGGGAAACATGGCCTGGGTTTGCCCACCAATCAAATCGGTAAAGGCTGGGGCAACGCCCCGGTACGGAATGTGCACCATGAAATGATTGATCTGCTGCTTGAACAGTTCCATGGTCAGGTGCGTGAGCGAGCCCTGACCAGCCGAGCCATAGCTGATACGGCCAGGATTTTTCTTCACATACTCAACGAACTCCTTGAGGTTGGCCACAGGCAGATTAGCGTTGACCACCAGCACATTGGGCGTTGTGCCAATCATGCCTATGGCAGTGAAGTCCTTGATGGCATCGTATGGCAGCTTGCGTGTCGCCGGACTGGTGCCGTGGGTGGCCACATAGCCTTGCATTAAGGTATATCCATCAGGCGCAGCACGGGCCGTGGTTTGACTGGCAATTACGCCACCACCACCACCTTGGTTATCAACCACAAAATTTTGCTTGAGCACGCCGCCCCAACGCTCGGTTACTGTGCGGCCCACCGTGTCGCTGCCACCACCTGCTGTGACCGGCACGATGTAGCGGATGGGCTTGACTGGATAAGCCGCCTGCGCCATGGCCAACTGGGGCGCGTAAATCAGTGCAGGCATGGCCTGCAACAAGATGCGTCGTTTCATGGTTTGATCTCCTGGGATTATTTTGACTGACTTGGCAAGCTAAGACGCATGCCCTGCGCTGCGCTGCCTGTATTTTGGATAAAACCCGCGCCAATGGCTGCATTGGCGTGAATTGTTTTTTTGTGGTGGAGCTGGGGGGAACCAAAGGGCAACACTCCCACCAAATCCACCATCTATTTTCAGTTAAAAATCAACGGCTTAACTGAATAGAGAGCCTTGCAAGGGATACACCCGTACGCGGATGGCACCCCAAAATGAAGGCTTGAGTGTATCCCTTTGGATGGGTCCTTAGTTGGCTCGCATTTGCGGACGCGGGGCCAGCGACTGGCCAACATGGCGCTTCGACTTGACTACCCTGGCTCAGCCATTGGCTGATGTCAGTCGCGCTGGCAGCGCGTTTCGCCCATGCCGACGATGCCGACGATGCCGCCGCAGCAGACCTTGACGCTGGCGCTGCGCACCCGTGCCAGCGTGTCCAGCCGGTCTTGGTAGTCGCGCGTGGTGGTGATGTCGCCGTAAAAATCGGGCGCGCTATCAAGGTTGTGGTTGTAGTAGTCAAGGCCGGCGCTTTGCAGGGTTTGGGCGTGGCCGTCTTCCAGCATGCCCAAGGTCGCGCAGGTCTCCAAGCCCAGCGCCTTGACTCATGCGGCAGCTGGCTTGGCCAGTGCCGTCAGGGCTTGCACCAAGCGGTCAATGTCGGCCTCGGTGTGCGCCACTGACAAGGCAATGCGCAATCGTGCCGTGCCTTCTGCTACGGTGGGCGGGCGAATCGCCGGCACCCACAAGCCGCGTTCGCGCAGGCCCTGCATCACGCCCAGCGCTGCGTCGTTGGGGCCGATCAGCAGCGGTTGAATGGCAGTCGGTGATACGCCGAGTTGCCATGAACTGCCTTGCAGGCCTTGGTTGAGACCGGTCCTTAAACGCGCAATCAGTCTCTGCAGGTGTTCACGCCGCCACTCGTCTTGCTCGATCAATTGCAGACTGATTTGCAAGGCGCTGGCCAACAACGCGGGCGCAGCAGTGGCAAAAATATAACTGCGGGTTTTTTGCAGCAACCATTCCACCAGCGCTTCGCTACCCGCGACAAAAGCCCCGGCCACGCCTGCGGCCTTGCCCAGTGTGGCCATGTAAAGAACACGCGGCGAGGCGTTCTGACCCGACAAGTTGAAGTGGGCCAGGCAACCGCGCCCTTGCGGGCCGAGCACGCCAAAGCCGTGCGCGTCGTCTAGCAGCAACAAGGCGTCGTGGCGTTCGCAGAGCGCCAACAGCGCCGGCACATCAGCGACATCACCTTCCATGCTGAACACGGCGTCGCTGAGGACGAGTTTGCGCGGTGCCGGGCTGCTCGCGAGTTGCTGTTCCAGCGCCGCCATGTCGGCATGCGCATAGCGGTGAATCTGAGCGCCAGACAGACGTGCGCCGTCGATCAGACAGGCGTGATTCAGTGCATCCGAAAAAATCGCGTCGCCCTTGCTCACCAGTGCCGGCACGATGCCGATGTTGGTGGCGTAGCCAGCGTAAAAGTAAAGCGCACGCGGCAGGATCACAAAGCGGGCCAGCGCGTGCTCCAGCGCATCGTTGGCGCTGCTGTGACCGCTGACCAAGGGCGAGCCACCCGAGCCGACGCCATAAGCACGTGCGCCGTCGCAGGCGGCTTGCACCAGCGCCGGGTGATTGGCCAGTCCTAGGTAGTCGTTGCTGCAAAAAGCCAGCAGACGTTGCCCGTTGACGCACAAGTAGGCGCCATCTTCAGGCTCCACCACTTGCCGTTGGCGGCGCAAGTGCGCTTGGTCCAGCTCGCTAAGACGCGCTGGAAATTCGTCAAGCCAAGAGCCAGTTAAAGACGCGGTGTTTGCCATGTGCGCGGGAGTTCAAGGTGGATATCTCTGGCCTCAGGATGCGCTTGGTGAGCAATGCTTGCGAGCAGCGGCACCTGGAGTTGTTGTTGCAAAAAAGCGATGTTGTCAGCTTGCGCCAGCATGTCGGGGTCCACATGGTTGGCGACCCAGCCCGCCAGCGTGAGACCGCGTGCGCGAATGGCCCCAGCTGTCAGTAACGCGTGGTTGAGGCAACCCAGCCGCAGGCCAACAACCAGCACTACGGGCAGACCCAGCGCTTGCGCCAGATCGGCGCCGGTCTGTGTGTCGGAGAGCGGCACCATGAAACCGCCTGCGCCTTCAACCACGACTGCATCGGCGTGCGCCAGCAATTGTTGCTGGCAAGCGACCAAGTGCGCGATGGAAATTTCCACACCGGCGCGCGCGGCAGCAATATGCGGCGACAGCGGATCTGGCAGCAGCACCGGGTTGTCGAGTTCAGGCGGTACCGGGCAGTTGGAGACCGCGCGCAGTGCCAACACGTCATCGTTGGCTTGAACGCCGTCCACCAGCGTGGTTCCGGCCGCCACCGGCTTCATGCCGACGACGCGCGGGTAGTGACGGGCCAGCGCGTGCAGCAATGCCGCACTCACCAGCGTTTTGCCAACGCCGGTATCGGTGCCGGTGACAAAGACCGAAAATTTTTGCAGCTCAAGCATGGGTGCTGTCTTCTGCCAGTGTGGCTTCTAGTGCGGCCAGCGCACCGCGTGCCAAGTGGCTGGCGGTGTCCTCGTCCATCACATACGGCGGCATGGCGTAAATCGTATTGCCAATCGGCCGCAGCAGCACGCCGTTGGCCATGGCGTGTTGCTGGTAGGTCCGTGAAAAAGTAGGCGCCGTGGTGTCCACATCCCAGGCCCACATCATGCCGAGTTGCCGGGCATTTTTGATGCGTGCATGGCCGATCAAGGGCGCGAAGGCTTGACTGATGGTCTTGGCCAAGGTGATGTTGTGGGCCAGCACATCGTTTTGCTCAAACAGTTCCAGCGTGGCCAGCGCGGCGCGGCAGGCCAGCGGGTTGCCGGTGTAAGAGTGCGAATGCAAAAAGCCGCGAGCAACGTCATCGTCGTAAAAGGCTTGGTAGACGGTGTCGGTGGTCAGTACGGCGGAGAGCGGCAGCGTGCCGCCGGTCAGGCCTTTGGACAGGCAGATGAAGTCTGGCCGAATGCCGGCTTGCTGGTGCGCAAACATCGTTCCTGTGCGGCCAAAGCCGGTGGCAATTTCATCGACCACCAGATGCACGTCATAGCGGTCGCACAGCGCACGCACCTGCTGCAAGTAACTGGCATCGTGCATGGCCATGCCGGCGGCACACTGCACCATCGGCTCGACAATCAGCGCTGCCGTGTTGGCGTGGTGCACTTCTAGCCAGACTTGCAGCGCAGCAGCAGCGCGCGTGGCAACGTCGGCGGCGCTTTCACCCGGCTGCGCTGAACGTGCGTCGGGGCTGGGCACGGTGGCGGCCAGCCGCACCAGCGGTGCGTAGGCTTCCCGAAAAAGCGCGATGTCGGTGACCGCCAGCGCGCCCACGGTTTCGCCGTGGTAACCGCCCGCCAAACCGACAAAGCAGCACTTCTGAGGCCGGCCGCTGTTGCGCCAAAAATGGGCGCTCATCTTCAAGGCAATCTCAGTGGCTGAGGCGCCGTCGCTGGCGTAAAAAGCATGGCCTAGACCGGTCAACTGTCCGAGCTTTTCGGACAGTTCGACAACGGGCTCATGGGTAAATCCCGCCAGCATGACGTGGTCGAGCTGTTCAAGTTGCGCCACCAGCGTCGCCTTGATGTGCGGGTGGCTGTGACCAAACAGGTTGACCCACCAAGAGCTGACGCCGTCAAGGTAGCGGTTACCTTCAAAGTCATATAGCCACACGCCTTGGGCCTTGGCGATGGGCACAAGTGGCCGCGACTCGTGCCGCTTCATTTGCGTGCAAGGGTGCCACACATGTTGCAGGCTGCGCTGAATCAGCGTGGAGTTGTCCATGGTCGTCCAAAGGTGGGAAAGGTGAAGGTGGCACAAGTGAGCGTTCTTGGAAGAACACTGTCCTGAAGGCTAACCGGCGCCAAACCGCGTTGAAAGTACGCAATACAACCCTTGCGAGCTGGCGCGAACCACTGCGGAAACAACCGGAATCCCCAACCAGGACGCGGACATTCAAGCGGTTTTATCCCTGGACTGGCTGCCAATCTCGGTGGCACAACTTTACCAAGGACGGCGCCAGAACGACTCACTAGGGAAGGTCCTTCGGAAATTCCTTGGCATGACTGCGGAACAGCGCCTTCATGGACTCCTGCCAACTCATTCGGAAGGAGACCAAGATGGAAATCTGGACTTGAAGTTGCCCCTTATCACCGGACATTTTCGACTTCTTTCAAGAAGCCTTTTTGGCGGGTTTGTTTTGATGGTTGTTCTGTTTGATTCAGGGCTTTCTCAAAGTTGTTAGGCGACAAATAATCGATCCCGCTATGACGCCGATGCGGGTTGTAGCAAGCCTCAATCCAGGTGAACACTGCCAAACGGGCTTGGGTTTTGCTCCTCCAAGTCCGGCGGTCAATCAGCTCGCACTCCAGGCTTGCAAAGAAGCTCTCCGCCATGGCGTTGTCGTAAGCATCCCCGACAGTTCCCATGGAAGGTTTGACACCCATTTGCTTGCAGCGCTTGCCAAACGCCAGGCTGGTGTATTGGCTGCCTTGATTCGAATGGTGAATCACCGACTCAGGCCGACGTGTGTGCAAAGCCATCTCAAGGGCTGCAATCACCAGCGCTGCCGTCATGTCCACGCCAAATGCCCAACCCACCACCTTACGGCTGCAGGCATCGATCACCACCGCCAAGTAGATGAACCCGGCATTGGTCGGGATGTAGGTCATATCGGCCACCCACAACTGGTTGATGCCGGTGGCTACAAACTGCCGGTTGACCAAGTCGGGGGCGGCTCGGGCCGCTTTATCGCGCACCGTGGTCACCACATATTTGCGCCGCCTGCTGATGCCCTGAATACATGCCAAGCGCATCAGCCGTGCAATGCGCTTGTGGTTGATGTGCAGGCCCATGGCCTGCAGCTCAGCACGCACGCGGGCCCTGCCGTAGGAGCAGTCGCTGCGCTGGTGAATCTGGCGGATGCGCTCGGTCATGATTTGGTTGCCTACTGCTCGTTGACTGGGCTTGCGCATGCACCAGTCTACGTGCCCGCTGGCAGAGACTTTGAGGTGTTGGCACATGGTGCGTACGGGTAGGTCGGCCTGGTTTGCCTGGATCAGCGTGTAGACATCCTGTCGGCTGCGCTGTCCTTGTTGGCAAACCAGGCCGTAGCCTTTGCAAGGATGTCTCGCTCCATCTGTACTTGCCGCAGTTGGCGGCGCAGAGTCGCCAACTCTTGGCGCTCGGCAGTGGTCAGCGGTGCATCGGGCCTGCCGCCACCGATCTCGTCGGCCTTGGCTTGGCGAACCCAGGCCGATATGCTGGTTTCGTGGCACCCAAACTCACGGGACAGCTCGCTGGGCGTGCGGCCAGCTTTGACCAATTCGATCATCTGCTGGCGAAATTCGGGCGCGTACGCCCCTTTCCTTTGACTCATCATTAACTCCTTTGACTGAACAATAATGTGTCCGGTCTAAAGGGGCAACTTCACCTTGTCAAACTTTGCAAACTTGTATCCAATTGCCAAGGTCACGTACGCAACCCGGCATCGGGCCCACTTTCTCAGGAGTAATGATGCGCGGATCCCTCGACACAGACTACCTGGTGATCGGTACCGGCGCGGCCGGCATGGCCTTCACTGACACCTTGCTTAGCCACTCTGACGCAACCGTCTCTCTGGTGGATCGGCGCCACGCGCCTGGCGGGCACTGGATAGACGCCTACCCGTTCGTGCACCTGCACCAGCCGTCTGCGTTTTACGGCGTATCGTCTGTGCCTCTGGGGCACGGTACTGTGAACCAGACAGGCATTAACGCCGGTTTTCATGAGGCCGCTGGAGCGGACGAGTTGTGCGCCTACTACGCGAAGGTGATGGACCAGCACTTTCTGCCAACCGGGCGCGTGCGCCACTATCCTTGCAGTGATCACTCCATCGGGTCGGACGGACGCCACCTCATCACCTCGCGTCTGACCGGGGAAGTGCAAGAGGTGCGTGTGCGGCGCAAGCTTGTCGATACTGGATATCTTGAAGGACGCATACCCGCCACCAGCCCGCCGCCCTTCGAGGTAGCCGAGGGCGTTCGCTGCGTGCCTGCGGGCGACATCGTCCGCGTGACCGAGCGGCCCGAGCGTTACGTCGTCATCGGTACCGGCAAGACAGCGCTCGACACCTGTGTCTGGCTGTTATCGCAAGGGGTGTCCTCCAGCGCTATTCAATGGATCAGGCCGCGCGAAGGCTGGTGGCTGAACCGGCGCTTCAACCAGCCGGGAGAAGGCCTTCCCGAATTCTTTGCCGGCGTCGGCCTGCAGTTCAAGGCCATGGCGCAGGCCACGTCGGTCGACGACGTATTTGCCCGGCTCGAAGCCGATGGCTTTTTCCTCCGAGTCGACACCACGGTGGCACCCACCATGAGCCACGGTGCCATTGTGAGCGAGACTGAGCTGGCTCTGCTGCGCCAGATCGGTGACGTAGTAAGACGCGGACATGTACGCCGCATTGAACGTGATCGCATCGTGTTCGACGATCACTCGATCCCTACCAGCCCCAGAACACTGCATGTCCATTGCGCTGCCGTTGGACTAGCGCGCCCTGCGCTACGGCCGATTTTTGAAGCCGACCGTGTAACTCTCCAGCCCATGTTTTGGAGTTTTGCCTGCTACCCGGCTGCGCTACTTGGCGTGGTCGAGGCCACCATCGCCGATACCGACGAAAAGAACCGTCTGTGTCCGCCGATCCGTTACTGGGACGAGCCGCGCGACTACCTATCGTCCTACCTCGCGCTGCTGGCACACGAGCGCGCACGCGCTGCACACCCTAACATTACGGCTTGGGCCAAAGGCACGCGGCTCAATCCCATTTCGGGCTTGGGCGTTCATCGCGAACACCCACTGGTTACGCAGACGTGGGGCGAGCTAAAACAATACGGCGCGGCAGCTGCGGCCAACCTTGTCAGTCTGCTGAGATGATGCATGCGCACAACCAACAAACAGAGGCGGGCTAAGGGTGCACATCCTAGCTTTGCGCTCACGCTTGAAATTGCCGAATGGCTGACCAAATCGCAGTCTAGTCCATTGGGTATCTGCCGCATCCTTGGTTGTACAGCGCATCCCGCGAGAATAACTTACCAGCGTAATCGAGTACGTCCAATTCGACACGAAGCGCACGGGCGCACGCCACGCCTTCGCGCGGGTCCTTGGAAAACGTTGAAATGCGGATCTCCCGGCCTAGACCAGTGTCCGTCCCCCTCAGTGATGGGGGCAAAACGAAACGGGCGTAGTACACGCCGTTTCGACTCTTGATAAGGTAAGAAGCAGTTTTCAACAGAAACTCCTAGTAGAAGCCTGAGTGGCGCCCCTAGGTGTGATTTCTACGAAAACGTCAAACCCATTCAAATAAGTTCTTGAAAATCAAGCACTTACAGATGTATGGTGGTGGGATGGTACCCGGTGCCAAACCGGGTTGAAAGTACGCAATACAAGCCCTGCGGGCTGGCGCGAACTCCTGCGGAAACGAGCGAGTCCCCCTTCCAGGGCGCGGACGTTCAAGCGGTTTTGATGCCGGACTGGCTGCCAATGTCGGCAACTCAACTCTACCGAGGATACGGTCAGTTCAATTCCCATTTGCGGAATCGAACCCGCGTCCGCACGGGTAGCGGTGCGGCGAAAAGGCCGCTCTATCGCCGCACACCGTGCGGCGAATAACTTGCGCATGCGGAGAATACGACTCATAATCTCCGCATGAACGGCGGCGATTACACTTACATCTGGCAGGCCAGCGACTGGCCAAGTTGGCACTACGACCTGGCTGCCTTGGCCCAGTCGTTGGCCGACGTCAGCCGCGCCCAGGGTCTGTTGATGGGACGACTGGCCGATGTCGGAATGGCTCTGCGCGACCAGGCCAGCCTGTCGGCGCTGACCGAGGACGTCATCAAGACCAGCGAGATCGAGGGCGAACAGCTCAACGTCGAGTCTGTGCGCTCCTCCATCGCTCGCCGACTCGGCGTCGACATCGGCGCCCTGGCCCCGGTAGACCGTCACGTCGAGGGCGTCGTCGAAATGGTGCTCGACGCCACCGCCAACTGCAGCGCTCCGGTCACCCGGGACCGCTTGTTCGGATGGCACGCCGCCTTGTTCCCCACCGGCTATTCGGGCCTGGTCCGAATCAATGTGGGCGGCTGGCGTGACGATGCCACCGGTCCGATGCAGGTGGTCTCTGGCCCGCTGGGGCGCCAACGCGTGCATTTCGAAGCACCGCCGGCCGATCGACTTCAATCCGAAACCGACCGCTTTATCAACTGGGCCAACAGCGCGTCGAACGAGCCGCCGCTGATCAAGGCTGGGCTTGCGCACTTGTGGTTTGTCACCCTGCACCCGTTCGACGACGGCAACGGCCGCATCGCACGCGCTGTCGGCGACCTGTTCCTGGCCCGCGCTGATGGCAGCCCCCAGCGCTTCTACAGCCTGTCGGCGCAGATCCAGCGCGAGCGCAAGGCCTACTACGACATCCTGGAACGCACGCAGAAGCAATCACTCGATGTCACCGAGTGGCTCGCCTGGTTTCTCGAAACCCTGCACCGCGCCGTCGATCAGGCCCAGCACACGCTCGACGCCGTGCTGGCTAAGACGCGGTTCTGGCAACGCTGGGCTGCACCCGGTTCCGCACCCCTGAACGAGCGGCAGGTGAAGCTGATCAACCGGCTGCTCGACGGCTTCGAGGGCAAGCTCACCAGCAGCAAATGGGCGGCGATCGCCAAGTGTTCGCCGGACACCGCGCTTCGCGACATCACGGATCTGTTGGCCCGTGGCGTCCTGCGCAAATCGAACGCGGGTGGCCGCAGCACCAGCTACGAGCTGAACCACTCACCAGGGTAGGTCGACCTTCAGGAATTGCCTTGGCTTGACGGCGGAACAGCGCCTTCATGGACTCCTGCCAACTCATTCGGAAGGAGACCAAGATGGAAATCGTGCACTTCAATCAACAGCAGCTCGCCGCCCGCTGGGCCATCAGCGAGGCAACCCTTGAACGCTGGCGCAGCGAGGGCATCGGTCCCAAGTTTCTGAAGCTCTGCGGCCGCGTCCTCTACCGCCAGGTCGACATCGAAGCCTACGAGGAATCGTGTCTGGCGACTTCGACCAAAACCATCACCCCAGTTGCCCACGTCGGCGGACGATGAGCCGCATTGCGGACCTGTCAAAGGTTCACAGCCCACAAGCGCGGACCGCTCAATCGAACCCAAGTCCGTGGCTCTTCAGGTTGCAGACTCACTGGGATCAAATCGTGGGTGTGCTAGGATATAAACGCAAGGTCAAAGACCATGCAGCAGTAGGTGATTCCGTTAGGATGCTGCCATAAGTGCTTCGCACGGGGCTCCGCCCATGACATTATTGGCTGCTATCTCCAGACCGCCACGTCACCTGGTATCTCTGGAGATTTTTTACCCATGTACGCTTTCGGATTGCACTTTGTTCGATATACGTGCAAACAGGTCTCTACTGGGCGCATCCGTGGGAATTCCTGACCTTGGATAGCCAGTCGCGCCACTACATCAACAAGCGGCTCGGCCTGAATGTCGCCATCAGTGGTCAGCAAGGCCCATGTGATGGTCGGGCCTATTTGAAGCTGCTGGACGATTTGCGTTCGCGCTTCGGCGAAGACGGCTATCCCGTCCACAGTTTCCCAGACTTGTCTCTTGCGTCCTGGATGTACAAAGACCCGGTTGACGAGCCTGTGCCGGCTGGCGATATCGGTACCAATGCCGGAGCAGAACAGGAAACTGAAGGCGAAGTTCGCGAAGCCTTTCAGGTGGCAGCGCCAATCGTTCCCTACTCGGTGGAGGACATCCTCAAGGACGGCTGTTTCCTGGAGCGGGCCGAGATTGACCGCTTGCTCGATCGTCTGCGCACAAAAAAGAACCTCATCCTTCAGGGGCCTCCGGGCACGGGCAAGACCTGGCTAGCCAAACGGCTCGCGTTCGCGCTCATGGGCCAGAAGGACGACAGCAAGGTCCGTGCAGTGCAGTTCCACCCCAACCTGTCCTACGAGGACTTTGTTCGAGGGTGGCGCCCCACTGGCGAAGGCAAGTTGTCGCTGGCGGACGGTGTCTTCATGGAAGCCATCAAGGCTGCATCGAAGGACCCTTCGTCGAAGTTTGTCGTGGTAATCGAGGAGATCAACCGTGGAAACCCGGCGCAGATCTTCGGCGAGTTGCTGACGCTGCTTGAGGCGGGCAAACGGACGCCCAACGAAGCGCTGGAACTCTGTTATCCGGATGCGGACGGCAAACGACGTCCCGTCCATATTCCCGAGAATCTCTATGTGGTCGGCACCATGAATATCGCCGACCGATCGCTTGCACTGGTCGATCTGGCATTGCGTCGCCGCTTTGCTTTCGTTGGACTGGAGCCGAGACTCGGCCAGG
>JAKFVA010000039.1 GCA_021732385.1 Burkholderiales bacterium | reverse complement strand
GTTTTGGCCTTGCCCGGCAGCGGCTCAATGTGGATGTCAGATACTTTCTGGTTGTAAGCGTCAATGATGACTTTGTTGACAAATTTCACCAATTCGTTGTCAGCGGCCGCAGATTCCAGGGCGTCGTCTGACGCACCATCGGTGTCTATGGGGGCACTTAAATCGGCCAGCATCTGGTCAATCGAGCCGCCGTCAGCGGCAGCGCCATAAAGTTGGTCGAGTGTCTCCACAAATTCGGTTTGCGTCGTCACGCGGTAGGCAAACCGGGCCAGGCGCGGAAATACCTGCGGCAAAATTCGTGAGCCCCTGACTGCTTCAGGGTCCAGGCACATGACTAGCATGCCCTCGGGAGAATCCTCGAGCGGAATCCAGCCCTGTTGCTCCAGGAAATCGCGTTTGAGCGCTGCGTGCAGCATTTCAGAGCGAATGCGTCCGGAGTTAAAGGGCTCGTACGCAGTACCGAAAAACTTTGCCAGCGAGGGGCCAATTTGCGCAGGGCGAATTTGGTAGTCGGCCATTAGCAAATGCTCCACCGACTGCGCTTGCTCACGCGCCTTTAGCACGCACTCACTTAGTTCCGCCTCGGAGATCACCCCTTGAGCCAGCAAGCCGTCGTACTTGGTGGCTTTGCGGCGCTGGCCTTCCTCGGCCTTTTGCATGCGCTGGCGAATCGCTGTGGCGAGTGTCTTGCAAAGTTGCGTTGCGCCCTCAACCTCCAAGTCGCCAAAGGTCTGGTCACTTTTGCTGTTGATGACCTGCAAAACACCGTGCAAGTTATCGGTATCAACAATGGGCACCACCAGCATCTGTTTGGTGCGATAGCCTGAACGCTTGTCAACTTCCTTGAGAAAAGTCAGCCCCGGATCAATACGCTTGAGCGCTTCTTCATCGTAGACATCAGCGATATTGATCATCTGCCGGCTAAGCGCGACATAACCCGCAATGCTTTGCGCGCTGATGGGCAGCTTGAGATCGCGGCTGGCGTTAAGGCCAGTTTTTATCTTGGAAACTATCGCGCTTTTGTCGTCATTGATGGCGTACAGCGTGAGACGGTCGGCATTGAGCAGCTTGCAAATCTCGGGGCTGACCTCGAGCATGATTTGGTCAATGTTTTCGGTTTCGTGGATGCGCGTGGTGACGGCTTGAAGCTGCCGGAAAAACAGGGCCTCAAACGTCACGCCGCGCTGCTCAGGCGGCAGCATCTGCGAGTTCAGAAAAGCCTGCTCGCTGTTCACTTCACTGCCTGTTGTTTTAAATACCGCATTCATACTTCAAACTCTTGACCGGCGCGCAACCAGCGTATGTCGTGGCTGACATTTGGACCGAACGGGGTGGTTTGGTCAAACTTCTGTATCTCGGCCATGATCAGTTCAGTCTCTGCCGGTTTGGTGTGCGTGATGTAGATTGGGTATTTTTTGGTCTTGTCGATGCAGTCCAGCTCATTGGCTAATGCATGAGGCGACAGGTGCAAGCTGCGTTTGGCTAGGTCTTTTTCGCGGTTGCTGAACGCGGTTTCAATCACCAGCGCCGCCACATCAAGCTGGTTGATGCGGCGCCACAAGGCTGGATTGCGCTCGGTGTCGCCGGTAAATACCCAGCAACCTGCGCCAGCCGAGATAGAAAACCCGACGGCTGGCACGGTATGCACTGCGGGCAACACCTCCACGCGCTTGCCCGCCAGCTCCAGGGTTTGACCCACGACAATTTCATGCAGGCTGACAAAAGGCGCAGCAACCGATGGAATGCGGGTGAAATCGGGCCAGATGACGTTGTTGAAAATATGGGTTTTCAGCGCATTTATGGTGCCCGCCAAAGCATGTACCTTCAATGGGCTATTACGCTGCGCTGCAATGGCGTCAACCATGAGCGGCAAGGCGGCGATGTGATCCAGATGTGAGTGCGTGAGCAACACATGATTGATGCCACGCATTTCATCCAGCGTCAGGTCGCCTACGCCGGTACCAGCATCTACCAGTACATCGCCATCCACCAGAAAAGACGTGGTTCTGCACCCCTTGGCGATAGCGCCTGAGCAGCCCAACACGCGTACTTTCATGATGCAGCCCTGTAATTGTCGTTATTTGGTTTCAAAATTGGTAGCGCCATCCCAACCGGGATCAAATGGCAGCAAACGCATAGAGGCTACACGTTCAACATAGAGTTGGTACAGGAATTTTTTGGCACCCATGCGTTCTAAGTTCAGTAATTGCACATCGCATTGATCCCAATCCTGATTGCGGTAGGCTTTAAGCACGGTCGCCCAGGTTTTGAGTTCAGTGGCCTCATTTTTGTCGAGCTTGTCGCTGCTGCCCATTGGGAAGTAAATGCCCACCGCCTGTTCTTTGCCCTTGACTCGCACCTTGTCAAGCTCCAGCCAGGCAAAATCAGGCGCCATTTTGCGGGTGGATTCACTCACCACAATCTCGGTGCCATAGGTTTTGGACAAGCCCTCTAGGCGCGAGCCTAAATTGACCGCATCGCCAATCACGGTGTAGCTGCGCCGGATATCCGAGCCCATGTCGCCTACGCACATGGTGCCGGTATTGAGCCCGATCCCCACCCCAATTTCAGGGATGCCCTTGGCGCGGTATTCCGCGTTGAGTTTTGCCACAGCGGCGCTCATCTCGATGGCTGTTTTAACTGCCAGTTGTGCGTGGCTGGGCGTTTCTACCGGCGCACCCCAAAACGCCATGACGCAATCGCCCATGTATTTGTCGATAGTGCCGCGGTTGGCGCGAATGATATCTGTCAGGCGGGTAAACACTTCATTAAGTAACGCCTGCAGTTCCGTGGGCTCCATTTTTTCAGAGAGTTTGGTGAAACCGCGCATGTCGCAAAACATCACCGTCAACTCTTTGGACGACGCCTTCATGCTGTAGCTGTCGGGGTCTTTGACCATTTCATCGACTAGCTCGGGCGGCACATAGGTGCCAAACAAATTGGCCAATTCACGCTTGGAGCGGCTTTCCACAAAATAACCATAGCTCATATTGAGCGCAAAAGCCGTAAGCACCATGACCACGGATGACGCCAGCGGGAACACCAGCTCATACGACAGGTACAACCACAAGTTCAAGCCAAACACGCCAGCCAACATGGCCACGCTTAATGCCACGGCCTTGGTGGCCGTGAGCAAAGGCAAGGTGACCGCCAGCGTGACGCCCACCAAAAGCAGCATCAGCACCTCAAAACCCACCGCATAGTCGGGCTTAACTAAGAGCTTGCCGTCAAGCAAACCAGAGATCACATTGGCATGCGTTTCCACGCCGGGGTATGTTTCGCCCACTGGCGTGACGCGCAGATCTAGCAGGCCAGGCGCTGTAGTGCCCAGCAAAACAATCTTGCCCTTGAGCGCAGCAGCCGGCGTGCGTTTGGCGATCAGGTCAGCGGCAGAAATGTATTTGAATGAACCGCCATTGACACCGCCACGGCCACGAAAAGGCACCAAGGCCGCCACCCGCGCATCCACCGGTATGGCAAGTGTCTTACCGCCTTGTTTAAGCAAGATACTCTCAAGCCCCTGGTAGTTTCGCGATAAAAACCGCTCCTGTGGAAAACCCGGCTCGACTTTGGGCAACCCTACCAGCATACGGAACATGGCCAGTGACAGTGACTCGTAATATTGCCCCTTGTACTCGGCCAGCAAGGGAATGGAGCGCACCACGCCATCGCCTTCGGTAATTGAATTGAAAAAGCCGGCCATTGGCACGGTCTGGGCAATTTGGCTGATGTTGGCGCCATAGCCGTTCCAGGACGTAAATTTAATGGGGCGGCCCGTCAGCGCCTCTTTTTGCATGACTGGCGCAGGCAGCTCGCCAGACGTGCGACCGTCACGGTCGCTGGTGAAGTAGTAGCCCAACACAGCGGGTTTGTTGACCAGTGATTTGGCAAACAAGGCGTCGTAATCCAGCACGCCCTGCAACTCAACCAGCCGCTGCGCAAAGGCGGCTTGATCGCGCAGTTCATTTTGTGCCAGCAGCTTGAGCCGACTCAGTCCCGAGCTGTCGTCTGCCTCGGCAAACACCACGTCAAAGCCAATCAGCGCCACCTCTTGCCGCACAAACAGCTCATCAGTAAGCAGGGCAAGCTTGTTACGGCTCCACGGCCAGCGCCCTACCTCGGCCAGGCTTTTTTCGTCAATATCGACAATCACAATGCGCTCGTCCACCGTGCCCGGCATGGTGGCGCGCAGCCGGGTGTCGTAGACGATATCGTCAAGCCGCTGCAGAACGTCGATTTGCAAAATGCTGCTCGCATGCAGCAGCGCAAACAGCAGCGGAATCAAGGTGACCGCAATCCGGGACCATTGTTTGGAGATCGACCCCATGTGATCCTGTTGCCTCTGTGCTGGTTTCAGCAGACCTGCAGCTTCAGGCCTGAACGAACTGCATCTGCGTACCCGCCAGCTCCAGCAGGTCGCCGTTTTTCAATGTGACGGGTTCGGCACCGATTGGCGTGCCATTGAGCATGGGTTTGTTGGCCCCTTCAACGTGAGCCGCCACAAAGCCGTGCGCCCGCTTGGTGATCGCTGCAACCGCCACGCCGGGTTTGCCAATGGTGGTCACCACCTTGAGCAGAGGCACCTCACGGCCCGCAGCCGCGCCAGACAAGACCTTGATAACGGCATTGATGGCCGGGCCGCCATCCTGGGCTGGCGCAGCAGCCGTTTGCGCTTGAGGAGCAGGCAAGCCGCCGGTACCGGCCTTGATCATCATGGTTTTCTCAAATCCAGCGGCGGCCGCTTCGTTGATGTACTTGATCTTGTACTTGCCAATCTCGATCGTGTCGTTGTTCTCCAGGCGCTGCTTCTTGACGGCCTTGCCATTGACATAAGTGCCATTGGTGCTGTTCAAGTCTTCCAGATGGACTTCATTGCCCATCATCTGCAATACCGAGTGCTCACCACTGACGGCCAAGTTGTCAATCACGATGTCGTTGTATGGCCTGCGCCCCAAAGTGGTCCGGTCTTTGGTGAGCTGAACTTCCTTGATGACAACACCGTCGATCGAAACGATCATTTTCGGCATGGTCGACTCCTGTTAATGAAACTTGAAAAAATAACGTTTACTTGCCCAAAAAGCGCGCCATTAGCCCACGCTTTTTGGTTGTGCCGGAAGCTTGCGCCAACAACACACTGATATTGTCGCGCCCGCCATGGGCGTTAGCCAAACCTATCAGATTAACGGCCTTTTGTTCCAGTGCAACGGGGGCGTTCAACACTTCGGCAATTTGCGCATCCCCCACCATGTCGGACAAGCCGTCTGAGCACAGCAAGAACAGGTCCAACGCCTCAACGTTGTGCTCGTTGATTTCCAGCAAGACGGCGTCTTCCACGCCAAGGGCGCGCGTCACCAGGTTTTTGTTGCTTGATGTAGCGGCCTGCTCGGGCGTGATCAGGCCCGCATCCATTTGCTCTTGCAGCAAGGAATGGTCTTTAGAGATCTGCTGCAACTGGCCATTGCGCAGCCGGTAGCAGCGCGAATCACCGATATGCCCCAGCATCAGGCGGTCATTCTGGAACACACCAATCACCAAGGTAGTGCCCATGCCGGTGTAGTGGGCGTTGGAGTTGGCCGCATTGAAAATTGAGCGGTTGGCGTTTTCGACGCAGATTTCCATGGCCCGGCGCACTTCCTTGCCGTTGGCATGGCGGCCCGCCTGCGACAGCCAGCGGCTCAACTCCGACTTGATGAACGTGGTGGCCATACCGCTGGCCACCTCGCCAGCGTTGTAGCCTCCCATGCCATCAGCAAGGATGCCTAGGCCGGTTTCTTCGTCAAAAGTAACCGCATCTTCGTTGTTGTCGCGGGCGAGTCCAGGGTCGGTGCTGGAGCAAAAGACGTAATTCATGGTGATCTAATTTCAGTCCCTTGACCATCATCAGCTTTGGCTGCGGCCGCTGGCGTTTTAGGATCAAGCGGGTTAAATACGGCGGTTTTTTCGAACTCGGCTGTGGGCACCGCATTCATTTTCAAGGTCGAATCATAGCCTTCAGCCGCATCGCCAGCGGCAGGTGGTGGGCTGGCGACTGGCGCAGACGCAGAAAAAGCCATGGTTTTCTCATCAGCGGCCACAGCCGCCATGGCAGCAGACGCGCTGGCAGGCGCGGGCACAGCTGTGCCGTCGAGTTCGGCCAGGACAACGCGCAAGTCTGCCGCAAACTGGTCGCCTGTCTGGTAGCGCGATTCCGAGCGCTTGTGCAGCGACAGCGCCACCACGTCGGCAAGTCGCGCAGGCAAGGCCTTGCGGATGATGCGGATGTCTGGTGCCTCCTCATTGGCGATCTTGTACATCAGCTCGGCCATCGAGTCACCGCGAAACGGCAGCACACCGGCCAGCATCTGAAACAGCATAACGCCCAGCGAGTACAGGTCGGAGCGGCCATCAACTTTCTTGCCGGCAATCTGCTCGGGCGACATGAAGCTGGGCGTGCCCAGCACCAGGCCTGTTTTGGTCTTGCTGGAGTCGGTGATGCGGGCAATGCCAAAGTCGGTCACCTTGACGGTATCGCTGGCCAGTTCGTACATGATGTTGGCCGGCTTGATGTCGCGGTGCACCACGTTCTGCTTGTGCGCATAAGCCAGGGCCTCGGCAACACGGGCGATGATGGACAACACGGTGGGTATCGGCAGCAGTTGGCCGTCCTTGCAGTTGTCCACCAGGTCTTTGCCCTTGAGAAATTCCATGGCGATGTAAGCCAGATCGTGCTCCTCGCCGGCATCAAAAATAGTGACGATATTCTGGTGCTGCAAACGCCCTGCAGTTTCTGCCTCGCGAAAGAAACGCTCGCGCGCATCGGTGAGTTCCTCGCCCTCAAACTCCTGGCTGAGCGCCATGGTCTTGATGGCCACCACACGGCCAATCTTCGGGTCTTTGCCCAAGTAGACAACGCCCATGGCGCCTTTACCAAGTTCTTTTTCCACCTGGTAGCGGCCCAGCATGGGTTTTTCAACCCCGCCACCGTCCAGCAGCATGGTGCCGCCCGGGTGCGCACCACCGCCACCCAGAATGACGGTTTCCGACAGGTTTTTGGCGCGGTTGAGCTTGGCGTCCAGCCCCTTGTAGTTCTTGTTGAGCTTGGCCATGTACTCGTACACGGCCTGGGCCTTGTTGAACTGGCGCTTGCGCTCGAAATCAAGCGCCAGATTACCCAAGTTGTCCATCAACGGGTCGCTGTAGGAGACGCGGCGAAAGCGGTCAAACGCCATGTCAAGTTGCCCCTGCCCCTGCAAGGCCAGGCCCATCATGCGGTTGGTTTCAGCCGACTCTTCATCTGACTTGAGTTTGCCCGCCTCCGTCATGAGGAAGCGCTTGGTGGTAAGGGCCAAATGGCCAATTACCAGCAAGCTGGCTGGAAAGACCAAAGGCAGCCAGATCGCTGCTTTGGACAACAAACCAAACTCAACACCGAGCAGCAACACAAACAAACCCAATGTGCAAAGCGCCGCCATGCCCGCAGAAAGCCGGGGCAGTGCCGCCACCAAATAGGCCGAGACCAGCAAAAAAGCGCCAATGGCCGCCCAAATCCACCACGCGGGCTGCACAATGAAATGCTCACCCAAAATACTTGATGTGATGTGCGCAATGGTTTCGGCTGGCGAAAGCCCGGCATAACCTGGCACCGGAAACTGCGTGCCCACGCCGGCCGCCGTAGCGCCAATCAGCACAATCTTGTCGGCGTATTTAGCCGGCGGTATCTTGCCGCTCAGCACGTCGTAGAACGAATCGACCGCAAAGGCGGGTTTGCCATCGCGCCCGGCGTAGAACTGCGGCAGCATCATGGCAGCGCCGTCAGTTTTGATTTTCAGCTTACCAATCTGCACCGACTCACCCTGGTTGAGCTTGATGTCAGCGGGGCCCAGATTCAGGCTGTTGGCCGCCGCCAGCAGCGCCATTGAGGGCACGGCCTTGCCGTTGTAATTCACTAACAGGGGCTCCAGCCGCACAGCGCCATCCACATCCTGAAACTGGTTCAAATGGGCAATGCCAACTGCCGCGTTACCAAGTATTTGAATGGGCTGCTGGCCTTTGGTGCTGCCGGTTGAAAACCCGTTGTTCTCGTCAATCGCGCTTTTGAAGGCATAGGCCGGCAACGGCTCGGCTCGGCCCTGCAACTGTCCCAGCGTGAACACTGAGGGCAGCAGCACATTCCCTGCCTTGCGCAAACTCTCGGCCAGTTTGGCGTCAGTGTCCAGCGCGCCCTCGGCTTCACTAATAAGCTTGTTGGCTTGCGCCAGCGCCCCATCAGGCACATTGCCCGCATCGGCAGCGGTCAATGCGCTCTTTATCTGGCGGATGTAGGCCAGGCCACGATCCGTCTGCGGCTCAAAGAAAAAAGCGGTGTGCGCGATGGTTTTGGCCTTGGCAAGCGCCAGCCGGTCTATGAGCTGGGCATGCACATCGCGGGGCCAGGGCCAGCGGCCAATGTTGGCAATGCTCTGGTCATCAATCGCAATAATGGCAATTCGATCGGAGGGCTGGCGCGAGGTGCTGGTGCTGGCAAAGTCGTAAAAACGGCGCTCCAACGCTCCGATAAGGTCGGTGGCCTGATGCAAGACCAGAACAGACACAACAATCAAAACACCCACAAACCAGTCTGAACGCCAAAACTGGCTTCTTTTGGAAGATGATGATGTAGCCACTACCCGCCCCTTGTTGGCAACGACGACCTCGCGCGGTGTCGTTATCCGCTTTTAAAGGTATTTAAACTTTGCACGCCGACCCCTGCCCGCAAACAAAGGCACGCTTTTGTTTACATACATTAACAGACTGGCATGTTACAAACAAGTAACGGTAGTGCGCAATTTTCGGGTGTGTTGCTAATCTGCGGCACGCCGCCGCACTTAGTGCGATGGTGCCGCGGGTGGGGCCGATCGAGCGAACCATTTGCCGATGGCCAAAACCAACAGCGCGCCCGCGACACAAGCCACATACTCCCAGATTTTGGCGTCGGGAATAAAGGGCTTGAGCGCCGGATCGGTATAGGCCATTTGACCCGCAATCCAGCCCAGCAGCATCCCGCCCAAGGTAATGATGTAGGGGAAGCGCTCCATCAACTTGAGCACAATCTGGCTACCCGCCACGATGATGGGAATGCTGACCAGCAAGCCAAAAATCACCAACTCCAGTTGGTGCTTGCCAGCGGCTTCTGCTGCCCCGGCAATAGCCAGCACGTTGTCCACACTCATCACCAAGTCGGCCACGATGACGGTTTTAACGGCGCCCCAAAGCTTGTCGCTGGGGGTGATGTTGTGTGCATCTTCACCCTCGGGCATAAGCAGCTTGACGCCAATCCAGATCAGCAGCACCGCCCCCACCAGTTTGAGGTAAGGCACCGTCAATAGCGTCAACGCAAAAGCAATCAAGATCACGCGCAGCACAATGGCACCGGCTGTGCCGTAGATGATGCCCCATTTGCGCTGCTCAGGAGGCAGATTGCGACATGCCAGGGCAATCACCACGGCGTTGTCGCCGCCCAGCAAAATGTCGATCAAAATAATCTGGCCAACGGCCAGCATGAAAGTGGCGGTAAAAATATCGTCCATATGTGCTTTCGAATATCACCAAACCGGATTGTCTGCTCTAGATATGACGGCCCGCATGTGGGTAACCGCAATAACTGCGGCTGCGCAGATCAAGCCTAAAGCAGTGATTTAAGCAGTTTTGCCATCTCCGACGGGTTGCGCGTCACGGTAAACCCACACGCCTCCATGACTTCCAGTTTGGCATCCGCCGTGTCCGCGCCGCCCGAAATCAGCGCGCCGGCGTGGCCCATGCGCTTGCCCGCCGGGGCGGTAACGCCTGCAATGAAACCCACAATGGGTTTTTTCATATTCGCCTTGCACCAGCGCGCCGCGTCGGCTTCATCGGGGCCGCCGATCTCGCCGATCATGATGACGGCGTCGGTGTCTGGGTCGTCGTTGAAAGCTTGCATCACATCAATGTGCTTGAGGCCGTTGATCGGGTCGCCGCCAATGCCTACCGCGCTGGACTGGCCCAGGCCAATTTCTGTCAACTGCGCCACGGCTTCATAGGTCAGCGTGCCGGAGCGGCTCACAACGCCAATGCGGCCCTTGCGGTGGATGTGGCCGGGCATGATACCGATCTTGATTTCGTCGGGGGTGATCAGGCCGGGGCAGTTGGGACCCAGCAGCAGCGTTTTTTTACCGCCGGCGGCTTCCTTGGCCTTCATTTTGTTGCGCACTTCCAGCATGTCGCGCACCGGGATGCCCTCGGTAATGCAAATGGCCAAGTCCAGATCGGCTTCCACCGCTTCCCAGATGGCGGCGGCCGCGCCTGCGGGCGGCACATAAATCACGCTCACCGTGGCACCGGTCTGGTTGGCCGCTTCCTTAACGGAGGCGTAGATCGGAATATTGAAAATCGACTCGCCGGCTTTCTTGGGGTTGACGCCCGCCACGAAGCAGGCTTTGCCGTTGGCGTATTCCTGGCACTTTTCGGTGTGGAACTGGCCGGTCTTGCCCGTAATGCCCTGGGTGATTACGCGGGTGTTTTTGTTGATATAGATCGACATGGTGTTTCCAATCAGTTGGGGGCAGCGCTGATGCGGTACATGCGCTTTGGCCTGCCCCACAAAAAATCACATTTTCTTGATGGCCGCAACCACTTTTTGCGCCGCCTCGGCCATGGTGTCGGCACTGATGATGGGCAGGCCCGACTCGGCCAGCATCTTCTTGCCCAGGTCTTCGTTGGTGCCCTTCATGCGCACCACCAGCGGCACTTGCAGGTTCACGGCCTTGCACGCCGTGATGATGCCTGTGGCAATGGTGTCGCACTTCATGATGCCGCCAAAAATATTCACCAAGATCGCCTTGACCTTGGGGTTCTTCAGCATGATCTTGAAGGCTTCGGTGACTTTTTCGGGCGTTGCGCCGCCACCCACGTCCAGAAAGTTGGCCGGCTCGGCACCAAACAGCTTGATGGTGTCCATGGTGGCCATGGCCAGGCCCGCGCCATTAACCAGGCAGCCAATGTCACCGTCCAGGCTGATGTAGGCCAGGTCGAACTTGCTGGCCTCGATTTCGGCGGCGTCCTCTTCGTCCAGGTCGCGGTAGGCCACGATCTCGGGATGGCGAAACAGCGCGTTCGGATCAAAGTTGAACTTGGCGTCCAGCGCCATGACCTTGCCCTTGCTGTCACGGTTCAGCGGGTTGATTTCCACCAGCGACGCATCGGTGTCCATGTAGCACTGGTAGAGCTTCTGAAAAATGTCCACGGCTTGTGCAGTGGACTCGGCGGGCATGCCAATGGCGTCCGCAATCTTCTTGGCCTGTGCAGCGCCTAGCCCGGTCAGCGGGTCGATAAAGTCGGTGATGATTTTCTCGGGCGTGGCGTGCGCCACTTCCTCGATGTCCATACCACCCTCGCTTGACGCAATAAAGGCCAGCTTTTGCGTGGCACGGTCGGTCACGATGGAAACGTAATACTCTTTATGGATGTCGGCACCGTCCTCAATATAGAGGCGGCGCACTTTCTGGCCCTCGGGGCCGGTCTGGTGGGTCTTGAGCTGCATGCCCAAAATATCCCCGGCCAGACGCTTGACGTCATCAATGCTCTTGGCAACCTTCACGCCGCCGCCCTTGCCACGGCCACCGGCGTGAATCTGCGCCTTGACCACCCACACCGGGCCACCGAGCTTTTGCGCGGCTTCCACCGCCTCTTGCACCGTGAAGGCGGCAATACCGCGCGGCACCGGCACACCAAATTGGGCCAGGATTTCCTTGCCCTGGTATTCGTGAATTTTCATGAGCACTCTCAGAAAAAAAGATGGCGCAAAGGACTGATGGCGGGTGACCACCCATTGAGCAGCCCGCCATCAGCATACCCGCCAAGCAGAGGGCGGGACAAACGTGTCGCGAACTGTATCATGCTGCAACGCATCATTTTTGCGCGTTAAGCCGCCATTTCAGGAGCGTCCCATGGCCACAGTTTTTATCGACGGCGAAGCGGGTACCACCGGCCTGCAAATTCGCGAACGCCTGCAGAGCATGGCGCAGGTGCAGCTCATCAGCATTGCGCCCGAGCTGCGCAAAGACGCCGGTGCCAAGCGCGACCTGATGGCCCGCGCCGATCTGGTGGTGCTGTGCCTGCACGATGACGCCGCGCGCGAATCGGTGGCCATGATCGACGCACTGCCAGGCCGCAAGCCCAAGATTATTGACGCCTCCACTGCCCACCGCACCGCGCCGGGCTGGGTCTATGGCTTTCCCGAGTTGGTGGCCGGACAAAAGGACGCGGTGGCTGGAGCCGACCGCGTAGCCAACCCCGGCTGCTATGCCACCGGCGCAATTGCGTTGATTCGCCCGCTGGTCAATGCCGGGCTGATTCCCAGGGATTTCCCCTTGTGCCTGCCTTCGGTCAGCGGCTATTCAGGCGGTGGCCGACCCATGATTGAGGCCTATGAACAAGGCCAGGCCCCGTTGTTTGAGGCTTACGCCCTGGGGCTCAACCACAAACATTTGCCCGAAATCATGGCCTGTACCGGCCTGACGCGGCGGCCGATTTTTGTCCCCTCGGTAGGCAACTTCCGCCAAGGCATGCTGGTGCAACTGCCGCTGCACCTGGATTTGCTGCCTGGCCAGCCCAGCGCTGCCGATTTGCAGACCGCCCTGGTGCGTCATTACGCCAGCAGCCAGACCAGCGGCGGTTACTTACGCGTGGTGGGCACCACGGGCACCACGCAGCTGGACGCCACCGCCCTGAATGACACCAACCAGATGGAGCTGCACGTGTTCGCCAACGAAGCGCAGCGCCACGCCGTGCTGATAGCCCGACTGGACAACCTGGGCAAGGGTGCCAGCGGCGCGGCCGTGCAAAACTTGCAGCTAATGCTGGGCTTGGCCAGCTAGCCGCCGGGCACCGTGGCTGGCGCTACCAGCTAGCCTCGCGCTCGGGGGTGGCACTGATCTTGTGGATCGACAGGTCGGCCCCCTCAAACTCCTCCTCGGCGCTGAGGCGCAATCCCATGACTGCTTTCAAAATGCCGTAGAGCATAAAGCCCGCCAGCAGCGCCCAGGCCACGCCCATTAGTGTGCCGATTAGTTGTGCGCCAAAACTGACGCCGCCCAGACCGCCCAGCGCCTTCAAACCAAAAATGCCGCACGCCAGGCCACCCCAGGCACCGCACAGGCCATGCAGCGGCCACACGCCCAGCACGTCGTCAATCTTCCATTTGTTTTGTGTCAACGTAAAGGTGACGACAAAGATTGAACCGGCCACCGCGCCCGTGACCAGCGCGCCCAGCGGGTGCATCAGGTCAGAACCAGCGCACACCGCCACCAGACCGGCTAGCGGCCCGTTATGCACAAAACCGGGGTCGTTCTTGCCCAGCGCCAGCGCCGCCAGCGTGCCGCCAACCATGGCCATGAGCGAATTAACCGCCACCAGACCCGAGATTTTGTCGATGGTCTGCGCGCTCATGACGTTGAAGCCAAACCAGCCCACCGTCAAAATCCAGGCACCCAGCGCCAGAAACGGAATATTGCTGGGCGGATGCGCCGAAATGACGCCGTCTTTGCGGTAGCGGTTGCTGCGCGCGCCCAACAAAATCACCGCTGGAAGCGCCAGCCACCCACCCACCGCATGCACCACAATCGAGCCGGCAAAGTCGTGCAACTCCTCGCCTGTGGTGGCCTTGATCCAGGCCTGAATGCCAAAGCCCTGGTTCCAGACAATGCCCTCAAACAAGGGGTAGATGAAACCGACGATAACCGCCGTGGCAATCAGTTGCGGCCAAAAACGCGCGCGCTCTGCAATGCCACCCGAGATAATGGCCGGAATGGCAGCGGCAAAGGTCAGCAGAAAGAAAAATTTGACCAGGTCATAGCCGTTCTTTTGCGCCAACTGCTCCGCACCGACAAAAAAACTGGTGCCATAAGCCACGCTGTAGCCAACCAAAAAATATGCCACGGTGGACACCGAAAAGTCCACCAAAATCTTGACTAGCGCATTGACCTGGTTCTTTTTGCGAACCGTACCCAGCTCCAAGAACGCAAAGCCGGCGTGCATAGCCAACACCATGATGCCACCCAGCAAGATAAATAAAGCGTCCGAGCCCTGTTTTAGTGCTTCCATAGGTCTTCCTTCAAATTAATGCTTTTTATTAGTGCGTAATAGCTGATTAACCGCCACTTGCACCAAATTAAGCAATTAACGCGCCAGAGTTGTGCGTTTTTGCGTACTACCGGGTAAGCGCGTGGAGAAAGTAGAAAAGCCAAAAATCAGCGCATTTCAATCGCGCACAAAGCTATTAAAAATGATAGTAAAAAAGCAGAGCGTGCCCCGCTTATCTAGGCTGGTTAAAACCATAGTTTGATGCTTGAAAACAGGCAAAAAATCTAATTTTCTGACCTTGGCGTCGGCCGCTTGCTTTATACGCGCAAAAACGCCAAAATTTTGCGTTTTAAACCTGTTTTTTAGACATTAAAAACAGGTTTTAGCCATTAAGTATGAGCGGATAGCGCTCATCTTTTTTACTATTTAATCAATAGCGCCACGGAGAACCAGGCGGCGCACCAAATCGACGCTAAATCCGCGTGTTAACAAAAAACGCAGTTGCCGCGCCTGCTCTACCGGGGTGCTGGCCACCCGGCCAAACTTGCGCTGCCACAGCGCACTGGCGCGCTCGGGTTCGCTTTGCTGCAGTGTGCCCAGGGTTTGCGCGACCAAATCCGGCGGCAGCCCCTTGGCTTGCAATTCTTGGCGCAGCCGCTGGCCACCCAATTGGCTGGCGCGGCGGTGCACCACCGAATCAGCTACGCGCTGCGCGCTGATGAAGCCCTTGGCCTCCAGTTCACCCAGCACACCCGCCAGCTGGCCCGGCGTTTCCTCAAACCTGGCCAGCTTGCGTTCAAGCTCGGCGCGCGAGTGTTCGCGCCGAGCGAGGCAGCGCAAGGCGCGGCCCTTGAGCGAGGGTGGTGGCAGGCTCACGCCTCATCGGCTGCCGCCAGCAGCAGGGGGATTCCGAGTGAATCGCGCACTTTGTTCTCGATTTCGCGCGCCAGATCGGGGTTCTCGCGCAAAAACTCGCGCGAGTTGTCACGGCCCTGGCCAATTTTTTCGCCGTTGTAAGCGTACCAGGCACCGGATTTCTCGATGACTTTGGCGTTTACGCCCATGTCGATGATTTCGCCGTGGCGGCTGATGCCCTCGCCAAACAAAATGTCGAATTCAGCGGTTTTGAACGGTGGTGCAACCTTGTTTTTCACCACCTTGACCTTGGTTTCGTTGCCAATGGCTTCTTCGCCCTTTTTGATGGTGCCAATGCGGCGAATATCCAACCGCACGCTGGCGTAGAACTTCAGCGCATTGCCGCCGGTGGTGGTCTCGGGGCTGCCAAACATGACGCCAATCTTCATGCGTATCTGGTTGATAAAAATCACCATGCAGTTGGTCTTTTTGATGTGCGCGGTGAGCTTGCGCAGCGCCTGGCTCATCAGACGCGCCTGCAGGCCGGGCAGGCTGTCGCCCATTTCGCCTTCCAGCTCGGCCTTGGGCGTGAGCGCGGCAACGGAGTCCACCACAATCAAATCGACCGCGCCGCTGCGCACCAGGCTGTCGACAATCTCCAGCGCCTGCTCGCCCGTGTCGGGCTGGGAAATCAGCAGTTCTTGCAGATTCACGCCGAGCTTTTGCGCGTACTGGATGTCCAGCGCGTGCTCGGCATCGACAAAGGCGCAGGTACCGCCGAGTTTTTGCATCTCGGCAATCACTTGCAGCGTGAGCGTGGTCTTGCCCGACGATTCGGGACCGTAAATCTCGACCACCCGGCCGCGCGGCAGGCCGCCCACGCCCAGGGCAATGTCTAGCCCCAGCGAGCCAGTGGACACCACCTGAATGTCAGCGATCACTTCGCCTTCACCCAGCCGCATGATGGTGCCCTTGCCAAACTGCTTTTCAATTTGGGCCAAGGCCGCTTGCAGGGCTTTGGATTTTTCAACATTGCCAGCGCCTGCAACGCAGGACCCTTTGACTTGTGCGTCCATGAGATTTCCTTTTAAAAACAACCGGTTAAATGGTGCATCCGGTTAACCAAACAGAGCTGGATGCATGAACAGCAGTTTATAAGCACAGTAAACATCAAAACAAGTAATATTTAGTCAGTTTGATTTACTATATGGCATGTCTGTTGTTTCAAGCGCCAGTGACGACCGCTGGCGGCAAAGCCACTTGGGCCGCTTGCTTGGCCAGGCGCTGCGCCGCTTTGACGAGCGCGTGCTGACGCTGATGGCGCACAACCACGAGGTGCCGCTGGCGCTGTCCAACCTGGCTGCCCGAGGGCAAGTGAGCGCCGCGCACATTCACATTACGCGGCATCTGGCGCTGAATGGCTCGCGCCTGACCGACCTAGCCGAACACGCCGGCATGAGCAAACAGGCCATGGGCAAACTGGTGGATCAGTGCGCGGCCTGGGGCCTGGTACAGCGCGCCGCGCACGGGCACGACCAGCGCGCCCGTCTGGTGCAGTTCACCCCCGATGGCCTAGCGTGGCTCAAGGCGTTTGAGCTGGCCGTGGGCCAGGCGCAGGCCGAATTTGCGCAAGAAGCGGGCAGCGATGTGGCCACGGTAGCGATGCTGGGGCTCGAAGCCTATGCGCAAGGTTATACCGGCAGTCGGCGCTAGTGCATGCGAAAGCGCGCTGGCAGGCGCGTCGCCCTAGAATCAGTTCATAACAGACGCGCCAGCCAAGCGGAAGTGCACGTTGATTTTCCGGAGACACCCCATGCGTATCCTGATTGCCGAAGACGACCAAGTGCTGGCTGACGGCCTACTGCGCACACTGCGCTCATCGGGCGCGGCGGTGGACCATGTGGCCAGCGGCACCGAGGCTGACGCCGCGCTGCTCACTAATAACGAGTTCAATCTGCTGATACTGGATTTGGGCCTGCCCAAAATGCATGGGCTGGAGGTACTGAAAAAGCTGCGTAGCCGCGGCTCCACATTGCCGGTGCTGATACTGACGGCCGCCGACAGCGTAGAGGAACGCGTCAAAGGGCTTGACTATGGTGCCGACGACTACATGGCCAAGCCGTTTTCGCTGCAGGAGCTGGAGGCCCGCGTTCGGGCACTGGCGCGGCGCAGCATGGGCGCGGCCAGCAGCACCATCAAGCACGGGCCGCTGACCTATGACCAGGCTGGCCGGGTTGCGAGCATCGAAGGCAAGATGGTGGAGCTGTCGGCACGCGAGCTGGGCTTGCTGGAGGTGCTGCTGCAACGCAGCGGCCGTCTGGTGAGCAAGGACCAATTGGTTGAGCGGCTGTGCGAGTGGGGCGAAGAGGTCAGCAACAACGCCATTGAGGTCTACATCCACCGCCTGCGCAAGAAAATTGAAAAGGGGCCAATCCGCATCGTTACTGTGCGCGGGCTGGGTTACCGCCTGGAAAAAATCCCGGAACCCTTGTAATACAGCGTCCGTGAAACTCTTTCAGCGCGAGCAGCGCTCCCTGTTTGGCGAAATCCTCGACTGGATGCTGACGCCGCTGCTGCTGCTCTGGCCCATCAGTCTGGGCCTGACCTATCTGGTGGCGGAAGGCATTGCCGACAAGCCGTTTGACCGTGCGCTGGAATACAACGTGCGTGCATTGGCCCAGTTGGTAACGCTGCAAAACAAGAAAGTGCAGTTCAATCTGCCGCAGCCCGCACGCGAGATTTTACGCGCCGACGATTCGGATTTGGTCTATTACCAGGTGCTGGGCCTGCGAGGCGAGTTGCTCAGCGGTGAGCGCGACGTGCCACTGCCGCCGGAGGAGGATGCGGTAGGCGGTGGCGAGGTGCGGCTACGCGACGCCGAAATGCGCGGCCTGGATGTGCGCGTTGCCTACATCTGGGTCAAGCTCAACACGCCGGGCCAACCGGCGCTAGTGCAAGTGGCCGAAACGCGCGAGAAGCGTTCGATTTTGGCCACCGAAATTATCAAAGGCGTGATGCTGCCGCAATTTGTCATTTTGCCGCTGGCAGTGCTGCTGGTCTGGCTGGCGCTGGTACGCGGCATCCGGCCTTTGAGTGTGCTGGAGGAGCGAATCCGCCAGCGGCAGCCTGAAGATTTGAGCCCGCTTGACGAGACCGCCGTACCGCTGGAAGTGGCACCGCTGGTGTCGTCCGTCAACGACTTGCTGGCGCGTCTGAAAGCATCAATTGCCACACAAAAGCGTTTTCTGGCCGATGCCGCGCACCAGCTCAAGACACCGCTGGCGGGCTTGCGCATGCAGGCTGATTTGGCGCTGCGCGTGAATGCTGACACCAATGAGCTCAAGCACTCGCTCAAGTTGATTGGCCGCTCCAGCATGCGCGCCACCCACACCGTCAATCAGCTGCTGGCGCTGGCCCGCGCCGAAGGCACGGGCAGTAGCACCGTGCACCAGCGATGCAACCTGGTCAAGCTCACCATGGAGGTGGTGCAAGACTCACTGCCGAGGGCGCTGGAAAAGCGCCTTGACTTGGGCTACGAGGGTGCAGACGCTGACTTGCCCGGCGTGGAACTGGAGGGCAACCCGACGCTGCTCAAGGAGCTAATTCGCAACTTGCTGGACAACGCCGTCAACTACACACCGTCAAGCTACATAGCGCCGGGCGTGATCACGGCGCGGGTGCTAATCGACCCGTTTGGCAAGGTATTGGTATTGCAGGTGGAAGACTCTGGCCCCGGCATTGCAACTGCCGAGCGCGATCTGGTGTTTGAGCCGTTTTACCGGGCACTGGGCTCGGAAGCCGATGGCTCGGGGCTTGGGCTGCCGATTGTGCTGGAGATTGCCCGCCAGCACGGTGCCGAGGTCAGCCTGGAAGACGCGCGCGCTGGGCAAGTGCCGCCCGGCACACGCTTTACCGTGCGCTTCAACGCGGTTTGAGCAACGGCGGCAACCGCGTAGGTCGGGCCGTGCCAGATGCGGCGTCAGCCCTCGTACCAGTTGAGCTTGAGCCGCTCGCGCTCTATCACGCGCGCCACCACCGGCTGCTGCGCCAGCCGTTGCACAAAAGCCCACAGCGCGGGGTAGTCCTGCGGATTGATGCCCACCATCGTGCCCCAGCGCAGCAGCGTCAGCGCGTAAGCGTCCAGCGCGCCGGGCTGGCCTGCATCCAGCCAACCGGTGCCATTGGCTGCCGCCGCAGTCACCAAGGCTTGCAGCTCTTGCAGCACAGCGCGGTATTGCTGCTGGTTGTAGGTTTTCATGGCGGCGTGGGCGGCGGCCTCGTCAGTGAACTTGTGTGGCATGAAGATGTGCGCAAACGTGATGTGCGCGCTGTTGTTCATCCAGCTCAAAATCTCCAGTGCGCGGGCCCGTGCCAGCGGCGCGGACGGCAGCACCAGCGCCTGGGGGTGGCAGGCATCCAGGTAACTGACGATGGCCACGATCTGCGTGATGGTGTGCCCGCCATCAACCAGCACCGGCACCTGGCTGCGCGGATTGATAACTTTGTAGGCATCGCCCAGGTGCTCGCCTTTGTGCAGCTTGACCGGCACTGGTTCAAACGGCACCCCGAGCGACTCCAGCAGCACATGCGGCACAAAAGAACAGGCACCCGAGGCGTAGTACAGCGTCAAACTCATTTCATGCTCTCCAAACGTCAAACTTTATGGGCCAGCAAAGCCCATGGCAAACGCGCGCCTGCACGCAAGCAAGCATGCACCGGCGCGTCTTTCAGGGGCAGGCTTGCAGGGTCTTGCCCGCCATCACATCCCCCAGTGCGTCCACCCTGGCGCGCAGACTATCGCCTGCTTCGGGTAACTTGAGCAAGTAGCCTTCTTGCACCACCTCCTGGGGCACCACCTTGGCCGTGCGCACGCCTTGTCTGTTCAAACGCGCCAAGGCGTTGTTGGCCTCTTCCTGGTTTTCAAAAACGCCCAGCGACAAGCCTGGCGCCAGCCCGACCTGACTGACCTCGGTAAAAGGCACCTGGATTTCACGCAACTCAACACGCTTTTTTTGCAGCAGCTCCGGTGTGCCGTACTTGCCCATGTAAACCAGCCAGCGCGTGCTTTGCTGGACGGCGTCTAGGCTCCAGCTGGCCGTGCCCAGAGCCGCAACCAGCGCTGGGCGCAATTTCCGTGCTTGTGGCTCATCAAAAAAACCGGCCTGCAGACAATTGGTCAATGACTTGTCTTGCACGGCGAGGCTGCTGGCCAAGCGCGCTGTCGTCGCCGCACTGGCGGCAGCCTCAAGCGCGCGTGCTTCACTGGCTGGCAAGATGCGCAAGCTGGCGGCTTGTGTCTGTTGCGCCAGGCGCTGCGGCTCGCCTTGCAGCGCCGGCGCCAGACCAAACTCTCGCAGCATGCCTTGCGACCAGACAAAGTAAGTCCCGTTGGCTAGCAGCAGCAGCAAGACCAAAAGTCGCAACATGGTCAGGCAACTGCAAGCGGTGGGCCGGGCATGCGCTGCACACTGACCTCGGCGCTGGCCACGATTTGCAGGCCCTGTGCGGTATGCACTTTGAGCACCCCGGTTTCTGTGACGCCCAGCGCTGTGCCGGTTGTGCCGTCACTGAGCCGCACTGGCTGCTCAAGCAGCGCGTCGCGCGCCTGAAAGCGGGCCTGAAACGGCGCAAAGCCCAGGCTTTCAAAGGCCAGCAGGGTTTGCACAAGCGGCGCAGCAATATGCTGCAAGGCCCCGGCGGCACCCAGGCCAGGCAGCAATTCATCCAGCCAAGCGGATGGGGTTTGCAGGTCGGGCGCAACGACCGGCAACACGTTCAGGCCTATACCCACTACAACATAGCGTTGCGGCCCCATTAGTGCGGTTTCAATCAGCACGCCCGCGAGTTTGCGCTGTTGCCAAAGCAGGTCATTGGGCCATTTAAGGCCCAGGCCCGTGCCGCCATCAGCCTTGCCCAACAAGCGCCCTGGATCCAGGCTGTCGGCCACACTGACACCCACCGCCAGCGACAGACCCGACCAGTCAGCCGGGTTAAACGGCAGACCAAAAGAAAAAGTCAGGCTGCCTAAGGGCTGGCCCGGCACTGCGGCGCTCGCGCTGTGCCACTGCCGCCCCATGCGGCCGCGCCCACCGGTTTGGTGCTCGGCCACCAGCAAAATGGGGGGCTGGTCACCGGCCTTGGCGCGGCGCATCAGCTCGCTGTTGGTCGAGTCCGTCTGCGGCAGCACCTCGACCGTGAAGCCCGGTAAATCGGGCACCACCGCTTCCCATATGGCTTCAGACGGCCAGATCATGGTTCAGCGCCTGCGCTTGGGTGCCAGCAAAGTGCCGCGACATTGTGCTGCGCCGCACCAGCAGGGGTATTCGGCCTTGAGCGCCTTGGTGTAGCGCTCATCAATCATCAGACCGTAGTCGTAGCTCAGTTCTTCACCGGGGGCAATGGCGCGCAGGGCCTTGATGAAGATGCGGCCATCCTGCTCATCGGCTTCGCAGTTGGGCGCGCAGGCGTGGTTGATCCAGCGGGCGCTGTTGCCGCCATGCGCGGCGTCAATCACGCGGTCGGCATCGACATGGAAATAAAAGGTATGGTTGGGGTCTTCAGGGTTGTGCGGATGGCGCTCTTGCGCCTCGTCCCAGGTGATGACCTCGCCCAGATACTCAATCAAGGTTTGGCCAACCGCAATCTTTTGCAGCGCAAACACGCCCTTGCCGTGCACGCCGGAGCGGCGCACCTGGATCAGGCGGCCGCGGGCTTTTTTAGGGACAATTTTTGAAGTGGCTTTTGACACGTCAGAATTTTTTGGTATGTTGAATACATGCACATGCGTGCGCGTGCGCGCACACACGCGAGGAAACGGGATTGTAATTAGATGAAAAACGCAGTTGTCGGAAAAACATTGGTGATTGCCGAGAAGCCTTCGGTGGCGCAGGACATCGTTCGTGCGCTCACACTAAGCGCGGGCAAGTTTGAAAAACACGACGAGCATTTTGAGAACGACCAGTATGTGGTGACCAGTGCGGTTGGCCACCTGGTGGAGATTCAGGCGCCGGAAGAGTTTGACGTCAAGCGCGGCAAGTGGAGTTTTGCCCACTTGCCGGTAATTCCACCTTACTTTGACCTGAAGCCGGTTGACAAGACCAAGACGCGGCTGAATGCCGTGGTCAAGCAGGCTAAGCGCAAGGATGTCGGCGCGCTCATCAACGCCTGCGATGCCGGGCGCGAAGGCGAGCTGATTTTTCGCCTGATCGAACAGTACGCTGGCACCGGCACTGGCACCAAAGCCAAGCCACTGGGCAAGCCGGTCCAGCGGCTGTGGCTGCAAAGCATGACGCCGCAGGCCATCCGTGACGGCTTTGACAGCCTGCGCAGCGAAAAGCAGATGCAGGGCCTGGCCGATGCCGCGCGCTCGCGCTCTGAGGCCGACTGGCTGGTTGGCATCAACGGCACGCGCGCCATGACAGCTTTCAACTCGCGCGACGGCGGCTTTTTCTTAACCACAGTAGGCCGGGTGCAGACACCCACGCTGGCGGTGGTGGTGGAGCGCGAAGAGCAGATTCGCGCCTTTAAAAGCCGCGACTACTGGGAAATTCATGCCAGCTTTGGGGCGCAGGCCGGTGAATACCCGGCCAAATGGTTTAACACCCAATGGAAAAAAGACGCCGAAGACGCGGAGAAGCGCGCTGACCGCGTATGGACGCAGCAAGAGGCGCAAGCAATTGCAGACGCGGTGCGCGGCAAAACCGCGGTGGTTACTGAAGAGTCCAAGCCCACCAGCCAGGCCAGTCCGCTGCTGTTTGATTTGACCAGCCTGCAGCGCGAGGCCAATGGCAAGTTTGGATTTTCGGCCAAGACCACGCTGGCACTGGCGCAAAGCTTGTACGAGCGGCACAAGGCGCTGACTTACCCGCGCACCGACTCGCGCGCGCTGCCCGAGGACTACCTGCCGGTGGTCAAGCAAACCTTTGGCATGCTGGCCGACAGCGGCATGCGGCACCTGGCCCCGCACGCCCTGCTGGCGCTGAACAACAGCTACATCAAGCCGACCAAACGGGTGTTTGACAACACCAAGGTCAGCGACCACTTTGCCATCATCCCGACGCTGCAAGCCCCCAGCGGCTTGAGCGAGGCTGAGCAAAAGCTGTATGACTTGGTGGTGCGCCGTTTTATGGCGGTGTTTTACCCGAGCGCGGAATACTCGGTGACGACCCGGATTTCACAGGTCAACGCATACAGCTTCAAGACCGAAGGCAAGGTCTTGGTCAAGCCCGGCTGGCTGGCGATTTACGGCAAGGAAGCGGCCGATGAAGTAGCCGATGCCAAAGAAGGCGACAAGGGCCAGCAACTGGTGGCGGTGCAGCCTGGCGAAGCCGTGCGCACCGAATCGGCGGAGTCCAAGGCGCTGAAAACCCGGCCACCGGCGCGCTACTCGGAGGCCACTTTGCTGGGCGCGATGGAAGGCGCTGGCAAATTTGTGGAAGACGACGAGCTGCGTGAGGCGATGCAGGAAAAAGGCCTGGGCACACCCGCCACCCGCGCGTCCATCATCGAGGGGTTGATCAACGAGAAATACATGCTGCGCGAAGGCCGCGAAATGATTCCCACGGCCAAGGCATTCCAGCTCATGACGCTGCTGCGCGGCCTGGGCGTGGAAGAGCTGTCCAAGCCCGAGCTAACCGGCGAGTGGGAGTACAAGCTGGCGCAGATGGAACACGGCAAGCTCAGCCGCAATGCCTTTATGGCCGAGATTGCGCAAATGACCGAGCGCATGGTGAAAAAAGCCAAGGAGTACGACCGCGACACCATCCCGGGCGACTACGTCACCCTGGGTACGCCCTGCCCGAATTGCGCGGGTGTGGTCAAGGAAAACTACCGGCGCTATGGCTGTACCGGCACAGATGGCAAGTCAGAAGGCTGCGGCTTTTCTTTCACCAAAACCCCGGCGGGCCGCACTTTTGAAACCAGCGAGGTGGAGGTGTTTGTGCGCGAGCGCAAGATTGGCCCCTTGACTGGGTTTCGCTCCAAGGCCGGTTGGCCGTTTGTGGCCGAATTGGCGCTCAAGCTAGACGACGAGAGTAAAAACTACAAACTGGAATTTGACTTTGGGGATGACAAGAAGGCCGAGGAAACCGGCGAGCTGGTGGACTTTGGCGACACGGAATCGCTTGGTGCCTGCCCCAAGTGCAAGAGCACCGTGTTTGAGTTTGGCAGCAGCTATTTGTGCGAGAAATCCGTACCCACAATGGCACAGCCCACGCCGAGTTGCGACTTTAAAAGTGGCAAGATCATCTTGCAACAGCCTGTGGCGCGCGAGCAGATGAGTAAACTGCTGACCGAGGGCAAAACTGATTTGCTCAACCAGTTTGTCAGCATGCGCACACGCCGTCCGTTCAAGGCCTACCTGGCCTGGGACGCTGAGGCAGGCAAGGTGAATTTTGCATTTGAGCCGCGTGCCTCTAAATTCCCGCCACGCAAAACGGCAGGCAAACCGGGCACTATAAAAAATGTAGCGCCATCCGCCAAAGGGGCGGGCACTGCAGCCAAAAAAGCCCTAAAAACTGCGGCAAAACGACCTGCGGGCAAGACCGCAAGCGCCAAGTCCGCCGTGCCTAAAGCGCCACGCAAAGTCAGCGCGGGCTTAACGCCCAGCGCGGCGCTGGCAGCAGTAATTGGCAACGAGGCCGTAGCCCGCACGCAAGTGATTAAAAAGCTGTGGGATTACATCAAAGCCAATGGCCTGCAGGACGCCGCCAACAAGCGCGCCATCAATGCTGACACCAAGCTGCTGGCGGTGTTTGGCAAACCGCAGGTAACGATGTTTGAACTGGCTGGCATTGTGGGCAAGCACCTGGGGTAACGCCCCAGCTTGCCCGTCAGCAGCGCGCGCTGTGGGTTAGCGCGCCACCACCCGCACCATCTCCAGCGTCTTGTTGGAATAGCCCCACTCGTTGTCGTACCAGCTCACCACCTTGACGAAAGTGCTGTCCAGCGCCAAGCCCGCTTCGGCATCGAACACACTGGTGCACGACTCGCCCCGGAAATCGCTGGCGACCACCTTGTCTTCGGTGTAAGCCAGCACGCCTTTCATGGCACCCAGACTTTGCGCCTTCATCTCGGCGCAGATTTCGGCGTAACTGGCGGGGTTGTTCAGCTCCACCGTCAGATCAATGACTGACACGTCCGAGGTGGGCACGCGAAACGCCATGCCGGTGAGCTTTTTGTTCAATTCAGGAATCACCACGCCCACCGCCTTGGCCGCGCCGGTGGACGAAGGAATGATGTTTTCCAGAATGCCGCGGCCACCGCGCCAATCTTTGTTGCTCGGGCCGTCCACGGTTTTTTGCGTGGCAGTGGCAGCGTGCACCGTGGTCATAAGGCCGCGCTTGATGCCCCATTTGTCATTGAGCACTTTGGCCACCGGTGCCAGGCAATTGGTGGTGCATGATGCATTGGAAATGATCGCCTGGCCAGCATAAGTCTTGTCGTTGACACCAAAGACGAACATCGGCGTGTCGTCCTTGCTGGGGGCGGAGAGCACCACTTTTTTAGCTCCCGCCGCCAGGTGCTTTTCACCGGCCTCCTTGGTCAGAAAAAGGCCGGTCGATTCCACCACCACCTCGGCGCCCACCTCGTTCCACTTGAGTGCGGCAGGGTCTTTCTCTGCTGTCAGGCGGATCTTCTTGCCATTGACAATCAGGGTATTGCCATCGACGGCAACCTCACCCTTGAAGCGGCCATGCACGCTGTCGTATCTGAGCATGTAGGCCAGGTAGTCGGGCTCCAGCAGGTCGTTGATGCCCACGATTTCGATATCGGGAAAGTTCTGCACCGCCGCGCGGAAAACCATGCGCCCAATGCGCCCAAACCCGTTGATGCCGAGTTTGATTTGTTTGTTGTTGTTCATGAATAGTTGTGTAGGTTGGTGAGCAATGTTAGGTGAGATGTCAGCTAGTCAATCTGCGTGTTTTTAAATTCACGTGAATCGGGCGGATCCAAACTGCGGCGCAGCCAGATGCCTGCAAGGCCCAGCCCGAGCAACAAGGCAGCCAAAGCCAATACCAATGGATCGCTGCTGTTGGCTTTTTGTACTTGCGCATAGTTCTGAATGATTTTCAGCATTTGCCCGTAAGTCAGCAAAAATTCACCTTCGCTGGCCAATACGTAGACCAGGTTGCCCTCTGAGGGATCCAGCTTGGCTTGAGCCCGACGACCTATGGTTTTTTCAACTGTGGCCCTGGCCACCTGCGGCTCAATGCGCCATTTCTGGTCAGCGCCAATATCAGGCCGCACTGTCAACTCAAAATAGCGCTCTGCCTTGCTCCTGCCACGACGCCCCCGGGTTTCAACCGTGATCTCCGCACCCTTGATTACCTCGCCGGCCGCCACGGTGAGCTCCTCTTTCGCTATCACCGCTTGTTTGTCTTCAGCTTTATAGTGAGCATAGCCCACCGCGCAGACAAGGAGAAGGCCTGCCAACAGCAGCGACCACGCACATTGCTGCAGATAACCAGTCAGTTTTTCCATGTCTGGACGTAATGCTATGCGAGCCGCCTACCCGCGGCCCTGCAAGACAAGGCGCACGGTCTGAGCCAGATTCTCTGGCGTGAAGCCAAAGTGCTTGAACAATACTGGGGCCGGGGCTGATTCACCATAGGTGTCGATACCCACCACCGCTGCGCAACCGTATTTCCACCAGCCACCCGACACGCCCATCTCCACCGCCACCCGGGGAATGCCCGCAGGCAGTACCGTGCTCTTGTAGGCTGCGCTTTGCCGGTCAAACGTGGTGGTGCTGGGCATGGAAACCACGCGTACCGCTATTTTTTCAATAGCCAGCAGCTCCTGGGCCTTCAAGGCCAGTTGCACTTCAGAGCCAGTGGCGATGATGACGGCCTGCGTCTTTTTACTGAGCCCTACTTCGCCCGGTTCAGCCAGGATGTAAGCGCCCTTGTGAATGTCTTCCAGTCCCGCCTTGGGCGCATAAGGCAGGTTCTGGCGCGACAGCAGCAGCGCGCTTGGCCGCTGCTTGTTTTTCAGCACCACCGCCCAGGCCACCACGGTTTCCGCCGTATCGCAGGGCCGCCACACATCCAGGTTGGGAATCAGCCGCAGGCTGGCCGCATGCTCAATGCTCTGGTGGGTGGGGCCATCTTCGCCCAGGCCAATGCTGTCGTGTGTGAACACATGCACTACGCGCTGCTTCATCAGCGCCGCCATGCGGATGGCGTTACGCGAGTAATCGCTGAATGTGAGGAAAGTACCGCCATAAGGAATAAAGCCGCCATGCAAGGCCAGGCCGTTCATGATGGCGGCCATGCCGAACTCGCGCACGCCGTAGTTGATGTGGCGGCCACCCTGGCCCTCTGCGGTTTGCACTACCTGGCCCGCAGCGTCAAAGCGCAAGGGCGGCGTGCTTTTGGTGTTGGTCAGGTTGGAGCCGGTCAAGTCGGCGCTGCCGCCCAGCAGTTCAGGTAGGGCCGCCGTTAGTGCCTCCAGCGCCAGTTGCGAGGCCTTGCGCGAGGCCACGGTTTCGGCTTTGGTATGCGCTGCTACCACGGCATCAACTACTGCCTGGTCAAAATTCTTGGGCAAGTCGCCCTTCATGCGGCGCGCCAGCTCCGTAGCCAGGGCCGGGTGGGCTACCTTGTAGGCCGCAAAACGGGCATCCCAGCCAGCCTCTCTGACCAGGCCACTGGCCTTGGCATCCCAGGCTTGGTATACCGGCAGTGGTATCTCAAACGGCGCATGGGGCCAGCCCAGCGCTTCGCGGGTGAGCTTGATTTCATCATCGCCCAACGGCTCGCCATGTGCTTTGGCGGTGTTGGCGCGGTTCGGGCTGCCTTTGCCAATGTGGGTTTTGCAAACGATCAGCGTGGGCTTGTCACTGCTCTTCTTGGCCTGTGCGATTGCGGCGTCAAGCGCGTCCACATCATGACCATCCAACGGGCCAATCACCTGCCAGCCATAGGCACGAAAGCGCGCTGGGGTGTCGTCTACAAACCACGGGCTGACCTGGCCGTCAATACTGATGCCATTGTCGTCATACAGCGCCACCAGTTTGCCCAGCTTCCAGGCCCCGGCAAGTGCGCAGGCCTCGTGGCTCACACCTTCCATCAGGCAGCCGTCGCCCAAAAAAACATAAGTGTGGTGGTTGACCACTGCATGGCCTGGCCGGTTGAACTCGGCCGCCAGCAGCTTCTCGGCCAATGCCATGCCCACCGCATTGCTGATGCCCTGGCCCAGCGGCCCGGTGGTGGTTTCCACGCCAGGCGTAATGCCTACTTCAGGGTGGCCAGCTGTCTTGCTGTGCAACTGGCGAAAGTTTTTTAGCTCCTGCATCGGCAGGTCATAACCTGTGAGATGCAATAAGGCATAAATCAGCATGGAGCCGTGCCCGTTGGACAAGACAAAGCGGTCGCGGTCGGGCCAGTGCGGGTTGCGCGGGCTGTGTTGCAAATGCCGCGCCCACAGCGCCACTGCCATGTCGGCCATGCCCATGGGGGCACCGGGATGGCCGGAGTTGGCTTGTTGCACAGCGTCCATGGCCAGGGCGCGTATGGCGTTGGCCATATCGGCGCAGATTGCCGGGGTTGTTGGGCTGTTGTTGAGTGTCATGGCAGGCAGCCAGCCGCGGGGCCGACAATGCAAAAACGGTAATTTTAACGGCTGTAGCGCTGCGCGATTTGGCATGCTCTACAGTGTTGCCATGCAAGCCCAACGCGCCGCCCATCACACGCCATGAGCATACTGGCACAAGCTATTGTGCTGGCGGCCGGCCGCGGTGTGCGCATGGGGGCGTTGACCGACGTCACGCCAAAGCCGCTACTGCAGGTGCGCGGCAAACCCCTGATGCAATGGCACCTGGAAGCGCTGGCGCATGGCGGACTGGCCCGCGTGGTGGTGAATACCGCGTGGTTGGGCGCGCAGATTCCCGCTTATTTTTCAAATCTTTTTGATCTGCAGCCCCCAACTGGCAAGCGCCTTTCGCTATCAATTTCGTACTCCAACGAAGGCGTGGACTTTGGCCATGCCCTCGAAACAGCCGGTGGCATTGCACGCGCCTTGCCGCAGTTGGACGAAATGTTCTGGGCCGTGGCTGGCGATGTGTTTGCCCCGGACTTTGTGTTTGCGCCCAGCGCCATGCAGCACTTTGCCGGTAGCGGCCAGCTGGCCCACCTGTGGCTGGTGCCCAATCCTGCGCACCATTTAGCGGGCGATTTCGGGCTGGCCGCAGATGGGCTCGCCCTGAACGCAGCCGACACAAAATTCACGTTCTCAGGTATTGCCCTGTACCGCCGCGCCTTGTTTGCGCCGCCTTGGTGCCTGATTCCATTTGGCAACCCCGGCGGCACAGTAGCCCCTTTGGCGGCGTTGTTGCGCACGGCCATGGACAATGGCAAAGTCAGTGCCAGCTTGTATGCGGGCGCTTGGACTGATGTAGGAACACCAGAGCGCCTGATCCAGCTTAATACCCACCATGCAAGTCACCACACTGCCGCCTGATTTCAATGCGTCGATTTACGCCGCGCGCCGCGCCCGGCTGGCAGCCGCCCTGGGCCCGGACAGCATTGCCCTTATCCCGACGGCGCCAGAGCGTTCGCGCAACCGCGACAGCGACTATTTATACCGGCACGACAGCTATTTTTACTACCTGAGCGGCTTTACCGAGCCCAATGCCTGCCTGGTCATCGACAGCCGGGGCCACACCACCTTGTTTTGCCAACCCAAAGACCCCGAGCGTGAAATCTGGGATGGCTTACGGCTGGGCCCACAAGCCGCGCCTGCCCTGCTGGCAATTGATGCCGCGCATGACATTGCCAACCTGGACACGCAACTACCGCGTCTACTGGAAAATCAAACCAGCGTTTGGTACCCCTTCGCTACCCACGACGGCCTGGAGGGTCAAGTGGCAATGTGGCTGGGCAAGGTACGTGCCCGGGTGCGTTTTGGCGTGCAATGCCCTGGCCAACAACACGACTTGTGCGCCGTGCTTGATGAAATGCGCCTCTTCAAGGACGCCCACGAGCAGGCCACTATGCGCCGGGCTGCACAAATCAGCGCTATTGGGCATATCCGCGCGATGCAGCTGTCTGCCCGCATGTTGCGTCAAGGTCAGGACGTGCGCGAGTTCCATCTGGACGCCGAACTGCTGCACGAATTTCGCCGTCAGGGCTCACAGTACCCGGCTTACAGCTCTATTGTTGCCGCTGGGGCCAATGCCTGCGTGTTGCACTACCGCGCCGATGCCGCACCGGTGCGCAGTGGTGATCTGGTGTTGATTGACGCTGGCTGCGAGCTAGATGGCTACGCCAGCGACATCACCCGCACCTTCCCAGCCAACGGCCGCTTCACCAGCCCGCAGCGCGCGCTGTATGAACTGGTCCTGGCTGCGCAAGAGGCGTCGGTAGCCGCCACCCGGCCAGGCGCGCGCTTTACCGACCCGCATGAGGCTGCCGTAGAGGTGCTGGCACAAGGGATGCTTCATTTGGGGTTGCTGGACAAAAACAAGGTGGGCAGTTTGCAGGATGTGATTGAAAAGCGCGCCTATTTTGCGTTTTACATGCACCGAACCAGCCACTGGCTGGGCATGGATGTGCATGACTGCGGCAGCTATGTGGAGTCCTCGCCCAACAAACCGGCAACGCCCAGCGTGCGCCAGGACCCGCTGAGCGGCGAAGCCATCATCAACCGCGAGAGCCGTGTTTTGCGCCCAGGCATGGTACTGACCCTGGAGCCTGGCATCTACGTGCGCCCCACCGAAGGCGTGCCCGAGCAGTTCTGGAATATCGGTATCCGGATTGAGGACGATGCCATCGTCAACGAGAGCGGCTGTGAGCTGGTTTCCCGCGGCGTTCCCGTCAACCCCGACGAGATTGAAGCGCTGATGCGCGAGGCAATCCCATGAGCAGTCAAATTCCCCAAGCGTTGGTGGGTGTTATCGGCGGCAGCGGCCTCTACCAAATGGATGCGCTGCACGAGGTGCGCGAGCACACCCTGCACACGCCTTTTGGCGCACCGTCTGATGTGGTGGTGACGGGCACGGTCCATGGCGTACCCGTCGCCTTCATTGCTCGCCATGCCCGCGGCCATAGGCTGATTCCATCGGAGGTGCCGTACCGCGCCAATATTCATGCGCTCAAACAATTGGGGGTACGCTATGTGTTGTCGTTCTCCGCTGTCGGCTCATTGCAGGAAGAATTCAAGCCGCTTGACATGGTCTTGCCTGACCAGTTCATCGACCTCACGCGCTCACGCGCCAGTACATTTTTTGGTCAAGGCGCAGTAGCGCATGTATCCATGGCGCAGCCCACAAGTGCTGTGGTGCGGGCAGCGCTGGTGCAGGCCGTGGCGCAGGTCAACACCGAGAAAAATGCCGCCATCACGCTGCACCAGGGTGCCACCTATGTTTGCATTGAAGGCCCGCAGTTCTCCAGCCTGGCCGAGTCCCAGTGGTACCGCAGCATGGGGGCCGGCGTGATTGGCATGACCAACATGCCCGAAGCCAAATTAGCGCGCGAGGCACAAATGGCCTATGCCACGCTGGCTATGGTGACCGACTATGACTGTTGGCACCCGCGCGAGGCACAGGTCAATGCCAGCATGGCCATTGCGAACCTGATGCAAAACGCTGGTCATGCCCAACACATTGCCGCGCACGCGATTCGTATTCTGGGAACTAGCCAGCCCGCTTGCGAGTCGCACCTGGCACTGGCTACAGGCCTGGTAACGTCTCTGGACGCCATGCCTGCAGCTGCACGCGCCGCGCTGGCCCCGTTATTGCGTTAAGTTTTCTTGGCCCCGCTTTGTTTCGCCGCTATTGAATCCAACCTCTACAAAACCACCGCATGCACGCCACGCTTCCGTTGCTCCAAAAATCCGACTTTCCTGCAATCTCGCGTCAACCGCTGACCACGCTGCAAGTCAACCTGGGCTACCGCTGCAACCAGAGCTGCGTTCATTGCCACGTCAATGCCGGACCCAATCGCACCGAGATGATGGATGCACAAACCCTGGCGCTGATCGCGCAGGTCCTGGCTAAGCGCCGTATGCAGACACTGGATTTGACCGGCGGAGCACCCGAGTTGCATGAGGGCTTTCGTGCATTGGTGGCGCAAGCCAGCGCGCTGGGCGTGAAAGTCATTGACCGCTGCAACCTGACGATTTTGTTTGAGCCGGGCCAAGAAGGCCTGGCTGCGTTTTTGGCCCAGCACCGGGTTGAAGTGGTGGCCTCCATGCCATGCTACAGCTTGGTCAATGTGGACAAACAACGTGGTGAAGGCGTGTTTGACAAAAGCATCGCGGCCTTGCAGCAGCTCAATGCGCTGGGCTATGGACAAAGCGGTTCCGGCCTGGCACTGAACCTGGTCTACAACCCCCAGGGTGCTGTACTGCCGCCATCACAGTCCAGCTTGCAGGCCGATTACAAACGCGAGTTAAGCAAGCACTTTGGCATTGTTTTCAACGAGCTGTTTGTGCTGGCCAACATGCCGATTCAGCGCTTTGGCTCAACCCTGGTGTCCAAGGGCACCTTTGCCAGCTACATGGCCTTACTCAAGGGCAGCCATGCCCATGCCAATTTGCCCGGCGTGATGTGCCGCAATACCGTCAGTGTGGACTGGCTGGGCTTTTTGTACGACTGCGATTTCAACCAGCAACTGGGTTTGCCACTGGGTGCCGCCGCGCCGGGCGAGCGCGCACACCTGCGCGATTTGCTGCACACCGACTACCACCAGCAGCCCATTCGTGTGGCGGACCATTGTTATGGCTGCACTGCCGGCCAAGGTAGCAGTTGTGGCGGTGCACTGGTTGATTAGCGCATGGCCGCTTCGCGCCCGCTGCTGTCCGTCATTATTCCGGTGCTCAATGAGGCGGCCGTGCTGCCATTTACCTTAGCCTCGCTTGCCCGATTGAGCACACGCCAGGTGCAACTCATCGTGGTTGATGGCGGCAGCACCGACCAGAGCCTGGCCATTGCCCGCCAGCACGGCGTTATGGCGCTGACCAGCGCACGTGGCCGTGCCCGCCAGATGAATTACGGCGCAGCCCACGCCAGCGGCGAGGTGCTGCTTTTTCTGCATGCCGACACACAGCTGCCTGATGCGGCTGACCAACTGGTTTTGCAGGCACTGCATCAGGCCGCGCCACAGGCGCCGCTATGGGGGCGCTTCAATGTGCGCATTGACAGCCGCTTGCCCCTGCTGCGACTCGTCAGCGCCATGATGAACTTGCGCTCGCGCCTGACGGGCATCTCTACGGGCGATCAGGCGATGTTCATGACGACTGACGTATTTAGGGCCGTGGGTGGGTTTCCCGACCAGCCCTTGATGGAAGACATTGAACTCTCGCGACGCCTGCGCGCCTTGTCGGCACCCGCGTGCCTTGCGCAAGCGGTTATCACCTCGGGGCGCCGCTGGGAGCAATACGGTGTTTGGCACACCGTATTTCTGATGTGGCGCTTGCGTTGGGCTTATTGGCGTGGCATTCCGGCACAAGAACTGGCACGTATCTACCACTAGAGCAGCCATGGCAACGCATGCTTTCGCCTCAGCGGCCACCCGCATAGTGGTCTTTGCCAAGGCCCCGCAACCGGGCCAGGTCAAGACCCGGTTGATACCGGCGCTGGGTGCCAGCGCCGCCGCCGCCCTGGCCCAGCGCATGCTGACCCATACCCTGGCACAAGCCGTGGCCGCGCAGCTTGGCCCGGTAGAGTTGTGCGCCAGCCCGGCCATCGACCACCCTGACTGGCACGGCGTCACGCTGCCTAACGGTGTGGTTTGCACCGCCCAGGGCGAGGGCGACCTGGGCGCGCGCCTTGCCCGCGCCAGCCTGCAGGCGCTGGCCCGCTCGCCTGCCGTACTTTTGATTGGCACCGATTGCCCGGCGCTGGATGCTGCGTTGTTACGCCAGGCCGCAGAGCAATTACGGCGCGCTGATGCCGTACTACTGCCTGCCACCGATGGCGGCTATTGCCTGCTGGGCCTCAAGCGCCATGACGCGTCGTTGTTCAGCCAAATGCCCTGGAGCACACCGGTGGTAGCCGCGCTAACCCTGCTGCGTTGCGCCGCGCTGGGCTGGCAAGTCTGGCAAGGCGCGGCCCTGACTGACATTGACGAGCCCGCCGACCTGGCCGCACTGCCCGCCGGGTGGTTGCCTCGCTTGGCCGTCTGATTGAATCCTGGTTATGCACGATCAACCAGCCACCCCTGCCATATGCGCATACAACGCTATTTGTTTAGTAGCGCGCCCGGACTGGAGGCGTGCATTTTTCACATCGCGAAATCGCGATTCAACCTACAATCTGTCGCCTAATGACGTCAAAATAAGACGCACAGTGCAGTCACTCGCAAAGGGTCGCGATGGTTGCCATGGCCAACACTTGCCCAGGAGACGCTTTTGACTTCCAGCCATCCCGATCCGCGCGCGGAAAAACGCACCGAGCTGCGCCGCGCCGCACTCGAATACCACGAGTTCCCCACCCCCGGAAAAATTGCCATTGCAGCTACTAAGCAGCTGATCAATCAACACGACTTGTCGCTGGCCTATTCCCCCGGTGTGGCTGCACCGTGCGAAGAAATTGTGCTGGATCCGGCAAACGCCTTCAAGTACACCGCGCGTGGCAATCTGGTGGCCGTCATTACCAACGGCACGGCAGTGCTGGGCCTGGGTGATATCGGGCCGCTAGCAGCCAAGCCGGTTATGGAGGGCAAAGCCGTCCTGTTTAAGAAGTTTGCCGGCATTGACGTCTTCGATATTGAAATTAACGAAAAGCACGACCTCGACAAGCTGGTTGACATCATCGCTGCGCTGGAGCCTACCTTTGGCGGTATCAACCTGGAAGACATCAAGGCGCCCGACTGTTTTTATGTGGAGCGCAAGCTGCGCGAGCGCATGAAGATTCCGGTCTTTCATGACGACCAGCACGGCACGGCCATTGTGGTGGGGGCGGCCATCCTGAATGGCCTCAAAGTAGTCGGCAAAGACCCGAAAAAAATCAAGCTGGTGACCTCGGGAGCGGGTGCCGCCGCGCTGGCCTGCCTGGGGCTGCTCGTCAAACTCGGCATTCCGCGCGAGAACATCTGGGTAACCGACCTAGCGGGCGTGGTCTATGCGGGGCGCACCGAGCTGATGGATGAAGACAAAATCCAGTTCGCGCAAACCACGCCGTTGCGAACCCTGGGCGAGGTGATTGCCGGGGCCGACATCTTTCTGGGTCTGTCTGCCGGTGGTGTGCTTAAAGCCGAGATGGTGTCCAAGATGGCTGCCAAGCCCGTGATACTGGCGCTGGCCAACCCCACACCGGAAATCCTGCCGGAAGAGGTTAAGGCCGTGCGAAGCGATGCCATCATGGCCACCGGCCGCACCGACTACCCCAACCAGGTCAACAACGTTCTGTGTTTCCCCTACATCTTCCGTGGCGCACTGGATGCGGGCGCCTCCACCATCACGGTTGAGATGGAAATTGCCGCTGTGCATGCCATTGCGCAATTGGCACAAGCCGAGCAAAGCGAAGTAGTGGCCGCGGCTTACGCGGGCGAGCAGCTGGCCTTTGGCCCCGAGTACTTGATACCCAAGCCGTTTGACCCGCGCCTGATGATGAAGATTGCGCCTGCCGTGGCGCAGGCAGCGTTTGATTCCGGCGTGGCGCTGCGCCCCATCAAGGACATGGACGCCTACCGCGACAGGCTGCAAAGCTTTGTCTATGCTTCGGGCACCACCATGAAGCCGATTTTCAATGCCGCCAAAAAGGCCTTGAAAAAGCGTGTGGCCTATGCCGAGGGCGAAGAAGAGCGCATCCTGCGCGCCTGCCAGATTGTGGTGGACGAGGGCCTGGCCCGGCCCACGCTGATTGGCCGTCCGGCCATCATCGAGCAGCGCATTGTCAAGTTTGGCCTGCGCCTGAGAGCAGGCACTGACTACGATGTGGTCAACGTCGAGCAAGACCACCGCTACCGCGACTTCTGGCAAACCTACCACCGCATGACCGAGCGGCGCGGCATTACGGTGCAAGTGGCCAAGATTGAAATGCGCCGCCGCCTGACCCTGATTGCCGCCATGATGCTGCACAAGGGCGAGGTGGATGGTGCCATTTGCGGCACCTGGGGCACCACTGCCATGCACCTGCAGTATGTGGACCAGGTTATTGGCAAGCGTGCCGGGGTCAGCACTTACGCTTGCATGAATGGCCTGCTGCTGCCCGACCGGCAGGTGTTCCTGGTGGACACCCATGTCAACGCCGACCCCAGCGCCGCCGAATTGGCCGAAATTACCACCCTGGCCGCCGAGGAAATGATGCGCTTTGGCATCCGCCCTAAAGCCGCACTGCTGTCACATTCCAACTTTGGCTCCAGCAACCTGCCCAGCGCCATCAAGATGCGCCAGGCGTTGGATCTGTTACGGCTGTCGGCCCCTTGGCTGGAAGTTGATGGCGAAATGCACGGCGACGTGGCACTTGATGCACACCAGCGCGCCGCCATCATGCCCAACAGCACCTTGGCCGGTGATGCCAATCTACTGGTTTTCCCGAACATCGATGCTGCCAACATTTCCTACAACCTGCTCAAGACAGCTGCTGGCGGCAATATTGCAATTGGCCCCGTACTATTGGGAGCGGCCAGCCCGCTTCACATCCTGACAGCCAGCACCACCGTGCGCCGGGTGGTCAATATGACCGCACTCACCGTCGCCGATGCAAACGCCGTCAGGTAAGGAAAATTAAAACAGTGGTCACTTACTATTTTATTGGCTGACCACTGTTTTAATCCACGAGATTCTGCTTAATTTTTGAGCAGGGTCTTGCGCTTTTTTGCTAATTCCGTCACAATTGTTGGCTTGGAATTTACCTTTTAAGCTGGCGAAGTGCACCGGCTTGGCGCAAATAGGGGTAGCCGCCACCTGTCATGTAGATGGTTACAGCAGGCGGCATCGCAAAAAAGCCTGCTGTAAATGCAGGCCACATGAAAGTCAGCAGTTTGATGAACAGCGCAGGTCAGGTGTTCCCGCACCAGCCGGGTTACCGGGGCTGTAGCTCGTCCCATGCTGCAGGCAAGGCCCTGGTTTGCCGCGCCGTGGCGGCCATGCTTGTTTGGGGCGCAGTGGCAAGTGGCGCCGGGATTGTGTTGGCCAAGGGGCCAGCGGGTGAGGGGGCGTTGGTCGGCAAAACCATGGCGTTGGCTGAGCTGCCCAAAGAGGGCCGTCAGACCTACGCCTTGATTGCTCAAGGTGGGCCTTTTCCATTTGACAAGGATGGCACTGTTTTTGGCAATCGGGAGCGTTTGCTACCGCGGCAGAAAAACGGTTACTACCTGGAATACACCGTGAAGACGCCCGGGATGCGCAGTCGGGGCGCAAAGCGCATTGTTTGTGGTGGCCAGGCCCGCCAGCCTGATGCCTGCTATTACACAGCAGACCATTACGCGAGTTTTCGCCAGATTGTGAATTAGGCAAATAAAAAAGGTGGCCCGCCAAAACGGGCCCGCAGGTTCAGGCAGTTATTGAGTATTTGATACTAGAAAGAGTTACGGAGATGGACATCACACTTCGTGCAGTCAGACCCAACATCGTTCAGTCGATTCGGGCTTTTCGTGTACAGGATTTGCAAGAGGCGGCCCAGCACCTGGGTCAGCACTTTTTATATGCCAACTTGGCCCAGGCCCAGTCCAAGCAGGACGTGCTGGGCCTGATTGCCGCGCAATTCACTTTTCCGAGCCACTTCGGCAAGAACTTTGATGCCTTGTACGACTGCATGACCGACCCGCTGCACAAGTCCGGTCAGCAGCCCGGTTTTGTGGTGGTGCTGGAGCATGTGCCTGCGCACGCCAAGTTTGACAAGGAGGCGCGCGAACAGCTGCTGGACATCTTCCGCGATGCCGCCGATTACTGGGCGGAGAAAAAAATACCTTTTCGCTGCTTCTATTCTTTTCTGTAGCCCGTTCTGCACACACCAGCCAAGCAGAACGGGCGAATGAGGCAAGCCCCAGCGGCAACCTCAACGGCATAGAAATTACCCCCAGCGTTGAGATTGGCGAGAAAATGCCAACCGACAAGCTGCTCGACGTATCGCCCTTGGCGTTGCGCATGAGCAGCCCGTTCAACGCGCATTACTGGCTTAACGCCGCGTAATCCAGCCGCTGGCTTGGCCGTTGCGCGGTCAGGCCAGTTCGCGCACTAGATCCAGGTAGGCCTGCACCGGCACTTCTTCGGCCCGGCGTGCCAAGTCGAAATTGCCGTCATAACTGCGCTGCGCCAGCCACGGCCCCAGGCTGTGGCGCATCAGTTTGCGGCGCTGGCTGAACGCCACTTGCACCAGTGCTGACAGCAGCAGCACGTCCAGCGCCACGGGCTTGGCATGGGGCAGCATACGTACCAGCGCACTTTGAACTCTTGGCGGTGGATTGAACGCCTCGGGTGGCACATGCAACACGTTTTCCATGGCATAACGCCATTGCAGAATGACGCTCAAGCGACCGTAATCAGCGGTGCACGGCTTAGCCACCATACGGTCAACCACTTCTTTTTGCAGCATGAAGTGCTGGTCAATCACGCCATGGGCAAAAGGCAACAGGTGAAACAAGATGGGCGTGGAAATGTTGTAAGGCAAGTTGCCCACTACGCGCAAACCAGACTGGCTGATTTGACTGAAATCCACCCTTAAGACGTCCGATTCAACCACCGTGAGCTGGCCATGTCCGCGTAAACGGGCTGCGAGATCGCGATCAAGCTCGATTACCGTCAAGTGCCCAAGGCGCTCGACCAACGGCTGCGTCATGGCCGCCAGACCGGGGCCGATTTCCACCATTTGCTGCCCGGCCTCGGGCGCAATCGCGTCCACGATGGCACCAATAATGGTCGCATCCGTCAAAAAATGCTGGCCAAAGCGCTTGCGCGGAATATGCCTCACAAGCGCTTAAGCTCCGATGCTTTCAAATGGCGCAAAGCACTAGGGCAATTTCTGCCACCGGGCCGCCCCAAAGCAAAACGCCGCCACCTCGGGGGCAGCGACCCGCACAAAATAGTGGCGCGTGGGAGCCTCATTTATTGAGGTGGCTCACGCAGCTCCACATAGGCCCGGCCACGCACCTCCTGTACCCAGGCGCTCAGCGCCTGCTCGGTTTTTTTCTCACGCAACAGGCCGCGTGCGATATCGCGCTGCTCTCGCTCGCTCAGTGTGGTGACGCGGCGCTCCAGCGCTTGAATCAGGTGTACGCCAAAGCGTGATACCACGGGGTCGCTGATCTGGTTGGGTGCCAGCGTATTGAGCACGTCTTCAAACTCGGGCACAAATTGGCCTGGATTGGCCCAGCCCAAATCGCCGCCA